>NZ_JBYTBC010000016.1:0-78941 GCF_058788795.1 Variovorax sp. FW301-JW7
CCGCACGGGCACCAGTGCAGCCTGACCAAGAACAACAGGGATCGCAGCAGAAGAAACAGACAGCGTGCGCGGCATCGGCGACTTCCTTGGGAGGAAAACAGGTCGCGCAGTTTGCGAGTCGCCTCGCGATCACACTGATAACAATGGTCAAACACCTCCCTCGCCGTGCGAGGAGGTGTCAGGCCTATCCCACCAGCGCCGAGCGCACCGCCACCCCGCGCAGCGCCAGCCGCTTCTTCATCGACAGCACCGCCTTGTCCTTGCTGAACAGCTGCGCCCCGTGCGCCACGGATAGATCGATGAACACCTGGTCGTCCGGGTCGCTGCACACGCAGGGCGCGCGCGCCGGCACCTCGGTCACCAGCTGCACGCGCGCATCGAAATCCGCGAGCACCACCGGAATCGTCAGCTCGCGCTGCGCCATGCGCCGGGCGATCAACGGGTAGCCCAGCACGCGTTCCAGTTCGCTGCGCATCGCGGGCGTGGCCAGCCAGCGCAGCGCGCCGCGCGCGAGGTCGTCGACCAGCGGCGCCCAGGCCGGGTCTTCGAAGACCAGCAGGTCGAGGGCGATGTTGGTGTCGATGACGACGAGGTCGGAGGCTGGCAAGGTCATGGGTCGCGTGAAATCTGTCTATCGCCGATGTTGCACCATGCGGCGCCCGGGCTTCTAGCGGGCCGCCGGCCGCCCTGAGGGCATCGCCTGCACCTTCGCGTCGGCGACGAGCCGCGCGTAGGCGAAGTCGGTGAAGGCCTTGATCCGCGCGACCTCTTTCAGGTCGGGATGCGTCAGCACCCAGACCTGCGTGTCGAGCGCCTCCCTTGGCGGCTCGACCTGCACCAGCTCGTCTTCCGCATCGGCCAGCATGCACAGGAGCATGCCCAGGCCCAGGCCGCGCTTCACGAGCTGCGTCATTCCGACGAGGCTGTCGACGCGCACCGCGATCCGCGCCGGCGGCACCTGCTCGCGCAGCCACTTGGCCTGCAGCAGGTGCGACAGGCCTTCGTCGGGCGCGACCCAGTCGTGCTGGTCTAGCGGGGTCGTCGCCGGGTGCTTCGCGAGGTAGGCCTTCGACGCGTACACCGCCGTCTGCAGGCGCCCGGCCCGGCGCCCGACCAGATGGTCCGGCGGGGCATTGGTCGGGCGGATCGCCACGTCGGCCTCGCGCTTGGTGAGGCTCAGGAAGAGGTTGTTCATCACCACCTGCAGCTCGATGCCCGGGTGCAGCGCCCGGAAGTCCGCCAGGATCGGCCCGAGCAGCCCGGCCATGAAGGTGTCGGTGCTGGTGATGCGGATGACGCCGGTCAGCCGCAGGTCGAGCCCCATGAGGTGGCGCTGCGCGGCGTCGATCTGCTCGCCCACGCCCTGCAGGCGCTCGCGCAGCGCCTCGCCGGCCAGCGTCATCGCATAGCCGGCGGGCAGGCGGTCGAACAGGCGCACCGCCATGCGCGCCTCGAGCGCGCCCAGGCGCCGCAGCACGGTGGAGTGGTTCACGCCCAGCTGGCGCGCGGCGCCGGAGAGCGAGCCGGCCTGGCCGACGGCCAGGAACACGCGAAAGTCGTCCCAGTCTGTGTCCTGCATTGATGCATACCCCGGATGCGATTTTTTCGAATGGCTTTGCAAACGTGCGGATCCTACAGTCGTCCGCAAGGGGCCGCGACTCACCCGCCCCGCATCCACATCACACGGAGGTCGAACCACCATGGACGCGTTTTTCATTCCCGCCTCGCTCGTCGCCGGGGGCCTGCTCGCGGTGCAGGCCGGCGCCAACGCCCAGCTCTCCAAGGCCACGGGCAGCCCGTTCACCGCCACGACCTTGCAGCTGTCGGTCGGCACGCTGGCCCTGCTGGCGGTGGCGCTCGCCACGGGCACGCTGACGGCGCTGGCCGGCCTGCCGGGCGTGCCGTGGTGGCACGTGATCGGCGGCACGGCCAGCGCCTTCTACGTGGTCTCGACCATCCTGCTGTTTCCGCGCCTGGGCGCGGTGGTGGCGGTCGGCCTGTTCATCGCAGGGCAGATGCTGGCCTCGTTCGCGCTCGACACCTTCGGCCTGCTCGGCGTGGCACCGAGGGCGCTGACACCGGCCATGGCCGGCGGCACGCTGGCGGTGCTGCTCGGGGCCGGGGCCATCGTCGCCGGGCAGGCCGGCAGCCTGCGCCAGGCGCTGGCGGGCAAGGCCGACTGGATCGTGCTGGCGCTGCTGGCCGGCGCGGTGCTGCCGGTGCAGGGCGTGGTCAACGGCCTGCTGCGGCAGGACCTGGGCGCGCCCTTCGCGGTGGGCGCGGTGAGCTTCTTCGTGGCGACGCTGGCGATGGCCCTGGCGCTGCTGCTGGTCACGCTGTTCCGGCGTGCGCCCGCGGCCGCGGCACCGCAAGGCACCGCGCTGCGCGGCATGCCGTGGTGGGGCTGGCTCGGCGGTTTTGCGGGCGCGGCCTATGTGACGACGGTGTTCACGGCGATCCCGGCCATCGGCGCCGCGGCCGCGGTCGGGCTGACGGTGGCGGGGCAGCAGGTGGCGTCGGTGTTCGTCGACCGCTACGGCTGGTTCCGGCTGCCGCAGCGCCCGGTGTCGGGCCTGCGCATGGCGGGCGTGGCCGTGCTGCTGCTCGGCGTGGCCATCATCAAGCTGCTGTGAAAGGAGCGAACGCCATGGCCTGGCTTCTTCTGCTTGCCGCCGGACTGGTGGAGATCGTGATGGCCCTCGCGCTGAAGGCCGCGGCGGGCTGGGAGCGCCCCGGCGCCGGCGCGCTGGGCCTGGGCGCCGCGCTGGCGAGCATCGTGCTGCTCACCGCCGCGATGAAGACGCTGCCGGTCGGGACGGCCTACGCGATCTGGACCGGCATCGGCGCCATCGGCGTCACGCTGATCGGCATCTTCTTTTTCCAGGAAAGCGCCGCGCCGCTGCGGCTGGTGTGCATCGCGCTGATCTTCCTGGGGATCGCGGGCCTGAAGCTGCAGAGTTAGTTCAGGTGGGCGCGTCTGGCGGCGCGGCCCGGTTCGAGCCCCGCACCATGTCGAAGCGGAACAGCCGGCATTCGATCGGGCCGTTCCACATCGGCACGCGGCGCGACTCTTTCAGGCGCATCTGCTTGGGCAGCTTCAGGTCGGGCGTGAGCACCCAGGCGGTCCAGCCCGCGTAGTTCTTCTTCCAGTGGGTGGCGAGCTGCGGAAAGAAGTCGCCGCCATCGCCGCCTTCGCCATCGCCCGGGGTCTGGGCGGCCTCGCGGGCGCCGAAGCGCGCCACGCCGCCGACCTCGATGCGCTCGCCGTACGGCGGGTTGAGCATGATCACGCCGCCCTCGGCCGGCGGCATGCGCTGCAGGGCATCGCCGCCGCGGAACTCGATGGCGCCGGCCACGCCCGCGCGTTCAGCGTTGCGCTCGGCAAAGTCGACCATGCGGTGCGAGACGTCGGAGCCGAAGACGGCGATGGCGCTCGCATGCTGCGCGTTGGCCGCTTCCTTCTGGATCGACGCCCAGACATGCGCCTGGAACGGCAGCAGCTTCTCGAAGCCGAAGCGCCGCAGCGAGCCCGCCGCGATGCCGCTGGCGATCTGCGCGGCCTCGATGGCGATGGTGCCGCTGCCGCAGCAGGGGTCGTACAGCGGGGCCTTGGCGACCTCGCCGGTCTCGGGGTTCCACCAACCGCTGGCGGCCAGCATGGCGGCGGCCAGGGTTTCCTTCAGCGGGGCGTCGCCCTTGTCCTGGCGCCAGCCGCGCTTGAACAGCGGCTCGCCCGAGGTGTCGATGTACAGCGTGCAGCTGTCGGTGGTCAGGTGCGCAAAGATGCGGCAGTCGGGCCACTGGGTCTCGATGCTCGGGCGCACGCCGTTGGCCTTGGCGCGGAAGCGGTCGGCCACGGCGTCCTTGATGCGCAGGGTGGCGAAGTTCAGGCTCTGCAGCGGGCTGTGCTGGGCCGTGGTCTCGATCTTGAAGGTCTGCTTGGGCGTGAACCAGATCTCCCAGGCCACGCCGTTGGCGATGGCGTACAGGTCGTTCTCGTTGCGGTACGGCCCATGGGCCAGTTCGACCAGCACGCGCTGCGCGAGGCGGCTGTGCAGGTTGAGCTTGAGGCCGTCGCGCCAGTCGGCGCGCACGCGCACGCCACCACGCAGGGTGAGCAGGTCCTGCCCGGCACGGCCGGTCAGGGCATGCACCTCCTGGGCAAGGAATTCCTCGACGCCGGCGGCGCAAGGCAGGAAAAATGAGAGATCGTTCACGGAAAGTCGGCCATCGGGAAGCCCGCTAAGGGCCCCCATTGTCGCCGGGGCTGGGGCCTTCTCTATATAGTCGATTTGCCCATGACGCCCACCCCCGCCTCCGCGGCCCCCCCGGCAGACGCCCGCGACGGCGACCACCGCTTCGCGATCCAGTGCGAAGTGCTGCGCTTGTCGATCCGCCCGCTCGGGCCGGTGCTGCTGGTGCAGTACCTGCTCAACTGCGGCGTGGCGGCGCTCTTCGCCTGGCAGTTCTCGCCGCTGCGCGCGCTGGTGTGGCTGGCGCTGGTCACCGGGGTCACGGTGATGCGCGGCTTCTTTCCGCAGCGCCTGCCCGAGCCCTTCACCCCCGCCACCCTGCGCGCCGCGCAGCGCCAGCACACGCTGCGCACGGCCATCTGGGAGCTGGCGCACGGCCTGGCGGGCGTGCTGCTGTTCAACCCCGAGCGGCCCGACCTGCAACTGCTGCTGGGCCTCATCCTCATGGGCATGACGCTGTCGTCGGCGTTCTCGGTGTCGTTCTACACGCCGGCCACGCAGCTGGCCATCACGCTGCTGCTGGCGCCGGTGATCGTCACGGGCCTGTGGCTCGGGGCGCCGGTGATGATGGCCGTCGCGGTGATCGGCATCGGCCTGACCGCGATGATGTGGAAGCTGGTGGCCGACCATTCGCGCCAGCTCGAGGAGAACATCGGCCTGCGCCTGAACGAGCGCACGCTGCGCGAACAGGCGCTGGCCGGCCTGCGCGCCTCCGAGCAGGCCCAGGCCGAGCGGCTGCGCTTCTTCTCGGCGGCCAACCACGACCTGCGCCAGCCGGTGATGGCCATCGGGCTGCAGGCCGAGGTGCTGCGCCAGCAGCTGCAGCACGGCACCGACAGCGCGGCGGTGCAGCACACGGTGGCCTCGCTCTCGCGCGCGCAGCAGGCGCTCGAGGGCCTGACCAACCAGCTGCTCGAAATCGGCCGCATCGAGGCCGCGGTCGATCCGCTGCGCCCGGCGGCGGTGGCGCTGGCGCCGCTACTGAACGAGCTGGCGCGCCAGGCCGGCGAAGGCCGCGTCGCGGTGCGCTGCCCGGCCGATGCGGTGGCCTGGACCGACGCGGTGGCGCTGCGCCGCGTGCTCTCCAACCTGCTGGACAACGCCCTCAAGTTCACGCCGCGCGGGCGCGTGCTGCTGGCCGTGCGGGCGCGCCGCCGGCCCGGCACAGAGACTGGGCGCGCGTGGCGCGTCGAGGTGCGCGACAGCGGCATCGGCATCGCCGCCGAATCGCAGACGCGCGTGTTCGACGACTTCGAGCAGGTCGGCAACGTGGAGCGCAACCTGCAGCACGGCCACGGCCTGGGGCTGGCGATCGTGCGGCGGCTGGCGGGGCAGCTGGGCATCGAGGTCGCGCTGCGTTCGGCGCCGGGCAAGGGCTCGGTCTTCAGCTTCGAGCTGCCGGCGGCCCGCCCCGGTGCGGCGGCCGTGCCGGCCCCCGCGCCCGCGGTGGCGCTGGACGAGCCCGACGCCGATGCCGTGCTGCGCCCCGGCCTCGCGGTGCTGGTGGTCGAGGACAACATCGTGGTGGCCGACAGCCTCTCGGCGCTGCTGCGGCACTGGCACGTGGCGCCGCGCATCTACGCCAGCGCCGCCGAGGCGCTCGCGCTGGCCGACCTGGACGCGCTCGACGCGGCGCTGTGCGACATCCGCCTGCCCGGCGCGTTCAACGGCATCGCGCTGGCCGAGCGGCTGGCACAGCGCAAGCCCGCGCTGACGATCGCGCTGATCTCGGCCGACATCACCGAAGCCACGCAGCAGCTGGCCGCCGCGCGCGGCTGGCATGCGCTGCGCAAGCCGGTGCAGCCGGACGCGCTGCGGCGCGTGCTGCTGCGGGCCCAGCAGCAGCAGCAACAACAACCGCCGTCGCCGTCGTAGCGCTCGGCGCGGGCCGGCCCCGCTGCGGTGTCATCGCTTCCGAGCTATGCTCCGCGCACAGGCCGCCGCCGCCCCTGCCCCGATGCCCGTCGAACCACTTTCCGCCCCTGCCGTTGGCGCCGCCGCCCTGCGCGAGCCCCGCTACGGGCGGGTCGCGATGGCCCTGCACTGGCTGCTCGCGGCGATGATCGTCGGCTCGCTCGGCGTGGGGCTCTACATGACGGGCCTGCCCTTCTCGCCGCAGCGCCTGAAGCTCTACAGCTGGCACAAGTGGGCCGGCATCACCATCCTCCTGCTGTCGGCGCTGCGGCTGCTGTGGCGCCTCACGCACCGCCCGCCGCCGCTGTCGGCGCGGGTGCTGGCGGCCATGCCGGCCTGGCAGCGGGCCGCCCACCGCATCAGCCATGCGCTGATGTACCTGCTGTTCTTCGCGGTCCCGCTGTTCGGCTGGGCCTACAGCTCGGGCATGGGCGTGCCGGTCGTGTGGTTCGGCCTGCTGCCGCTGCCCGACCTGGTCGCGGTCGACAAGGACTTCGCCGAGGCCGTGCTCAAGCCGCTGCACCAGCGCAGCGCCTTCCTGCTGGCCGGCGTCACGCTGCTGCACGTGGCGGCGGCGCTCAAGCACCACTGGATCGACCACGACGGTCTGTTGCAACGCATGTGGCCCGCGCCACGCAAGGAATCCGCCGGATGACGACCCGTCTTTTGTGGGGCACCGCCGCCCTCCTCGGCCTCGCGCTGCACGCCGCGGCCGAGCCCCTGCCGGCCACCACCGCGAAACTGGTGCCCGAGAAGAGCCAGATCGCCTTCGTCAGCAAGCAGATGGGCGTGCCGGTGGAAGGCAGCTTCAAGCGCTTCGACGCGCAGGTCGCCTTCGACCCGAAGAAGCCCGAGGGCGGATCGGTCGTGCTGCAGATCGACACCGCCAGCGCTGGCTTCGGCGTGCCCATGAGCGATGCCGAGCTGCCCAAGCCGACCTGGTTCGACACCGCGCATTTCCCGCAGGCTAGCTTCCGCTCGAGCGCCATCAAGGCGCTGGGCGAGGGCCGCTTCGAGATGGCCGGCAAGCTCACCATCAAGGGCGTCAGCAAGTACGTGACGGTGCCCGTGAGCATCGTGTCGTCGGGCGGCGCGTATTCGGTCGCCACGGGCACCCTCACGATCCAGCGGCTCGACTACAAGGTGGGCGACGGCGAATGGACCGACACCTCGGTGGTCGGCAACGAGGTGCAGGTGCGCTTCAAGCTGACGCTCGCGGGCCTCGGGCCGCTGTGACGACGATTTCATTTCCCATGCATCCTTCTTCCCTTGCCATGAACAAGCTCCTCTTCGCCGCGGCCCTGTGCGCGGGCGCGGCCCTGCCCCTGGCCGCCACGGCCCAGGAATACACGGCGCCGCCGCTGGCCGCCAAGCCCGCGGGCGGGCCGGCCAAAAATGCGAGCTACGTGATCGACCCGACCCACACCTTCGTCATGTACGAGATGGGCCACTACGGCACCACCACCAACCGCGGCCGCTTCAGCACCAAGGACGGCTCGGTGCAGATCGACGGCACCGGCGCCAGCGGCAAGGTCGACATCACGATGGACATCAGCTCCATCAACACCGGCGTCGACCTGCTCAACCGCCACGTGCAGAGCAAGGACTTCTTCAACGTCGCCGAATTCCCCACCGGCCGCTTCGTGGCCGAGCGCATCGACTTCAGCGGCGACAAGGTGACCGACGTGCCCGGCACGCTCACACTCATGGGCCAGACCAAGCCGGTGACGCTGAAGGCCGTGCGCTTCAACTGCTACCTGAACCCGCTCATCAACCGCCAGGTCTGCGGCGGCGACTTCGAAGCCACCGTGCAGCGCAGCGACTGGGGCATCACCTGGGGCCTGAACTTCGGCTTCGAGAACAAGGTGAAGCTGCTGGTGCAGGTCGAAGCCGTGAACGTGCAGCAATGACGACGACGCAAGGAGCCACGCGATGATGGACACCACCCTTTCCCTGCTCGGCATCGCCGGCGCCATGGCCGTGGGCGCGATGAGCCCGGGCCCGAGCTTCGTGATGGTGGCGCGCACGGCCGTGGCCTCGCGCAGCGACGGGCTGGCGGCGGCCCTGGGCATGGGCGCCGGCGGGCTGGCCTTCTCCATCGCGGCGCTGGCCGGCCTGCAGGCGGCGTTCCTCGCGGTGCCGGGGCTGTACCTCGCGATCAAGGCCTTCGGCGGCGCCTATTTGATCTACCTGGGCTTTCGCATCTGGCGCGGCGCGCGTCAGCCGCTCGCGATCACGCCCGACACGGACGCCTCGCCGCGCCAGCAAGGCCGCAGCGGACGCACCTTCCTGCTCGGCCTGGCCACGCAGGTCAGCAACCCGAAGACGGCGGTGGTGTACGCGAGCATCTTCGCGGCCTTCCTGCCGCGCGAGGTGCCGCTGGTGCTGGCGCTCGCGGTGCCGGCCGTGATCTTCTGCATCGAGACGGGCTGGTACGCGATCGTCGCGCTGGCGCTGTCCTCGGCCGCGCCACGCGCGGCCTACCTGCGCTACAAGACCTGGATCGACCGCGCCGCCGGCGGCGTGATGGGACTGCTGGGCCTGCGGCTGGTGTGGTCGGCCATGCGCGGCACCTGAGGCCCTAGAGCAGGCTCTCGGGCGTGAGCGGCGCCAGCAGCTCGAGCATGGTGCGGTCCCAGAAGCCCGAGTCGGGCTCTTCGTGCAGCACGGTGGTCTTGCCGCCTTCCTCGCTGACCCACTCGATGCGCCGCGAGCCGGTGGCGCCCGCATCGGCGCCTTCGGCAAAGCGCAGCCGGTAGGCGCCCTGCTGCTTGAGCACGTCGAGCAGCTTCAGGGTCTGCTGCGCCATCTCGGGGCTGCGGATGAACAGGCCGATCTCGGTGTTGTGGACCTCGGAGCGCGGATCGAAATTCATCGAGCCGACGAACAGGATGCGCTGGTCGATCACCGCCGACTTGGCGTGCAGCCGCCCCACCGACGTGCCGAACAAACCGAGGCGCACGCTGCGCCGCGTGCGCGCGGAACTCAGCTCGTGCAGCTCGGCGCCCAGCGCGAGCATGTCGGCGCGGTAGCGGCGGTAGGCGGTGTGCACCAGCGGCTCGTCGGTGGCGGCGAGCGAGTTGGTGACCACGCTGATCTTCACGTGGCGCCCGCGGATCTCGCGCATCACCTCCAGCCCCGACGCGCCCGGGATCAGGTAGGGCGAGACCAGCGTCACCTCGCTGCGCGCGCGGCGCATCTGCTCGACCACGTTGTAGCGCACGCTGTCCACGTCGAGCAGCGGCACGCCGCCGTACGACGCGGTCTTGCCGATCACGCGGTCGGGTGAATCGGCATACGCCTCGGCGGTGGTCCAGATCAGGCCGAGCTTGCCGGCGTCGAGGTCGTCGGCCACCGGGCTGTAGCCCAGCAGGTCGTTGGGCGCGGGCCTGGGCGGCGGCGGCGTGGTGTCGGGGCCGGTGGCGGCGTCGAAGCGGCGCTGCAGTTCCTCGCGCGGCAGGTCGGTGTGCACGACCGCGCCGATCGGGCGCACGTGCGGGCTGTTCCAGTACTGGTCGAACAGCACGCCCAGGCGCGGGATCAGCGCGCCCGTGACGAAGGTGTCGAGGTCGATGAAGTTCGGGCCGGTGGTGCGGCGGAAGTACTGGTTGCCGATGTTGCGCCCGCCCGCCACCGCCATCGCGCCGTCGGCGATGAAGAGCTTGTTGTGCATGCGGCGGTTGACGCGGCTGAAGTCGAACAGTGACGCGGTGAAGCGCTTGAGCAGGCTGCCGCGCCCCGCCGGAAACGGGTTGAACAGACGCAGCTCGACGTTCGGCGTGGCGGCCAGGCCGAGCAGCAGCTCGTCTTCGCCGGACGTGTAGAGGTCGTCCATCAACAGGCGCACGCGCACGCCGCGCTGGGCCGCATCGCGCAGGGTGCGCAGCAGGTAGCGGCCGGTCTCGTCGTTCTCGATCTGGTAGTACTGCACGTCGAGCGTGCGCTGCGCGCGGCGCGCCAGCTGCAGCCGCGTGTCGAAGGCGAAGTCGCCGCCGGGCATCAGGCGAAAGCCGCTGAGGTCGGGGTCGGGCTGCGAGGCCAGCGCGATCTTGCCGAGCGCGGTGTCGGCCGAGACGGCGATGGCCTTGGTGGGCGGGCGCGGCGCCTCGTCGGGCAAGGTGGCACAACCGGCGAACAGCGATGCAGCCACGAGGGCGAAGACCCAATGCCCCCAGCGCGACAGCAGGCGACGGGTCATCGTGGGCTTTCTACAGAGCTTTGCGCAGGTTGGCGGGCGCGATGCGCAGCGCCTCGCGGTACTTGGCGACGGTGCGGCGCGCGCACTCGATGCCCTGCTCTTTCAGCATCTCGGAGATCTGGCTGTCGGACAGCGGCTTCTTGATGCTCTCGGAACTCACGAACTGCTTGATCAGCGCGCGCACTGCCGTGCTCGACGCGTTGCCGCCGGTCTCGGTGCCCAGCGCCGAACCGAAGAAGTACTTGAGCTCGACCGTGCCGAAGGGCGTCGACATGTACTTGGCGGTGGTCACGCGCGAGATGGTCGATTCGTGCAGGCCCAGCTCGTCGGCGATCTCGCGCAGCACCAGCGGGCGCATCGCGAGTTCGCCGTGCACGAAGTAGCTCTTCTGCCGCTCGACGATGGCGTTGCTCACGCGCAGGATGGTGTCGAAGCGCTGCTGGATGTTCTTGATGAACCAGCGCGCCTCCTGCAGCCGCTGCGACAGCGCCTGGCTGCCCTCGCCCTTGTGCGACTTGAGCGCACCGGCGTAGATGTCGTGCACGCGCAGGCGCGGCATGACCTCGGGGTTGAGCATGACGCGGAACTTCACGTTCGTGCCGCGCCCGGTCTTGGTGACGATCACGTCGGGAATGACGATGTTGCGTTCGACGTCCACAAAGCGCCGGCCCGGCTTGGGCTCCAGGCGCGCAATGATCTGCAGCGCCGAGCGC
This sequence comes from Variovorax sp. FW301-JW7, assembly GCF_058788795.1. Classification (NCBI taxonomy): domain Bacteria; kingdom Pseudomonadati; phylum Pseudomonadota; class Betaproteobacteria; order Burkholderiales; family Comamonadaceae; genus Variovorax; species Variovorax sp. FW301-JW7. Next base: position 11,079 of record NZ_JBYTBC010000016.1, read on the forward strand.
ACCAGCTCTTCGTTCGTGCGCGTGAGCGTGGCCAGGCGCTTGAAGTCGCGCCGCGCGAGCAGCTCCATCGGCTGCTTGCAGATCGCGATGGCGGTCTTGCGGATGAGCGCTTCGGCCTCGGTCTCGTCTTCGCTGGCGAGCGCCTTCAGCTGGATGCTCAGGCATTCGCCGAGGTCGCGCGCGCCGACGCCCGCCGGCTCCAGGCTCTGCAGCAGGCCGAGCGCCACCTGGAAATGGTGCACGAGGTCGTCGAACTGGTCGTTGTCGTCGCCCGCCAGGCCCGAGGCCAATGCGGGCAGCGAGTCTTCGAGGTAGCCGTCGTCGTTGAGCGATTCGATCAGGAAGCGCAGCGCGGCACAGTCGTTTTCGTTGAGCCGCAGGCTCAGCGCCTGGCGGTGCAGGAACGACTGCAGCGACTCCTGGCTGCGCGCAAGCTCGGTGGCGTCGGCACGCTCGTCGTCGCCCAGGTTGTTCTGGCGCGCGGGTGCATCGCTGCCCCACTCGCTGTCGTCGGGCGCCATCTCGACGGTGCCGTCGCCTTCCCAGTCGGGCTCGCGCTCGGTGATCTCGGCGGCGGGGCCATCGGAGTCGGGCGTGGACGTGGTTTCGCTGGTGGTGGTCGTCGCGCTGCTGGTCGGCGCCGGGGCGAAATCGCCTTCGCCGGTTTCACCGCCCTCGTCGCGCGGCACGGGCGTGTCGACAGCATCGAGCCCGAACTCCTCGCGCGCCGCTTCTTCCGCGGTGCGTTCGAGGAACGGGTTCTCGTCCAGCATCTGCTCGACCTCCTGGCTCAGCTCGAGCGTGGAGAGTTGGAGCAGGCGAATGGACTGCTGCAGCTGTGGCGTCAGCGCCAGATGCTGCGAGACGCGAAGGGACAGCCCTTGCTTCATGGAGACCCGACCCTCCCTTACATGCGGAAGTGCTCGCCCAGGTACACCCTGCGTACCTCGGCGTTGTCGACGATCTCCGAGGGTGTGCCTTGTGCCAGCACGTGCCCGTCGCTGATGATGAACGCGTGATCGCAGATGCCCAGCGTTTCACGCACGTTGTGGTCGGTGATGAGCACGCCGATGCCACGTTCCTTCAGGAAGCTGATGATCCGCTGGATCTCGATCACCGCGATCGGGTCGATGCCGGCGAAGGGCTCGTCCAGCAGGATGAAGCGCGGCTGGGTGGCCAGCGCGCGCGCGATTTCGACGCGGCGGCGCTCGCCGCCCGACAGTGCGAGCGCAGGCGAATCGCGCAGATGGTCCACGCGCAGGTCGGCCAGCAGGTCGGTCAGGCGCTCGTCGATGTGCTGCTTGGACAGCGCCACCAGACGGCCGTTGGCGTCGGGCTCGCGCTGCAGCTCGAGCACGGCACGCACGTTTTCCTCGACCGTGAGCTTGCGGAAGATCGAGGCTTCCTGTGGCAGGTAGCTCAGGCCCATGCGCGCGCGGCGGTGGATCGGCATGTGGGCGATGGGCTCGCCGTCGATGGTGATCTCGCCGGCGTCGGCGCGCACCAGCCCGACGATCATGTAGAACGACGTGGTCTTGCCGGCGCCGTTGGGGCCGAGCAGTCCGACGACCTCGCCCTTTTGCACATCGAGCGAGACGTCTTTCACGACCGTGCGGCTGCCATAGCTCTTCTTGAGGCCGCGCGCCACGAGGCGGCTGCCCGGGACGCCGTCGGCGGGCGGGGTTCCTGCGGTTTCGATCACTTGCGCCCTTCCCCTTCGGTGCCGCCCAGCGTGGTGCTCGAGCGCAGCCCGGCGCCGGGCGCGGGGGTGGGCGCCGGGGCCGCGGGCTTCTTGCCGCCGGCCGCCGGTGCAGCGCCGGGCGCCGCCGGGGCCGGCGTGGCCTTCGGCGTGAGGATGGCCTTCACGCGACCGCCACCGCCCGCCGAGACGCCGGCGTTCGGCGGCACGAGGGAGCCGTTGACGGTGTAGGTGTCGTTGCTCTGGTCGTAGACGATCAGCGCGCCGCTGCTCTCGTCGTTGGCCGTGGCGCCGATCAGGCGGCGCATGACGGCGCGGCGGATGAACTTGACGTTGTCGGCGCGGCTGTCGTACTCGATGACTTCCGACTCGCCCTCGATCCACTCGTCGCCGGCGTTGCGCTTCTGCTTGTAATAGGCCAGCTTGCCGGGCGCCGCCGTGACCACGCCGTACTGGTAGCCCTCGGCGTCCTGGCGCACGTCCAGCCGCGCACCGCGGATGATGATCGTGCCCTTCGTGACCAGCACGTTGCCGGTGAACACGCTGGTCTGTTTCAGGTCGTCGTAGCGCATCGAGTCGGACTCGATGTTCATCGGCTTGGTGCGGTCGGCGGTTTCAGCCAGGGCGCCGGAGGCGGCTCCGGCCAGCAACAGCGCGCCGAAGGCCAGGCGGCCGAGGCGACGAAGGGTGGGGAATGTGGGGATGGAGGGCAATGTCATAAAGGCACGAAACTTGCTCTGAAACATTGTATGCGTGGGACGGTGATTGACCACCGCCGCCAATGAAAAAGCCCGCCGAAGCGGGCCTTGCGTTCGACCAGGAAAGCAGGTCGCCGGGTCGGTCAGCCCTTCTTGGCTTCGCCGATCAGGAAAGTCGCAACCTGCAGCACCTTGGCCATGCTGCCGGCGGTTTCGCCGTCGACATACCAGCGGCCTGCCACGGCCAGGGCCGGCACGCCGGCGACCTTGTAGGCCTCGGTCTGCTGCGACGCGCGACGGGCCTTGCTGGCCACGCCGAAGGACGCAAATGTTTCCTTGAACTTGGCGCCGTCGAGGCCGGCACGCTCGGCCCAGGCCTGGATGTTGGCTTCGCCGTTCAGGTTCTGGCGCTGTGCGTGGATCGCAGCGAACACCTTCGGGTGGTATTCCTCCAGCTTGCCCATGGCTTCGAGCGTGAAGTACAGGCGCTGCTTGGCTTCGACGTCGTTGCCCACGAAAGGCACCGGGATGCGGCGGAACGCCACTTCCTTCGGGGCTGCCTTGACCCAGGCTTCGAGCGAGGGCTCGAAGTCGTTGCAGTGCGGGCAGTTGTACGAGAAGAACTCGACCACCTCGACCTTGCCGGCGGATGCATCGACGGGCACGCGCTTGTCGAGCACGAGGAAATCGGAGCCGGCCTTGGGGGCGCGCTGGGCGTGTGCCGGAACGGCAGCCAGCGAAAGCAGCCCGATCGAAGTGGCGGCCAGCGAAAAGTCACGACGTTTCATGGAAAAGATTCTCCTGTGGGTACCGCAGTACAGAGCCGGCGCGCCGCCGGGAGTTCCCCGTGGGCGGCGCGACCGAGGCGCTGGAATTGACAAACGCGTGCGGCGAATGCCGCGCGGGCGAGAGCTTAATGGCTGTTCAAGAAAAGCGTCGGTCAGCGCTGCACGCGCACCAGCGCCGATTCGAGACCGCCGCCGTCGAGCCGTTCCTTGAGCCGGTCGGCGTCGTCCTTCTTGTTGAACGGGCCGGCGCGCACGCGGTAGACCGTGCGACCGGCCTGCTCGCGTTCGGTGACCTTGGCCTCGACGCCCATCAGCGACAGCTTGGCGCGTTGCGCCTCGGCGTCGTCGGTGGTGCGGAAGGCGCCGGCCTGCACGAAGTACATGAAGGGATCGGCACCCGACGGCGACGGTGCGGCGGCCGTGTGGCTCGGCGCAGCGGACGCGGTGGTCGTGCTGCCGCCTGCGCGGGCCCGGGCAAGGTCGCCCAGCGGATCGTTAGACGGCGGCAGCGCGTTGGCTTCGGCCGGCACCGGCGCGGGGCGTGCCGGCTTGGGCGCCACCACCACGGGGGCGGGGGCGGTGACCGGCGGGGTGACGGTGGTGGGCGCCGTGCCCGGTGCCGCGGTGACGGGGGCGCCGGTGATCGGGTTCACCGGGCCGGTGGCCGTGGCGGCCGGTGGCGTGGCCGCCGGCTTGGGCGCGCCGGCCTTGCCGGCCAGCGGTGCGTTCGGGTCCCAGTCGCGGTTCTTGCGGGCTTCGGCTTCGTCCTGCTCGGCACCGCCGCGTTGCGTCTTGTTGACGAACGGGATCGGCACCTTGGTGACGTAGACCGCGATGCCCAGGGCGACGCCCAGACCGAGCACCAGGCCGATGATCAGCCCGATGACGATGTTGCCGCGTTGTCTGCTTGTCTTCTTCATGTTCAGAGGGTGATTCACATCTTGTTCGGCGCACTGACGCCGAGGATCGCGAGGCCATTGTGCAGCACCTGCGCGGCCGCTGCGACGAGTGCGAGACGCGCCAGCTTGACCGGCTCGTCGTCCACCAGGATGCGCTCGGCATCGTAGTAGCTGTGGTAGCTGGCCGCGAGTTCGCGCAGGTAGAAAGTCACGTCGTGCGGGGCGAAATCCTTCGCCGCCGCTGTCAGCATGGCCGGGTACTTGGCCAGCAGCAGCATCAGCGCCTGGGCCGCCGGGCTGTCCAGCGGCGACAGGTCGACCGCCTTGAGCGCGGCCACGTCGCCGCCCCAGGCCGCGAGCACCGAGCAGATGCGCGCGTGGGCGTACTGCACGTAGTACACGGGGTTGTCGTTGTTCTTGGTGACCGCGAGGTCGACGTCGAAGGTGTATTCCGTATCGGGCTTGCGGCTGAGCAGGAAGAAGCGCACGGCATCGGTGCTGGTCCACTCGATCAGGTCGCGCAGCGTGACGTAGCTGCCGGCGCGCTTGCTGATCTTGACCTCTTCGCCGCCCTTCATGACGCGCACCATGGTGTGCAGCACGTAGTCGGGGTAGCCCTCGGGAATGCCTTCGCCCGCGGCCTGCAGGCCGGCGCGCACGCGCGCGATGGTGCCGTGGTGGTCGGTGCCCTGGATGTTCACGACCTTGTGGAAACCGCGCTTCCACTTGGCGATGTGGTACGCGACGTCGGGCACGAAGTACGTGTACGTGCCGTCCTGCTTCTTCATCACGCGGTCTTTGTCGTCGCCGTAGTCGGTCGACTTCAGCCACAGCGCGCCGTCTTGTTCGTAGGTCTTGCCGGCGGCCACGAGCTTGGCCACGGCCGCCTCGACGCGGCCGCTGGTGTAGAGGCTGGACTCGAGGTAGTAGTTGTCGAAGCGCACGCGGAAGGCCTGCAGGTCCAGGTCCTGCTCGCGGCGCAGGTAGGCCACGGCGAATTCGCGGATGCTGTCCAGGTCGTCGATGTCGCCGCTGGCGGTGTACTCGCGGTCGTCCGACTTGACGGTCTTCTTTGCCTTGAAGTCCTCGGCGATGTCGGCGATGTAGTCGCCGTTGTAGGCCGGGGCCTTTTCGCCGCTGGGCCACTCGGCGTCGCCGGGCTTGAAGCCCTTGGCGCGCAGCTGCGTGCTGTTGGCCAGCGTCTGGATCTGCACGCCGGCGTCGTTGTAATAGAACTCGCGCCACACGCTCTGGCCCTGCGAAGCCTGCAGGTTGCAGATGGCGTCGCCCAGCGCGGCCTGGCGGCCGTGGCCGACGTGCAGCGGACCGGTCGGGTTGGCCGAGACGAACTCGACCAGCACCTTTTCGCCGGTGGCGGGCTGCTGGCCGAAGGTTTCGCCGGCGGCCAGCACCTCGCGCACGATCTGCTGCTTGGCGGCAGCCTTCAGGCGGATGTTGAGGAAGCCGGGGCCGGCGATCTCGATGGCCTCGACCCATTGGCCGAAAGCGGGGGTGGCGAGCAGCGCAGCGCTCAGTTCCTCGGCCAGTTCGCGGGGCTTGCGCCCCAGCGGCTTGGCGAGCTGCATGGCAGCGGTGCTGGCGAAATCGCCGTGCGCCGCCACCTTGGGCGACTCGAACGCGGCTTTGGCGCCGGCGCCGGGAGAGAGGGTTTCGAGCGTGTTCGCGAGCGCCGCGAGCAGCTCCTGTTTGACCAATAGCATCTGTGAATTTTACCGGGGGCAAACCCGGACCCAGTTAACGATCGTCATCCGATGGGCGATGTCGCCCGTTAGGATGGTCGGCCCCAAGGCGGGGCGTCTGTCACAACCCAACCTTGCAAGGACATATCCACCATGAAGAAGCTCCTTTCCCTGGTCGCCTCCACCGTCGCGCTCGGCGCCTGCCTGTCGTTCAGCGCCTACGCGCAGGACAAGGCACCCGCACCGGTCGTGGCCCCCGCCGCCGCCGCCGCACCTGCGGCAGCCCCTGCCGCCGCGGCTGCACCCGCCGGTGGCGCCAGCTGCGATGCCAAGGCCATCGACAAGAACGGCAAGCCCCTGGCCGGCGCCGCCAAGAACAGCTTCATGAAGAAGTGCAACAAGGCCGCCGCCGGACCCGCCTGCGCCGCCAAGGCCCTCGACAAGAACGGCAAGGCCCTGGCCGGTGCCGCCAAGAACAGCTTCATGAAGAAGTGCGAAGCCGACGCGGCCAAGGCCTGATCCGGCGCGGCGCCGGTCTGCGGCGCTGACATTTGTTACTCCCGAAGGGGCCCGCTCATGCGGGCCTTTTCTTTTTGTCTTTGTATTGATTACTTGCCGAAGCCGCGCGCCAGAAACACCGCCACCAGCGGGATCAGCGCGATCAGGTGCGCCTGGATCATCACCAGCTTGCGCGTCTTCAGGATGTCGGCCTCCGCAGGCAGCTTGCCCGTGGCGCGCAGCGTCTTGCGCCAGCGGAAGTAGGTCAGCGTCGGGAAGATCGACAGCACGCCCACGATGATGAACAGCGTGAGCTTCACGTGCAGCAGCGGGTTGGTCCAGTACCAGGCCGTGCCCTTCACGCCCCACCAGGTGCGCGCGATGCCGGTGGCCAGCACCGCGATGGCGGCAATGCCGTAGACCATGTCGACCTTGGCCAGCCGCTCGACCACGGCGGCATTGAGCCATTGCACGCGGCACAGCGCAGCTTCACTGGAGATGAACACGACCATCGTGAGGATGGCCAACAGATGCAGGTAGGCGAGGATGGCTTCGAGGGTCATCGGAAACTTTCTTCATCGGGGTTGCAAGCAAATGCAAAAAGCATTGTGCCGCCCGGTCACGCTTTCAGGACCGCCCGCCCCAGAATTCCGGCTGCCCGTACTGCGCTTTGAGGAAATCAAGCCACAGTCGCACGCGCAGCGGCAGGTGCTTGGTGCCTGTGAACACCGCATAGATGCCGTTGGGCGGCGCGGCGAAGTCGTCGAGCAAGGGCACGAGCAGGCCGGCGTCGATCTCGGCCTCGACCTCCCAGGTGCTGCGCCAGGCGATGCCGTGGCCCGCCAGGCACCAGTCGTGCAGCACCTGGCCGTCGGAACAGTCGAGCGGGCCGCTGGGGCGCAGGTGGATGAGTTCCTGCACGCCCTCCTCGCTGGTAATGCGAAAGGCCCAGCCGCGCGTCTGCGAGGCATCGCTCGACAACGTGAGGCAGGCAAAGCGCGACAGCTCGCCGGGGTGCCTGGGCGCGCCGTGGCGGCGCAGGAACTCGGGCGTCGCGACGCAGCGGCGGCGGTTGTCGGCCAGGCGCACGCTCACCAGCGACGAGTCGGGCAGGTCGCCCACGCGCACGGCGCAGTCGAAGCTCTCGCCCGTGACGTCGACCACGCGGTCGCTGAGGTTCAGCGAGATCGTCACCTCGGGATGCAGCGCATGAAAGCGCGGCACCAGCGGCGCGACGTGGCGGCGGCCGAAGCCGGCCGGCGCGGTCACGCGCAGGTGGCCGCTGGCCTTCACGCCGCCGGCGCTCACGCTGGCCTCGGCGTTCGCGAACTCGGTCAAGAGGCGCTGGCAGTCTTCGAGAAAGGCGCTGCCTTCGTGCGTGAGCGCGATGCGGCGCGTGGTGCGCACCAGCAGCTTGACGCCCAGGCGCTCTTCGAGCGCGTCGATGCGACGGCCCATGATCGCGGGCGCCACGCCTTCTGCCTTGGCCGCCGCGGTGAGGCTGCCGCGGGTCGCGACCGAGACAAAGGATTCGAGCTGCTTGAGGCGGTCCATGGCGCGGGAACTATATCGCCCGCCACCGAAGATCAGTCGCCAGCCGTGACGCCTTGCGCCCGCAGCGCGGCGATGTCGCCGTCGCTGTAGCCCACTTCCTTCAGCAGCGCCGCGCTGTGCTCGCCGATGTGCGGCGGCTGCAGCCGGATGCCGGGGCGTTCGCCGCCCAGCGTGAACGGCGCGAGCGGCACCTTGGCCATGTGGCCGTCGTTCATGCGCACGGGCGCGAGGCCGCCGGTGGCGTTCAGGTGCGGGTCGTCGAACAGCTCCTGCGGCTTGGTGATGGGCGCGAAGGGCAGCTCGTTCTGCTCGAACACCGCGCTGAGTTCGGCCGCGCTGTGGTTGGCGAGGTGCGAGCGCAGGATCGGCATCATCCAGTCGCGTGCGCGCACGCGGTCGTTGTTGGTCTTCAGGCGCGGATCGGCCAGCATCTCCTCGAGGCCGAAGGCCTTGCAGAAGATGGCCCACTGCTTGTCGCTGACCGCCGCCAGGAAGATCTGCTCGCCGTCCTTCACCGTGAACACGTCGTACACGGCCCAGGCCGAGATGCGGCTGGGCATCGGGTCGGCGGCCTTGCCGGTGGCGGCGAACTGCATCATGTGCTGCGCGACGAGGAACACGTTGTTCTCGAACAGCGCCGACTGCACCTCGCAGCCCTTGCCCGTGAGATCGCGCTGGCGCAGCGCGGCCATGGCGCCGATGGCGCCGAACATGCCGCCCATGATGTCGTTCACGCTGGTGCCCGCGCGCAGCGGATCGCCCGCGCGGCCGGTCATGTAGGCCAGGCCGCCCATCATCTGCACCACCTCGTCCAGCGCCGTGCGGTGGTCGTACGGGCCGGGCAAAAATCCCTTGTGGCTCACGTAGATGAGGCGCGGGTTGAGCTTGGCGAGCGTGTCGTAATCGAGCCCCAGCTTCTTCATCGTGCCGGGCTTGAAGTTCTCGCTCACGATGTCGGCGGTGGCGATCAGGCGCAGCGCGGCCTCCACGCCTTCGGGCTTCTTCAGGTCGAGCGCGATGCTCTTCTTGTTGCGGTTGAAGGTCGGGAAGAAGCCCGCGCCCGAACCCAGCAGGCGGCGCGTGTTGTCGCCCTCGATGGGCTCGACCTTGATGACCTCGGCGCCCAGGTCGGCCAGCAGCAGGCCGCAGGTCGGGCCCATGACCATGTGGGTGAACTCGACGACGCGCACGCCCGCGTAGGGCAAGGGATTGGCTTCAGACATGAGGGATGGTTTCCTGGACAAAGCCCTTGGGCAGGCCGGCTTCGGGCGTCATGCCGTAGACCGGCTCGCCGGGCAGGCCGGCCTTGAGCGGCGCGCGCGCCGCGATGAGTGTGTCGATGTCGATGCCGGTGCGCACGCCCATGGCCTCGAACATGAAGACGAGGTCTTCGGTGACCGCATTGCCCGACGCGCCCGGCGCATACGGGCAGCCGCCGAGGCCGCCGAGCGAGGCGTCGAAGGTGCGCACGCCCTCGTCCCACGCGGCCAGGCAATTGGCGATGCCCAGGCCGCGCGTGTTGTGCATGTGGGCCGCGCCCGCGTGCACGCCGAGTTCGGCGCGCAGCCGCTTGAAGAGGCGGCGCACCTGCGCGGGGTTGGCGTAGCCCACGGTGTCCGACAGGCCGACCTCCTGCGCGCCGGCCTCGACGCACTGCACGGCCAGGCGGATCACGTCGTCTTCCGGCACCAAGCCCTGCAGCGTGCAGCCGAAGGCGGTGGAGATGCCCGCTTCGAGCTTCACCTGCGGCGCGAGGGCGCCGCGCAGTTCGGCGATGGCGCGCACCTCCTCGACCATCTCGGTCGGCGTCTTGCGCACGTTGGCCAGCGAATGCGCCACGCTGGCCGACACCGGCATCGTGAGCTTGTGCACGCCCGCCTCGAGCGCGGCCTGCGCGCCCTTGCGGTTGGGCACCAGCGCCATCACCACGAGGCCGGGCAGCGTGATGGCATGGCGCACCACCTCGGCGGCGTCGGCCATCTGCGGCAGCAGCTTCGCGGGCACGAACGAGGCGACCTCGATCTCGCGCAGGCCGGCGGCATGCAGCGCATCGATCCAGCGCAGCTTGTCGGCCGTGGGCATGGAGGCCTTCACGGACTGCAGGCCGTCGCGCGGACCGACCTCGCTGATGAGAACGTCGGGGGAGGTCATCGGGTTCTTTCTTGACTGTTCTATCTTGCAGAACTATATTCCGTTAAACAGAATTAAATCGGCAAGCCCGCCGACTGTCAAGCCACGCCATGCCCCGCAAAGCCCAGACCGAATCGGTGTCCGACCTCAACGCCGCCCCCGGCGGCGCCGCCGCGGTCGACCGCGCGCTGAGCCTGCTGTCGGCCTTCCGGCCCGGCGACGAGGCGCTGTCGCTCGCGCAGTTCGCCGAGCGCACGCAGCTCTATAAGAGCACGGTGCTGCGGCTGCTGGCTTCGCTCGAACACGCGCGGCTGATCCGTCGGCAGGACGACGGGCGCTACGCGCTGGGGCTGGAGATCGCGCGGCTGCACGGGCTGTACGCGGCGTCGCAGTCGCTCGACCGCCTCGTGCTGCCGGTGCTGCGCACGCTCGCCGCCGCCACCGGCGAAAGCGCGGCGTACCACGTGCGGCAGGACCAGGGCGACAGCTGGGTGCGGCTGTGCCAGTTCCGCGTCGACTCCTCGCACGTGGTGCGCGACCACGTGCGCGCGGGCGACCTGCTGCCCAACGACCGGGGCGCGGGCGCGCGCGTGCTGATCGCCTTCGGGCCCGAGGCCGAACGGCCGCGCGGCGCGAAGGAACGCAAGCTGTACGACGCGATCCGCGCGCAAGGCTATTGCGCGCTGGTGGGCGACCGCACGGCCGAGCTGGCGGGCATCTCGGCGCCGGTGTTCCATGCGGATGGCGGCCTGGCCGCGGCGGTCACGCTGACGATGCCGACGCATCGGTATGACGAACGCTACGTCGAACCTGTGCGCGCCGCTGCAAAGGAACTCAGCGGGCAGGTCTGACGGTCTTGCTCCTTCCCCTTCCGGGGGAAGGCTGGGATGGGGGCACGCGGCCTTTGACAAGCAGCTGGCGATGGATACGCCGCTTGCCCCCACCCCTGCCCTCCCCCGGAAGGGGAGGGAGAAATACGGGCGCCTCAGGACTCGGCTTTGAACCCCGAGTTCTTGATCGGCAGTTCCCACCGTTTCAGATGGGTCGCCTGAATGGCGGCGAGTTCCGCCGGCCCCGCATGCGCCGGCACGAGCCCCAGCGCGTAGATCTTTTCCTGCACATCGGGCATGCGCAGCGCGTCGGCCACGGCCTTGTCGATGCGCGCGACCAGTTCGGGCGACATGCCCGGCGGGCCGTACAACCCGAAGAAGGCATCGGCCGTCACGTTGATGCCGGCCTCCTTCAGCGTCGGCACGTCGGGCAGCGCGCGGCTGCGCTTTTCGCCCGTCACCGCGAGGATGCGGACCTTGCCCGCGCGGTGGTGCTCGATGGTTTCCGAGGCGGTGTCCACCATCAGCGGCACCTGTCCGCCGATGAGGTCCTGCGCGGCCGGCGCGCCGCCGCGGTAGGCGACGTGCGTCATCGGCACGCCCGAGGCCTGCGCCAGCAATTGGCCCGCGAAGTGCGGCACCGTGCCGGCGCCCGAGGTCGCGTAGTTGGCCTTGCCCGGGTTGGCCTTCATCCAGGCCAGCACCGCCTTCAGGTCGCCCGCCGGCGCGCCCGGTCCGGCCGTGACCGCGAAGTCGAAGGTGCTGCCGAGCGCGATCGGCGTGAAGTCTTTCGCGGGGTCGTAGCCAAGGTTCGAATACAGCCACGGGTGGATCACCATCGCGCCGCTGGGCGAGAAGATGAGCACGCTGCCGTCCGGCGGCGAGCGCTTGAGCTCGGCCAGCGCGAGCCGGCCGGCCGCGCCGGGCTTGTTGTCGACGATGACGTTCTGTCCGAGCGACACGCGCATCTTGTCGGCCAGGATGCGCGCGACCACGTCGGCCGACCCGCCCGGCGGGAAGCCGATCAGGATGCGCACCGTGCGCTCCTGCGCGAACGCCATCGGCGCGAGCGCCGTGGCGGTGATGACGGCAGCGGCCTGCGCTGCGAACTGGCGGCGTTGCATGGGGCGGTCTCCTCGGGGTGGTTGTTCTTCGGTGTGCGTGGGGTCGTCAGCGCAGCGCGGCCAGCAGCGCCTCGTTCTGCGCCGGCAGGCCGACGCTCACGCGCAGCCATTGCGGCAGCCCGTAGGGGCCGAGCAGCGAGACCTCGATGCCGGCGGCCAGCAGGCGCGCGTGCACGGCCGGCGCATCGCCGACCTGCACCATCACGAAGTTGCCCGACGATGGCACCTGCGGCAGGCCCAGCGCGGCGAAGCCCGCGGCGAGCTGTTCGCGCCCGGCGGTGTTGAGTTCGTAGGTGCGCGCCAGGAAGTCGGCGTCGCCCAGCGCCGCCACGGCCGCGGCCTGGGCCGGCGTCGTCACGTTGAAGCGCGGGCGGTGCGCGTTCATGCGCGCCGTGAGCGCCGGCTGCGACACGCCGTAGCCGATGCGCAGCCCCGCCAGGCCGAAGGCCTTGGAGAAGGTGCGCGCCACGATCAGGTTGGGCAGACGGCGCACCCATTCGACGCTGTCATAGCGCTGCGCGGGCGCCAGGTACTCGGTGTAGGCCTCGTCGAGCAGCACCGTCACGTGCGCGGGCACCGATTGCAGAAACTCGCGCAGCGGCGCAGCATCGATGAAGGTGCCGGTCGGGTTGTTCGGATTGGCCACGAAGACCAGCTTGGTGTCGTCGCCGATGGCGGCGCGCATCGCGTCGAGGTCGTGGCCGAAGTCGCGCGAGGGCACGACGGTGGCGCGCGCATGGGCGTGCGCCGTGGCCGCCGCATAGACGATGAAGCCGTACTGCGAATAGACGACGTTCTCGCCCGGCTTGAGGCTGACCTGCGCCGCGAGCTCGAGGATTTCGCTCGACCCGCTGCCCAGCGTGAGCCACTCGGGCGGCACGTCGAGCCGCGCGGCCAGCGCCTGCTTGAGCGCGGTGCCGTTGCTGTCGGGGTAGTTGCCCGCACCTTCGAGGGCGGCGGCGGCGGCGCGGCGGGCCGACTCGGGCATGCCGAGCGGGTTTTCGTTGGAAGCCAGGAGGATCATTGCGGCGGGAGCTGATTATTTAAGAAGTTAAATATATACAGCTGCCACCGGGCCGGCCTCAGGGCCTACCCTTTGAAGCGAGGCTGGGGCCTGGGTCGATTACATTCATTTTTGTCACAGATAAATCTCACTTTCGGCTCTTACTGGCCCGCAAAGTATCGAATACAGTTCTCCCATGGCTTCACCTGGGGCAAGTGCGCCCCACTGCTGCGCCGCCCCCCGATTTCCTGTTTTTTGCATTGCGTTCCCCAAGGAGAAACACATGACCGACCGCACCACCGCCCACCGACTCCAGGTCGCGACCGAACTGCACCGCTTCGTCGAAGAGAAGGTCCTGCCCGCCAGCGGCGTGGCCAGCGACGTGTTCTGGAAAGGCTTCGACGCCATCGTCCATGACCTGGCGCCCAAGAACATCGCCCTGCTCGCCGAGCGCGACCGCCTGCAGAGCGAACTCGACGCCTGGCACAAGAAGAACCCCGGCCCGATCGCCGACATGCCGGCCTACCGCGCCTTCCTGGAAAAGATCGGCTACCTGCTGCCGCAGCCCAAGGGCGTGAAGGCCACCACGGCCAACGTCGACTCCGAACTCGCGCTGCAGGCCGGCCCGCAGCTGGTGGTGCCCATCCTCAACGCACGCTATGCACTGAACGCCGCCAACGCGCGCTGGGGTTCGCTGTACGACGCGCTGTACGGCACCGACGCCATTCCCGAAACCGGCGGCGCCGAAAAGGGCAAGGGCTACAACCCCGTGCGCGGCGCCAAGGTCATCGAGTTCGCGCGCAACGTGCTCGACCAGGCCGCCCCGCTGGCCAACGGTTCGCACAAGAACGCCACCGGCTACAGCGTGAAGGACGGCCAGCTGGTCGTCGCGCTGCAGGGCAGCACCACCGGCCTGGCCGATGCGTCGCAGTTCATCGGCTACCAGGGCGACGCCGCCGCGCCCTCGTCGGTGCTGCTCAAGCACAACGGCATCCACCTGGACATCCGCATCGACCGCAGCACCGCCATCGGCAAGAGCGATGCGGCCGGCGTGAGCGACCTGGTGCTCGAAGCCGCGCTCTCGACCATCCTCGACCTGGAAGACTCGGTCGCCGTGGTCGACGCGGCCGACAAGGTCGTCGCGTACGCGAACTGGCTGGGCATCGTGCAGGGCACGCTGACCGAAGAAGTCGCCAAGGGTGGCAAGACCTTCACGCGCGGCCTGAACGCCGACCGCGAGTACACCGGCGCCAACGGCCAGCCGCTGAAGCTGCACGGCCGCTCGCTCATGTTCCTGCGCAACGTGGGCCACCTGATGACCAACCCGGCCATCCTGTACGAAGGCGGCAAGGAAATCCCCGAGGGCATCCTGGATGCCGTGGTCACCACCACCATCGCGATGATCGACGTCAAGCGCAAGGGCAACTCGCGCACCGGCAGCATCTACATCGTCAAGCCCAAGATGCACGGCCCGGCCGAAGTTGCCTTTGCCAGCGAGCTGTTCGGCCGCGTCGAGCAGCTGCTCGGCCTGCCCGCCAACACTGTCAAGCTCGGCATCATGGACGAGGAGCGCCGCACCAGCGTGAACCTGCAGGCCTGCATCGCCGAAGCCGCCGCGCGCGTGGCCTTCATCAACACCGGCTTCCTCGATCGCACCGGCGACGAGATGCACACCGCCATGCAGGGCGGCCCGATGATCCGCAAGGGCGACATGAAGTCCAGCGCCTGGATCGGCGCCTACGAAAAGAACAACGTGCTCGTCGGCCTGAACTGCGGCCTGCGCGGCAAGGCGCAGATCGGCAAGGGCATGTGGGCCATGCCCGACCTGATGGCCGCCATGCTCGAGCAGAAGATCGCCCACCCCAAGGCCGGCGCCAACACCGCCTGGGTGCCCTCGCCCACCGCCGCCACGCTGCACGCGCTGCACTACCACCAGGTCAGCGTGACCGCAGTGCAGCAAGAGCTGGAGAAGATCGACGCCGACGGCGAGCGCGAGAACATCCTGAACGCGCTGCTGCAAGTGCCGATCGCTGCCGAAGCGAAGTGGACCGACGCCGAGAAGCAACAGGAAATCGACAACAACGTGCAAGGCATCCTGGGCTACGTGGTGCGCTGGGTCGACCAGGGCGTGGGCTGCTCGAAGGTGCCCGACATCCACAACGTCGGCCTCATGGAAGACCGCGCCACGCTGCGCATCTCGAGCCAGCACATCGCCAACTGGCTGCTGCACGGCGTGGTCACGAAGGCGCAGGTCGACGAGGCCTTCCAGCGCATGGCCAAGGTGGTCGACGAGCAGAACGCCGGCGACGCGCTGTACCAGCCGATGGCCGGCCACTTCGACACCTCCCCCGCCTACAAGGCCGCGCAAGACCTCGTGTTCAAGGGCATCGAGCAGCCCAGCGGCTACACCGAGCCGCTGCTGCACGCCTGGCGCCTGAAGGTCAAGGCCGCGGCCTGACGCGCGCCATGCGCAGTGCCGGCCACCGCCGGCGCTGACGCCTCGGAGACACGCAACGAACGGCGCCCTCGGGCGCCGTTCTGCATGGGGCGCGACATGCCGGTAGCATCGACGCCGCCCCCTCTTCTCTCTCCGGTCTCCGTTTCTCCCGATGAACAAGCACACGGCTTCGCCGCCCCCGACCCGCGGGTCGACCTCGGCCGCGGCCATGCTGGTCGCACTGGCCACCGCCTTCGCGCTGAGCCAGGCCTTTCGCACCGTCGGCGCCATGATGGCCACGCCGCTCACGCAGCACTTCGGCCTCACGCCGCAGGCACTGGGCACCTGGGCCGGCACCTTCCATTTCACCTTCGGCATCATGCAGCTCGCGATGGGCGTGTCGATCGACCACTTCGGCGTGCGCCGCACCGTGCTCACCGCCTTTCCGCTCGCCATCGCGGGTGCTGCGCTGTGCACCGTGGCGCCAGGCTTCGGCGCGCTGTTGCTGGGGCAGGCGCTGATCGGCGTGGGCTGCGCGCCGGCCTTCCTGGCCTGCACCGTGTTCATCGCGCGGCACTTCGACGCCGCGCGCTTCACCGCCATGTCGGGGCTGGTGATGAGCCTCGCGGGCATGGGCATCCTGTTCACCGGCACGCCGCTGGCGCTGCTGATCGAAGCCGCCTCGTGGCGCGCCGGCTATGCCGCGCTGACCGCCTTCGCCGTGCTCTCGTGGATCGTCATCTTCTGGCGCGTGCACGAGCCCGCGCGCACGACGATCGCATCGGACGACCCCGCACCCGAGCGCCAGTCGCTGCGCCAGGCCGTGCGCGACCTGCTGCCGCTGTTCGCCATGCCGCACACGCTCGGGCTTCTGTGCTTCGCCTGCGTGTCGTATGCCGCCTTCATCACGCTGCGCGGCCTGTGGCTGGGCCCCGTGCTGCACGACCGCCACGGCCTCTCGCTCGTGGCCAGTGGCAACGTGGCGCTGGTGATGACCGTCGCCGGCATGGCCAGCCCCATGCTGTTCGGCCGCCTCGACCCCGGCGGTGCGCGCCGCACGCGCTGGATGATGCGCTGCGCCTTCGCCGGCGCGGCGATGTTCGCGGCCATGGCCCTCACGCAATCGCGCGCCATCGACATCGGCCTGCCGATCGTCTACGGCATGCTGTCGGGCTACAGCGTGCTGCTGTACGCGTACACCAAGAACGCCTACCCGGCGGCCGTGACGGGCCGCGCGATGGCGCTGCTCAACATGGCGATGTTCCTCGGCGTCTCGCTGATGCAATGGACCACCGGCGTCGCCGCCTCCTGGGCCGTGGCCCAGGGCAGCGAGCCGTTTCGCGCGGTGTTCCTTACGGTGAGCGGGATGCTGGCGGCGGGGACGTTGGCGTTCTGGGTGTTGCCGAGGGCCAAGGCGTTGGTGCGCCCGACGGCGCCGCCTAGCGCTTGATCGCCAGCATCAACACCCCGCCCGCGATCATCGCCACGCCGCCCCACTCGCGCACGGACGGGCGCTCGCCGAGGAACATCACGGCGAAGAGCACCACGAGCACCACGCTGAGCTTGTCGACCGGCGCGACCTGCGAGGCATTGCCCATCTTGAGCGCGCGGAAGTAGCAGACCCACGACGCGCCGGTCGCCAGCCCCGACAGCACCAGAAAGGCCCAGGTGCGCGGCGACAGTTCGAAGGGGTTGCTCCACTTGCCCGTGGCCTTCACGAAGGCCGCGAGCACGACGAGGATCACCACGGTGCGCACCAGCGTCGCCATGTCGGCATCGACGCCGGCCAGGCCCAGCTTGGCGAGGATGGCCGTCATCGCGGCGAAGACGGCCGACAGGATCGCCCAGACGAACCAGTTCGATGATGCAGCGAGGGTCATGGCGCGCTCCTTCAGGGGCAGGTGATGTCAGTCCGCCCGATCATCGCGCGAACAGCCGTGCTGCGGTGCTCACGCCGCATCCCCCAACCGCGCCCGCACCTCGCGCCGGCTCAGCTGGCGCTTGGCGACGGCATACACGTCATGACGCCCGTACATGTCGAAGTGCGTGGGCAGGCCCGGCGCTGAACGTCGCGCCGCACCGCAGCGCGTGACCATGCAGCGGCGCAACACGTCGTAGCACTTGGGCTCCGTTTGCGCCGCGCCTGCGCGCTCGGGAAACTTCGCGAGCACGACCTCGAACCAGCAGCCGTCGACGCAGTGCCACTGCGTGGTCTCGTCGATCACGTGATAGACCGCATGCGGCGTGTCGCCGCGCCGCGCGGCCCGGTCCACACGGCGCGCCGCGCGCGCCTCGCGCAGGCGCCGGTTCGGCAGCAGGATGCCAGTGAGCGGATGCACGAACAGCTCGACACCCGGCGCTTCGTGCAGCGGCACACCGGGCCGGTCCCCCCAGCGGTAGGGCCGCACCCGCACCTCGCCGTCGCACAGCACCGCGTCGCGCGCCACGAAGTCGTCGACGTGCAGGAAGATGTGCGCCTGCACCGTGCTGCGGCGGTCGATGCCCGCGCACAGCTCGGCGTACACCTTGTCCCACGGCCGGTGCACCTGCTTGTGCAGCCAGCGCTTGAGCGGCTGGAGGTTTTCGCTCAGCCACTTCGGATGCTGCAGGCCGCGCTTCATGCCCAGGTGCGAACCGCGCTCGGGGCTGTTGCGCCACGGGCGGCCATCGCCCTGCACGCGCCAGCCGCCGCGCGGACGCTCGACGATCACCTTGTCCATGTCGTCACGCATCGTCGGCCCTCCGCCCGAAATCGCGCGCGGCCTTCTGCAGCGCCACCTTCTGCGCGCGCCGCTCGGCGCGGTGGGTGCGCAGGTGGCGGCCCGCGCCCTGGCTGGATTCGCGGCGCGCCATCGCGGCCACCACGGGATTGCGCGGTGCCGACGCGGGCACCGCAAAGTAGAACCGGCCCAGACGCTTGTCGTCGTCGCGGGCCTTTCGTTGAGCACTCATGTGCACACACTCCGAAAGAAACAAAAAGGCCCCGGCGAATGCAGTTGCGCGCGGGGCCCTTGTCGATTCGGCCGCGGCGGATGCGAAGGAGCACATCCGGCCGGGGCGGTCGGTGTGCGTCAGGTGTTCAGTGAACGGTTCATTGAATGGTGTTCTCGCCCGGGAGGTTGATCGTCGCCGTGCGTGGTGTCGGAAAAAACTGTCGCTGAAAAAGGAAGGGCGGATTCTGGCGAGGGCTCGCGCCGCGCGCAAGCGGGGCACGCAGCGCTGTGGCGCAAAGCTGACACGAACGCGCGCGTTGAATCCGCTTCGCACATCGCGCCGTATGGCATCTCAAGCGCATCGCGCCTCCGAGCTGTTGGCGGTTTCCACAGAGCCTTTCCTTCCAGGAGACATCCATGAAAAAACTCGTGATCGCCCTCGGCGTGTCGGTCCTGCTCGGCGCGTGCGCCGGCAGTGGCATGAGCAACGCCAGCAGCAGTGCCGCCACCCCCATGGTCGGCGGCGCGCCGATGTACCCGACGAAGGACATCGTCGACAACGCGGTGAATTCGAAGGACCACACGACGCTGGTCGCCGCGGTGAAGGCGGCCGACCTCGTGGCCACGCTCAAGAGCCCGGGCCCGTTCACGGTGTTCGCGCCCACCAACGCCTCGTTCGCGGCGCTGCCGGCCGGCACGGTCGACACGCTGCTCAAGCCCGAGAACAAGGCCACCCTCACCAAGGTGCTGACCTACCACGTGGTGCCCGGTCGCATGGACAGCGCGGCGCTGATGAGCGCGATCAACGCGGGCGGCGGCAAGGCGCTGCTCAAGACCGCCAGCGGCGGCACGCTCACGGCGACGATGAGCGGCGGCACGGTGTGGGTGACCGACGCCAAGGGCGGCACCGCGGCGGTGACGATCGCCAATGTCTACCAGTCGAACGGCGTGATCCACGTCGTCAACAAGGTGCTGCTGCCCGGTTGAGTCAGGCCCGCTGCGCGGCCTCCGCCTCGTCGCGCAGCCATTGCGCGAAGTCCTGCGCGTCGCGGTTGCCCGCGGCGCGTCGCGACGTCTCGATGAAGTAGCCGCGGTGCGATGCCGCGCCCTCGCCGAGCGGCGCCACGAGCCGGCCGTCGCGCACCAGTTCGCGCAGCAGCGGCAGGCGCCCGATCACCACGCCCTGCCCCGCCACCGCGGCGGCCACCGCATCGGCGTACTGCGAGAAGCGCAGCGTGCTCTTCATGCGCAGGTCTTCCAGCCCCATCACCTTGAGCCACGGCTCCCAGTCGGTGGTCGGGGCTTCGCTGTGGTCCGGGTATTCGATGGTCAGCAGCGTGAGCTTGGAAAAATCGGACAGCTCGCGCAGCGACGCGGCCACCTGCGGCGCGCACAGCGGGATCACCGACTCCTCGAACAGCGCCGGGCCCACGCCGCGGCCGATGGGCACGAAGCGCACAGCGAGGTCGAGCCGGCTCACGTCCAGGTCGAGCACGTCGAGCGTGGCCGACACGCGCACGTCGACCTGCGGATGCGTGCCGGTGAAGCGCGCCAGTTTCGGAATGAGCCACAGCGACGCGAAGCCCGGCGTGGTGGTGATCGACACCTGCCGCGGCGCGGCGCTGGCGCGCACGCGCGCGGTGGCGTCGCGCAGGCGCTCCAGGCTGTCGGTGACGGCGCGCTGCAGCACGCCGCCGGCCTCGGTGAGCACGAGCGCGCGGTGGCGGCGCTCGAACAGCAGCACGCCCAGGCTGGCTTCGAGCTGCTGGATCTGCCGGCTCACGGCCGACTGCGTGAGGTGCAGCTCGCCCGCCGCCAGCGTGAAGCTGAGCCGGCGCGCGGCGGCCTCGAAGCTGCGCAGCAGCTCGAGCGGCGGGAGCTCGCCGGCAGGGGTTTTCGCATTCTCTGGAGGCATGCAACGAGTTCCGAATGACCGCGTGTAAGAGAGGGTTCGGCTCACTATATTCATTCGTATCACGAATGCAATGGAGGTTCCCATGAGCACCACCGACCGGTCCCCTTCCACCTTTTTCTCCTCGTCGAGCTCGCGCTTCCACGTGAGCCTGCCCAGCCGCGCCGTCTTCGCCGTGCCCGACGGCGCGGGCGTGGGCATCGAGTGCCGCAGCGGCGCGGTGTGGATCACGCTCGACCGCGACCCGCGCGACATCGTGCTCGGGCCGGGCGAGCGCTTCGAGAGCACCGAGCACCGGCGCGTGCTGGTGTCGGCGCTGGAGTCGTCGTGCATCTCGGTGTCGGACGCGCAGCCCGCCGCGCTGCCGAACCCGGCCTCGCGCGCACAGGCTCGCGTGCGGTCGCCTTGGCGACTGGCGCTGCACGGGTTGTCCCCGGCTTGACCGCGGGCGCCGTGGCATCGAACCTCGATGCCATGGACCGCCCCCGCAGGGAGCAGCACCGCGCGCCGCCGTGACGACAGGCGGCTTTTTGCTTTGGGCGTCCGTTTTCCTTCTTTGCCTTGAAAGGGACACGCCCATGACCACCACTTTCGGCGCAGCGCTCGCATGACCGCGCCGCAACCCACACCCCAACCCTGCATCCTGTGCGAGCAGGCCGACGGCATCGCCACGCTCACGCTGAACCTGCCGCACAAGCTGAACCCGATCGCGAAAGACCTGCAGGTCGAACTGCGCGACGCGCTCGAGCGCATCCGCGACGACCACACGGTGCGCGCCGTGATCCTCACGGGCGCCGGCAAGGCCTTCTGCGTGGGTGCCGACCTGAGCGCGATGGCACCGCCCGGCGAGCCCGGCCAGACGCTCGGCGACCAGACCGCCGAGTGGATGCAGAAGCTCAGCAACCCGCTCATCGAGACGCTGCGCACGCTGCCGGTGCCGGTGGTGGCCGCGGTCAACGGCCCGGCGGCCGGTGCGGGCGTGGGCCTGGCGCTCGCAGCCGACGTGACCATCGCCGCGCGCAGCGCCTACTTCTACCTGCCCTTCCTGCCCAAGCTCGGCATCGTGCCCGACCTGGGCTGCACCTGGGCCATCCCGCGCCGCGCCGGCCGTGCGCGCGCCATGGGCATGGTGCTGCTGGACGAGCGCCTGAGCGCCGGGCGCGCCGTGCAGTGGGGCCTGATCTGGGCCTGCGCCGACGACGAGCAACTGATGGACGAGGCCCGCGCCATCGCGCAGCGCCTGGCGCGCCTGCCGGCGCATGCGGTGCTCGAAGCCCGCGAGGCCTTCGACGCCTCGGAGCACCACACGCTGAAGGAACAACTGCACTACGAGAGCGAGCGCCAGCGCGCGCTCATCGACCGCCCCAGCTTCCGTGAAGGCGTGAGCGCCTTCCTGCAGAAGCGCCCCCCTGTTTTCGAAACCCGCTGACGTCCCCATGACCATCGAACGCACCCTCTTCACCGCCGACCACGAGGCCTTCCGCGACAGCTTCCGTCGCTTCATGGACAAGGAGATCGCGCCCTTCCACGACGCGTGGGAAGAGCAGGGCTACGTGGACCGCGCCGTCTGGTCCAAGGCCGGCGAGAACGGCTTCCTGTGCATGGCGCTGCCCGACACTTACGGCGGCGCGGGCGCCGACCTGCTCTATTCGGTGATCCAGTTCGAGGAGCTGTGGGCGCGCGGCTTCACGGGCATCGGCTTCGGCCTGCACAACGAGATCGTGGCACCGTACATCCTGCGCTACGGCACCGAGGCGCAGAAGCAGCACTACCTGCCGAAGCTCGCCAGCGGCGAGATGGTCGGCGCCATCGCCATGAGCGAACCCGGCGCGGGCAGCGACCTGCAGGCCGTGAAGACCAGCGCCATCCGCCAGGCCGACGGCAGCTACCTGCTCAACGGCAGCAAGACCTTCATCACCAACGGCTGGCATGCCGACCTGGTGATCGTGGTCGCCAAGACCGACCCGGCCGCCGGCGCGAAGGGCACGAGCCTGTTCCTCGTCGAGCGCGGCATGCCGGGCTTCGAGAAGGGCAAGCGCCTGAAGAAGCTGGGCCTGAAGGCGCAGGACACGTCCGAGCTGTTCTTCAACGACGTGCGCCTGCCCGCCGAGGCGCTGCTGGGCGAGCTCAACCGCGGCTTCGTCTGCCTGATGGAGCAGCTGCCCTGGGAGCGGCTGCAGATCGCGATCAGCGCGGTGGCCGCATCGCAGGCCGCCATCGACCACACCGTGGCCTACGTGAAGGAGCGCAAGGTGTTCGGCCAGCCCGTGGGCAACTACCAGAACACGCGCTACACGCTGGCCGAACTGCAGACCGAGGTGCAGGTGGCGCAGGTGTTCGTCGACAAGTGCATCGAGCTGCTGATGGCCGAGAAGCTCGACACCGCCACCGCGAGCATGGCCAAGTACTGGACCAGCGACCTGCAGTGCAAGGTGATGGACGAGTGCGTGCAGCTGCACGGCGGCTACGGCTTCATGTGGGAGTACCCGATCACCCGCGCGTACGCCGACGCGCGCGTGCAGCGCATCTACGGCGGCACCAACGAGATCATGAAAGAGGTGATCACGCGCGCGATGGGCCTCGGCGGGCGCTGAAGCGCCCCGCATTTGGCACCACTGGCGCCATGGAAAGGGCTGCGGGAGAATGCCGCGCATGCCCCTCCTCAACGCCTTCTACGCCCAGTCGGGCGGCGTCACCTCGGTCATCAACGCCTCCGCCTGCGGCGTGATCGAGACGGCGCGCCAGCACCCGGACCGCATCGGCACGCTCTATGCCGGACGCAACGGCATCCTCGGCGCGCTCACCGAGGACCTGATCGACACCAGTGCCGAGCCGGCCGAGGCGATTGCGGCGCTGCGCAGCACGCCCTCGGGCGCGTTCGGCTCGTGCCGCTACAAGCTCAAGTCGCTCGAAAAAAACCGCCGCGAGTACGAGCGCCTGATCGAGGTGTTCAAGGCGCACGGCATCGGCTACTTCTTCTACAACGGCGGCGGCGACTCGGCCGACACCTGCTTCAAGGTGAGCCAGCTGTCGCAATCGATGGGCTACCCGCTGCAAGCCATTCACGTGCCCAAGACCATCGACAACGACCTGCCGCTGACCGACTGCTGCCCGGGCTTCGGCTCGGTGGCGAAGTACGTGGCGGTGTCCACGCTCGAAGCCTCGTTCGACGTGCGCTCGATGGCCGCCACCTCCACCAAGGTGTTCGTGCTCGAGGTGATGGGCCGCCACGCGGGCTGGATCGCCGCGGCCGGCGGGCTGGTGGCCGACCATGGCATTCCGGTGGTGGTGCTGTTCCCCGAGATCGAGTTCGATGCGGCCCGCTTCCTGGCGCGCGTCGACGCCATGGTGCAGCAGCACGGCTACTGCTCGGTGGTGGTGTCCGAGGGCTGCCACCATCCCGACGGCACCTTCCTGGCCGAGCAGGGCGCGCGCGATGCCTTCGGCCATGCGCAGCTGGGCGGTGCGGCGCCAGTGGTCGCGCAGATGGTGAAGGAGGCGCTGGGCCACAAGTTCCACTGGGCCGTGGCCGACTACCTGCAGCGGGCGGCGCGCCACATCGCCTCGGCCACCGACGTGAAGCAGGCCTACGAGCTGGGCCAGCGCGCGGTCGAGCTGGCGCTCGAAGGCCGCAACGCGGTGATGCCGACCATCGAGCGCACGAGCGAGGTGCCCTATGCCTACACGCTGGGTGCGGCGCCGCTCGAAGCGGTGGCCAATGTCGAGAAGCCGATGCCGCGCGATTTCATTTCGGACGACGGCTACGGCATCACCGAGAAGTGCCGCCGCTACCTGCTGCCGCTGATCGCGGGCGAGGACTACCCCGCCTACCGCGACGGCCTGCCGGTGTACGCGACGCTGCGCAACGTGGCGGTGCCGAAGAAGCTGCCGGCTTTCACGCTCGCATGACGGTGGTCATCGACACCGCGCGCTGTCCGCTGTGCGGCGAGGCGAACCGCTGCGCGATGGAGGTCGAGCGCGAGACCGGGCAGGCGCAGCCGCCCTGCTGGTGCATGGCCGCCGATTTTTCGCTGGCCCCGCTCGACACGCTGCCGCCGGCGTTGCGCGGCCAGGCCTGCATCTGCGCGCGCTGCGCCGCGGGCCTGCCGCAGCCTCAGGACTGAGCGACGTCGCCCTGCGACTGGGATTGGGACTGCGACTGCCCCTGTGCAGGCTCGGCAGCCTCCGCCACATCCCCTGCCGTCACCATCGTCGGCGCCGTGCCGCTGCGCTGCGCGGTGACCACGCCGTGGATGAACTGCAGCTTGCCCACCGCCGCGCGCGGCAGCACGAAGGGGTAGTAGTCGGGCTGGCCCATGCTGCGCGACAGCTCGTTGAGCATGCTGGTCAGCAGCACCCAGCCGTTGATGAAGTCGAGGAATTTCGCGGCATCGGGATGCTCGGGCTGCCACAGGTCGGCGGCGGTGAACAAATCGTTCTGCAGCTCCACGTTGCTCGCGTCGATGCCGAAGCTCATCGCCGTGTCGGCGGTGTCCGCCATGTGCAGGTAGTGGGCCCAGGTCTCGGCCCAGTCTTCCCACGGGTGCATGCTCGCGTAGCTGCTGACGAAGCGCTGCGCCCAGTCGGGCGGCGGGCCCTGTTCGTAGTGCTGCTGCAGCGCGGCGCCGTAGTCGGCGCGCTCGTCGCCGAAGAGCACGCGGAAGTCGTCGATCCAGCGCGTGGGCAGCACCAGCAGGTCCCAGTAGTAGTGGCCGATCTCGTGGCGAAAGTGCCCCAGCAGCGTGCGGTAGGGCTCGTGCATCTCGGCGCGGATGCGCTCGCGCACGGCGTCTTCGGCCTCCTCCGCGTTGAGCGTGATCAGGCCGTGCTCGTGGCCCGTCATCACGTGCGGGGCGCCCGGCATGTTGCTGAGGAAATCGAAGGCCAGTCCGTGCACCGGATCGGCATGGCGGCTCACCACCGGCAGGCCGAGCGCGAGCAACTGCGAGATCAGGCGGCGCTTGGGCATCTCGAGCTTGCGCCAGAGTTCGCCGTTGGCCTCCACCGACAGGTCGGGGATGGTGCGCGTGACGCTGCAAGCCAGGCAGTAGCCGGGCGCCAGGCCCTGCGTGTCGGCGGGAATCGTCTCGCCCTCGCGCGGCTGCGCCACCATCCAGTTGCAGGCGGCCGGCGTCATGAGGTTGGCGCAGCGGCGGTAGGTGGCGCCGTGCGGGTCGCCGAAGACGGTGAAGGTGTCGGGCAGCGCGCCCTCGCCTTCGGCCGGCGCCAGCGGCACCACGCCGAGCCGGTCGATCACGTAGCCCAGCGGCGTGTGGCAGGCCAGGCACTCGCTGTTGCGCAGGAACACGGGGCGCCCGCACTGGCAGCGGTAGGCGCGGCTGACGGTGGGCGCGGCGAGTTCGGCCGCGAGCGTGGGAGCGGCATCGGGCACGGCCGGGTCGTGGACGGAGTCGGGGGGCGATGGATGCATGGCTTGTTCTTTGGAGACTTGACGCACAGGGGACAGCCGCCGCATTGTGCGACCGGCCCGCGCGCGGTCGACGCCGCAAACACCGATATGCTTGTAGGACGACGGACCCGCGACCGTCCCTGCGCCGCCCCATGACCTCCCCACAAACCCCTGACACGCCGCCCTCCATGGGCGCCCTGCGCGCCCGCTACGGCGAGCGCTACCGCTGGTACCTGCTGCTGTCGGTCATGGTGGGGACGATGGCGTCCATCATGTCCTCGACCATCGTCAACGTGGCGATCCCCGACATGAGCCACCACTTCGCGCTGGGCCAGGAGCGCGCGCAGTGGGTCAGCTCGGGCTTCATGGTGGCCATGACGGTGTCGATGCTCACCACGCCCTGGCTGCTGTCGCGCTACGGCTACCGGCGCACCTACGTCGGCACCATGCTCCTGCTGCTGGCCGGCGGCGTCGTGGGCGGCGTGGCCAACCACTACCCGCTGGTGCTGCTGGCGCGCGTGGCCGAGGGGCTGGCGGCGGGCGTGGTGCAGCCTATTCCGGCCATCATCATCCTGCGCGCCTTCGAGCCGCACGAGCAGGGGCGCGCCAGCGGCATCTTCGGCATGGGCGTGGTGCTGGCGCCGGCCATCGGGCCGAGCATCGGCGGCGTGCTGGTCGACCTGTTCGGCTGGCGCTCGATCTTCTTCATGGTGGTGCCCTTCTGCCTGGCCTCGATCTGGCTGGCCTACAGGTTCGTGCCCAAGACCGCGCCCGGCGGCGTGGCCGCGACGCGCGGCAGCGGGCTCGATGCGCGCGGCCTGGCGCTGGGCACCGTGGGCACGCTGTGCCTGCTGAACGGGCTGGTCGAGTTGCGCGGCGATTCGCCGCTGCAGGCTGCGCTGCTGCTGGCCGGCGCGCTCGTCGCCTTCGCCGCCTTCGTGTGGTGGCAGCGCCGGCTCATGGCCTCGGGCGGCGCGCCGCTCATGAACCTCGCGCTCTTTCGCTACCGCCAGTTCGCCATGGGCAGCCTGGTCGCCTTCATCTACGGCACCGCGCTGTTCGGCTCGACCTACCTGCTGCCGGTGTACATGCAGGTGGGGCTGCACCTGTCGGCCTCGCACGTGGGCACCACCCTGCTGCCGGCCGGCATCGTGCTGGCCTTCACCATCGCGGGCGTGGGCCGGCTGGCCGACAAGCAACCGACCTGGCTGCTGGTGAGCATCGGCCTGGCGCTGCTGGCGGTGTCGTTCGCGCTCATGGCCGTGCTGCGGCTGGACAGCCCGCTGTGGCTGCTGGTGGTGTTCGCCATCGTCGGGCGCATCGGGCTGGGCTTCATCCTGCCCTCGCTCAACCTCGGGTCGATGCGCCCGCTGGCCAAGCCGCTCATCCCGCAGGGCGCGAGCGCGATCAGCTTCGTGCGCATGCTCGGCGGCGCGGTGGGCGTGAGCCTGTGCGCCATCATTCTCGAATGGCGCCTGGCCGCGCACGGCGACTCGCTCGCCAACCCGGTGAGCACGCCCGCGCGGCTGGCCGCCTTCGACGAGGTGTTCCTGATGCTGGCCGGCCTGTGCGCGCTGGCCGTCTGCGCGGCCTGGCAGCTGCGCGAGCCGCCCGGCGAGGACACGGCGCAACACAGGGGGTAAACCCCGGCGGCGCGGGGACTCGCTTTCGCTTTCAATTGTTATCAGTTGTATCTAGAAGCGGAATCGGTTCCATGCATCGCAGACGTTTTCTCGCCGCCTCGGCCGCGGCGACGGCCGGACTCGGCCCCCTCCTTTCCTTGCCTTCCACCGTCCTGGCCGCCGAGAACGGCGTCAGCGACGGCGAGATCGTCCTGGGCCACACCGGCATCCTGAGCGGGCCGCTGGGCGTGCCGATCAAGGTCGTGATGGCCGGCGCCGGGCTGGCCTTCGACGCGGTCAATGCGCAGGGCGGGCTCGCGGGCCGCAAGCTCAGGCTGGTCTCGCTCGACGACGAGCTCAAGCCCGAAAAGGCCGTCGCCAACTACGAGAAGCTGCTCGCCGAGCACCGCGCCTTCGCCTTCTTCGGCTGCGTGGGCTCGGGCACCACGGCCGCCGCGGCCAAGGTGCTGGGCCAGAGCGGCGCGCCGATGGTGGGCGGCTATGCGGTGTCGGACTCGGCGCGCGAGAAGGTCGCGGGCGCAGGCTACTTCGTGCGCGCCACCTTCGCGCGCGAGGCGCAGGCGCTGGTGCAGCACCTGAGCACCATCGGCGTCTCGCGCATCGCCGTGGCCTACCTGGACAACCCCGGCGGTGCCGAAGTGGCGCGGCTGGTCGAGTCGGCGCTCGACACGCTCAAGCTCAAGCCCGTGGCCGCGGTGCCCGTGAAGGGCGACGGCACGGCCAACGAGGCCTCGGGCAAGGCGCTGGCCGACAGCCAGGCGCAGGCCGTGCTCATGTACCTGGGCGGCGGCATCGGCGGCGAGGTGATGAAGAGCGCCTGGGCCGCCGGCGGTCGCCAGATGTTCTACGGCATGTCGATCGTGCCGGGCGACGTCACGGCCAAGCTCGTGGGCGACAAGACCAGCGGCCTGGCCATCTCGCAGATCGTGCCCTACCCCTGGAGCGAGGTCGACGCCACCGCGCGCGAGTTCCGCCAGCTGGCCGAGCGCGCCAAGGTCGACATCGGCTACCTGAGCTACGAAGGCTATGTGAACGCGCTCGTGATGATCGAGGCCCTGCGCCGCACCGGCCGCGACCTCACGCGCGCGAAGCTGCACGCCACGCTGAAGGCGATGAAGCTGCGTATCGGCAACATGGAGATCGACTTCACCGGTGCGAGCAACACGGGCTCGCGCTTCATCGAGATGGTGCGGGTGACGAAGGAAGGGCGGTTCCTGCGTTAGAGACAGAGAGGCCGGCGCCGCTCACAGCCCCAGTTGCGTGAGCGCCCAGGCCACCGTGCCCAGCTGCATCACGTTGAGCACCATGCCCGCGATGTGGAGCTTGCGGAACTGCACGATCGACGTGACCGTCGCCGGGATCGTGTGGCGCAGCAGGTCCATGCGCGGAATGATGAGCCAGCGGCGCAGCGCGAACGCCAGGCCGGCGATGAGGGCCATGCCGACCGCGAAGAAAGGCTTGCCGCACCACGCATAGCTGAGCGCCGCCGCGCTCGCGGTGAACACCACGGCCACGTAGTACACGTTGAACAGGCCGCGGATGAAGCGCGAATCCAGCGGGGTGTCGTGCGAGAGCACGAGCAAGGGCAGCGAGCCCATCATGAAGAACCCCATCCAGACCAGCAGGATGACGGTCGCCATGAGCGCAACGACGATGGGAAGCATCTTTGAAAACCCTCTGCGGCGCGCAAGCATACGCCCGCCGGGGCGTTGCGTCTCTCGGCGCTTACACGGCGCGCGCGGCGGCGGGCACCCGTGCCCCGCCGTCGGCCACCAGCGCCGCGCCGGTCACGAACGAGGCTTCGTCGCTGGCCAGGAACAGGCACACGGCGGCCATCTCCTCGGGCGAGGCCATGCGGCCGAGCGCGATGCGCGCCACCGTTTGCGCGCGCGCGGCGTCTTCGTCGATGCCGCGTTCGGCGGCCAGGTCGCGCATCTCCTGGCGGCTCATGGGCGTGTCGACCCAGCCGGGGCACAGCGCGTTCACGCGCACGCCCTGCGGGCCGTAGGCCTGCGCGGCCGAGCGCGTGAGCGCGACCACGCCGGCCTTGCTGGACGCATAGCTGGCCATGCCGGCGCCGGCGTTGAAGGCCGCGACCGAGGCGATGTTGACGATGGCGCCGCCGCCCTGCGCCACCATGCCGGGCAGCACCGCGCGCTGGCAGCGCATGGTGCCGCCGAGGTTGACCTCGTGCAGGCGGTGCCAGTCGCCGTCATCGATGTCGGCCGCGTCGTCGTTGCGCACGATACCGGCGCAGTTCACGAGCACGTCGATGCGCCCGAACACGGTCTGCACCGCGGCCACGGTGGCGCGCACGGCCACGTCGTCGGTCACGTCGCAGTCGAAGGCCGGGCCCTCGCCCACTGGCTGCGGACGCGGCCAGCCGGCCACCGCGACGCGTGCGCCCTCGGCCGCGAAGCGCGCGGCCACGGCGGCACCGATGCCGGTGGCGGCGCCGACCACGAGGCAGGCCTTGCCATGCAGGCGCGCGCTCATGTTGGTTGCTCCGCGAAGAACGGGCTTTCAGGCAGCGTCGAACCGCCATCGACCACGATCGTCTGCCCCGTGATGTAGCGCGCCGCCGGGCTCGCCAGGAAGCGCATCGCGTAGGCGATGTCTTCAGGCCGCCCCAGTTCGCCGGCCGGGATGTGGCGCGCGATGCGCGCGGCCTTCGCGGGGTCGGACAGCAGCGAACCGCCCTGCTTGGCGATGTAGCCCGGCTCCACGCCGTTCACGGTGATGCCCTCGCGCGCGTACTCCAGCGCCGCCGTGCGGATGAAGCCGTTCACGCCGGCCTTGCTGGCCGCGTAGTGCGCGCTGCCCGGCATGGCCACGCGCGGGCCGGTCACCGACGAGGTGACGAGCAATCGCCCGCCGCCGCGCGCGCGCAGGTGCGGCACAGCGGCCTGCGTGAGCCAGAAGCAGGCCTTGAGGTTGACGGCCAGCGTGTGCTCCAACTGCGCGTCGGTCATCGCGTCGATGGCGGCCCAGGGGTTGACGGCCGCGTTGTGGACCACGATGTCGAGCGCGCCGAACGCGCGCACCGCCTCGGCCACCGCGCGCTCGGCCTCGTCGCGCCGGCCGATGTCGCAGGCCATCGCCTGCGCCGCGAAGCCGCGCGCACGCAGTTCCGCCGCCACGGCCTCGCCCGCACTGCCGGTGCGGTTGGCGATGAGCACCGAGGCACCGGCTTCGGCGAACACCTGCGCGATGGCCGCGCCGATGCCGCGCCCGCCGCCGGTGACCAGCGCGACCTTGCCCTGCAGGCCGAAGAGGTCGGGCGTGCTCATCCCTTGCACTCCCGCACGAACTCGGCGAAGGCCGCGTTGTGCTCGTCCACATCGCGCTCGGTGGTGCCGGGGCAGCACAGCATCATGTTGTGGAAGGGCGTGATGAGCACGCCGCGGTTCATCATGTACAGGTGCAGCAGCGCTTCGAGCTCGCCGTCGCGCGTGCGGCGCACGTCGCTCGCGTTGCGCGGCGCGTCGGCGCAAAAGAGCGTCTCCACGCGCGCACCGACCTGCGTCGCATGCCAGGGCAATCCCGCCGCGGCGATGCTGGCGTTGACGCCTTCGGCCAGGCGCTGCGCGAGCACCAGCATGCGATCGAAGGCCTCGGGCGTGAGCACCTGCGAGAGCACCGCGCGCATCACGGCCACGGTGAGCGCGTTGCCCGCCAGCGTGCCGCCGAAGCCGGCGTGCGCCGACTGGCGCTTGGTCGGGTGCAGCTTGGGCAGCACCTGCCAGACCCGCTCGGCGGTCTCGGCGCTGAGGCCGAAGGCGGCGGCGGGAATGCCGCCGGCGATGGCCTTGCCGATCACGAACATGTCGGGGTCGAGCCCGTGCTGGCGCGTGTAGCCGCCGGGGCCGCTCGAGATGGTGTGCGTCTCGTCGATGACCAGCAGCGTGCCGGTCTCGCGCGTGAGGCGGCGCAGCGCGTCGTGAAAGCCGGGCGCGGGCGCGATCATTCCGTAGTTGGTCATGGCCGGCTCGGCCAGCACGCAGGCCACGTCGCCGGCGCGCAACGCGCGCTCCAGCGCGGGCACGTCGTTGAACTCGACCACGGCCGACAGCTGGTCGTGCGGAAAGCCGTTGGGGTGGATGTCGTTGCGCATCGCGACGGCGCCGTCGCGCAGCTCCACATGCGCCTCTTCCACCGAGCCGTGGTAGCAGCCCGAAAACACCAGCACGCGCGGGCGGCCCGTGACCATGCGCGCCAGGCGGATGCAGGCGCGGTTGGCGTCCGAGGCCGAGGTCGTGAGGTTCCAGTACGGCAGGCCGAAGCGGCGCGACAGCTCTTCGCCGACCCAGGCCGCATCGTCGGTGGGCAGCATCAGCGAGCTGCCCACGCGCGCCTGCCGTGTCAGCGCCTCGACCACCGCCGGGTGGCCGTGGCCGCACATGCCGCCGGTGTCGCCGAGGCAGAAGTCGGCGTAGCCGTTGCCGTCCACGTCGACGAAGCGCGCGCCGTAGGGCAGCTGCGCGTCCTGCACGTACAGCGGCCAGCCGCCGATCCAGCGGCGCATCCAGTGCGAGGGCGCGCCGTAGAGCCAGGCCTGCTGGCCCTGCGCAAAGCGTTCGCCGCTGCGCGCGTGGGTGCGCGCGTAGCGCGCCTGTTCGGCCTGCATCAGGGCCTGCACGCGCTCGCGCGGCACGGTGGGTTCGAAGGTCGGGGTCATCGCAAACTCGGTCAAAGGGGAGAAGAAGCAGAAACGCCCAGCATCGAGAGCGCCTGCGCATAGCTCGCGCCCGGATGCATCACGTCGAAGTGCACCGTGCGCAGGCCCACGCGCTGCGCGCCGGCGATGTTGCGCAGCTGGTCGTCGACGAACACGCAGGCATCGGCGGGCAGGCCGAGCTGGTCCAGGCACTGCTGGTAGGCGCGCGCATCGGGCTTGAGGATGCCGGTGTGCGTGGCATCGACCACCACGTCGAAGGCGCTCATGAAGGGCAGGCGCTGGCGAAATCCCGCGCCGTAGAACAGGTCGAGCTCGTTCGACAGGATGGCGAGCCGGCAGCCGGCGCGCCGCGCCGCCTCGATGGCCGCGAGCGCCTCGGGGCGGATGGCGGCCTCGGGGTCGGCGCCGCGCGCGCGCTGCACGAAGGTCTCCATGCGGTCCCAGCGTTCGCCGACCAGCGCGCCGACCTCGCGCGTGCGCGCCATCCAGTAGTCGCGCTCCGAGAGCTTGTCGGCCTGCATGTCGCGCCACAGCGGATCGCTCGCGAGGTCGAAGGGGCCGCGCCAGGTGAGCGTGCCGCGCGGCAGCGACAGCGCCTCTTCGGTCAGGGCGTGGGTCTCGAACAGCGTGCGGCTGATGACGCCGCCGAAGTCGAGCACGAGGGCTTGTGCGACGGGGCTCATGCGCGGCTCCCTGCGGGCACGGTGCCGTCGGCCACCCAGGCGTCGAACACGCGCAATGCGGCATCGCAGAAGGCGCCGTCGTTGATGTGCGCATCGATCTCGACGAGCCGCGCCGGATCGACGCTGCCGCGCAGCGCTTCGGTGAAGGCCGCGAGGCCTTCGGGGTCGTGCAACGGCTCGCCCGGGCGGTCCCAGCCTTCGATGCCCTGCAGCGGCATCAGCAGGCAGGTGGCACCTTCGGCGCGCGCGAGACGGCGTGCGATCTCGGCGGCCACGCCACGTCGGAACGCGGGCGCGCTCAGTGCCGAGGCCAGCAGCCGGTTGTGGATGTGCGTGGGCCGGCCTTCCAGGCCTTCGGGCGTGGACTGCCAGGCCGGGTAGTCGAGCATGTCGATGGCGCCGGGCGCGACGATCTGCGGCGTGCCCGCGCGGCCGGCGCCGAGCAGGCGGTCGGGGCCGGCCGTCACGCACGAGCCGCCGAGCTGGTTGGCCAGCTCCTGCAGGCTAAAGTCCATCACCGCGCAGAAGCGGCCCTCGGCGGCCAGCGCCTCGAAGGCGCGACCGCCCATGCCGGTGGTGTGGAACACGGCGACCTCGTAGCCGCGCGCCTCAAGCGCGGGCTTGAGCGTCTTCATGTAGGTGAGCGCGCTGGAGCCCAGCGAGGTCATGCCCACCAGCGGCTTCTCGAAGGCCGGCACGCAGGCCTGGCGGCAGGCGCCGAGCACCGCGCCGGCGGCCTGGCTCAATGCCGAGCGACACAGGCTGTTGAGGCCGTAGAGCCCGCCGGCCCACAGCACCATGATGAGGTCGGGCGGAATGCGCTCGGGCGGCAGCAGGTGCGAGTAGGCGATGGTCGACACCAGCACCTTCGGCACGCCCAGCGGCAGCGCCTGCGCCACGTCGAGCGCGAGGTCGGTGCCCATGGTGCCGCCCAGTGCGAGCAGGCCGTCGATGCGGCCCTCGGCCTGCCAGCGCGCGGCGAGCTTCGCGGCGCCGCGCGCCATCAGCGTCATGGCGCTGTTCTCGTCGCCGCTGGCCGCCACCTCGGCCACGGTCTTGCCGGCGGCGGCGGCCACCTCGGTGTTGGGAATGTCGGGCGTGAAGGGCGCGCCGTCGAGCACGCCCACGTCCATCACGACGACACGGCCACCGCCGGCCTCGATGCATTCGCGCATGAACAGCAGCTCGGCGCTCTTGGTGTCGGCGGTGCCGATCAGCAGGATCGTGGGCGATGCACTCACAGCGTCGCTTCCACGTCGGCGAACGCACCTTCGAGCGCATCGACCATGAAGTCCACCTCCTCGCGCGTGATGACCAGCGGCGGCGAGAGGATGAGGTTCGGGCCCGAGATGCGCACCATCAGCCCGCGCTGGTAGGCCGCCTGCGCCACCTTGGCGGCGATCGGGTTGCCGCGCGGCAGCGTGGTGCGCGTGGCCTTGTCGGCCACCATCTCGATGCCCAGCATGAGGCCCATGCCGCGCACGTCGCCGACGAAGCTGAACTTGTCGACGAAGGGCCGCACGCGCGCCTGGAAATGCGCGCCCACGCGCGCGGCGTTGCCGGGCACGTCGAGCGCCTCGATCTGGTCCAGCGTGGCGAGCGCGGCGGCTGCCGCCACCGGGTGCGCGCTGTAGGTGTAGCCGTGGCCCACCGCGGCCTGGCCCGTGGGGTCGTTGAGGAAGACCTCGGCCACCTTGTTGCCGATGGCGGTGGCGCCCAGCGGCACGTAGCCCGACGAGATGCCCTTGGCCAGGCACCACAGGTCGGCCTTCACGTTCCACAGCCGCGTGCCGAACATGGCGCCGCCGCGGCCGAAGCCGGTGACGACCTCGTCGGCGATGAGCAGCACGCCGTACTTGTCGCAGATCTCGCGCACGCGCGGCCAGTAGTTGGGCGGCGGCACGATCACGCCGCCCGCGCCCTGGATCGGCTCGGCGATGAAGGCGGCCACGGTGTCGGGGCCCTGGAACTGGATCTCGCGCTCCAGCTGCATGGCGCAGATCTCGCCGAGTTCTTCCGGGTCCTGCGTGTAGGGGTTGCGGTAGAGCCACGGCGTGTCGACATGGAAGCAGCCCGGCAGCAGCGGCTCGTAAGCGCGGCGGAAGTTCAGGTTGCCGTTCACGCTCATGCCGCCGAAGTGCACGCCGTGGTAGCCCTGGCGCAGCGCGATGAACTTGAAGCGGTCGGCCTGGCCCTTGAGCTTCCAGTACTGGCGCGCGAGCTTGAGCGCGCCCTCGACCGCGTCGGAGCCGCCGTTGCTGAAGAACACGGCGGCCACGCCGTCGGGTTCCATGGTCTTGACCAGGCGCGCCGACAGCTCGATGGCGCGCGGGTGCGTGGTGCCGCGGAACACGTTGTAGAAGGGCAGCTCGTCCAGCTGCGCCACGATGGCGTCGCGCACCGGTTGGTTGCTGTGGCCCAGGTTCGCGGCCCAGAGGCCGCCGACGCCGTCGAGCATCTTGTGGCCGTCGACGTCCCAGATCCAGCAGCCCTGGCCGCGCGCAATGATGTCGGGCTTCGTCTTGAGCATGGCCTGCGGATGCGCCATGGGATGCCACAGGTACTGGGCGTTGTCTTGCTTGAGCGCCGCCACGGCGGCGGCTTCTTTCGTTGTCATGCAGGTCTCCGGAAGTGTTCGATGCGCGTGCTCAGGACGGCACGCCGACGGTGAGGGTCTTGACCTCGGTGTAGTGCAGCAGGCCCTCGGCGCCCATCTCCTGGCCGATGCCGCTTTCCTTCCAGCCGCCGAAGGGCATCTCGGGCTGCGAGACGCCGAAGTGGTTGATGCCGACCATGCCGGCCTCGAGCGCGTCGCCCAGGCGGTGCGCGGTGTGCAGGTCGCGCGTGAAGGCGTAGGCGCCCAGGCCGTAGGGCAAGGCGTTGGCCTGCGCGATGGCTTCGTCCAGCGTGTCGTAGGGCTGCAGCACGGCGATGGGGCCGAAGGGCTCCTGGCGCATCACGCGGCTGTCGGCGGGTGCGTTGGCGATCACGGTGGGCTCGAAGAAGAAGCCGGGGCGCTGCACGCGGTGGCCGCCGCACAGCAGCTGCGCACCGCGCGCCACGGCGTCGTCGACGAAGCGCTGCATGTCCTCGATGCGGCGCGCGTGCGCGAGCGGGCCCATCTGCGTGGCGGGGTCGGTGCCGTCGCCCAGGCGCAGTGCGCGCGCGGCCTGCACGAAGGCCTCGCTCCATTCGCCGAAGCGGGCGCGCGGCACGTAGAAGCGGATCGGCGACGCGCACACCTGGCCCGCGTTGCGGAACTTGGCGGCCAGCGACTGCTTGAGCGCGAACGGAAAGTCGGCGTCGTCGCAAACGATCACCGGCGCGTGGCCGCCGAGTTCGCCGGTGAAGCGCTTCACATGCCGCGCCGCCTGCTCGCCCAGCAGCTTGCCCACGGCCACCGAACCGGTGAACGACACCTTGGCGATCGCCGGATGGTCGATGAGGAAGGACGACACCTCGGCGGGGTCGCCGCACACCATGTTCAGTGCATCGGGCGGCACGCCCGCGTCGAGAAAGGCGCGCACCAGCAGCATGCAGGTGCCCGGCGTTTCTTCCGCCGGCTTGATGACCACGCTGCAGCCCGCGGCCAGTGCGCTCGCGAGCTTGCGCGCCGGCAGGTTGGCCGGAAAGTTCCACGGCGTGAAGGCCGCCACCGGCCCCACGGGCTGGCGCACAACCAACTGCGAGAGGATGCCCTCGACGCGCGGCGGCACGAGGCGCCCGTACAGGCGCTTGGCCTCCTCGGCCTGGAAGTCGATGATGTCCGCCGACAGCGTGACCTCGCGCAGCGACTCGGCCAGCGGCTTGCCCTGTTCGAGCGTAAGCACCTGCGCGATGGTCTTCGCTTGTTCGCGGATGTTCTGCGCGGCGGTGCGCAGGATGTTGCAGCGCTCGAGCGCGCTCTTGCCGCGCCACTGCACGAAGCCGCGACGCGCGGACGCGGCTGCTTCGGCGAGTTCGTCGCGGCCGGCCAGCGGCAGCTGCGCGAGGGTGGCTTCGGTGGCGGGGTTGACGACCGCGCGGCGGCCGCCGGCGGTCTGCGTGCGCCATTGGCCGGCGATGTGCAGTGCGAGTTCGGGGTAGTCCATGCCCTGCACGATAGGGAGCGAGCCCCTTGCCGCGTTATCGAAAACTGGCAAACCTCGCGCAGCCTCGTGCGTGATGCGCAAGGGCCTTCCTATACTGTCCGCGCCGATCTTCTTTCACGACGCCTCCACGCCACGACCTCACCGTGCCCCGTTCACGTACCCCTTCCCGGCCCAGCGCCAAGCCCCTGCCCAAGGCACGCAGCAGCGCCGCGAGCGCCCCGGCCTTCGACCTCGAGACCTTCCTGCCCTTCCAGCTTTCGGTGGTCGCCAACCGCGTGAGCCAGACGGTGGGCCAGTCGATTGCCAGCCGCTTCTCGCTGCAGATTCCGGAGTGGCGCATCGTCGTGGTGCTGGGCAAGTACGGTGCACTGTCGGCGCTCGAGATCGCACAGAAGACGAGCATGGACAAGGCCCGCGTGAGCCGTGCGCAGCATCGGCTGGTGGACCTGGGGCTGGCCAACATGCACCCCTCGGCCGACGACCGCCGCAAGGTCATCGTGTCGCTCGAGGAAGAAGGCCTGGCGCTGTACCGCGACATGGTGCCGCTGGCGCACGACACGGCGCAGCGCCTGTTCTCGCAGCTCACGGCCGACGAGCGCCAGGTGCTGCAGACCATCGTGCAGAAGCTGTTCGACAGCACCACCGGCTTCGAGCCCAGCGGCGAGCTCGAATAGGCCACGATCGGGTGGCTTAGGGGTTTGCCCTGTCACTTTAAGATCGTTGTCAACGAAACAATCTGGTCTGGAGATTGCTTCCGGCACGGGTCTTCGCACCCCTGCCACCGCTTCGCCGGACCGCCATGACCAGCCAGACCGCCTCCGTTCTTCCTGCCCCCGCCCCCACCGTCGCGACGCGCTGGACCCTGTCCACGCACGACATCGACGCCTACGCCAGCGGCCAGAACGGCTGGCACCTGGCGTGCGACATGCTCTCGGGCGGCAGCTTCGCCGGCTTTCTCGACCATGTGCAACTGCCCGGCCTGCGGCTGGTGCGCGAGACCACCAACCGCGCGCTGCGTCAGCACGGCGAGATGAACCCCGACTGCTGCGGCTTCGCCCTCACCTGCCGGCAGGACGGCGAGGCGCGCTTCTCGGGCCAGCGGCTGGACACCGAATCGGTGATGGTCGGGCGCTGCGACGAGCTCGACCTGTGCAGCCCGCCGGGCTTCGAGCTGACGGGCATCGTGGTCGACAACGCGCTGCTGCAGTCGCTCACCGAACGCCTGAACGACCGCGCGCCGCCGGCCTGGCTCGAACGGCGCGTGGTGCTGCACTTCGACGACCCCACCATGCAGTCGCTGCGCGGCACCTTGCGCGGCGCCTTCGGTGCGCTCGACGCCATGCCCGGCCTGCTCGACGACCCCGTCGCCACGGTGCAGCTGCGCGACGACGTGCTGCTGGCGTGGCTCAACGCCTTGCCCGAAGACGTCGACCTGCGCGAGCTGCGTTCCACCGAAGCGCACCGCCGCGTGGTGCGCCGCGCCTGCGAGCTGATGATGTCGCGGCCCGACGAGCCGCTGTCGATGCTGCAGGTGTGCAGCCGCATCGGCGCGAGCCAGCGCAAGCTGAACTACTGCTTCCAGGAAACGCTGGGCCTGAGCCCCGCGCGCTACCTGCGGGCGCTGCGCCTGAACGGCGTGCGCCGCGCACTGAAGCGGCCCGAGTCGCGCTCGGTGCAGGACATCGCGGCGCACTGGGGCTTCTGGCACCTGAGCCAGTTCGCGACGGACTACCGGCGCCAGTTCGGCGAGCTGCCCTCGCAGACGCTGCGCGGCGCGGCGCTCACGAGGCACTGATCCGGTGCACGGGCCGAGGGGAATCCCTCGGTTTTCGGGGCGCCAGTTTTGCCGTTTTTTGATACCTGCTTGCGGAGGCGGTCGCTATCGTTGACCGCCATATGTCCGCCACGCTGCCACCCCTTCCCAGCGCCCGTTCGCTCGCCGCCGCCCTGCAACGCCGCGAGCTCTCGTGCCGCGAACTGATGCAGACCTGCCTCGCGCGCATCGCGCGCCTCAACCCGCAGGTCAACGCGCTGGTGTCGCTGCAAGCGCCCGAGGAGATGCTGCG
The DNA here is from genome assembly GCF_058788795.1 of Variovorax sp. FW301-JW7. Classification (NCBI taxonomy): domain Bacteria; kingdom Pseudomonadati; phylum Pseudomonadota; class Betaproteobacteria; order Burkholderiales; family Comamonadaceae; genus Variovorax; species Variovorax sp. FW301-JW7. Next base: position 49,855 of record NZ_JBYTBC010000016.1, read on the forward strand.
CCAGGCCGACGCCTGCGATGCACAGTTGGCGCGCGGCGACGCGGTGGGCCGGCTGCACGGCTTCCCGATGGCGCCGAAGGATTTCGTCGCCACCGCCGGCCTGCCGACGACGATGGGCAGCCCGGTGTTCGCGAAGCAGGTCACGCCCCACGACGCGATCATGGTCGAGCGCCTGCGCCGCGCCGGCGCGCTCTTCGTGGGGCGCAGCAACACGCCCGAGTTCGGCCTGGGCTCGCACACCTACAACACGGTGTTCGGCACCACGCGCAACGCATGGAACCTCGAGCACGCGGCCGGCGGCAGCAGCGGCGGTGCCGCGGTGGCGCTCGCACTGCACATGCTGCCCGTGGCCGACGGCAGCGACATGATGGGCTCGCTGCGCAACCCCGCGGCCTGGAACCACGTCTACGGCCTGCGCCCCTCGCTGGGCCGCGTGCCCACCGGGCCGGGGCCGGAGCTGTTCTTTCAGCAGCTGGGCTGCGAAGGGCCGATGGGCCGCACGCCTGAGGACGTGGCCTGGCTGCTGTCGGTGCAGGCGGGCTACGACGCGCGCTCGCCGCTGAGCCTGGCCGGCGACGGCGAGGCCTTCGCGCAACCGCTCGATGCAGAGTTGCGCGGCCAGCGCATCGCGTGGCTCGGCGACCTCGGCGGTCACCTGCCGATGGACCCGGGCGTGATGGCGCTGTGCGAATCGGCGCTGCGGCATTTCGACACGCTGGGCTGCAGCGTCACGCCCGCCGTGCCCGCTTTCGATTTCAACGCCCTGTGGACCGCCTGGCTGCGCCTGCGCGGCTTCATCGTCGCCGGCGCGCTGCGCGGGCTGCATGCCGATCCGGCCACGCGCGCGCAGCTCAAGCCCGAGGCCTGCTGGGAGATCGAGCAGGGCGAGCGCCTGAGCGCCGCGGCGCTGCACGAGGCGGCCGTCACGCGCACGCAGTGGCATGCCGCGCTGCTGCAGCTCTTCGAACGCTTCGACTTCCTGGTGCTGCCGGCCGCGCAGGTGTTCCCGCTGCCGGCCGACGTGCACTGGCCGCGCGAGGTCGGCGGTCGCGCCATGGACACCTACCACCGCTGGATGGAAGTGACCATCGGCCCCTCGCTCGCCGGCCTGCCCGCGATGGCGATCCCGGCCGGCTTCTCGCAGGCCGAGGGCACGCGCGGCCTGCCGATGGGCCTGCAGCTCATCGGCCGCCCCGGCGCCGACCTCGACGTGCTGCGCATGGCGCACGGCTGGCACCAGGCCGTGCCCTTCGCGAACCTGCAATCGCCGCTGCTGCTGCAGTAGCAAGCCCCCTGTTTCCCGTACTCCGACACATCTCACACAACCCGAGGAGAGAACCCATGCGCAGACGTTCGCTGATTGCTGCCGGCCTGGCCGCCGGCCTGTCCCCCATCGCCCTGCCCGCCCTGGCGCAGGGCCTGGGGGGCAAGACCCTGAACCTGATCGTGCCCTACCCCGCGGGCGGCGGCTCCGACATCAATGCGCGCCTGGCCGCGCCCGAGCTGTCGCGGCTGCTGGGCCAGCCGGCCATCGTCGACAACGTGCCCGGCGCCAGCGGCTCGCTCGGCGTGATGAAGGCGGCCAACGCGCCGGCCGACGGCTCGGCCCTGCTCGTGGGTTCGCCGATGGAGCTGATGCTCACGCCGCTCACGCTCAGCAGCGCGCGCTACAAGGCCGAGGACTTCCGCCCCATCGGCGTGATGGCCGTCACCTCGATGGTGCTGCTGGCGCGCAAGGACCTGGGCGTGGGCAGCGTCGACGAACTCATCGCACTGCTGCGCCGCCCCGACACGAAAGAGCTGAGCTACGGCAGCATCGGCCCCGGCTCGCTCTACCACCTGCTGGGCGAGCGCTTCATGCAGCAGACGGGCACCAAGATGCTGCACGTGCCCTACAAGGGCTTCGCGCCGCTGGTGAACGACCTGCTGGGCGGGCAGATCGACCTGGTGTTTGCGCCGCTGGCCGGCAACGTGCCCGACCTGCTGGACGCCGGCAAGGTCAAGGCGCTGGGCATCGCGGCCTCGGCGCCGCACGAGCGCTTCACGGCCATTCCGCTGATCCGCAACAGCAAGGGCCTGGACGACTTCGTCTACAGCCTGTGGGCGGGCATCCAGGTGTCGCACCGCGTGCCCGAGGAAGCGCAGCAGCGGCTGCACACGGCCTTCAACCAGATGATGCTCAAGCCCGAGCTGCGCCGCGCGCTGGAACTCGGCGGCAGCAAGGTGGCGCCCGAACAGACGCTGGCCGAGCTGCGCCGCGGCTACCAGGCCGACATGGAGCGTTACCGCGCCATCGCCAAGTCGGTGAACCTGCGGCCCGAATGACATCCGCGGGCACGGGCCCGCGTTTTGCCAGTTTTCGATAACGCCGCGGCGGCGCGCAGAGAGAGGATGCGGACCTGTCCATCCTTCATCCGCCAAGGAGAACCTCCATGTCCGCCGACCTTTTCCCCGCAGCCTCCGGCGCCCTCACGCGCCGCCAACTCGTCATCGGCGGCGGCGCGGCCGCGCTGGCCGGCGTGCCCGCGCTGGCGCATGCGCAATCGAAGACCATCAAGATCGGCTACCTCACCACGCTGTCGGGCGTTCGCGCCAACTTCGGCGAGGCCGATCCGTGGAGCCTGGAGCGCGTGCGCGCCGCGCTGAAGGACGGCCTGACCATCGGCGGCACGACCTACAAGGTGGAGATCGTGGTGCGCGACACGCAGTCCGACGCCAACCGCGGCGCCACCATGTCCAGCGAGCTGCTGCTGCGCGAGAAGGTCGACCTGCTGCTGGTGCAGGACAGCGACGCCGCGCTGGCCGCCGGCCAGCTGTGCGACGTCAACGGCGTGCCGATGGTCTCGACCATGGGCCCGTGGCAGGCCATCACCTTCGGGCGCGGCTCCACGCCGCAAAAAGGTTTTCCGTTCTCGTTCCATTTCTTCTGGGGCGCCGACGACGTGCTGAAGAACTTCTTCGGCATGTGGGAGCCGCTGAAGGTGGAGCGCACGCTGGGCACGCTGTACATCGACAACGGCCCGGGCCACGCCTTCGCCGATCCGGCCACGGGCATCCCGGGCGGTGCGAAGCAGCGCGGCTACAAGGAGACCAACGGCGGCTTCTTCAAGATCGCGACCGACGACTTCAGCAACCAGGTCTCCAGCTTCAAGGCGGCGCGCGCGAACATCGTCTCGGGCTTTGCCTATGCCAACCACTTCGCCACGTTCTGGAAGCAGGCGCAGCAGGCGGGCTACCGGCCCGAGGTGGTGACGATGGCCGCGTCGTTCCTGTTCCCGAGCGCCGTGGAGTCGCTGGGCGCGGCGGGCAACGGCATGTCGACCGAGGTCTGGTGGACGCCCAACTTCCCGTTCAAGTCCTCGCTGACGGGCCAGAGCGCCAAGGCGCTCGCGGCCGACTGGGAGGCGACCACCGGCAAGCAATGGACGCAGCCCATCGGCTACGGCCACGCGCTGTTCGAGGTCGGCATTGCCGCGCTGAAGAACGCCACCAACCCGAAGGACAAGAAGGCCGTGCGCGACGCGCTGGCCAACCTGCAGCTCGATTCGGTGGTGGGGCGCATCGACTTCAAGGGCAGCCCGATCAAGAGCGTGGCCGTCACGCCGATGGTGGCGGGCCAGTGGCGCAAGACCAAGGCGGGCAGCAAGTTCCCGTACGAGCTGGTCATCACGCACAACAGCACCGCCAAGCAGATTCCGGTGGAAGACGAGCTCAAGCTGCTGTCGCAGCTGAAAGCTGCATGACCGACTGCCTCGTCATCGACGGCCTGTGCAAGCGCTACGGCGAGATCGTCGTGGCCGACCAGGTGGCGCTCTCGCTCGCGCGCGGCGAGTGCCTGGGCGTGGTCGGGCCGAACGGCGCGGGCAAGAGCTCGCTGTTCAACCTGATCACCGGCGTGGCCGTGCCCGACGCCGGCAGCATCCGCCTCGAAGGCCGCGAGCTGGTCGGGCTGCGTGCCGATGCGCGGGCGCGGCTGGGCGTGGCGCGCGCCTTCCAGATCCCGCAGCCCTTCGCGCACCTGAGCGCCTACGAGAACGCACTGGCCGCCGCCACCTTCGCCGCGCGGCTGCCGCGCGCGCAGGCCGCGCGCCAGGCCTGGGCCGTGCTGGAGCGCACCGGGCTGGCCGACCGCGCCGACGTGCCGGCCGGCCGCCTGCCGCTGCTGGACCGCAAGCGCCTGGAGCTGGCCAAGGGCCTGGCGGCACGGCCGCACCTGCTGCTGCTCGACGAGATCGCCGGCGGTCTCACCGAGGCCGAGGTGCAGGTGCTGGTGGCGCTGGTGCTCGAGCTGAAGCAGGACGTGGCGATGATCTGGATCGAGCACATCGCGCAGGCCTTGATGGCCGTGGCCGACCGCATCATGGTGCTGAACTTCGGCCGCAAGCTGCTGGAAGACACACCCGCCGCCGCCATGGCCAGCCGCGAGGTGCGCGAGGTCTACATGGGCGTGGGCGACGAAGACGCGCAAGAGGAGCACACCCATGCCGCTGCTTGAAGTGCGCGACCTGTGCAGCCACTACGGCGACCTGCAGGCGCTGTTCGACCTGTCGCTCGACGTGGCGGAAGGCGAAGCCACCGCGCTCATCGGCGCCAACGGCGCGGGCAAGTCGACGTTGATCCGCGCCATTGCCGGGCTGGGCTCGCGCAGCCGTGGCGGCATCCGCTTCGACGGCCAGGCGATCGAAGCCGAGCCGGCCGAGCGCATCGCGCGGCGCGGCATCGCGCTGGTGCCCGAGGGGCGGATGCTGTTTCCTTCGCTCACCGTGGAAGAGAACCTGCGCATGGGCGCGCTGTGCGGGCGGACGGGCCACTGGACGCTGCCCACGGTGTACGCGCTGTTCCCGATCCTGCAGGAGTTTCGCCACCGGCCGGCCACGCAGCTGTCGGGCGGCCAGCAGCAGATGGTGAGCATCGGCCGCGCGCTCATGGCCAATCCGCGCCTGATGCTGTGCGACGAGATCTCGCTGGGCCTGGCGCCCGTGGTCATCGAGCAGATCTACCGCGCCTTCGGCGACATCCGCGCGCAGGGCACGGCCCTCTTGGTGGTGGAGCAGGACGTGACGCGCGCCTGCCGCATCGCGCAGCGCGTGTACTGCCTGCTCAAGGGGCGCGTCACGCTCGCGGGCCGCGCATCGGACTTCAGCGCGGCGCAGATCGCCAACGCCTACTTCGGACACTGAACACACCCATGGCCTGGCTCGAAACCCTCATCAACGGCGTGCTGCTCGGCGGCCTCTATGCGCTCTTCGGCCTCGGGCTGGCGCTGGTCTTCGGCGTGATGCGCATGGTCAACCTCGCGCACGGCGAGTTCGTGGTGCTCGCGGCGTACTTCGCGGTCTTCCTGGCCACGCAGTTCCCCGGCGTGTCGCCGCTCTTCTTCATCGCGCCGGTGGCGCTGGCGGCCTTCGGCATGGGCTACCTGCTGCAGCGGCTGCTGCTGAACCGCGCGGTGGCCACCGACGATCCGCTCACACCGGTGCTGGTCACCTTCGGCATCGCGGTGGTGCTGCGCAACCTGATGGTCGAGCTGTTCGGCGCCGACCCGCGCGCGCTGGACGGCGGCGCGCTGGCCACGGCGGGCTTCGAGATCGGCGGGCTGCGCATCGGCTGGTACCCGGTGCTGGTGCTGGTGCTCGCGGTGCTGGCCTTCGGCGCGCTGCAGTGGCTGCTGCAGCACTCGCGCTTCGGGCTGGTGGTGCGCGCCACCTCGGACCACCGCGAGATCGTGCGCACGATGGGCGTGCGCCCGCGCCATGTGTATGCGGTGGTGATGGGGCTGTCGCTGGCCTTCGCGTCGGTGGCGGGGCTGCTGCTGGCGCTGCGCACCTCGTTCACGCCGTTCTCGGGCGTGGAGCGGCTGCTGGGCGCGTTCGAGGTGGTGATCATCGGCGGCCTGGGCTCGTTCCGCTGGGCGCTGGTCGGCGGCATCGCGCTGGGCGTGGCGCAGCTCGTGGGCCAGCGGCTCGATTCCAACGCGGGCGCGCTGTACGCCCACCTGCTGTTCTTCGCGGTCCTGATGGTGCGCCCCAACGGCATCGCTGGCGCACGTACCTGAGATGACTTCGATGCGCCCTCCGTCCCTCGCCCCCTGGATCGGCTTCACCGCCGCGGCCCTTGCCATCGCCTTCGCGCCCACCGTGGCCGACGGCGGCCTGCTGCGCCTGCTCAGCGAGGTGCTGATCACGCTGGCCATGGCCCAGATGTGGAACCTGCTGGCCGGCTACACCGGGCTGGTGTCGATGGGCCACCAGGCCTTTGCCGGCATCGGCGCCTACCTGCTGTTCGTGGCCTCCGACCGGCTGGGCATCTCGCCCTACTGGATGGTGCCGGTGGCGGGCCTGGGCGGCGCGCTGCTGGCGGCCGTGGTGGCGCCGCTGATGTTCCGTCTGCGCGATGCCTACTTCTCGATCGGCATGTGGGTGCTGGCCGAAATCGTGCGCCTGCTGGTCGCCAAGTTCCCGCTGTTCGGCGGCGAATCGGGCGTGCCGTTGCAGGCGGTGCGGCTGGTGGAAGCCGAGACCTTCCAGCAGAACGCGTTCTGGATCTCGGGCGCCATTGGCCTCGCGGCGGTGGCCGGTGTGTACCTGCTGATGCGCTCGCCCTTCGGCCTGGGGCTGATGGCGGTGCGCGACAACGAACTGGCCGCCACCAGCATCGGCGTGAACGTGTGGCGCAACCGCTTCATCGCCTTCGTGCTGTCGGGGCTGGGCTTCGGGCTGGCCGGCGGGGCGCACTTCATGGGCACGATGTTCGTCTCGCCCGACTCGGCCTTCGACATCAACTGGGTGGTGACGGCGATGTTCATCGTGATCATCGGCGGCATCGGCACCATCGAGGGGCCGCTGATCGGCACCGTCATCTACTTCGGGCTGCGCGAGCTGTTCAACACCTGGTTCGCGATGTCGGGCGGCTGGTACCTGATCGCGATGGGCTGCATCGCCATCGCTGTCATGCTGCTGGCACCGCGCGGCCTGTGGGGGCTGGCGCGCGAACGCTGGGGCTGGCGCGGCCTGAGCGTGCAGCGCCATCCGCCGCCGCGCGACGAAGCCTCGCTTTCCGCACCTCTTCCTCCCTCCACGCAACAAGGACGCACCGCATGAAGACCACCGCCTTCTTTCACGACGAACGCACCTTCTGGCACGTGCCCGGCGGGCTGCATGCCCTGTTCCTGCCGGTGGGCGGCTGGGTGCAGCCCATGGCCGGCAGCGGCATGGCCGAGTCGCCCGATTCCAAGCGGCGCATCAAGTCGCTGATGGACGTGTCGGGCCTGAGCGCGCAGCTCGATGTGCTGAGCGCGCCCATGGCCAGCGAAGAAGACCTGCAGCGCGTGCACCCCGCCAGCTACCTGCAGAAGTTCAAGGCCGCCAGCGACGCCGGCGGCGGCGACCTGGGCGAGGTCGCGCCCTTCGGCCCGGGCAGCTACGAGATCGCGAAGCTCTCGACTGGCCTGGCCATTGCCGCGATGGACAGCGTGCTGCAGGGCCGCCATCGCAACGCCTTCGCGCTCACGCGCCCACCGGGCCACCACTGCCTGCGCGAGCACAGCATGGGTTTCTGCCTGTTCAACAACATCGCGGTGGCCATCGAGACCATGAAGGCGCGCCACGGCCTGGGCCGCGTGGCCGTGATCGACTGGGACGTGCACCACGGCAACGGCACGCAGGAAATCTTCTACGACCGCCCCGACGTGCTCACGCTGTCGCTGCACCAGGAGAACTGCTTCCCGCCCGGCTACAGCGGCGCCGAAGACCGGGGCACGGGCGCGGGGCTGGGCTTCAACGTGAACATCCCGCTGCAGCCCGGCGGCGGTCACGCGGCCTACATGCATGCCTTCGAGCGCATCGTGACGCCGGTGATCGACCGCTACCGGCCCGAGCTGATCGTGGTGGCGAGCGGGCTGGACGCCAACGGCGTCGACCCGCTGGCGCGCATGCAGCTGCACCCCGAGTCGTTCCGCCAGATGATGCGGCAGGTCAACGCACTGGCCGCCAAGCATTGCGACGGGCGCGTGGTGGTGGTGCACGAAGGCGGCTACTCGGAAGCCTGCGTGCCCTTCTGCGGGCTGGCGGTGGTGGAAGAACTGTCGGGCCACCGCACCGAGGTGGAAGACCCGTTCAGCGACTTCTTCGGGCTGCAGCAGCCGTCGGCGCGCTTCGATGCGTTCCAGCGTGAATTGATGGGCGAGATGGCGGCGTTGCACGGGCTCTGAGACGTTCGCATGGACTAAGCTCGTCGCTGCCGGCCCGTGGCCGCGCGTCCTGCTTCACCGTCCATGCCCCGTTTCATCACCCGCCGCACCGTCGTCGCTCTCTCCGCCCTCGTCCTCGTCGCCCTGCTCGGCCTGTGGGGCGCGAGCCGCTTCAACGTCAACCCGGCGCACGCGCCCGGCGAGGTGATCGACCAGTTCGAGGGCGTGCCGGTGTACTTCAACGGCGCCATCAACCACGTCGACGGGCGCAGCGTGGCGCCCGACGGCTACAACATCGGCCTGCGCTGGCAGTGCGTGGAGTTCGTCAAGCGCTACTACTACGAGCGGCACCAGCACCGCATGCCCGAGGCGCGCGGCCATGCCAAGGCCTTCTTCGACGCGGCCGTGGCGGACGGTGCGCTGAACTCGGCGCGCAACCTGGTGCAGCACCGCAACGGCGGCGCGAGTGCGCCGGCGGTGGGCGACATCGTCGTGTTCGCGCCGTGGCTCTTCAATCCTTACGGCCACGTGGCGATCGTCTCGCGCGTGGACGCCGACGCGGTCGAGATCGTGCAGCAGAACCCCGGGCCCTTCGGCACCTCGCGCGAGCGCCTGTCGCTGGCGCTCACCGCCGACGGGCGCACGCAGCTGGGCACCGAACGCGTGCTCGGCTGGCTGCGGCTGCCCACCTCCTCCTCCAAATCCTGAATCGCGGTCTAATCACAGCCATGTGCCAATTGCTAGGGATGAACTGCAACACGCCGACCGACGTGACCTTCAGCTTCACGGGGTTCGCGCAGCGCGGTGGCCGCACCGACCACCATGCCGACGGCTGGGGCATCGCGTTCTTCGAGGACCGCGGGCTGCGCCACTTCGTCGACCACCAGCCCGCGTGCGAGTCGCCGGTGGCGGAGCTGATCCGGCGCTACCCCATTCAAAGCCGCAACGTCATCGCGCACATCCGCAAGGCGACGCAGGGCGAGGTCAACCTGCAGAACTGCCACCCCTTCGTGCGCGAGCTGTGGGGCCGCTACTGGGTGTTCGCCCACAACGGCGACCTGAAGGACTTCCGTCCGCGCCTGCACGGCAACTTCCATCCGGTGGGCAACACCGACAGCGAGCACGCCTTCTGCTGGATCATGCAGGAGCTGGCCAAGTCGCACGCGGGCGTGCCCAGCGTCGAGGAGCTCACGCTCACGCTGCGCGAACTGGCGCCGCAGCTGGCGGCGCATGGCACCTTCAACTTCATGCTGTCCAACGGGCAGGCGCTGTGGGCGCATGCCTCCACCCACCTCTGGTACGTGGAGCGCCGCCACCCCTTCGTGACGGCGCAGCTGTCGGACGAAGACCTGGCCATCGACTTCGCCCAGCACACCACGCCCACCGACCGCGTGGCCGTGGTGGTGACGGCGCCGCTCACCACCAACGAGACCTGGACGCCCTTCACCTCGGGCGAGTTGCATGTGTTCGTGGACGGCCAACGGATGCCGCGCTGAGGCCTGACATTCAGCCTTTTGGCTGACACTTTTTTGCAACAGCGCAAGAAAGTATCGATGAGTGAGTGCAAACAATGAACAATAACTGTTCTCATTTGCATTCGGTCGATCTTTCATGTCCGCTCCCCGTTTCTTTCTCCGCCCGACCGTGGCCGCCTCGCTGCTGGCCCTTCACGCCCTGACGGCCCTGGCGCAGACACCGCCCGCCGAACCGGCGGCCCCTGCCAGCGGCACGCTGAGCACCGTCACCGTCGAAGCCAGCGCCGACGCCTCGGCCGAAGGCCTGACCAAGCCCTTCGCGGGCGGGCAGGTGGCGCGCGGCGGGCGCGTGGGCATCCTGGGCAACCAGGACATGATGGATTCGCCCTTCTCCAGCACCAGCTACACGCACGAGCTGATCCAGAACCAGCAGGCCAAGAGCGTGGCCGACGTGCTGCAGAACGACCCCTCGGTGCGCGTGGCGCGCGGCTTCGGCAACTTCCAGGAGTCGTACTTCATTCGCGGCTTCGTGGTGAATTCGGACGACATCGCCTACAACGGCCTGTACGGCCTGCTGCCGCGCCAGTACATCTCGTCGGAGCTGTTCGAGCGCGTCGAGGTGCTGCGCGGCGCGAGCGCCTTCCTGAACGGCGCCACACCCACGGGCGGCGGCATCGGCGGCAACATCAACCTGCTGCCCAAGCGCGCGCCGAACGAGCCGCTCACGCAGGTCACGCTGGGCACGGCCAGCGGCTCGCAGAGCTACGTGTCGACCGACATCGCGCGCCGCTTCGGGCCCGACCAGAGCCTGGGCGTGCGCCTGAACGCAGCCCACCGCGACGGCGGCACCGGCGTGAACGCCGAGCAGGTGAAGCTCGACGTGGCCTCGGTCGGCTTCGACTGGCGCAGCCGCAACGCGCGCATCTCGGCGGACATCGGCCACCAGGAACATCGCCTGACGCGCACGCGCCCGAACGTGACGCTCGGCGCCGGCGTGACGCGCGTGCCGTCCGCGCCCGACAACCAGCTGAACTACGCGCAGCCCTGGACCTACTCCAACGAGCGCGACACCTTCGGCTCGCTGCGCGGCGAGTACGACCTCACCGACAACGTGACGGCCTGGATCGCCGGCGGCGCGCGCAAGAGCCACGAGGGCAATGCGCTGGCCGGCCTCACGCTCACGAACAACCTCGGCATGGGCAACATGTCGCGCTTCGAGAACCAGCGCCAGGACAGCACCCGCACGGCCGAAGCCGGCGTGCGCGGCAAGTTCGCGACCGGCCCGGTGAACCACACGGTGGTGGCCTCGTACTCGTACTACCAGCTCAAGGAGAAGAACGCCTACAAGTGGGACTTCTTCAACCCCCTGAAGAGCAACCTGTACGCGCCCATCGGCTACCCGATCCCGGCCTACACGGCGAGCGCCTTCCGCGGCAACGACATGGACAACCCCGCGCTGCTGACGCAGACGCGCCTGAGCAGCCTGGCGATCGGCGACACGCTGTCGTTCCTGGACGACCGCGCGCAGCTCACGCTCGGCGTGCGGCGCCAGAAGCTGGAAAGCACCGACTTCGCCTACGACACCGGCAAGCCCACCGCGTACGAGAAGAGCCGCACCAGCCCGATGGCCGGCTTCGTGTTCAAGCTGCAGCCGCAGGTGTCGCTGTACGCGAACTACATCGAGGGCCTGAGCAAGGGCGACACCGCGCCCACGGTGTCGACCGGCGGAGCCGTGCGCAACGCGGGCACGCAGCTCTCGCCCTATGTGTCCAAGCAGAAAGAGATCGGCATCAAGTTCGACGGCGGCCGCATCGGCGGCGGCCTGGCCTTCTTCACCACCGACAAGCCGCGCGCCCTCGTCAACAGCGCCGGCTACTACGTGGCCGAAGGCCGCGACCGCCACCAGGGCCTGGAGCTGACCGCGTTCGGCGAAGCGGCCAAGGGCGTGCGCCTGATGGGTGGCATCACCTTCCTGGACGCCAAGCAGCGCGCCACGGGCGACGCCACGACCGACGGCCGCCGCGTCATCGGCATCGCGAAGACGCAGGGCACCCTCGGCGTGGAATGGGACGTGCCGGGCGTGCGCGGCCTGTCGCTGGACGGCCGCGTGGTGGCCACGGGCCCGAGCTACGCCGACGCCGCCAACACGCTGCGCGTGCCCGGCTGGACACGCTTCGATGTCGGTGCGCGCTACCTCACCGAGGTGGCCGGCAAGCTGGTGACGCTGCGCGCGCGCATCGACAACCTGACCAACCGCAATTACTGGGCTTCGGTGGGCGGCTACCCGAACAATGGCTACCTGGTGCTCGGCGCGCCGCGCACCTTCACGCTGTCGGCGTCGGTCGACTTCTGATCAGGCCGAGGCCAGGTGCGCCTCGAGCGCATCGATGAACATCTTCGGCACGTCGAAGCCGGTCTGTTCGGTGATCTCCTGAAAGCAGGTCGGGCTGGTCACGTTGATCTCGGTGACCGCGTCGCCGATCACGTCGAGCCCGATCAGCAGCAGCCCGCGCGGCGCGAGCACCTTGCCGATGGCTTCGGCGATCTCGCGGTTGCGCGCCGTGAGCGGCTGGGCCACGCCCTTGCCGCCGGCCGCGAGGTTGCCGCGCACCTCGGTGCCCTGCGGAATGCGTGCCAGCACGAAGGGCGCCGGCTCGCCCGCGATGATCAGGATGCGCTTGTCGCCCTGCGTCACCTCGGGCACGAAGCGCTGCACCATGATGGTTTCGGCGCCGTCCTTGTTGAGCGTCTCGACGATGGAGCCGAGGTTCAGCGCATCCTGCTTGACGCGGAAGATGCCCATGCCGCCCATGCCGTCGAGCGGCTTGAGGATGATGTCGCCGTGTTCGGCATGGAAGTCGCGCACGGCCTGCGCGCTGCGCGTGACCAGCGTGGGCGTGACGAACTGCGGAAACTCCATGATCGCGAGCTTCTCGGGATGGTCGCGCAGCGCGCGCGGCGAGTTGACCACCTTCGCGCCCTCGCGCTCGGCCTGCTGCAGCAGGTGCGTCGAGTAGATGTACTCGGCATCGAAGGGCGGGTCCTTGCGCATCAGCACGGCGTCGAAGTCTTTCAGCGCCTTCGATTCGATGATGTCGACGTGGTACCAGTCCTTCGCATCGCCGGTGAGCGTGATCTGCTGCACCACCGCCGAGACGCGCCCGCCGGATTTCCACTGGATGTCCTGCGGCAGGCAGGCCGCGATGCGGTGGCCGCGGCGCTGGGCCTCGCGCATCATCGAGAAGGTCGTGTCCTTGTAGATCTTGAAGTGATCGAGCGGGTCGGCGACGAAGAGGATGTTTTTCATCAGGCGTTCTTTCCGGCGCCGGGAGCGGCGGCTGTGGAGGGGGTTTCTGGCGGCATGTTGCCGGAAGCGGCGATGTCCTTGCCGGCCGGGGCTTTTTCAACTGGCACCCGTGCGCGGCCGACCTGCTGCACCGCCAGCGCCACCGCGCCGGCCACCACGCCCCAGAAGGCGGAGCCGATGCCGGCCAGCGTCACGCCCGAGAGCGTGACCAGGAAGGTGATGAGCGCGGCCTCGCGGTGCGCCTCGTCGCGCACCGCCGCCGCCAGCCCGCCGCCGATGGTGCCCAGCAACGCCAGCCCGGCGATGGCCGCGACCAGCTCTTTCGGGAACGCTGTGAGCAGGCCAGTGACGGCCGCGCCGAACAGGCCGATCACCACGTAGATGGCGCCGCAGCTCACGGCCGCCGTGTAGCGCCGCGCCGGGTCTTCGTGCGCCTCGCGGCCCATGCACATGGCGGCCGTGATGGCGCTCAGGTTGAGCGCGAAGGCGCCGAAGGGCGCGAGCACCAGCGTGGCCAGGCCGCTGATCGTGATGAGCTTGCTGACCGGCAGGTCGCTGTAGCCGCTGGCGCGGATCGCCGCCACGCCGGGCAGGTTCTGCGAGGCCATGGTCACGACGAACAGCGGCAGCGCCAGGCTCACGATGGCCTGCCAGGTGAACACCGGCACCGTGAACACCGGCCAGGTGAGCGAGAAGTGCACGGAAGACCATGCCAGCTCGCCGCGCGCGGCTGTGAAGGCAATGGCCACCAGCAGCGTGAGCGGCACCGCGTAGCGCGGCAGCAGGCGCTTGCCCACGAGGTAGGTGGCGAGCATCAGCAGCACCAGCGGCAGCGCGGTCTGCGCCGCCGTGAAGGCCGCAAGGCCGAAGCGCGCGAGCACGCCGGCCAGCAGCGCCGAAGCCAGCGCCATCGGGATCTTGTTCATCACCCGCTCGAACCAGCCCGTGGCGCCCGCAAGCACGATCAGCACCGCGCAGACGATGAAGGCGCCCACCGCCTCGCCCATGCCGTAGCCCGCGCCGGCCACGGCCAGCACGGCCGCACCAGGGGTGCTCCAGGCGATCATGACGGGCTTGCGCCACCACAGCGAGGGCAGCGCCGAAGCGAGCCCCATGCCGATGCCCAGCGCCCACATCCACGAGGCCGCCATCTCGGGCGTGGCCCCGAAGGCCTGGGCGGCCTGGAACACGATGGCCACCGAACTCGTGAAACCCACGAGCACGGCGACGAAGCCCGCGGTGAAGGCCGAAAGGCTCAGGTCCTTGAAGAATCGCATGCCGCGATTCTGCCGGGGCGCGCGGCCTGGCGCTGCGCGCCTCAGATCTCGATCTTCGAACCCAGCTCGACGACCGCGTTGTTGGGCAGGCCCAGGAAGGCCGCCGCGCCGCTCGCGTTGTGGTGCATCTGCGCGAACAGCTTCTCGCGCCAGGGCGCCATGCCGCTGCCCAGCGTCGGGATCACCACGTCGCGCGAGAGGAAGTAGCTGGTCGTCATCGGCTCGAGCTGGCAGCCGCGCATGCGCGCGTTGTCGAGCGCGCGCGGCAGGTCGATGTCGTTCTTGAAGCCGTAGTGCACGATGATCTGCCAGCAGTGGTTGCCCAGCGCCTCGATCTCGATGCGCTTGTCCATCGGAATCCAGGGCACCTCGTGGTTGCGCACGGTGACGAACATGTTCTGCTCGTGCAGCACCTTGTTGTGCTTGAGGTTGTGCAGCAGCGCGTTGGGCACCACGCCCGGTTCGGCCGTGAGGAACACGGCCGTGCCGTCGACGCGCGCGGGCGGGCTCATGAACACCGAGCCGAGGAAGGACTTGAGGTCGATCGCGTCCGCGTGCTGTGCTTCGCCCATGAGGCGTCGGCCTTCCTTCCAGGTGACCATCAGCGTGAACACGGCGCCGCCGATCAGCAGCGGGAACCAGCCGCCTTCGAACAGCTTGAGCAGGTTCGAGGCGAAGAACAGGAAGTCGACCACGAAGAAGATCGCGGTCGAGGCGATGCACAGCGCCAGCGGCAGCTTCCACGCGTAGCGGATCACGAAGAAGGTCAGGATCGTGGTGATCAGCATGTCGGTGGTCACGGCGATGCCGTAGGCCGCCGCCAGGCTGCTCGAGGTGCGGAACATCACGACCGCCATCACGATGGCCACGAACAGGCCCCAGTTGACCAGCGGGATGTAGATCTGGCCCGCGGTGCGCACGCTGGTGTGCTCGATGTTCAGGCGCGGCAGGTAGCCCAGCTGGATCACCTGGCGCGTGACGCTGAAGGCGCCGGTGATGAGCGCCTGCGAGGCGATCACCGTGGACAGCGTGGCCAGCAGCACCAGCGGAATGAGGGCCCATTCAGGCGCCATCATGAAGAAGGGGTTCTTCACGGCCTCGGGGTTCTCCAGCAGCAGCGCGCCCTGGCCCAGGTAGTTGAGCGTGAGCGCCGGCATGACGACCGAGAACCACGCGATGCGGATCGGCTTCTTGCCGAAGTGGCCCAGGTCGGCGTACAGCGCTTCGGCGCCGGTCACGCACAGCACCATGGCGCCCAGCAGGATGAAGCTGGTGCCCGGGTTGTCCCAGATGAACTTCAGCGCGTACCAGGGGTTCAGCGCCTTGATGATCTCGGGGTGGTGCCCGATCTGCCACACGCCCAGCACGGCGATGGCCGCGAACCACGCCAGCGTGACGGGGCCGAAGAACTTGCCGATGCCGGCCGTGCCGCGCTTTTGCACCGCGAACAGGCAGAACAGCACGACCAGCGTGATCGGGATCACGTAGTGCTTGAAGTGCGGCGACACCACCTCCAGGCCTTCGACCGCCGACAGCACCGAGATGGCCGGGGTGATGACACCGTCGCCGTAGAAGAGCGAGGTGCCGAAGATGCCGACGATCAGCAGCAGCTGGCGCAGCCTCGGCTTGTCGGCCACGGCCTGGGAGGCCAGCGCGAGCATCGCGACCAGGCCACCCTCGCCTTCGTTGTCGGCGCGCAGCACGAGCACGACGTACTTGATGGAGACGATGACCGTGAGGGTCCAGAAGAACATCGACAGGATGCCGTAGACGTTCTCCACGGTGAACGGCACGTGGCCGTGACCGAAGACTTCCTTGACCGCATAGAGAACGCTGGTGCCGATGTCGCCGTAGACGACGCCGATGGCGCCGACGATGAGGCCGGCAGAGATATTTTTGGGGGCTGACACGAGGTCGATGGGAAAAGGTTGGCTCGCAATGATCGACGCGTCAGTCACGCCGGGGTGCCGCGGCCGCGCCGCGCATCCCTCCGCCCTTTTGGTTCCGTTGCTGTGGGGCCGCTATTTTGCCGTTGCCCGCTGACGCCGCAACCCGCCCCCGCCGCTCATTCGTAGATTTCGGCGTCCGGATCGGTCGCTTCCATCTCGTAACTGGCCGCGACCATGGCCAGACGCCCCACCACGCCATACATGTAAAAACGATTGGGGGCGCTGGCGCCGGGCTTGGCGCCCGGCTGCGGCAGCTGCGCGCTTTCCGAGAAGGCCAGCGGCACGTAGCTGGCGCCCGGCTGCTTGAGGTTCTCGTCGGCGGCGCGCTCGGCGTGCACGCGGTAGAAGCCGCCCACCACGTAGCGGTCCATCATGTAGACCACCGGCTCGGCCACGCCGTTGTGCACGCGCTCGTTGGTGAGCACGCCTTCCTGCACGATCAGCTCGGTGGGCTCGCGCAGGTCGCGCCCGGCGCTGGTCTTGGCGGGCGACGAAGTGGCGGTGCGCGACTTGCCGATCAGCGCCTCGACCTCCTTGGCGTCGCGCACGGTCACGACTCCGGGGCTTCCGCTGCCGCTGTGGCCGCCCTTGACGACCACGAAGGGCTTCTCGTTGATGCCGTATTCCTTGTACTTGCGGCGCACCTTGGTGAGCACCGCGTCGACATGGCTGGTGAGCACGTCGATGCCGCGGCCCTCGGCCACGTCGACGCCTTCGGCGCGCGCGTAGATCGGGTTGATCAGCCAGGGGTCGATGCCCAGCAGCTTGCCGAAGCGTTTGCACAGCTCTTCGTAGCTGTGCAAGTGGTTGCTCTTGCGGCGCACCGACCAGCCCGCGTGCAGCGGCGGCAGCAGGTACTGCTCGTGCAGGTCTTCGAGGATGCCGGGCGTTCCTGCAGAAAGCTCGTTGTTGAGCAAAATTGTGCAGGGATCGAAGTTCTTCAGGCCCAGGCGGCGCTTGGAACGCACCACCGGTTCGAGCGTCACGGTCTCGCCGTTGGGCAGCTCGATCTTCTTGGGCGACTTGATGGCCGGATCGATCGAGCCGATGCGCACATTGAGGCCCGCCATGTGGAAGATGCGCACGAGTTGCGCGACGTTGGCGAGATAAAAGGTGTTTTTCGAGTGGTTTTCAGGAATGACGAGCAGATTGCGCGCCTCCGGACAGATCTTCTCGATGGCCGCCTGCGCGGCCTGCACCGCCAGCGGCAGCATTTCCTTGGTGAGGTTGTTCCAGCCACCCGGAAACAGGTTGGTGTCGACCGGGGCGAGCTTGAAGCCCGCGTTGCGGATGTCGACGGCGCTGTAGAACGGCGGCGTGTGCTCCATCCACTCGAGGCGGAACCAGCGCTCGATGGCAGGCATCGAGTCGAGCACCCGCTGCTCCAGTTCGTTGATCGGGCCGGTCAGGGCAGTGACGAGATGCGGAACCATGCAGCGGCCTTGTTGGTTTTGTGCTTAAAGGTGGAGTGGAATTGTAGGATTTGGGGATGGCGCGCCCGATGACAAGCAGTCAAAGAGAACAAAGCCCCCCAATCCACAACACACGTTGCAAGAACACCGCGGCACGGGCCTCGCCGCGCCGCCGGCCCGATGGCCCCGGCCCTTCGGACCCCGATTAACCGCGGACTTCGCCCTGCCCCAGCACCACGTACTTGAGCGAGGTCAGGCCCTCGATGCCGACCGGGCCGCGCGCGTGGAACTTGTCGGTGCTGATGCCGATTTCGGCGCCCAACCCGTACTCGAAACCGTCCGCGAAGCGCGTGCTCGCATTCACCATCACGCTGGCCGAATCGACCTCGCGCAGGAAGCGCTGGGCGTTGATGTGGTCGCGCGTGACGATGGCGTCGGTGTGGTGGCTCGAGTAGCGGTTGATGTGCGCAATGGCTTCGTCGACGCCCGACACCACCTTCACGCTGATGACGGCGGCCAGATATTCCTCGGACCAGTCGGACTCGACGGCATCGATCACCTTCGCCTGCGGATGGTGCGCCTCGCTGGCGCGCAGGATCGCGGCGGCGGCCGGGTCGCAGCGCATCTCGACGCCCTTGGCGGCGAAGATGGCGGCGATCTCGGGCAGGAAGTGGTCGGCCACCGAGGCCGCCACCAGCAGGCCTTCGGCGGCGTTGCAGGGGCTGTACTTCTGGGTCTTGGCGTTGTCGACGATGCGCAGCGCCATGTCGAACTCGGCCGTGTCGTCCACGTAGACGTGGCAGTTGCCGTCCAGGTGCTTGATGACGGGCACCTTGGCGTCGCGGCTGATGCGCTCGATCAGGCCCTTGCCGCCGCGCGGAATGATCACGTCGACGTATTCGGGCATGGCGATGAGCTGGCCCACGGCTTCGCGGTCGGTAGTCTGCACCAGCTGCACCGCATCGACCGGCAGGCCGGCTTCGGCCAGCGCCTCGGACACCAGCAGCGCCAACGCCTTGTTCGAGTCGATGGCTTCCGAGCCGCCGCGCAGGATGGCGGCGTTGCCGCTCTTGATCGCCAGGCTCGCGGCCTCGATGGTCACGTTGGGGCGGCTCTCGTAGATCATGCCGAAGACACCGATCGGCACGCGCATCTGGCCCACGCGGATGCCGCTGGGCTGCTGCTTCATGCCGATGATCTCGCCGATCACGTCGGCCATGCCGGCCAGCTGCTCGCAGCCCTCAGCCACGGTCTCCAGGACCTTGGGCGTGAGCTTGAGCCGGTCGACCATCGGGGCCGACAGGCCGGCGGCCGTGGCGCGCTCCAGGTCCTTCTCGTTGGCGACGGCCAGCGCGGGGCCGGCTTCGCGCAGGCGCCGGGCCAGCGCCTTCAGCGCTCTGTTTTTGGTAGCTGCATCCGCACGGGCCATGAGGAATGCAGCGGCTTTGGCTTGCAGACCGAGGGTCTGCATGTGCTCGCTGACGTTGAACGCGTTCATGACCGGCATTTTCCCACGCGGACCTTCGGCCCGGCTGACGCGGGCCTTTTGATGGCGATCGACGTCAGGCGCGACGCGGTGCCGCGGCCGTGCTGCAGGCGCGGCACAGCATCAGCGCCAGCCGCTGCAGCGCCTGCCAGCCGCTGGCGGGCCAGTCGGGCTGCTTCAGGCCCTTGCAGATGCCGTCGACCAGGTGGGCCGCGCGCAGCAGCCGGGTCAGCATGCGGTCGTCCAGGCGCGGCAGCACGCGCTCGAAGGCGCGCTCGCGCGGGCCCCAGATGCGGTTCTCGCGCAGCGCCATCGGCAGCGGGCGGCCGGCGGCCATGGCGTCCTTCACGCGCTTGAGGGCGCGGATGTCCTCGGCGATCGTGTAGTGCACCAGCACCTCGGCCTCGCCTTCGGCCTGCAGGCCGTCGAGCATGCGCGCCACGCGCTGCGGGTTGCCGGCCAGCACGGCCTCGGAGAGCTTGAACACGTCGTAGCGCGCCACGTTGTTGACGGCGCCCTCGACCTGCTCCCAGCTCAGCTCGCCCGCCGGGTGCAGCAGCGCGAGCTTCTGGATTTCCTGGTGCGCGGCGAGCAGGTTGCCTTCGACGCGGTCGGCAAAGAACTGCAGCGTGCGCTGGCCTTCGTCGCCGGGCATCACGCGCTGGTTCTGCAGCCCCAGGCGCTGGGCGATCCATTGCGGCAGCGCGGCGCGCTCGATCGGGTCGACCTGGATGCTCACGCCGTTGTTCTCCAGCGCCGAGAACCACGCGCCGGTGCGCGTGGCCTTGTCCAGGCGCGGCAGCATCACCAGCGTGAGCGTGCTGTCGTTGCCGGGCGCGCCCTCGGCCAGCTGCTGCAGCGCGACGCTGCCGTCCTTGCCGGGCTTGCCCGAGGGAATGCGGATCTCGACGATCTGCTTGTCGGCGAACAGCGAGAGCGAGCCCCCGGCCGCCAGCACTGCGCTCCAGTCGAAGTGCGCGCCGGCCACGGTGTACGAGCTGCGCTCGGTGTGGCCCTGGGCGCGCGCGGCGGCGCGGATGGCGTCGGCTGCCTCCTGCGCGAGCAGCGGCTCGTCGCCATGGATCGTGTAAAGCGGCTTCAGGCCCTTTTGCAGGTGGGCGCCGAGCTGGGCACTGGCAAGTTGCATTGAAAAAAGAACGGAAGCGACGCTTACAGGGACTGCACCGCCGCCAGCCGGCGCATCAGCTGCTGCGCGATGTCGGCCTGCATGTCGCGGAACAGCAGGTCGGCCTCGCCTTCCTTGGCCAGCGCGTTGGTTTCGTTGAAGCTCAGGTCGCGCGTCTGCGAGACCTCCGACGCGGGCAGCAATTCCTTGCCGCCCGGCGTGCGCAGGCTGAAGCGCACGCGCAGGCGCAGCTGCAGCTCGCGCAGCAGGCCGGCGGAGTTGGTCGAGATCACGAAGCGGTCGCGGTCCTCGCCCAGCACGACCAGCACGGCGTCGGCGGTGCTGGCTTCTTCCTTGGGCACCAGCGTCACGTTGCCGGCCGCGCGCAGCTCGCGCCGCAGCTGGTTGATGAGCGCCGTATTGCCTTCGAGCGACAGCGTCTTGAACGCGAAGGTCGGCGCCTTGCGCAGCGCGAAGCCGCAGCCGGACAGGGCCAGCGAAGCGCCTGCCACGCCGAGGCCCAGGAGAAAGCCGCGGCGCGGCTGCGAGGCATTGCGAATGTTCATGCGTCTGTCGTTTCCGTCGTTCTGCAGTGTCGGGTTCAGATGACCACGTTGACCAGGCGCCCGGGCACCACGATCACGCGCTTGGGCGGCGCGCCTTCGGCGAAGTTGACGAAGTCGTCGCAGGCGAGCGCCAGCCGCTCGATCTCGTCCTTCGAGGCACCGGCCGGCACCAGCAGCTTGCCGCGCAGCTTGCCGTTGACCTGCAGCATGAGCTCGACCTCGTCCTGCGCCAGCGCGGCCACGTCGACCACGGGCCAGGGCGCGTCGAGCAGGTCGCCCGAGGCCTTGTCATAGCCGAGCTGCTGCCACAGCTGGTGCGCGATGTGCGGCGTGGCCGGGTAGAGGCAGCGCAGCAGGATGCCGAAGCCCTCGCGCGCGGCCGCCGCGTCGCCCGCGCTGCCGTCGGGCTTGAAGCCTTCGAGCGCGTTGAGCAGCTTCATCGTGCCCGACACCACCGTGTTGTATTGCATGCGCTGGTAGTCGTAGTCGATCTGGCGCAGCACGGTGTGCACCTCGCGGCGCAGGGCCTGGGCGGGCTTGCCGAAGCTCTGGCCGGCGAGCGCCACGGGCGCCACGTCGACCTGGGCCACGCCGTAGTTCCACACGCGGCGCAGGAAGCGGTAGCTGCCCTCGACGGCCGCGTCGTTCCACTCGAGCGTGGCTTCGGGCGGCGCGGTGAACATGGTGTACAGGCGGGCGGTGTCGGCGCCGTACTTCTCGATCAGGTCCTGCGGGTCGACGCCGTTGCGTTCGCTCTTGCCCATCTTGCCCACGCCGCCGTACTCGACCTTGGTGCCGTCGGCCAGCGTGCCGCCGGTGATGCGGCCCTGCGCGTCGAGCACCGCCGTGACTTCGAGCGGCGGGAAGTAGTCCTTGCCGCCCTTCTCGTTGCGCTTGTAGAAGATGTGGTTGAGCACCATGCCCTGCGTGAGCAGCTTGGCGAAGGGCTCGTCGGCCTTCACGAGGCCCAGGTCGCGCATGACCTTGGTCCAGAAGCGCGCGTACAGCAAATGCAGGATCGCGTGCTCGATGCCGCCGATGTACTGGTCCATCGGCATCCAGTAGTCCGCGCCCTCGGCGACCATGGCCTTGTCGTTGGTCGGGTCGCAATAGCGCATGAAGTACCACGACGAGTCGACGAAGGTGTCCATCGTGTCGGTCTCGCGCCGCGCAGCCTTGCCGCACACGGGGCACACCACGCCGGCGTGGAAGCCTTCGTGCTTGGCCAGCGGGTTGCCCGAGCCGTCAGGCACGCAGTCGGTGGGCAACACCACGGGCAGGTCCTTTTCGGGGACCGGCACCGCGCCGTGTTCTTCGCAATGGATGATCGGGATCGGCGTGCCCCAGTAGCGCTGGCGGCTCACGCCCCAGTCGCGCAGGCGCCAGGTGGTCTGCAGCTCGCCCAGGTCCTTCTGGCCCAGCGCATGCGCCACGGCGGCCACGGCCTCCTTGTAGGTCATGCCGCTGAAGTTGTCGGAGTTGATGGTCACGCCGCGCTGCTTGTCGCCGTACCAGTCCTGCCACTTGTGATAGTCGAAGTGCGGCTCGTCGTCGACCAGCACGACCTGGATGATCTCGATGCCGTACTTGTTGGCGAAGGCGAAGTCGCGCTCGTCGTGCGCGGGCACGCCCATCACGGCGCCGTCGCCGTAGCCGATGAGCACGTAGTTGCCCACCCACACCGGCACCTGCTCGTCGGTGATCGGGTGCTTGACGGTCAGGCCCGTGGGCACGCCCTTCTTCTCTTGCGTGGCGAGCTCGGCCTCGGTCGTGCCGCCGCCCTTGCACTCTTTGATGAAGGCCGCGACCTTCGGATCGAGCGTGGCAGCGTGCGCGGCGAGCGGGTGCTCGGGCGCGACGGCGCAGAAGGTGACGCCCATGATGGTGTCGGCCCGCGTGGTGAACACGTACATGCGGCCGTCCTGGATCAGCTTGCCGCTCGCGTCCCGGATGTCATGCGTGAACGCGAAACGCAGGCCTTCGCTCTTGCCGATCCAGTTTTCCTGCATCAGCTTGACGCGCTCGGGCCAGCCCGGCAGTTTGTGCTGGGTGTGCTCGAGCAGTTCTTCGGCGTAGTCGCTGATCTTCAGGTAGTAGCCGGGAATTTCGCGACGCTCGACCGTGGCGCCGGTGCGCCAGCCCTTGCCGTCGATCACCTGTTCGTTGGCCAGCACGGTCTGGTCGACCGGGTCCCAGTTGACGACCTGGGTCTTGCGGTAGGCAATGCCCTTTTCGAGCATCTTCAGGAACAGCCACTGGTTCCACTTGTAGTAGCTCGGATCGCAGGTGGCGATCTCACGGCTCCAGTCGATCGCCAGGCCCATGGCCTGGAGCTGGCCCTTCATGTAGGCGATGTTCTCGTAGGTCCACTTGGCCGGCGGCACGCCGTTCTTCAGCGCCGCGTTCTCGGCCGGCAGGCCGAAGGCGTCCCAGCCCATGGGCATCAGCACGTTGTAGCCGCTCATGCGCAGGTAGCGCGTGAGCATGTCGTTGATCGTGTAGTTGCGCACGTGGCCCATGTGCAGCTTGCCGCTGGGGTATGGCAGCATCGAGCAGGCGTAGTACTTCTTGCGGCTCGCGTCCTCGGTGACACGGTAGACATCGGCGGCGCGCCATTGCGCCTGGGCAGCGGACTCGACGTCGCTGGGTTTGTAGCTGGGGTTCATGACATCTCGGCAGGGCCCGGCTCGACGGCGGCCGGGAAGGCGGATTATCGCGCCGTGCGTGATCGTCCCCCGGGCTCCATGCCGGAATCAGGCCCTTTCCTGCGGCGGCGGGGCGGGCGTCCACTCGTCGCCGAACAGTTCCGGCTCACTGTAGGCCTCCAGATTCGCCCAGTGGTGGGCCGCGTCTTCCCGGTAGAACAGGCTGGCGAGCCCCGCCGCCAGGCGCCGCGCGCCGTCGCTGATGGCCGGAATGTCGCCCGACACCGTGCCGTGCGACAGCGCCGCCGGGTAGCAGAAGCAGTGGATGCGGTCCAGCCCCGGGCAGGCGCCGGGCACGTTCTCCTGGAATTCGAAGGCCGGCCCGAGGTCGGGCGAATCGGCCAGTTCGCGGTCTTCGTCGCTGGGCGCGGGCGTGAAACGGTCTTTCCAGGTACGAATGTGCGCGGCAATGCCCGCGAATTCGGGGCGGGCGGCCCAGTCGACCTGGAAACCGGTCGACACAATTAAAAAGTCGAACGCGAAGTCGCCCTTGGGCGTGGTGACACGCAGCGCCTCGCCCTGCGGCGCCACGGCCAGGATGGGGCAGCCGAAGTTGAAGAAGGCATTGGCGTGCCGCGACACCCGCAGCGTGCTGCCGTGCGGCGGCGGCACGTTCAGCACGTTGATGTAGTGGCGGATGCGCCATTTCAGCGCGTCGGGCAGGTCGTAATGCCCCTGCGTGAGCCCCGGCACGCCGGCGCCCTTGCCCTTGTTGACGCGCGGCAGGTCGGGCCGGCGGATCAGCAGCTCGACGCTGTGCGCGCCGGCCTCGAGCGCGGTGGCGGCGCTGTCCATGGCCGAGGAGCCCGCGCCGACCACGCCCACGCGCAGGCCCTTCAGGCGGCCGTAGTCCATCTCGTCGGAGGAATGCGCCCACTTGGCGCGCGGCAGGCCGTCCACGAACGCCGGCACGGCCGGGCCGCCGAGGCCGTCGCGGCCGGTGGCCAGCACGACGCGGCGCGCCAGCACGCGGCGTTCGCCGTCGGGCGTGCGCAGGTCCAGGCGCACGGCGCTGGCGTCGGGCAGCGGTTGCAAGGCAGTAACAGCGGTGTCGTTGCGCACGTCCACGCCCATCACGCGCCGGTACCAGACCAGGTAGTCCATCCATTGCAAGCGCGGGATCTTGTCCATCGCGGCCCAGGCCTCGGTGCCGAACTGGGCCTCGAACCAGGCGCGGAAGGTCAGCGAAGGCAGCCCCAGCGCCGGGCCCGTGAGTTCCTTGGGCGAGCGCAGGGTTTCCATGCGCGCCGTGGTGGCCCAGGGGCCTTCGCGCCCGGCCGGCGCGCGGTCGAAGACCACGGCGCGGATGCCCTGCTGCGCCAGCGCGCCCGCCGCGGCCAGCCCGGCCTGGCCGCCACCGATGATGGCCACGTCGAGCACGGGTTCGCCGTCGACCTGGCGCGGCGGCACCCAGGCGCGGGCGGGCCAGCCGAGGTAGTCGAGGTCCTGGGCGAGCCGGCGTTCGAGCGCGGCGAGGCCGATGGGTGGTGCGGAGGGGGAGAAGGCGGTGTCGTCGGTGGTCATCGGTCGAGGGTCGGGGCGGCAGCGCCCCGCCCTGCTGAATTTACCCACTTCCGCGCGGCGCCCGCCTGCAACAGCGTACCGCTGGCCCGGATTTCGCATGCCACAATGAATTTCGACCACAGGGGCAGGCATGAGCGGCAGCAACGGCGAATGGTGGCGGGGCGCGGTGATCTACCAGATCTACCCGCGCAGCTTCATGGACAGCAACGGCGACGGCGTCGGCGACCTGCCCGGCATCACGTCGAAGCTCGACCACGTCGCCCGCCTGGGCGTCGATGCGGTCTGGGTCTCGCCCTTCTTCCGCTCCCCCATGAAAGACTTCGGCTACGACGTGGCCGACTACCGCGCCGTCGACCCGCTGTTCGGCACGCTGGCCGACTTCGACGCCATGCGCGCACGCATGCATGCGCTGGGCCTGAAACTCATCATCGACCAGGTGCTCTCGCACACCTCCGACCAGCACGCCTGGTTCGCCGAAAGCCGCAGCTCGCGCGACAACCCCAAGGCCGACTGGTACGTGTGGGCCGACCCCCAGCCCGACGGCACGCCACCCACCAACTGGCTCTCGGTCTTCGGCGGCTCGGCCTGGCAGTGGGACTCGCGCCGGCGGCAGTACTACCTGCACAGCTTTCTCGCCGAGCAGCCCGACCTCAACTTCCATTGCCCCGACGTGCAGGACGCCCTGCTCGGCGAGGTGCGCTTCTGGTGCGAGCGCGGTGTGGACGGCTTCCGCTTCGACGCCTGCAACCACCAGTTCCACGACGCGCTGCTGCGCGACAACCCGCCCGCCACGGTCGAATCGATGGACGAGGTCAGCACCGTGCGCGCCGACAACCCGTATGCGATGCAGGTCCACCTGTACGACAAGAGCCAGCCCGAGAACCTCGTGTTCCTGGAGCGCCTGCGCCAACTGCTCGACGGCTACGGCGCGGTCGCGCTGGGCGAGGTCGGCGACGAGAACGCGCCGCCGGTCATGGCGCAGTACACCGAACTTGGCAAGCGCCTGCACCTGGCTTACAGCTTCAGCCTGCTCACCGCCGACCACAGCCCGAAGCACCTGCGCCACCAGGTCGAGTCGCTCGACACCGCACTGGCCGTGACGAACGGCTGGGGCTGCTGGGCGGTGTCGAACCACGACGTGCCGCGCGTCGCCACGCGCTGGCGCGACGGCCAGGCGCCCGACACCCGCCGCGACCGGCTCTGGCTCGCGCTGCTGCTCGCACTGCGCGGCAGCGCCAGCCTCTACCAGGGCGAAGAGCTCGGCCTGCCCGAGGCCGACGTGCCCTTCGAACTGCTGCAAGACCCCTACGGCCGCGCCTTCTGGCCCGAGTTCAAGGGCCGCGACGGCTGCCGCACCCCGATGCCCTGGACCGCCCAGGCGCCCAACGCCGGCTTCAGCACCGGCACGCCCTGGCTGCCGGTGGACGGCGCGCACCTGCCGCTGGCCGTCGACCAGCAGGAGGCCGACCCCGGCTCGATGCTCGCCTTCAGCCGCGCGCTGCTGCACTGGCGCCGCACCCAGCCGCTGCTGCGCACGGGCGCGCTGGCGTTCGTCGATGCGCCCGCGCCGCTGCTGCACATCGTGCGCAGCGACGGGGAGGCGGTGCTGCATGCGATCTTCAATACAGGCATCGAACCTGTCTCGCTTCCCTTGCCCGCGCCTCTGGTGCCGCTGGCCGACCACCCGCTCGCGCCGACCGCCGCAGTCACCGCCGATCCAAAGCCCCTGCTGACATTGGCGCCTTATGGCGTGTGCTTCGGCACGCCGGCCCCCGCAGGAGGACGCTGAACCCCATGCCCCCTTCGCCTTTCCTCCAAGCTGCCGACATCCACGCGCTGATGCGCGCAGAGCACGGCGACCCGTTCGCCGTGCTCGGCCCTCACGAGACCGCCGACGGCCTCGAGGTGCGCGCGCTGATGCCCGGCGCGCGGCAGGTGGCCGTGGTGCATTCGCGCACCGGCTGGCCGCTGTCGATCCTTGCGCGGCACGAGGGCTCCGACCTGTTCAGCGGCCTCGTGCCCGCGGCCGAGGCGCGCATGGGCTACTCGTTCCAGGTCGACTGGGAGACCGGGCACGCCTCGCGGCTCGAAGACCCCTACCGCTTTCCGTTCGTGCTCGGCGAGACCGACGTGTGGCTGCTGGCCGAGGGCACGCACCTGCGGCCGTGGGAGCGGCTGGGCGCGCACCTGCGCGAGATCGACGGCGTGAAGGGCGTGGCCTTTGCCGTCTGGGCGCCGAATGCGCGGCGCGTGTCGGTGGTCGGCGACTTCAACAACTGGGACGGCCGGCGCCACATGATGCGGCTGCGCCGCGAGTGCGGCGTGTGGGAGATCTTCGCGCCGCACGTGGCGACCGGCGACCGCTACGAATTCGAGATCCTGTCGTCACGCGGCGAGGTGCTGCGCAAGGCCGACCCCTTCGCGTTCTCGTCGCAGCTGCGCCCCGGCACCGCCTGCGTCGTGGCGCCGCTGCCCGCGCCCGTGCCGATGCCCGCCGGGCGCGCCGAGGCCAACGCGCACCAGGCGCCGAT
Source organism: Variovorax sp. FW301-JW7 (assembly GCF_058788795.1). Taxonomy (NCBI): domain Bacteria; kingdom Pseudomonadati; phylum Pseudomonadota; class Betaproteobacteria; order Burkholderiales; family Comamonadaceae; genus Variovorax; species Variovorax sp. FW301-JW7. Next base: position 77,401 of record NZ_JBYTBC010000016.1, read on the forward strand.
CAGCATCTATGAAGTGCACCTGGGTTCGTGGCGTCGCAAGCACCACGGCCAGGAATGGCTGGACTACCGCGAGCTGGCCGACACCCTCGTGCCCTATGTGCGCGACATGGGCTTCACGCACATCGAGCTGCTGCCCATCACCGAGCACCCCTTCGACGGCTCGTGGGGCTACCAGCCCATCGGCCTGTATGCGCCGACCTCGCGCTTCGGCACGCCCGGCGACTTCCGCCATTTCGTCGAAGCCGCGCATGCCGCGGGGCTGGGCGTGATCCTCGACTGGGTGCCCGCGCACTTTCCGACCGACGCGCACGGTTTGGGCAACTTCGACGGCACCGCGCTGTACGAGTACGCCGACCCGCGCGAGGGTTTCCACAACGACTGGCAGACGCTGATCTTCAACTACGCACGCACGGAGGTGCGCAACTACCTCGTGGGCAATGCGCTGTACTGGCTGGAGCGCTACGGCGTGGACGGCCTGCGCGTGGATGCGGTGGCGTCGATGCTGTACCGCGACTACAGCCGCAAGGCCGGCGAGTGGGTGCCGAATGCGCAGGGCGGGCGCGAGAACCTGGAGGCCATCGACTTCCTGCGCCGCATGAACCGCGTGGTGGGCGTGGAGCGTCCGGGGGCTGTGACCATTGCGGAAGAGTCGACGAGCTTTCCCGGTGTGACGCGGCCGCCGGAAGACGGCGGGCTGGGGTTTCACTACAAGTGGAACATGGGGTGGATGAACGACACGCTGGCGTATGCGGGGACCGATCCGGTCTATCGCAAGCACCATCACCAGCAGATCACCTTCGGGCTGATGTACGCGCACAGCGAGAACTTCGTGTTGCCGCTGTCGCATGACGAAGTGGTGCATGGCAAGGGGTCGATGATCGGGCGCATGCCCGGCGATGAATGGCAGAAGTTCGCGGGGTTGCGCAACCTGTATGGGTACCTCTGGGCTTATCCGGGGAAGAAGCTGCTGTTCATGGGGGGGGAGTTTGCGCAGTACGCGGAGTGGAATGCGGATCGCGGGCTGGACTGGCACTTGCTCGAGCATGCGGGGCATCAAGGGGTGCGAAGGTTGGTGCGCGATCTGAACAACGTGTATCGGCACTTTCCTGCTTTGCATGAGTTGGACCATGAGGGTTCTGGGTTCGAGTGGCTGGTGCATGACGATGTGGCGCAGTCGGTGTTTGCGTTTGTTCGGCGGGCTCGGGATGGGACGTTTGTGGTGGTGGCTTACAACTTCACGCCGTTGCCTCGGCATGCGTATCGGCTTGGCGTTCCTGTCGCGGGGGCTTATCGCGAAATCATCAACACCGATGGTTCGGTGTATGGCGGCAGCGGCGTGGGAAACGGGATTGTCGAGAGCGCTCCCACCGCCTGGCATGGGAAAGCGGATTCGATTTCGGTCAGCGTGCCGCCGCTCGCTACCGTGATGTGGGTGTTGGCTTGATAGGCCTGGAATCGTCTTTTTTCCCGAGGCCGGGTCTCGCCCCGGCAGGCGACCTACTTTTCTTTGCTTCGCCAAAGAAACGTAGGCAAAAGAAAGG
>NZ_JBYTBC010000017.1:0-77231 GCF_058788795.1 Variovorax sp. FW301-JW7
GCTCCAGTGCTTGCATATCGCCCCGAAGCATCGACAACCGCCCGGCGTCGCCCCATGACCGTGCTCAATCATTCTACGACTTCATGTACGATTCGTATGGATTTTTACTACGAAACGTAGTTAAATAAGCAGGGAGAACTGCGGGACTTGCAGCACAGGCAGTCCTGGCGTTGTGTGAGCAGAAAACTAAGTCCGAGATACGCCGCTCCCGACGGTAGGACGTGCTGGGTCGGGGCCTTGACCGGATGCCAGTGACGCAGCCGGTGCGTTTCGAGGCTTTGCGCAACTCGGCCTGTCTAGCCCGCCATCTCATGTGGTCGACCGTTCACTTTCGAGGATAAATCCATGCAAACCGAAAAACTTGTTGCACTTTTTCAAGAGCAATACATCCGCTGCAAGCTGAAACCTGAAGAGACTGTCATCGTTCTTTCCGGAGCGAATAGCCCCCCTGAATACGTCAAGGCGGCGCTCAACGCGGCGCAGAACTTAGGTAACCGGCCCTTTCAACTGCATGTTCCTGCGTCGCAGGCCAAGATGGGACCGAATGGACTTCAAACTGTGGGCACCACGCCGGTCTCGGGTTTACCCGTCGCACTCGCCTGTCTCAAGCAGGCAGATCTGATCATCGACCTTCTCATGCTGCTGCACTCTCCCGAGCAGGTCGAAATCCTCAATGCTGGCGCTCGAATGATGCTGGTGCTTGAACCTCCTGCAGTGCTTGAGGAGCGGCCACCGACCGAAGAGCTCAAGATGTCCATCATCGCCAGCGCCAAGGTCTTTTCCTCAGCAAAGAAACTGAAGCTGACTTCTGCTTTCGGCACCGATTTGGAAATGGATATTGGCGAGTTTCCCGTGATCACGCAGTACGGCGTATCGGACGAACCGGGCCGGTGGGACCATTGGCCCTCCGCCTTCCTCTACACATGGCCGAACGAAAAATCCGCCAACGGTCGCGTCGTCATCAACAAGGACGACTTCATCTGGCCGTTGAACCACTATGTCGAAACGCAGATCACTCTGACCATCAAGGGTGGCTACATCACTGCTATCGAGGGCGGTGCCGACGCTGATCGCCTGCGCACAGAGATGGCCAACTTCAACGATCCGGAAGCCTATGCAATCGCACACATTGGCTGGGGCGTCGACCCGCGCGCAGACTGGTTTGCCATCCGAAAAAAGCCACTGCGCGTCGGCGGCACCGATCCACGATCTTTTGCAGGCAATGTCCAATTTTCAACCGGCCCAAACACCGAAGTGGGCGGCTCCCGAAATACGATGGGGCACTTCGACATGCCGTTGCTCAACTGCACACTGACCCTCGACGATAAGACCGTAGTCGACAAAGGCCTCGTCGTTCCTCTTTGACTTCTGAGCTGATGGGCTTCACAGCTGCAAGCCCCTGCACGACGAAGACCCGATGGGCCAGATCGAACGGTAGAACGTCCAAATCGGCGGCTTCTTGTCGCCCATTTTTCGCCGCAAGTGACCGGCGACGCCGGCCACTCCCCGTCTGCAAGACATTCGGTCCAGCACATCGTGATCAGCCCGATGCATTCCGCCGAGATCGGCAAACAGTCACACTTTTTCAGATGCGCTCATGACACAGACTTCGCCCAGTGTTGCTATTCCTCAACTCCCTGCACTGAGAAACGTAGCCGTTCTTGGGGCAGGTTTGATGGGGCACGCGATTGCCTATGTATTTGCGCGACATGGCTGCAATGTGCGCGTTTATGACTCATCACCCAATGCCTTGAACGAGCTCGATTCCCGGCTCGAAGAATGCGCAAAGGACTGCGGCCCCATCACTGGGACGGTCGCTGGATTTGAATCGTTGTCGCAATGTGTCGACGGGGTAGAACTGGTACTGGAAGCGGTCGCCGAACGCCTCGACGTCAAGCAACAGATCTTGTGTGCAGCGTCCGAGGCGGCCGGGCAGGCAGTGCTGGCAACCAACACTTCGGTCATCTCGATCCGAGAAATCGCAGCCGGATTGCCGGATGCACGCAAGCTTGTGGGCGCTCATTGGTGGAATCCAGCCCACCTTATCGACGTCGTGGAGGTCGTCGCCGGTCCGGATACGGAGGCTTCCGTGCTTGGCTGCCTGATGGACTGGCTTCGATCTGTGGGTAAGCAACCCGTGCGCCTCGACCGAGATGTGCCGGGCTATGTCGGAAACCGACTGCAATTTGCCATGTGGCGCGAGGCCATGAAACTCGTCGAAGCTGGTGTATGCGACGCCTCAACCCTGGACATCATCGTTCGAGGAACCTTTGGCCGGCGCTTGGCCGTGCTCGGCCCCATGGAGAACGCTGATTACATCGGGCTTGACCTCACGCAGTCGATCATGAGCCACGTCCTGCCGAGTCTCACCTACGAAGCGGAGCGGCCACCGTCACTGGAGCGTCTTGTCATCCAGGGCGATCTCGGTGCGAAATCTGGAAGAGGATTTCTTTCATGGTCGTTGGGCCAAAGGGAAGCAACCGCCAGTCGCCTGCGCAAACACCTCCTCGATCACACCGAGGGCGGAGAATCGTAGGGCCAACGTGTCTAGCATCGCGTGTGACAAGCAGGCGTAACTCTAGCCGGACCGCACTCAAACAGCAGACGCACCACTAGTCCACGATGCGGGTTGCGAGCTATTGATCGTCGGCCCCCTCACAGCTGCGTCCGGTTTCCGGCGATCCAACGTGGGTATGGATGAAAGTGAATGGAAAATCTTGACGTCATGGTGCTGCGCACGCTGCGCGACTGGCGGCGTGCTGGCAAGCGCGCGCTGCTGACCACCGTGGTGGGCACCTGGGGCTCGTCGCCGCGGCCCGTGGGCTCGATCATGGCGCTGGCCGAGGACGGCGCCGTGGTCGGCTCGGTCTCGGGCGGCTGCATCGAGGACGACCTCATCGCGCGCTACAGCCACGCCCACGGCGAGGGCGAAGACGTGCCGCTGGGCACACCGCCCGCGCTCGTCAAGTACGGCATCACGGCAGACGAGGCGCACCGCTTCGGGCTGCCCTGCGGCGGCACGCTCGAGCTGCTGCTCGAATACGCGCCCGACGCCGACGCGCTCGACACGCTGGTCGCCGAACTCGAACGCGGCAAGCTCATGCGCCGCACGGTGACGCTGGCCACCGGCGCGGTGCGGCTGGCCGAGGCGACCGCGCCCGACGAGCTCACGGTGAACGACACCGAGCTCACCAACACCTTCGGCCCCGAGTACCGCATGCTGCTGATCGGCGCCGGCCAGCTTGCCGAGTACCTGGCGACCATGGCCAAGTTCAGCGGCTTCGCCGTGACCCTGTGCGACCCGCGCGCCGAGTACCGCACCGCGTGGACGCTGTCCGGCGTGACGATCACGACCGAGATGCCCGACGACGCCGTGCTGGCCTTCAAGCCCGACCGCCGCAGCTGCGTGGTCGCGCTCACGCACGACCCCAAGCTCGACGACCTCGCGCTGCTCGAAGCGTTGCAGAGCGAGGCCTTCTACGTGGGCGCCATCGGCTCGCGCCGCAACGCCGACGCGCGGCGCGACCGCATGATCGAGCACTTCAACCAGACGACCGCATCGCTTGCGCGTCTGCGCGGGCCCATCGGCATCTTCATCGGCAGCAAGACGCCGCCTGAGATTGCGGTGAGCGTGATGGCGGAAATCCTGGCGGTGAAGAACGCGGTGGTATTGCCTCCCGAGACCGCTATCGCTAGAGGGAAAGCACAGAGAGGCGCCTGATGTTGACCGCATTCGCCTCGCGCCACCGGGGGTCTATTCTCATCGAGACGATCGGCACCCTCAAGACAAAGTCCGCGCCGGTGATATCGGCGCGCAGAGTCCACGCCTGCGGTGCCCCGCGGGTCCGCGGCGCCTTCAACCTTCGAATCGCAGCTCAATCAATCTTGATCCCCGCCGCCTTCACGACATCCGCGTACTTCTTCAGGTCCGCCTGGATCTGCTGCCCGAACTCCGCTGACGTGTTCCCCACCGACGTGATCCCCAGCTTGGCCAGGCGCTCCTTGACCGCCGGCTCGTTCACCACGGCATGCAGCTCGCGCTGGATGCGGTCGACGATGGGCTTGGGGGTCCTGGCGGGTGCGAGGAGCCCGATCCACGAACTCGCTTCGAAGCCGGGCACGGTTTCGCCCACGGTCGGCACGTTGGGCAGCGACGGCAGCCGCTGCGCGCTCGAGATCGCGATGGCGCGCACCTGCCCTCTTTCGATAAAGGGCAGCGCACCGGCCACGGCGGTGTAGAGCATCGGCAGCTGGCCGCCGACCACGTCGGTCATGGCCTGGCCGCCGCCCTTGTAGGGCACGTGGATGAACTCTGCGCCCGTCTTCACCTTGAGCATTTCAGCGGCGATGTGGGGCGTGCCCCCCGTGCCGGAGCTGCCGTACGACAAGCCGCCCGGGTTGGTCTTCGAATACGCGATGAGTTCGGGCAAGGTCTTCGCGGGCACCGAGGGGTGCGTGACGATGACCAGCACCGCATCACCGATCTTGCTGACAGGCACGAAGTCTTTCACGGTGTCGAACGGGACTTTCGCGAACACGTGCGGGTTGATGACCAGCGTACCGTCGAAGCCCAGCACCAGCGTGTAGCCGTCGGGCGCCGCGGCCGCGACCATCTGCGTGCCGATGTTGCCTGAAGCACCGGGCCGGTTGTCGACCACTACTTGCTGGCCCAGCCGCGCACCGAGGCGCTCGGCCACGACGCGCGCGCCTGTGTCGGTCACGCCGCCGGGCGTGAAAGGCACGACAAGGCGGATCGGCTTGTTCGGGTAGTCCTGCTGCGCGTGCGCCGGCGTTGCGGTGAAGCCGATCGCAAGCGCACCAGTGGTCGCCATGGCCAGTGCCAGCAAGCGGCGACGCGAGGCGTTGTAGTTGTTCGTCATGGTTTTTTGTCTCCGTTCTTTTGTTGATTGAATCTTCAGCGCGCCCAGCGTTTCTCGAAATCCCACACGTCCTGAAAGCCGATGAGACCGCAGAACTCGTTGAAGTCGAACAAGGGAACTTCGGGCACTTGGCTCGTGCCGCCGTGCTTGAGGTGGCTCAACGCACGCTCCATCGCCGCGGCGGCCGACAGGCTGGTGAGCGAGGGGTAGATGGCCAGCGCAAAGCCGATCTCCTCCAGCACGTTAGCGGGCAGGATCGGCGTCGTGCCGCCATCGGCCATGTTGGCCAGCATCGGCGTGTCGAACGCGGCGCAGGCCTTGCGCATTTCTTCCTCGGACTGCGGCGCCTCGAAGAACAGGATGTCGGCACCGGCCTCGGCATACGCTTCCAGGCGGCGCATCGCCTCGTCGACACCCAGCGATGCACGCGCATCGGTGCGGGCGATGATGAGGAAGTTGTCCTTGTCCTCGCGCGCCTGCGCGGCCACCTTGATCTTCTCAACCATGTCCTGCGTCGGCACGCAGCGCTTGTTGGGCGTGTGGCCGCACTTCTTCGGAAACTCCTGGTCTTCGAGCTGGATGGCCGTGACGCCTGCCGCCTCGTAGCCGCGCACCGTGTGGTGCACGTTCAGCAGCCCGCCGTAGCCGGTGTCGGCATCGGCGATGACTGCCCCCTGGCTCGTGCGCACCAGCGTCGCCATGCGGTCGAGCATCTGCGTGTAGGTGGCAATGCCCGCGTCGGGCAGGCCCAGGCTCGAAGCGGTGAGCCAGTAGCCCGTGCCGTAGACGATGTCGAAGCCGACCTTGTTCGCCACGGTGGCGGCGATCATGTCGTGCAGGCCGGGCGCGACGATGAACTCGCCGCGGTCGAGCTTCTGTCGGAGGATGGGGTTCGCCATGCCCGCTTACTCCGCCGTGATGCCGCCGCGCTGCGCGACGAGCGCCCACTTCTTCGTCTCGCTCGCCAGGAAGGTGCGGAACTCGGCCGGTGGCGTGAGCGTGATGTCGGCGCCCTGGTCGTGCATCTGCTTTTGCACCGCGGGGTCGGTCGTGACCTTCTTCAGGTCCTGGTTGATCTGCGCCACGATCGGCGCCGGCAGGCCGGCCGGGCCGAACAGGCCGTACCAGCTCAGCGACTCGACGCCGTTCAAGCCCGCCTCCTTGAAGGTCATCGCATCGGGGAACAGCGGCATGCGGCGATCGGCCGCAACGCCCACCACGCGCAACGCGCCCGAGCGCACGTGCGGCAGCGCCGTGAGCACGCTGGTCACGCCCATCGGCAGGTGGCCGCCGATGATGTCGACCATGATCGGCGCGCCGCCCTTGTAGGGCACGCCGGTCAGCTTGAGGTGGCCGACCTGGCGGATCAGTTCGCCGGTCAGGCGCGTCTGCCCTTCCGAGTAACCGCAGCCCAGCTCGTCCTTGCGAGCGGCGGCCAGCAGGTCGGCCAGCGTCTTGTAGGGGCCGTTGGCCTGCACCACCAGCACCGACGGCGAGTTCGCGATGTTGGTGATGGGCGTGAAGGCCTTGTCGGTGTCGTAGGGCAGCGACTTCATCAGCACCGGGTTGACCGCGTGCGAGCCCACCACGAGCAGCAGCGTGTGGCCATCGGGCGCCGCGCGCGCCACGGTGCTGGAGCCGATCACGCCGTTGGCGCCGGTGCGGTTGTCGACCACCACCGACTGGCCCCACAGCTCCGACAGGCGCTGCGCCATCAGGCGGCCCACGATGTCGGTGCCGCCGCCGGCCGAATACGGCACCACGAGCGTGACGGCCTTGCTCGGGTACTTGGCGCCTTGCGCGAAGGCGCTGCCGCCCGTGCCGACAGCGGCGAGCGACGCGAGGCCGGCGAGCATCTGGCGCCGGTTGGGATGAGGAAGGTGGAAGGTGGGGTTCATGCAAGTCTCCGGGTGTTGTCGTGGGTGTCCTTGTCGCGCTGGCGGCGCAGCCAGGTGATGGCGCGGCCGCCGAGCGGCTTGTGCAGCGCGTCCTGTGCAAAGTCGACCGCTGCCAGCAGGCCGGCGAGCGAGATGCCGGTGGAAAATCCGCTGCGCTCGGCCATGAGCACGAGGTCTTCGGTCGCCACGTTGCCGGCGGCGCCGGGCGCAAACGGACAGCCGCCGATGCCGCCGACGCTCGCGTCGAAACGGCGCACGCCGGCTTCGAGCGCCGCCCATGCATTGGCCACGCCCATGCCGCGCGTGTCGTGCAGGTGCACCGCGAGGCGCTCGACCGGCACCACGCCGCGCAGCGCCGCCATGCGCGCCTTCACCTGGCCCGGCGAGGCCGAGCCGATGGTGTCGGCAATGACGATCTCGTCGGCCGCCGCCGCGTGCATGCGGGCCGACAGGCGCAGCACTTCGTCCAGCGGCGTCTCACCCTCGAAGGGACAGTCGAAGGCCACGGCCACGTAGGCGCGCGTGCGCAGGCCCAGCGCGCGCGCGGCGGCCAGGGTCTGCTCGCTCACTTCGGTCGCCTGGTCCAGGCCCATGTTGATGTTCTTGCGGTTCATGGTCTCGGTGGCCGAGAGCACGACGGCGATCTCTTTCGCGCCGGCCGCGTGCGCGCGCTCCAGCCCCTTGAGGTTGGGCACCAGCACCGAGGTGCGCAGCGCAGCGAAGCGCGCCTGCACCTGCGCCGCGAGCTCGGCGGCGTCGGCCATCTGCGGCACGGCCTTCGGCGAGACAAAACTGGTCACCTCGATGCTGCGCAGGCCGGCCTCGACCAGCAGTTCGATGAGGCGCAGCTTGCCTTCGGTGCCGACGTCGACCGCCTGGTTCTGCAAGCCGTCGCGCGGTGCGACGTCGGTGATGTGGATCGCTTCCTTCGCACTCATGCAATCGCCCCTTCGGCACGCAGTGCTTCGAGCTTGTCGGGGGCGTAGCCGACGAGGTCGACCAGCACCTGCCGCGTGTTTTCACCGAGCGCGGGCGGGCAGGTGAATGCCCTGCCCTGGTCGGCCGCCGACAGCTTGATCGGGTTGCCCGGCATGCGCACGCGCTCGCCGGTCTTCAGCGGTACCTCGACGACCATGTCGCGCGCCAGCACCTGCGCATCGTTGAGCGCCTGCTCGAAGTTGTTGACCGGGCCGCAGGGAATGCGTGCCTCGCGCAGGCGTTCGAGCCAGTGCGCGGTCGGTTGCTTGCGCATCGCTTCGCCGACCACCGCATCGATCTCGGCCTTGGCTGCGAAGCGCACCGGCTGCTGGCGGTATGCGGGCTTGCGCAGCGCCGGCAGGTCGATGAACTCGACAAAACGGTCGAAGAACGGGTCCCCGATGCAGGCAATGATCACGTGGCCGTCGGCCGTCGGGTAGCTGTTGTAGGGCACATGCACGAAGTGGCCGTTGCCGATGCCTTCGGGCACGTGGCCCGACAGCAGGTGCATCGTCGCCATGTAGTTGAGCAGCGAGATCTGCGCGTCGAGCATCGAGATGTCGACGTGCTGGCCCTTGCCGGTCTGGTCGCGCTCCACCAGCGCGGCCAGCACGCCCATGGCGCCGAACATGCCGCCGCCCAGATCCCCGATCGGGATGCCGCTGCGCGTGGGCCCCGTCTCCGGCGTGCCGGTGATCGACATGCCACCGCCCATCGCCTGCACCACCTGGTCGAAGGCCGGGCGCTGCGTGTTCGGGCCGGTCTGCCCGAAGCCGGTGACGGAGCAGGTGACGATGCGTGGGTTCACAGCGGCAAGCGACGCATGGTCGATGCCCAGCCTCTCGGTCACGCCGACGCTGAAGTTGTCGAACACCACGTCGGCTTTGCGCACGAGGTCGAGGAACACCGCCTTGCCGGCCGGCGTCTTGAGGTCGACGCACACGCTCTCCTTGTTACGGTTGAGCGTGAGGTAGTACGCCCCCATGCCGTCACGCGAATAGTGCGGGTCGTTCTCCAGCAGGCGGCGGGTGCCCTCGCCGCTGCCCGGCGGCTCGACCTTGATGGTGCGCGCGCCCAGGTCGGCCAGCAGCATGGTGCCGTAAGGGCCGGACAGCATGTGCGTCAGGTCCAGCACGGTGATGTGTTTGAGTGCCACGTTCAATGTCTCCGAAAGGTTGGCGAATGCCCAGCTACTGCAGGGGCCGTGCCAGCGCCCGGGTCGCTCGCAAGTGCTTGATTTACAAGGCATTGATGTTCTGTCGGCCGCCACCTCGCGTCGCACTGCGACATAGATGAAACGCCCTTATGTTTCAATGCGACATGCTCAACGACCGCCCCTCACCCCACCTGTTCCCGGCTTCCGTGCGCAGCGCCGAGCTGCCGCGCCTGTGTTTCCTGAGCTACCGGCAGATCCGCGGGTTCGCGATGCCGGTGGTGGCGGAGTACACCGGCCGCGCCGAGATCGAGGTGGTCGACGGCACCTTCGGCGACGCGCTCGCCATCGCGCGCGACCGCCTGGAGCGCGGCCTGGTCGATGCCTTCGTGAGCGCGGGCTCGAACGCGAGCATCCTGCGCGCCGGCCTGCAGGCGCCGGTGGCCACCATCCAGCTGAGCGGCTTCGACCTGCTGCAGGCGCTCATCAAGGCACGGCGCATGTCCAGCCGTGTCGGCGTGGTCATGTACGGCCAGACCATCCCCGAACTCGACGAGGTGAAGGACCTGCTCAACATCGAGGTGATACAGCACGCCTACCAGACGCCCGACGACGCGCGCCAGCGCTTCGAGCAGCTGCGGCGCGAGGGCTTCGAGGTGATCGTTGGCTCCAGCCTGGTCGTCGAACTGGCGGAGCAGGCCGGCCTGCACGGACTGCTCGCCTACTCGCTGGGCAGTGTGCGCAAGGGCTTCGAGGACGCGCTCGAACTCGCGCGCGTCGCGCGGCTCGAAGCCGGCCGCTACGAGCAGCTCAACGGCGTGCTGCACAACCTGCAGGAGGCCGTGCTCGCTGTGAACCGCGACAACCGCGTGATCGCAGTGAACCCTCCGATGCAGCAGCTGCTGGGCCAGTCGCACGCGCGGCTCATCGGCCAGTCGCTGGAGGCGATCGAACCCGAGCTGTCGCTGCAACCTACGCTCGACAGCGGACAGGTCGAGCGCGCCGTGGTGCAGCGCTTTGCGCAGCGCGACTGGGTGGTCAACCGCACGCCGATCCGCGAGCATGGCGAGATCGTCGGCGCGGCGCTGACCCTCTACGACGCCCGCACGATCCAGGAGGCCGACACCAGCTTGCGCATCCAGCAGGGCCGGCGCCAGAGCGCAGCGCGCCACCGATTCGCCAACCTGATCGGCCAGAGCCCGGCCTTCGTGCGCGCCGTGCAGACCGCCCGGCGCTTTGCGCGCACCGACCTCACGGTGCTGATCGCCGGCGAGAGCGGCGTCGGCAAGGAGCTGTTCGCGCAGTCCATCCACAACGAGAGCGTGCGCGCGGGGCGGCCCTTCGTCGCCGTCAACTGCGCGGCGTTTCCGGAAGCGCTGCTGGAAAGCGAGCTGTTCGGCTACGAAGAAGGCGCCTTCACCGGCTCACGCCGCGGCGGCAAGCGCGGCCTGTTCGAGGCAGCGCACACGGGCACCCTCTTCCTCGACGAGATCGGCGACATGCCGCTGCAGCTGCAGACGCGCCTGCTGCGCGTGCTGCAGGAGCGCGAGATCACGCGGCTCGGTGCCACGGCCGCCATCCCGGTCGACGTTCGCGTGATCGCCGCCACGCACCAGCCGCTGAACGACATGATTGCCGAGCGCCGCTTCCGGCAAGACCTGTTCTACCGACTCAACACGCTGCGCCTGCCGCTGCCGCCCCTGCGCGAGCGGCGCGAAGACATCGCGCCGCTGGCCGAAGCGCAGGTCGGCCGCTGCCTGCAGCGACTGGGCACGCATCTGGACCCGGCCCGCGCGCTCGCCCCGCTGCTGCCGCGCCTGCGCGCCTACGACTGGCCCGGCAACATCCGCGAGCTGGAAAACCTGGGCGAACGCATCGCGGTGTTCCTCATGCAGTTCGACCGCCTCGACGATGTCCGCTACGACGATCTGCGGCACGACCTGCCGGAACTGTTCGTCGATGCAGAACCCAATGCGGCCGACAGCACCGGATTGAGCGCTGCACGCGTGGCCGCGGCGCTGCAGGCCCAGGGCGGCAATCGACAGGCCGCGGCCCGGCAACTCGGCGTAAGCCGTTCAACACTCTGGCGCTGGATGCGCGAACGCGACGCCAGTGCGCCGGCTCCCTGATGCGGTCTTGGCACGGCAATCCGTCCAAAGCGGCCGCCCACAGACGGCTTCTAGGCAGCAGCTGTGCCCTTTTCAATCGACCACCACCCCGCATGTTTCCTCAACGGGAAAGGTTCGCGGCCAGGACAAGCACTTCCGGACGGACAAGCTAGGCTTCCGTTAGCCGAGGCTTGCGCGGCTTGGCCGAGCGGTCAGCTTGCCAGCCCAGCGATCAAGGCGCGCAACGGGATACCGTCAGAGTTTCAAGCCGTTGTCGACGGTATGCGCCCAATCAGCTTGTCCAGCGTGAGCGGGTAGTCGCGCAGGCGCACACCAGTCGCGTTGTAGACAGCGTTGGCCACGGCGGCGCCGACGCCGCACAGCCCCAGTTCGCCGACACCCTTGGCCTTCATTGGCGACGAGATCGCATCCGCCTCGTCAAGGAAGATGACCTCCTGGTGCGGGATGTCGGCATGCACGGGCACCTCGTAGCCCGCCAGGTCGTGGTTGACGAAAAAGCCCAACCGCTTGTCGACTGCAAGCTCTTCCATCAGCGCGCCGCCCACCCCCATCGTCATCGCGCCGATCACCTGGCTGCGTGCCGACTTCGGGTTGAGGATACGACCCGACGCACACACCGCCAGCATGCGGCGCACGCGCACTTCGGCCGTGTAGGCATCGACCGCCACCTCGACGAAGTGCGCGCCGAAGGTCGACTGCTGGTATTGCTTGCTCAGTTCGGCGAACTCGATGGTGTCTTCGGCGACAAGCCCCCCCTCGCCCGCCACCTCGCCGAGCGGCACGCTGCGGCCACCGGCGCGCACCATGCCGTCCGCGAAGCTGGCGTCGGCCGGCAGGCTCGCGCGCTGCAGCACGGCTTCGCGCAGCTTCACGCATGCGGCGTACACGCCGGCTGTCGAGCAATTGGCGCCCCACTGGCCGCCGGAGCCGGCCGACACCGGGAAAGCCGAGTCACCGAGCTTCACGACCACGCGCTCCAGCGGCACCCCCATCATCTCGGCAGCGGTCTGCGCAATGATCGTGTAGCTGCCGGTGCCGATGTCCGTCATGTCGGTCTCGACCGTGACGACGCCGCGTCCGTCAAGGCGCACGCGGGCGCCCGACTTGGCGACCTGGTTGTTGCGGAAGGCGACAGCCATGCCGATGCCGACCCACGCGCGGCCTTCACGCCGCATCGCGGGCTTGGCGCTGCGCCGCTCCCAGCCGAAGGTTTTTGCGCCGAGGCGCATGCATTCGATCAGCTGGCGTTCGGAAAAACGTCGCTCCGGCTTGGCCGGGTCCACCTGCGTGTCGTTCAGCACGCGGAACTCGATGGGGTCGAGGCCGAGACGCTCGGCCATCTCGTCCATCGCGATTTCCAAAGCCATCAAGCCCGGCGCCTCGCCCGGCGCGCGCATCGCATTGCCTTCGGGCAGGTCGAGCACGGCGAGCCTCGTTCCTGTCAGCCGGTGCGCACCTGCATACAGCAATTGTGTCTGCTGCACTGCGTTTTCGGGCTTGCCGTTGACCAGGTTGCCGGACCAGCTCTCGTGGCCGATGGCGGTGAGCTTGCCCTGCCGGTTGGCGCCGAGCCGAATGCGCTGGATGGTGGCCGGCCGATGCACGGTGTTGTTGGCGACAAGGGGCCGCTGCAACGCCACCTTGACCGGCCGCTGCGCAATACGGGCGCCAATGGCGGCCAGCACGGTGTCGGCTCGCAGGAACAGCTTGCCGCCGAAGCCGCCGCCGATGTAGGGCGACATCAGGTGGATCTTCTCCTTCGGCATCCCGAGCGTCAGGGCCAGGTCGCCGACCGTCCAATCGATCATCTGGTTGGAAGTCCAGACGGTGAGGCGGTCGCCTTGCCAGGCAGCCGTGGTTGCATGGGGTTCCATCATCGCGTGCGACTGGTCGGGCGTGCTGTAGCTCTGGTCGAGCTGCACCTCGGCTCCGGCAAAGGCGATAGCGAAGTCGCCGACCTTGTTGTCGCGATCAGTCGTCTTCGGGCCCGATGCCTTGGCACCTGCCAGATCGAAGGCGCCCTCGGCGCGCGCATAACTCACCTTCAGCAACTGCGCCGCAGCGCGGGCCTGTTCGAAGGTCTCGGCGACGACGAGCGCGATGGCCTGGTGATAGTGGTCGACGTTCGGCCCGCCGAGAAGCCTGGCGGTGTTGAACTGGCCCTTGCCCAGCTTGCCTGCGTTGTCGGCGGTGACGATGGCGATCACACCGGGCGCCGCCTTGGCGCGGCTCTGGTCGATCGCCGTCACACGCCCCTTGGCGATCGCGGCACCGAGGATATAGCCGTACGCAGCATGGGGCGCCACGTCATGCCGCTCGTAGGCATAGGGCGCGATGCCAGTGGTCTTGAGCGGGCCGTCGATGCGGTCGACGGGTTTACCGATCACCTTGAGTTGGTCAATCGGATTGGTGGTGGCAGGGGTATCGAATTTCATCACTCAGTTCCTTGCGTCCGTCAGCACCGCATCGAGGGTGCGCTCCACCAGCGTGACCTTGAAGGCGTTGTGTTCGGTCGGCCGGGCATCGGCCAGCAGCGCCGCCGTGACCGCCTTGGCGCCGCGCGGCAGGTCACGCTCGGCTGCTTCGACGCGCCACGGCTTGTGCGCGACGCCGCCCAGCGCCACGCGGCCGGTGCCGTCGCGCTGAACGATCGCAGCGACCGACACCAACGCGAAGGCATACGACGCGCGGTCGCGCACCTTTGTGTAGACCTGTCGGCCGCCGACCGGCGCCGGCAACTGAACCGCCGTGATCAGTTCACCAGGGGCCAGCGCAGTTTCCACATGCGGCGTGTGGCCGGGCAGGCGATGGAAATCCGCGATCGGGATGGTGCGTCGCGCGCCGTTGGGCCGCAGCGTCTCGACCGTTGCGTCGAGCGCGCGCATCGCGACCGCCATATCGCTCGGATTCGTCGCGATACAAGCATCGCTGGCGCCGACGACCGCGTGTTGCCGGTTGACCCCACCGATCGCCGCGCAGCCGCTGCCCGGCTGGCGCTTGTTGCAGGCCATGTTCGTGTCGTAGAAATACGGGCAGCGCGTGCGCTGCAGCAGATTACCGGCAGTCGTCGCCTTGTTGCGCAGTTGGCCCGATGCGCCGGCGAGCAGCGCGCGAGACAGCAGTCCGTAGTCGCGCCGCACGCTCGCATGTGCGGCCAGGTCGGTGTTGCGCACCAGAGCGCCGATGCGCAGCCCGCCTTCAGTCGTTGGCTCGATGCGGTCGAGCCCAAGGCCATTCACGTCGATCAGGTGTGCGGGTGTCTCGATCTCGAGTTTCATCAGATCGAGCAGGTTGGTGCCGCCTGCGATAAAGCGCGCGCCTGACGTGCGGGCAGCGGCGGCAACGGCCTGTGCAGGCGATGTCGCCCGTTCGTAGCTGAAGCGTTTCATGCCTTCACCCCCGCAACTTCGGTAATCGCATCGACGATGTTGCTGTAGGCGCCGCAGCGGCAGATGTTGCCACTCATGCGTTCGCGCAACTCGGCGGGCGAGAGCAACGGCTTGACGGTGAGGTCGCCGCTCACGTGACTTGGAATGCCTTGTTCGATCTCCTGCAGCACGCCAACGGCCGAACAGATCTGGCCCGGTGTGCAGTAGCCGCACTGGTAGCCATCGTGTTTGACGAAGGCAACCTGCATCGGATGCAGGTGACCGGGCTGGCCCAGGCCCTCGATGGTCGTGACGCTGGCCCCCTCGTGCATCACCGCCAGCGTCAGGCAGGCGTTGATGCGCCGACCATCGACCATGACGGTGCAGGCGCCGCACTGGCCATGGTCGCAGCCTTTCTTCGTGCCGGTGAGATGCAGGTGTTCGCGCAGCGCGTCGAGCAGGGTGGTGCGCGTGTCGAGCACCAGCCGGTGCGGGCGGCCGTTGACGGTGAGATTGACCGGCGTCGCCTCTGGTGTGCCGGTGACGCGCGCCGGTGCGGCGGCGGCTGTCGTCGCGCCGGAAAGCGCGGGCACGGAGGCAGTGGCGGCTCCGGCCTTCAGCAGGCCGCGCCGGGAGATCTGAAAAGCATCGTGAGTGGTCATGGTGTTCTTGTCCAAGGTGGGGCGATTGCCCGGCGTGAGTCGAAAGACTTTAGGCCGCACCTTCCCCCACAACTAGGTCGGGAACGGTTGTCGGACTGGCAAGCCGCACTTGATAATGGTTTTTTGCGAAGGGCCAGATGCCGATCAACGAGTTGCGCTCCATTGCGACGTTCGTGAAGACAGCCGAGCTGGGCAGCCTGCGTCAGGCCGCCGCCGCGCAGGGCATGACACCGCAGGCAGCCAGCCAAGCGTTGGCGCAGCTTGAGAAGCATTTAGGGGTGCGCCTTTTTCATCGCACCACGCGCAGCATGGCGCTGACTGATGAGGGCAGGCACTTTCTCGAGGCTGCCCGGCCCTCCTTGCTCGGCATGCAGCGGGCATTGGAGACGACGCGCCAGGCCAAGGACGGCATCAGCGGGCCCTTGCGCGTGGTAGCGCCCTTGTCAGTCTTCGCGCCCGTGTTGTGGCACCTGCTTGACACCTTTTGTCGACGCTATCCCGAAGTGCAGCCCGATGTACAACTGGACGACCGGATCGGCAACTGGGTGGAGGACCGGGTCGATGTGGGGTTCCGTATCGGACCCTCCCCGGTGGAAGGCGTGATCGCTCGCCGGCTCTTTACCTTGCAACTGATCATTTGTGCATCGCCCGCATACTTGAAGTTGCATGGCGCGCCGAAGAGCCTCGTCGAGCTGTCGGCCCACCGCTGCAGCGCGTTCCGCAATCCCGGTACGGGTCGCGTGCTGCCCTGGTACGTCAAGAATGGCACCGACCTGGTCGAGCTCCAGGTCGCCCCCGCCCTGACCGTGAACGACGAGGCGCTGGAAACCGAAGCCGTGCTGGCCGGACACGTGATCGGGTCGTTGACCGGCGTGGCGGCCGCGCCGCACATTCGCGCAGGCCGGCTGGTTCCGCTGCTCGTGGAGCACGTTGCCGACAAGTCGGGGGTGTTCATCTACTACGGGAATCGCACCTCGGTGCCGGCGCGTGCACGCGCTTTCATCGATGTAGCGATCGAATTGTTGGCCGATAACCCTGCCTATGTGCTGACTCCCGCCGAACTTGCCGCAGCGGAATCGGCTGGGCGAAAGACCGCAAGCGACGGGGTGGCCGAAGCAGCGCCGCCGGTTGCGCCGTGACCCCGCGGCCGTCGCAGCAAGATCACGCGCCGTGCGGCAACACGACCTGGCGCACGACACCCCCACCCTTCAGCAGATCGAAACCTTCGTTGAGCTTGTCGAAGCCGATGCGCTCGCTGCGCAGCTTGTCCACCGGCAGCCGCCCGCGCAGGAAGAGATCGACATAGCGCGGCACGTCTTTCTGCGGCACGCCCCCGCCCATGAAGGAACCCCGCAGCACACGTTCTTCGCAGACCCATGACAGGTGAGGCACGGTGAAGGTCTCGCTGGAATTTCCAACACCGACGCCGATCACCTCGCCCCCACGCACCGTGATGGCCTGGGCCATGACCAAGGCGGACGGATGCCCGGAGATTTCGAACGCATGGTCGACGCCTCCGTTCGTGAGGTCCATCACCTGCTGCACGAGCGTCGGATCGCGCGCGTCGATGCACTCGGTGGCACCCACCGCGCGCGCCAGCTCGAACTTAGAAGGCAGGACGTCGATGCCCACGATCCGTCCCGCCCCGGCTTCGCGCGCCGCCATGACGGCAGTGAGTCCCACACCGCCCAGGCCGATGACCGCCACGCTGGCGCCCGGTTGCACCTTGGCGCTGTTGAACACCGCACCGGCCCCCGTGACCACGGCGCAACCGAAGAGCGCGGCGATGTCCAGCGGCACGGCAGGATCGATCTTGATCAGCGATTGGGGCACCACCACGGCGTATTGCGCGTAGACCGAGATGCCGCTGTAGTGATTCAGACGCCCACCGTCGGCAAGGCGTAGCCGCCGCGAACCGGTGGCCAGCATGCCTTCGGAGCGCGCCGCCGCAACAGCCTGGCACACCCCCGGTCGGCCGGCCAGGCAGGTGCGGCACAGGCCACAGCCCGCCACGCCGGCCATGGCCACGTGATCGCCGGGCAGCAGTCCGTGCACGCCCTTCCCCACCTCGCGCACGATGCCGGCGCCTTCGTGCCCGCCGACCACCGGCAGCGGTCGCTTGCGCTGGCCCTGGACCACCGACAGGTCGGAGTGGCACAGGCCCGCGCCGCGCACCTCGACCAGCACCTCGCCTTCGCCTGGGCCGTCGAGTTCCACTTCTTCGATCCTGAACGGTTGGCTCTGCGCAAAGGGAGCGGGCAGCCCCTGTTCATACATCACCGCTGCTGTCATCCGCATGTGTTGTCGTCTCCAGAAAAATCATTGAACGGCCGATGTCGACCGTCGTGTTCAGCCGTGCGGGCGAAGCACCTGCCGGAGCACTTCGCCGTGCTCCAGCCGGTCGAGGTTCAGGTTCAGGTGGTCGAAGCCGAAGGTGCCGCTCATGAGCCGCTCCACCGGCAGGCGCCCCTCCTGGTAGTAGCGCATGTACAACGGCAAGTCACGCTGCGGCACGCAGCTGCCCATCAGCGAGCCCCGGATGACCTTCTCTTCGCCGACCAGTGCCGTGTGCGGATAGGAGTACTGATCGCTCGACGCGCCGAGCCCCACGCAGACGATCTCGCCGCCCTTGCGCGCGATGGCGTAGGCCGTGGCCATGCCGGCCTTGCTGCCCGACATTTCGAACACAAAGTCCACGCCGCCGTGCGTCAGGTCCCTCACCGTCTCCACCACCTTGTCATCCAGGGCGGAGACGGTGTGCGTGCAGCCCAGCTCCCTGGCCAGCGCGAACTTGGCAGGGTTGAGGTCGATGCCCACGATCGTCGAAGCACCGGCGATGCGTGCGGCCATGACGGCGTTGAAGCCGACGCCACCCAGGCCGACGACGGCAATGCTCTGTCCCGGCCGCACGTGGGCCGCGTTGAAGACGCAGCCGGCGCCGGTCACGACCGCGCAACCGAACATGGCGGCCACGTCGAATGGGATCGCAGGGTCGACCTTGACCAGGGAGCCCGGCACCGTGACGGCGTATTGCGCGAACGATGACACGCCGCTGTGGTGGTAAATCCCCATCGCGCCCCGTGCCAGGCGCCGCGCGCCGTTCATGAGCACGCCCTTGGCGCGCGTAGCGCCAACGAGATCGCACAGCACCGGGCGGCTGTTGACGCAGTAGTCGCAGGCGCCGCAGCCCGAGCCCACGGTCATGACGACATGGTCTCCCGGCTGGAGGCCCGCGACGCCGCGCCCCACCTCGCGCACGATGCCGGCACCCTCGTGGCCCATGACCACCGGCAGCGTGCGCTTGCGCAGGCCCGCCACCTGGGACAGGTCCGAATGGCACAGCCCGGCCGCGCGCACCTCGACCAGCACTTCGCCCTCGCCCGGGCCGTCCAGCTCCACCTCTTCGATTTTCAGTGGCTGGCTGCAGACATAAGGCGACGGCAAGCCCTGTTCGTACAGGACGGCAGCGGTCATTCGCATACGGTTCTCTCCACGCAGGGATCAGTTCAGCACGAAGAGGCGCTCTTCCGTCATGTCGCGGATCGAGAACTTCGGCCCTTCGCGCCCGATGCCGCTGTCCTTCACGCCGCCGTACGGCATCTGGTCCGAGCGCCAGCGCGAGGTTCCGTTCACGATCACGCCGCCCGTGCGCACGGTGCGGATCGCCGACAGCGCCAGGTCCAGCGAGTTTGTGAAGATGCCGCACTGCAGGCCATAGGGGCTCTCGCTGATCGAATTGAACAGCGGCACGATGTCTTCATACGGCTGGATGCTGAAGGCGGGCCCGAAGATTTCGTCCGAGACCACGCGCATTGCGGGATTCACCCGGCTCAACACGGTGGCATCGAGCTGCGCACCACGTCGCGTGAAGCCACGCAAAGGGCGTGCGCCAGCTTCGATGGCCTCGCCGATCATTCGCTCCACGCGGATCGCGGCTTCCTCGTCGATCAGCGTGCCGACGTCGGTCGACAGGTCCAGCGGATCGCCGAAACGGATGGCATCGATTTCCTGGCAAACCGCCTCGACGAAACGGTCGTGCACCTGTTTGTGCACGTAGACGTTCTGCACCGACACGCAGCTCTGGCCGGCGAGCGCGACGCCGTTGCGCGCGCAGGCCTTGGCGGCCGCCAGAAGGTCGGCATCATGGTGCACGAAGGTCGGCCCCACACCACCCAACTCGAGCGCCACGCGCTTCATGCCCACCGCATCGCGAATCATCTTTCCCACGCGGATCGAGCCGGTGAAGCTGACGAAATCCACGCGCGAGTCGCTGACGATCTTCGGACCCACCGCGTCGCCGTAGATGGTGTTGATCGCCCCCTCGGGGAAGCCTGCCTCCAGCACGGTCTCGACGAACTGGTGCGCGCACAGCGGCGCTTTCGGCGAAGGCTTGAGGACGAGACTGTTGCCCGCCGCCAGTGCCGGACCCAGCTTGTGCGCGGCCAGGCTGATCGGTCCGTTGAACGGCGTGATGGCCGTGACCACACCGACCGGGTAGCGCATCAGCATCGCGATCTTTCCGGCACCGATGGTGCTGGCGTCCATGGGGATGTGTTCGCCCTGGATACGCACGGCTTCCTCGGCGCACAGATGCATCAGTTCGGCAGCGCGCTGCACCTCGACGATCGCATCGCGCAAGGCCTTGCCGGTCTCGCGTGCCATGGTCAGGCCAAGTGCCTGCGTGCGGGCGCCCACCAGGTCGGCGGCCCGATGCAGCAACTTGGCACGCTCGTGCCCCGGCAATGCTGCCATGGCGGTCTTGGCCTTGCGCGCGGATTCCAGTGCATCTTCCGCATCCTGCAGCGTGGACACAGGCGCCATGGCGACGATGTCGCCACGGTACGGATCGCGCACCTCATGAACCTGTTCGGCATCACGCCATCGGCCGGCGATCTGCATGCGGATGCGCACGGGTGGCGCGCTCTTCTTTTCAGTGTTGCTCATCGGGTCTCCTTCGTCGGCAAGTGTGAAAGCGCCTCAGGGTCAAGTCCATGGCGAAATCCGAAAGCTCGTCTACGGGTTTCCTGAAGATGAACTGCCCCTTGGCGCCGACACGCGGGCCCTCTCGCATCCTTTCGATTCTTCGGACGCGAGCTGCGGAAAAAAGCCATGGACGCAGCGAGAGCGCGATTTCTAGACTGCGCTCGTCGGGTCGGCACACGGCCTGTGCACACGAAGCACACACGACCATCCACTCACTACAGGAGACAACATGAAATTGGGATTCATCGGACTCGGCACCATGGGCGCGGGCATGGCGCTCAACCTCGTCAAGGCCGGCCACGAGGTCGCCGTGCGCGACCTTCGAAAAGAGAGCGCTTCGCGCCACGTTGCCGCCGGCGCGCGCTGGGCGGAGTCGGTGGCCGATGCAGCCGCAGGCGCAGAAGTCGTATTCACTTCCGTCCCCGGCCCCAAGGACATGCGACAGGTCGGCGTCACGCTGCTGGACGCCATGCAGCCAGGTAGCGCCTGGTTCGACCTGACCACCAACTCGCCCACCGTGGTTCGCGAGGTGCACAAGCACTTTGTCGAAAAAAGCATCGCGCTGCTCGACGCGCCGGTCAGCGGCGGCCCCGCCGGTGCCAACGCCGGCAAGCTGGCCATCTACGTGGGCGGTGACAAGGCCATCTTCGAGCGACACAAAGCGCTGCTGGATGCCATCGGCGACCAGGTGCTGCATGTGGGTGACATCGGTGCGGGCAACGTGGCCAAGCTCGTGCACAACTGCGCCAGCATCACCATGCGCATGATGATCGCCGAGGTCTTCAGCCTGGGTGTCAAGGGCGGCATGGACCCGCTCGAGCTGTGGCATGCGGTGCGCCAGGGCGCCATCGGCCGCTCGCGCACCTTCGACCGCATCGGCGATCAGTACCTGCAGGACAAATACGAACCGGCGAGCTTCGCGCTACGGCTTGCACACAAGGACCTCACGCTGGCGCTGGACTTGGGCCGCGAGCTCGACGTGCCCATGAAGTACGCCGAACGTGCCATGGAAGACTTCCAGGCCGCGCTCGACCGTGATTGGGGCGACCGCGATTCACGCTCGCCCATGCAACTGCAGAACGAGCGCGCAGGTGTGCATATCAAGGTGTCTGCCGAAGAGGTGAAGAAAACCCTCGCCCGCGACTGACGACAACCCAATCAAGGAGAACCATCATGGACGCCAAACAGACCGGTCGCAAGATCATGAACGAGCTCATGGGCGAGGGCTATGTCGAAGGCAAGGACAAGAAGAAGAACGCGTTCACCGCAGCGCTGAACGACTATTCCGAAGAGGTGTGCTTCGGCCGCGTGTGGGCACGTGGCGTCATCGAGCCCAAGCTGCGCAGCATCCTGAACATCGCGATGCTGACGGCGCTGGGCCGGCCGAACCAGCTGCGCAACCACCTCGAGGGTGCACTGAACAACGGCGTGACCGTGGATGAACTGCGCGAAATCCTGCTGCACACCGCCGTGTACTGCGGCCTTCCCGCCGCTGGCGATGCCTTCAAGGTCGCAGAGGACGTGCTCAAGGGCCGACAGTTGATCGACTGAGACCGCTGCTGCGACTGCGGGTTAACCGCAACCGCAGCACCAGTGCCAGCGCCTCAATCCACCTGGATGCCGTTGTCCTTGACGAGTCGCGACCAGTGGGCCACGTCGGCCGCGATCAGCCGACCGAATGCTTCAGGGGTGCCCACCACCGGCACGGCCGCCTCACGAGCCAGGCCTGCCGTTGTTTCGGGCTGGGCCAGGATCGCGTTGATCTCGGTGTTCAGCCGCTGCACGACGACCGGTGGCAGCCGGCTCGGCCCGACGAATCCCCACCAGAACTCGATGCGGAAGTTCGGAAAGCCGGCTTCTCCCGTGGTCGGCAAGTCGGGCATGAACGGATCGCGCCGAGCGCCGGTCACGGCGATGCCGCGCAGCTTGCCGCCAGAGAGGTAGCCGGAGGTCGTGGCGTAGGTGGCCAGGCCCGCATGCAGGCTCCCGCCCATCATGTCGGCGAACGCCGGCGACATGCCCTTGTAGGGCACATGCACGAAGTGCAGCTTGGCATCGGCGGCCAGCATCTCCATGCCCAGATGGCTCATCGACCCGATGCCGCTGGAGCCATAGGTGATCCGGTTCGGCTGGGCTCGCG
The DNA here is from genome assembly GCF_058788795.1 of Variovorax sp. FW301-JW7. Lineage (NCBI taxonomy): Bacteria > Pseudomonadati > Pseudomonadota > Betaproteobacteria > Burkholderiales > Comamonadaceae > Variovorax > Variovorax sp. FW301-JW7. The sequence continues at coordinate 22,192 of NZ_JBYTBC010000017.1, forward strand.
CCATGTCGACCAGGTCCTTCAGCGTCTTGACGGGCGAGTCGGCCGGCACCGCGATGAGCAACGAGGTCTTGCCAACCTGTGCAATCGGCGCGATGTCGCGCACGGGGTCGTAGGCCATCTTTCGTCCGGTCGCGGCGTTGGTCGCGTACGCGCTCGTGATGAACACCAGGGTGTAGCCATCGGGCGGCGCCTTGATGCCAGCCTCGAACCCGATGGCGCCGCCCGCGCCCGCCTTGTTCTCGATGACGAGCGGTTGCCCAAGCCGGGCCGAAAGACGTGTGGCGATATGGCGCGCGATCACGTCGGTGCCGCCCCCTGCGGCGTAGGGAACGATCAGCTTGATGGGCCGGCTCGGCCAGGCCTGCGCCTGTGCGGCGGCAGGCAGCCAGGCCATGACCGCCGCCGACGCCACGGAGAGCAGCAGCTTGCGGTGCGGCATCTTCTTTTCGCCCTCACGTGACGCTGTAGCCGTCGGGCACGACATGGCTCCCGGCAATGCGGTCCATGGTCAGCGCGACCACGTTAACCGGGGATTCGAAGCTGTGTTCGTTCAACGCTATCTGATAGAAGTCCTTGGCCAGGTTGCCGAACAGCATGGGCATGCCGGAGTCCTGTCCGAGCTGACAGGCCAGGCGCACGTCCTTGTGGAGCAGGCCCAGTGCGAAGGCCGCCTTCAGCTTGCCGGTCAGGATGTAGTTGGCCATGTACTTCTCCATCCAGAAGTTGCGACCACCACTGGCCATCATGATGTCCAGCGCCTTCTCGCCCGCCACGCCGTTCTTCACGGCCAGCGCCATGGCTTCCAGCGTCATCAGTCGCGTGCCGGCCGAGAGCAGGTTGTTCGCCAGCTTGACGACATGCCCGCAGCCGATGTCTCCGGCATGGAAGACGTTCGGGCTGATCGCCTGCAACACCGGTCCGATGCGCTCGAACAGCGCCGGCGCCGCGCCGACCATGATCGCGATGGTGCCCGCATCGGCTCCGGCCGGCCCGCCGCTGACGGGTGCGTCGACCATGTCGATGCCGCGCTCGGCCAGTGTGGCGGCGATGGCGCGCGTCACAGTCGGGTCGCCGCTGGTCTGGTCCACGATCAAGGTGCCGGGTTTCGCGATGGCGCCAATGCCCTCCGGCCCCAACAGCACGCTGCGGACGTGCTCCGAGGTCGGCAGGCACAGAACGATCACGTCGCATGTCTCAGCGATGTGCGCGAGGCTGTCCGCGCGGGTCGCGCCGCGGTCGACCAGGCGCTGCACCGACGCAGCGTCTCGGTCGTACACCGTCAGGGGGTGCGTGAGTTGCAGCCGGCGGGCAAGCGCGCCGCCCATGTTGCCCAGGCCTACATATCCGATATTCATGGTCCGTGTCCTTTCACGATGAGGAAATTTCAGTGCAGCGCGCCGGTCGTCAGTCGGCGCGAATTCCGGCGTCCTTGACGATGCGTGCGTACCTGGCGAAAAGTTCGCGCAGCGTCGCCGAGAAGGCCGAGGCCGACTCACTAGCCTCCAGTTCCACGCCCTGCTCCCCCATGCGCGCGCGGAACTCCGGCTGCCGGACGGCCTTGCGGATCTCGGCGTTCATGCGTTCAAGAATCTCGGGCGGGGTGCCGCTGCGCGCGGCCAGGCCGTTGAAGATCGTCGATTCGTAGCCCGGCAGGCCCGATTCGCCCACCGTCACGACACCGGGCGCCAGGGGCGAACGCGCAGCGCTGGTGACGCCGATCGCCTTGAGCTTTCCGGCCTTCACGTGCGCCACCGAGGTGCTCAGGGGGTCGAACATCAACGACGTGCGCCCACCCATCACATCGATCAGGCCGGGCGCGTTGCCTTTGTAGGGCACGTGGGTCATGCGGATGTTCGCCATGGAACTGAACAGCGCTGCGGCGATGTGCCCGGTGCTGCCGTTGCCGGAGCTGCCGTAGGTCAACTCCCCGGGGCTGCGCCTGGCCAGGTCGATCAATTGCGCCACCGTCGTCACAGGCACTGCCGGATGCACGACCAGCAGCAACGGCACACGGGCGACAAGGCTGACACCCACGAAGTCCTTCAACGGATCGTAGGTCGCCGTGCGCGCCAGGCTCGGCGTGTAGAGAAACGAATCCGCAATGGCCAAGTAGGTGTAGCCGTCCGCGGGGGACCTGGACACGGCGTCCACCGCAAGCATGTAGTTGCCGCCGGGCCGGTTCTCCACCACGACCGGCTGCTTCAACTGCTGTGACAGCTGCTGCGCCAGGTTGCGGCTCACGAGATCGAGGTTGCCGCCTGCCGCGGCCGGCACGACGATACGCAGCGGCCGCGAAGGGAAGGTGTCCGCCCGGCCCTCGGCGGGCGCGCCCAGCATCATGGCCGCAGCGCAGACGGCCATCCCCCAGCGTGTGAGCCCTCGGCGAGTGGCGTCAGGAGAGGACATCAGCGCACCTCGGCGACCTTTTCCAGCCATTCCACCGGTTGCCCCTCGAGCACCTCGGAGACGGAGATATGCGTCATCGAGGTCGTCCCGGTGGCGCCGTGCCAGTGCTTCTCGTGCGGCTCGATCCAGACGACGTCACCAGGACGAATTTCCTCGACAGGCCCTCCGTCGCGCTGCACGCAACCGCAGCCGGCGGTGACGATCAGCATCTGGCCGAGCGGATGCTTGTGCCAGTTCGTTCGAGCACCGGGTTCGAAGGTCACGCTCGCAGCCTTGACGCGCGCGGGCTCCGACGCGTTGAAGAGCGTGTCGACCCGCACGCGGCCCGTGAACCGCGTTTCGGGGGCTTGCGCCGAGGGCTGTGTGCCGATGCGCCTGATTTCCATGATGGTTGTCCTCTTCGGTTGTAGTGATCAGTCGGATGTGATGTGGGCGTCCTGGATCAACTTGCGCCAGCGCGGAACTTCCGTGCCGATGGCCTGCGCGAAATCCGATGGCGATCCCGGCGTGGGCTTGGCACCATCGCGCGCGAGCAGCTCGCGCGCATCGGGCGTGGCCAGGATGACGTTCAGCTCGTCATTGATCCGTTTCAGGACGAGCGCCGGCAGGCCCCGCGGCGCGAGCATTCCCCACCACGAATCCACGTGGTAGCCGGGCAGCCCTGCCTCTTCCATCGTCGGCAGTTCCGGCACCAGCGGCGAGCGCTGGCCACCCGTGACGGCCAGCGCGCGCATGCGACCGCCCCGCACATGCGGCAATGCGGCCGGAAAGCTCGCTACCAGCATCTGCGTGCGCCCACCCAGGAAGTCGGTGATGGCGGCGCCCAACCCGGTGTATGGCACGTGCAACAACTTGACCTTGGCTAGGTCGTTGAACAGCTCGCCACCGAGGTGATTGATGGTGCCGACGCCGGCCGAGCCATAGCTCATGGGCTTGGTGCGCGCCAGCTCGATGAACTCGCGCAGGTTCTTTGCCGCCACGTCGTTCCCGATGACGATCATGAAGGGACCCGACCCGACCATGCCCACGGGCTGCAGATCGTGCGTGGGGTCGTAGGGCGGCACGGCCTTCAGCAGCGGCGCCGTCATGTAGGGGCTGGACTGGAACAGCAGCGTGTAGCCGTCCGCAGGCTGCGCGGCGACATAGGTGGTGCCGATGATGCCGCCGGCGCCGACCTTGTTTTCCACGATGACCTGCTGGCCGAGCCGATCGGACAACTTCGCTGCAACGAAGCGCGCCACCGTGTCGGTGCTCGCACCAGGCCCGAACGGAACGATCAGCCGGATCGGCTTCTGCGGCCATGCGCCCTGGGCCCGGGCAGCAAGGGGCAACCACCCCGACACGGCGAGGCTTGCCCCCACCGCCAGAATTTCTCTGCGGGTCTTCAGTTTGTTCATCGCGAAACCGCCGGTCAGTGGTGGGAGAACATGGCGAAGCCCGGGGCCAGGCCGCGCGCCGTGAAGATCACGGCGCCCTCGCCGCGCACGACGTCGCGCGCCACGATCACCAGATCGTGCGAGCCCGGCACCAGCGCCAGGCTGGTCGACTTCAGGTACTTGTCGTCCTCGCGCCCGGGCAGCAGGATCTGGCCGATCGGCACGCCGAAAGGGCTGAGCACCATCACGCGCGCCTGCCAGTTGAGCGCCACGTAGGCGTTGCCATTGGCGTCGGTGCGCATCGAGTCGGGCGCACGGCCCGCGAAGGTATACGGCACCGACACGCCGCCGCGTGCGCGCACGCCCGGCGACGCCAGCTCCACGCGATGCAGCCGGTTGGCGCAGTATTCCGTTGCCCACACCACCTTGTCGTCGGGGCTGAGCGCCACACCGTTGGCGGCGCACATGCCAGGCAGCACGGGCACGATCTTGCGATGGTCCGGCGTGACGTAGAAGAGTCCCCCCGTGGCCTCCGTGGACGTGCCACGAAAGTCGGTGAAGTAAAAGCCGCCTTCGCGGTCGAATACCATGTCGTCAACGACGTGGCCCGCCGTCGGCGGCACGATGACCTGCCGGTTGCCGCCATCCGGATCGAGAGCGATCACGCTGCCCGCGTCGAATTGGCCGCTGGCGTTGATGGGGCCCACGCACGCCACGAAGATGCGGCCATCCTTGTGGATCGCGATGCCGGCAGGATGCAGGTCCGGCTCGACGTACAGCGTCGTGAGCTCGCGCTGCGGCGACAAGCGCAGCACCCGACCACCGTAGACGTCGACGAACAGCAGATTGCCGTGGCGATCGAACGCGGGGCCTTCAAGCGCCACAGAACTGTCGCCGACCTTGAAGTACGGCTCGGCAATCGCGGTCGGAAGATCCCGCTCTCCAAAGGGAATGGGGGCCAGGCAGCGGGTGCTGTCGAGGTAAGAGAGCGTGCTGCGCTCGGAAGGCTGGATGTCTAGCAAGGCTTGTCTCCTTTCGGTGCCTGTCGCGGCTCGTTGAATCGAGCCTGTGCATCCCAGTTTCACGGCCTGCCTGCGCAGCGTCCATCGCTACTTTCGGGAGACGACGTGCGCGTTTTGTGAAGGACCCACGCGTGGCGAGCGGTGCATGTCCGCCCGCATTTCTCAAACGCGTTCGAACACGGCGGCAATGCCTTGCCCGCCGCCGATGCACATCGTGACCAGCGCGTAGCGGCCGCCCGTGCGGTGCAGCTCCGCAATCGCCTTCGTCGTGATGATCGCGCCGGTCGCACCCACCGGGTGGCCCAGCGAAATGCCCGAGCCGTTGGGGTTCACCTTGGCGGGGTCGAAACCCAGCTCCTTAATGACGGCGCAGGCCTGCGCGGCGAAGGCTTCGTTCGATTCGATCACGTCGAAGTCGCTCACCTTCAGGCCCGTGCGTTCCAGCACCTTGCGCGTGGCGGGCACCGGGCCGATGCCCATGTACGCGGGTTCGACACCGGCGTGTGCATAGCCGACCAGGCGTGCCAGCGGCTTCAGGCCCAGCGCCTTCACGCGGCCGCCCTCGGCCAGCACCACGGCGGCGGCGCCGTCGTTGATGCCCGAGGCGTTGCCGGCGGTCACGAGGCCGTCCTTCTTGAAGGCGGGCTTCATCTTCGCGAGCGTGTCCACGGTGGTATCGGCGCGCACATGCTCGTCGGTATCGAACAGCACGACGCCCTTGCGCGTCTTCACCTCGACCGGAACGATCTGCTCCTTGAAACGGCCGGCGGCGATGGCGGCGGCGGCGCGCTGCTGGCTGGTCACGGCCAGTTCGTCCATCTGCTCGCGCGAGATGCCGTAGCGCGCGGCCACGTTCTCGGCCGTGATGCCCATGTGGATCTTCTCCCACGGGTCGTGCAGGATGCCCAGCATGTAGTCGACCAGCACCGCGTCGCCCATGCGCGCGCCGTAGCGGGCCGAGGTGTCGAAGTACGGGCCGCGGCTCATCGATTCCGAACCGCCGCCAATGGCGATGTCGCAGTCGCCCAGCGCAATGGCCTGCGCCGCCGACACGATGGCCTGCAGGCCCGAGCCGCACAGGCGGTTGACGTTGAAGGCCGGCGTCTCGATCGGGCAGCCCGCGTCGATGGCGGCCACGCGGCTGAGGTACGCGTCCTTCACGTCGGTGGGAATCACGTTGCCCATCACCACATGGCCGATGGCATCGGCCGCCACGCCGCTGCGCTCGATGGCGGCCTTGACGGCGGTGGTGGCCAGTTGCGTGTTGGGCACGTCCTTGAGCGCACCGCCGAAGGTGCCGATGGCGGTGCGGGCGGTGCCGACCACGAAGATGTCGCGTTGGGTCATGAGAACTCCAGGTGATGATGAATTGAGCGAACCCTTGCCCGGCTCGCGCCACACATCCGCAAGAGTCCTTGAATCGGTTTCGGCAAGGGCGACTTCCACACGCTCTCGCCGGCTATTTCCGCAAGGCAGAGGGCCTGCGGTGACGCCTCAGTAGGCGTACACGCCGCGGCCGGTCTTACGGCCGAGCTGGCCGGCGGCGACCATTTCCTTCAGCAGCGGGCAGGGGCGGTACTTGGAGTCGCCGAACTGCTCCAGGTAGACCTCCATCACGGCCAGGCACACATCGAGGCCGATCATGTCGGCCAGCGCCAGCGGGCCGATGGGCTGGTTGCAGCCCAGCTTCATGCCGGCGTCGATGTCCTCGGCCGTGGCAATGCCTTCTGACAGCACGAAGAAGGCCTCGTTGATCATCGGCACCAGGATGCGGTTGACCACGAAGCCCGGCGCGTTCTTCACCGTGATGGGCGACTTGCCCAGCTTCTCGGCCAGCGCCTTCACCGCGTCGTGCGTGGCGTCGCTCGTGAGGTAGCCGCGGATCAGCTCCACCAGCGCCATCATCGGCACCGGGTTGAAGAAGTGCATGCCGATGAAGCGGTCGGCGTGCGAGGTGGCGGCGGCCAGCTGCGTGATCGAGATCGACGAGGTGTTCGACGCGATGATCACCTCGGGGCTGACCAGATCGTCCACCTGCTTGAGGATCTTGAGCTTGAGCGCGTGGTTCTCGGTGGCGGCCTCGATGACGAGTTGTGCGCCCTTCAGGTCGTTGTAGTCGGTCGAGCCCTTGACCAGCGCCAGCGCCGCGGCCTTCTGCTCGGCCGTGAGCTTTTCCTTCTTGATCAGGCGGTCGAGGCTGCCCGAGATGGTGGCGATGCCCTTGTCGACGGCGGCCTGGGCCACGTCGATCATCACCACGTTGACACCCGACACCGCGCAGGCCTGGGCGATGCCGTTGCCCATCGTTCCGGCACCGATGATGCCAACCGTCCCAATCGTCATATGCCAGTTCCTGTAGAAGACTGCGTTCGCCTCACAGGGGAACGCAGGTCAGTGTAGGAAGCAGTGGCCGCAGGCGTCCATCGCCTTTTTCGAGAACCCGCGTCCCCGTTTTCCGAACGTGGTGCGCTGCGTCGACCCGCGCGGGATCAGATGGCCTCGCGGGGCGATGTCGAGGCGCTTTTCCACCCATCGACATGCTTGATGAGCAGCTTCGACAGTTTGGCCAGACGCGGGCGGACTTCGGTCGCCGGGCCGACCAGCGTGACGGATGCGACCACATCGCCTGCTCGCCCGCGAACCGCAGTGGCAAGGCCCATGCGCATGCTGTTCGCATTGGAATTCATGGCGATGCGGGTCTTGGCGATCTCGCTCATTTCGCCGAGAAAGGCGTCGACCAGGTTGGCTTCTTCGCGCGAACGCCTGCGCAGGTACGCATCGCGCTCGACAGGCGATCGGGCCGCCAGCAGCGCCTTTCCGCCCGCAGTGGAAAGCAGGGTTCGCCGGATGTTCGAACGTGCCTCGAACCCTGCCGCGGGGTCGTTGCCAGCCTCGGCGATGTAGATCAGATGGTCGCCGGCCTGCACGCCCAGGAACACCGCCAGCTTGGTGTCTTCGTGCAACGCCAGCAGGTCTTCGTGCGTCACGGACCCGGCGCGAATGTGGCCGCTCGCGAGCGTGAGGCCGTAGACAGCGGGCCCCAGGTAGAAGCGATGTTGGTCCTCGTAGAGCCAGCCCTTGGCCACCAGGCCGCGAATGAATCCATGGACAGAGCTCTTGGCGGCCCCCAACGCACGCACCAGTTCGGCGAACGTCAGGCCGGGGTGATAGACCACCTCCTCAAGGATCTGCGTCACGCGGTCGACGGTGCGGTGGTTCTGCGGATCCGATGCCTTCTCTTGCGAAGGCGGCTCGATCTGGTGATTCATTTCCGTTGGCTTCATCGTTGCGCCAGCTGTTGGACTCACGCCAGTTTAAGGGAGGTGCCCTGCGGTTTGCGGGACATCGCGCCACTCACGGGCCATCTGCCAACGCGCGCGCCTCGCCCGTTCGGGATCTTCCAGAAACAAGCACAGAGCGTGCTGAAAAAAAGCATGGCACCCAGGCCACCTCGTTTCCTAGACTGACCTCACTTTCCGAAACCGGCACCAGAACTTCATTCACCATGACGGCAACCTCTCACTCCACGGCGGACGCAAGTCTCGCTACTCCCGATCTGGCCATCGACCTGGCGCGCTTCGCCTCGGGCGTGGATGCGACGTCGCTCGACGATGCAGTGATCGAGGCGGTCAAGACCAACATCCTCGACACCTTGTCCTGCGCACTGGCCGGGTCTTCGGCCAAGGCCATCGGCGAGGTCTCCGGCCTGGTCCAGGAATGGGCGGGCACGCCGCAAGCAGACATGTTCGTCTTCGGCGGCAAGTTTCCGGCGCACCATGCGGCATGGGTCAACGGCGGCATGTCACATGCACGCGACTACGACGACACGCACGATGGCGCGATCCTGCATGCGGGCGTCAGCACCGTCCCTGCGGCCATCGCGGCCGGCCAGTTGCGCGGAGGCATTTCCGGTGCGGACCTGATCGCGGCCGTGGCGGCTGGCCTGGAAGTCACCTGCCGCCTCGGGGTGGGCGTGACCGTCGACATCGTCGAAAGCGGCTTCATCTATACCTCGCTGCTGGGCTACTTCGGGGCCACGGCAGCGGCGGGACGGGCACTGGGCCTGAACGAGGAGCAGATGCTCAACGCCTTCGGCATCGTGTACAGCTCCGTGGCCGGCAACCACCAGGTCACGCGCGACGCATCGCTGATGAAACGGCTGCAGCCCGGCCTGGCGGCGCAGGCCGCGGTGGTGGCCGTGCAGCTGGCGCAGCGCGGCATCCGCGGCGCGCAGGGCGTGTTCGACGGCGCCGATGGCTTCACCCGCGTCTACCTGCAGGGCCGGGTCGACCGCGAGGTCGTGCGCAAGGACCTGGGTCGCCGCTTCGAGCTGCTGAACCTGAGCTACAAGCCCTACCCCTGCTGCCGCGACACGCACGCCGCCATCGACGCGGCGCTGCAACTGGCCCGGGAGACCGGTCGCCCGGCCGACGAGATCGAGAACATCCGCGTGGGCGTGACCGCGCCCGGCTACCAGATGGTCTGCGTGCCGGAGCACGTGCGGCTCGCGCCCCGTACCATCGTCGAAGCACAATTCAGCATTCCGTATGCCGTGGCCGCCGCATGGATCGACGGCCAGATCGGCATTCGCCACTTCTCGGACGAAGGCCTGAAGCGCAGTGACATCCTCGCGCTGACCGCGCGCGTGCAGCCCTACGTGGACGAGGACATCGAACGCGACTGGAGTCGCTTCGTCACGCCGGCCCGCGTGATCGTGAAGTTCCGCGACGGCCAGACAGTCGAAACACGCGTCGACTATCCCAAGGGACATCCGAACAACGCGATGACTCCTGCGGAGTTCGCCGCCAAGTCCGCGGACTGCGCAACCTTTGCAGCTCGCGCCCTGCCCGACGACACCGCTGCCCGCCTGGCGGCTGTGGTCGGCCGACTCGAATCCATCCCCGACATCGCCGACCTTGTCGCCGTGATGTCCTGACGCACGGGGCTCCGCCCCGCTCATTCATCTGTCCAAAAAATGCCGGCGCAGACCGGCCCTCGGAGACATCACTATGCTCAATCCCCTCGCCGCCTGCGGCCCTACGCGGCGCCGTGCCCTTGCGCTCGGAGCTGCCGCGCTCTTACCGCTGTGGAGCCACGCGCAAGCCCCCTGGCCTCAACGGCCGATCAAGCTGATCGTGCCGTTCGCCGCCGGAGGCAGCAACGACAACCTGGCCCGGCTGCTGGCCGTGAAGATGGGCGAGCGACTGGGCCAGCCCGTCGTCGTCGAGAACAAGGGCGGCGCCGGCGGCACGATCGGGACCGAATTCGTCGCCAAGGCCGCGCCTGACGGCTACACGCTGTTGCTGGGGTCCACTTCGATCACGACCAACGCGGCCGCCGGCAAGAAGCTGCCCTACGACCCGCTGAAAGACCTGCAGCCGATCGGCTTGATCGCAGAGAGTCCGCTGGTGATCGTCGTGGCCAACAGCCTCAAGGTGAACTCGCTGCGCGAGCTCATTGCGCTGGCACGCGCCAAGCCCGGCAGCATCAGTTATGGATCGGCCGGCACCGGCGGCACCAACCACCTGGGCACCGAGATGTTCGCCTCGGCCGCCAAGGTTCAGTTCATGCACGTGCCCTACAAGGGTATTTCGCTCGCCTTCAACGACCTGATGGGAGGCAGTCTGCAGATGCTGGTCCCCAGCCTGCCTTCGTCCATTGCGCAGATCCAGGGTGGAAAGCTGCGCGCGCTCGCCGTCACCGGACCGCAGCGCTCGCCGCTGGCACCTGACATTCCCACGGCGTCGGAAGCCGGACTTCCGGGCTTTCGCCTCGAGGTCTGGTTCGGCCTCCTCGGCCCTGCAGGCATGCCGGCCAGTGTCGTCAAGCGCCTGAACGAGGAGTTGCATGCCGTGCTCGCGACGGCCGAGGTCAAGGAGGTGCTGGCACGCGAGAGCTCGACGCCACGCCCCAGCACGCCCGACGAACTGGGCGCGCTGATTCGAACGGACCTCGCGCGCTGGACCCAGCTCATCAAGGAACGCGGCATCCAGGTGGAGTGACCGCCTCGCCGCTCACGCGTCTGGCGGACGGGTGCGATCGAAGGCGGGTTCGCTTTCGGCAAACGACGTCAGCCAGCGCGCAAGCAGCGAGCAGTCCGCGCGCCACGCGACGGGTTGGCGCCGGTCGAGGAACCCCAGTGCACAGGCCAGCCCGATCGACACTGCATCGGTGCAACGAGGATCTGGAGGCGCCGCCTCGAACACCGCCAATGCGCGCTTGATCTTGCCGCGCTGATGCGCCAGCCACGGCGCCGATCGCATGCTCGCGTCGTGGTAGCGCTCCTCGTAGATGACCAGGGCACCGGCGTCGACGATGCCGTCAGCCAGGCGCGTGCGCGTGAGCATCGCGATGCGCTGCGGCCCGTCGACCGGCAGCAGCCGGTCCGTTCCAGCCACCTGCTGCAGGAACTCCAGGATCACGCTGCTGTCGTAGACGGCCGTGCCGTCCTCGCGCAGCAAGCAAGGGTACTTGCCCAACGGATTCTGCGCAGCCAAAGGATCGTTCGGGTCGGCCGCATCGATCGGGCGCAACGTGATGCGATCGACGAGCCCCAGCACGTCGGCCACCATGCGCACCTTGCGCACGAAGGGCGAGGTCAGCGAAGAGCGCAGGACAAAGGTTTCAGCGGACAGGGACATGGGGTCGCTCGCGCCTTCAGTGGAACGAGCGCCCACCGTCCACGGCCAGCGCAGCGCCGGTGATGTAGGACGATTCGACGCTGGTCAGGAACAGGATGGCCCGCGCAACTTCCTCGGGCTCGGCAAGCCGTCCGAGCGCGTAGTTGCCTACGTTGCCTTGAACGCCCTCGGCCATCGGCGTGTTCACAAGCCCGGGGCACACGGTGTTGGCGCGGATGGAAGGAGCGAGCTCGGCAGCCAGTGCACGCGTGAGATTCAGCACACCGCCTTTCGAGGCCGAGTAAGCCGTGCGGTCAGGAGAATTCGGCAACAGCGACTGGCCGGACCCCAGGTTCACGATGGTCGCAGCCTCGGCCTGCTTCAGCCACGGCAGGCAACAGCGCACGACGATGTAGCTGCCCGTGAGATTGATCTCCAGCACGCGCCGCCACTGCGCGACACCGACCTCGAGCACGGAGCCGCGCAGCATCACGCCGGCGGCATTGACCACGCCGTCGATGCCACCCATGGCAGCCGCGCCCTTCTCCACCGCACGGGCCACGGCGTCTTCGTCGGTCACATCAGCTTCGAACACGTGCGCACGCGTCTCCTGCGCGATGCCTTGCAGGCCTTGTGCGTTCCGGTCGAGCAAAGTGAGCGCTGCACCTTCGGCGGCGAACATCCGGGCGGTGGCTTGGCCGATGCCGGAGGCGGCGCCCGTGATCACGATGTGTCGGTTGTGCAGGCGCTTGTTCGTTTCTTGCATGGTGGTGGGCTCGCTCATTTCTTCGGGATTCCGGCCTGCTTCACCAGCCGGCCCCAGCGTTCGGTCTCGGAGCGCACGAAGTTGCGCAGCTCACCGGGGCTCATCACCATCGGCGTCATGGCCATCTTCTGCACGGCCGCCTTTGTCTCCTGGCGCGAGAGGCTCTTCTCTACTTCCTTGCTCAGCCGTTCGACGATGACCGGGTCGGTCTTGGCCGGCGCAAACAGTGCGGCCCAGGTCACCACCTGCACGTCCTTGTAGCCGGCCTCGGCCATCGTCGGTGCCTTGGGCAACAGGGGATGGCGCTCGCTGCCCGTCACGGCCAGCACCTTGAGCTGCCCGCTGGTGACAAAGCCCATCGATGAATAGGGATCGGCCATCAGCGCGTCGATCTGGCCGCCGACGAGGTCCGTCAGCGCTTGCGGCGTTCCGCGATACGGCACCTGCGTGATCTCCACCCCTGCGGCCGAGCGCATCAACGAAGCGGCCACCTGGCCGGATGTGTTTCCGCTGCCGAAACTGAGCGGATTGCTGCCCGAGCGCTGCTTGGCCACACGCACGAAGGCCGCCATGTCGTCGGCGGGAAAGTCGTTGCGCACCAGCAGGGTCAGCGGGATGCTGATCAGGCCGGCCACCGGTTCGAAGTCTTTCTCGGGATCGAAGGCCAGGTGGGAATAGAGCGTCTTGTTGACCGCGTGCGCGGAGTTGGTGCTCATGAGCAGTGTGTAGCCGTCGGGGGCCGCACGCTTCACGTTCATCGCGGCGATGTTGCCGTCGGCACCGGCCTGGTTCTCGATGATGACCGGCTGCCCCAGGCCCTTGCGCAGGTCCTCCGCGATGACGCGCGCGGTTCCGTCCGTCGCGCTGCCCGCGGGGAATGGCAGGATCAACTTGATGGGCCGCTCCGGCCAGGCCGGGGCCGCGACACACGGCAAGGCCGCGGCGGCGAGTGCCGCGCCGGCAAGGAACGAGCGCAGGAGTGCTTGCATGTCGTTGTCTCCGAAGTTCATATATACGAACTATGTTTCTTTTATACGAACAACTTTATCGAGGGACTCAAGAAGATGTCAAGGGTGACCGTTGTTGCAGGTCAGGAAATCACGCCCTCGCTTCGCAGCGCGGCCAGCTCTTGCGTCGACCGGCCAAGCCACGTGCCGTACACCGCCTCGTTGCGCGCGCCCATCGGCAAGCTCGGCTCGATCGGGCGACGCAGCGTGCCCTCGAACACCAACGGGGAGTGCATCAGCACGACGCGGCCGAGTTCGGGATGCTCGATCCATTGCAGGTTGCCGCGCGCATGCATGTTCTCGTCGGTCATCACCTCCGGCAGACTGCGAACGGGCGCGCAAGGCACCTTGGCGGCCAGCATGCGGCGCGCCACGTCGTCGCGCGATTGATGCCGTGTCCAGTGCTCGATCAGCGCGTCCACGGCTTCGGCGTTCTGCACCCGTGCCGTGCGGGTCGAGAAGCGCGGGTCATCCTGGAGATCGTCGCGCCCCATCACCTCGAGGATGGCCCTGAAATGGTGGTCGGCCGGCGCGTTCAGCACCACGTGACCGTCGCGCGTTCCGTAGACGTTGTAGGGCGACACCCCGAGCCCGCCGTGCCGGTTGCCCGTACGTGCCGGCGCTTCTGCGCCGCGCGCATGCAGCATGCCCAGATTGGACGCGAGCGACGCGTACGTTGCCTCCTGCATCGACACCTCGACCACGCGACCTTCGCCGGTGCGCTCGCGCTCGTACAGCGCCGTCATGATGGCCGCATAGAGGTGGATGCCCGCCATGAAGTCGCACAGCGCAGCGCCGGACTTCACACCCGGCTGGTCCGGGTAACCGGTAGAGTCGATCACCCCGCACATGGCCTGCATCACGAGGTCCATGGCCGGGTAGTCGCGGTACGGCCCATCCTTGCCATAGCCCGAGCTGGAACCGTAGATGAGCCGGGGGTTGATCTTGTGCAGTTCGCTCGCGCCCAGGCCCAGGCGATCCATCACGCCCGGCGCGAAGTTCTCCACCAGGATGTCGGCGCGGGCCACCATCTCCCGCAGCAGCTGCTTGCCCTTCTCGGACTTCAGGTTCAGCGTCACGGGTTGCTTGTTCGAGTTGAGCATCGCGAACGGCAAGGCCACACCGCCCAGGTCGCCCCGGCTGCGCAGGTTCTCGCCGGTCAAGGGCTCGACCTTGATGACCTCGGCGCCGGCCATGGCCATCAGGAAGGTGGCATACGGCCCGTTGTAGATGTGCGAGAGGTCGATGACAGTGATGCCCGACAAGGGGTAGCGCGTCGTGAGGTCAGACATGGAAGGCTCCGGAAAGATCAAGGGGTGGGTTGTGGGGCATTCACACGCGCGAGCAGTCGCTGTGCGGAACGGAAATGAGGCCGATCGAGCATCCGACCGTCGAGCACCAGCGCCCCGACGGTGGGCTGCGCTTCGAATGCTTCGACGACGCGGCGGGCCTGCACGATCTCGGCGTCCGAGGGCATGAAGGCGGCGTGAATGGGCGCGAGTTGGTCCGGGTGAATCGCGACCTTGCCCGAGAACCCGTCGCGCTCTGCGTCGTCCGCTTCGCTGCGTAAGCCCGTGGGGTCGCGAAAGTCCGTGTAGACCGCATCGAAGGCAGGCACCTGCGCCGCCGCAGCGCCAAGCAGCGTGAGCGCGCGCGCCATCTGGTACGGTGCGGTGTAGCGACCCGCAGCGTCGCGATTGGCCTTGGCGCCGACATCGGCCGCCAGGTCTTCGCCGCCCCAGAACAGCCCGCACAAACGGGGCTCCGGGCGCTGCGCGTAGCTTCCGAGGTGGAACAGGCTGGCGGCCGTCTCAGTCACGATCGGCAGGATCCGGATCGTCCCGACGTCCAGGCCCGCGCGCGCCTCGCGCTCGGCCAGAAGCGTGCTCAGCCGCGCCAGGTCTTGCGCGCTTTCGCACTTCGGGAGCATCACGCCGTAGGGCCGCGCGGGGACCACGACATCGAGGTCCGCTTCGGCCAGCCCCGTCGACAGCGCGTTGATGCGCACGAACAGCCGCATGCGGGCGTGGTGCTGCGCCACGAAGTCACCGCACGACACGCGCGCGTGCGCCTTCTCCGGGGCCGGCACGGCATCCTCCAGATCAAGGATCAGCGCATCCGCGCCACTGACAAGCCCCTTGTCGCACTTGCGCGCCTCGTGGGCAGGAACAAAAAGAAGGGAGCGCATACGAGAGCTTTCTTGTGGGTCCGGGTTACCAGGCGCTGGCGAGCACGCGAAGCAACTCGCTGGCATCGCGCACGCGGCGCGGGTTGCCCTGGACGAACCAGTCGTCCATCGAGATCGCGGCCAGTTCGGGCAGCGAAGTGCGCGTGACGCCAAGCTCGCGCAAGCGCCGTGGTGCACGCAGCTGCTCGCAGAGCTGGTCGATGGCCTGGACCACCGCCTCTACGGCATCCGCGCCACGCGCGGGCCGGCCGAACGCGGTGGCCAGTTTTTCCAGGCCGGTAACAGCGGCTTCTGCATTGAAGCGAACAACGTGGGGCAGCAGCACGGCATTGGCATAGCCGTTGTCGACATGGAAACGCGCGCTGACCGCGTGGCCGAGCGGGATCGCAATGCCCGCGCCGGTGTAGTCCGTGGCGTGGCCGCACATCAGCGAAGCGAACATGAGATCGGAACGCGCGGCCGCCTCGCCGCCCGTCCCCATGCCCGGGAGCCCTTGCGCGATGAGCCGGATGGCATGCATCAGCAGACCGTCGGAGAACGGATCGCCCGCCAGGGACATGAGCCCTTCGAGTGCCATGGCCAGCGTATTGAGCGCAGCGCTGACAACCAGCGTGCCCGGTGGTGTCTCGAGCAGATCGGGATGGACGAACACCGCCTGCGCCCGCGTCTTCGGATCGAACAACGCCAGACGCTTTCCGTCCACCGGGTCAAGGACCGCACTGCCCGCTTTCAGCGTCGCGGTCGTCGGCGTCGTCGGCACCACCAACTGCGGCAGCTTGGAGGCCAGCAACCGGGGGCTGACCAGCGAACCATCGGGCGCGCGCACCGTGCACAGCGTTCTCGCGTCGCCCGACTCGGCCAGCAGGATGCTCGCGGCGCGTGCCGTGACCACGGCAGAGCCACCACCCACAGCCACCACGGCGTCGGCTTCCAGACGTTTCAGTTCTTGCGCCGCGACCTCCACCGCATCGAGCGGGCTGTGCGCCTTCACGCCCGCGAACACGCCGGCGCAACGATCGCCCATGGCGTCTCGAACGCTGTCCAGCGCCGCGCCCTCACGCACCAGAGAAGCGCCGCAGAAGACCACGGCACGGCGGCTTCCCACGCGGGTGAGTTCGCCATGCAGCGCGGCCAGACTGTCCGCGCCGTCGAACAACCGCAGCGCAGGAACGAGGTGCTGGCCGCGTCGCATCAGAAGGTTCCTTGGGAGAGGAACCCGTCCACCGGATCGAAGTCCTCGACCAGTTTCTTGCCGACCAGGTCTTTCAACGCCTCGGTGGCGCCACCGCCCAGCGTGCCGTAGCGCACCCCGCGGTAGATACGCGAGATCGGGTAGTCGTTCGTGAAGCCGTACCCGCCGTGCACCTGCAACGCTTCGCTGGCCACGCGGATCGCCATTTCGTTGACGAACATCTTGGCGATCGCGGCCTCGTGCGGGTTCGGGAACGGATCGGCCGTCAGTGCCGCGCGATACAGCAGGCTGCGCCCCGCCTCGATGTCGCGGTACATGTCGGCCAGCTTCCACTGGATGCCCTGGAATTCGGACACGTGCTGGCCGCGGATTGTGCGCTCGCGCACGTAGCTGATCGCCTCCTCGAAGGCCGCTTCGGCCATGCCCAGCGAGATGCTGGGATTCAGGCAGCGCTGCGTGTTGAACGCGGTCAGGAGCTTCTTGAAGCCGCCTTCGCGCAACAGCACGTTCTCCAGCGGAACCTCCACGTTATTGAACTGGATCTCCGCCAGGTACTCCCCGCCCATCGTGTGATAACGCGCCGTCACCTCGAAGCCCGGGGAGTCACGATTGACCAGCACACAGCCGATGCCCTCGCGGCCGGGCGTCCCGTTGATGCGTGTGAACACCACGAACCACTGTGCCTCGTTGGCCTTGCTGATCAGCGTCTTGACGCCGTTGACGATCGCACGGTCGCCCTTGATCACGGTGTTGGTCTTGTAGTTCGGCACGTCCGTTCCGGCATGCGGCTCGGTCATGCACACGGCCAGCGCGATCTCGCCCGACGCCACCTTCGGCAGGATGTCGCGCTTCATCGCCTCGGGCGCGTACATCGAGATCACGCGCGTCTGCACGCCCAGGCTGCTCATCACGCCCATGGCGGTGGGGTAGCAATTCTTGGCGATCTCCTCGAGCACCAGCGCCGTGTCGAACACGGGCAGGTTGGAGCCGCCGTACTCTTCGGGAATCGACATGCCCAGCACACCGATGGCGGCCAGCGCCTTCAGGTTCTCTTCGGGATACGTCCCGTCCAGGTACTTGATCGAATTGCCTTTGAAGTTCTTGTCCTTGCACAGGCTTCGCACAGCACCGATGAGGGCGCGCTGGTCTTCTGTGAGAAGCAGTCTCTGGTTGTTCATGGGGTGTTTCCTCAGGTGGTGAACGCGGTGTGTCGAAGCGGCCTGAACGCTTGCCGGCACCGTGTCTTCGGGCGGCAGGTTCGAGTGCGATGCAGTTTAAAAATCGATGCCGTGCGGCGTCCATGGCGATTCTTTGAACCATGTGTGCTCGATTTCCGAACCATCGTGCGTGCCCCACAATCGGCCGCGTCACACGCGCATCGCCGCATCCGGACGGCCTGCGCCCCACCACCGTTGGAGACATACCGTGATGATCGACCTTGTTCAACTTCGCACCTTCGTTGCAGTGGCCGAAGAGCAGCACCTGACGCGGGCTGCGGAACGCCTGCACATCAGCCTCTCTGCCGCCAGCGCCCATGTGCGCGCAGTGGAATCCACACTCAACACCCAGCTGTTCGTTCGCGCCAGCCGCCGGCTCGAACTGACCCGCGCCGGCCAGCTTCTGCTCGAACGGGCGAAGTCGGTTCTGAACGAGGCCACACTGTTCTCGTCCTTCGCACGCGAGCTCGGCGGAAAAATCGAGGGACGGTTGATCGTGGCGTCGAGCAGCGACCCGTCGTACAGCCGCGTCGGTGAGATCATTCACGCATTGCGCGTGCGGCATCCGCTGGTGACCATCGACCTGCGCGCGCGCCCCTCGTCGGGTGCGCACGAAGGCCTCAAGACGGGCGAGCTGGACCTCGCGTTGCTCCTGGGCCGCCCGGCCGACGGCAGCTTCACCTACTACGAGCTCAAGACCATCACCTTCCGTGTCGCCGGACCGGCGGCCTGGAAAGAGGAAATCGAAAACGCCACCTGGGCCCAACTGGCCGCCCTGCCCTGGGTCACGCCGACCGGCAGCAGCACGGCCTACACGGTGATCCTGAAGGAGCTGTTCACGGACCGGGGACTCACCCTCAACTCGGTGGCCAACTTCGACAACGCCACGCTGGCCCGCGCAATGCTCGAAGCCGGCGTGGGCCTCGGTCTCGTTCGCGAGGACTACGCCATCGAAGCCGCACAGCGCGGCGACGTTGCACTTTCGCCGCTGGTCAAGGTCGACTACCCGAGCTACATCGCCCACCTGGCGAGCCGGCGCGACGATCCGCTGATCCGCGCCTTCCTCGACGCAGCATCGGACATCTGGCCCGAACTGCGGCCGGTCAAGCCGTTTGCGTAGCGGCGCGAAACGCCGCGGCACCTGCGCTGCGCTTTCGCGAAATCCGCAGCGAGGGTCCCGGAAATGAGCATGGACATGCGGCGATGCCGATTCCTAAACTTGTTTGCACAACAAGGACCGGAGACATCGCAATGCAACGACGTGACGCCCTCAGACTTCTCGGATTGACGCTGGCGTCTTCGGGAACCCACGCGCAGCCGACGGGAGGACGCCCCATCCGCATCCTTGTGTCGCTGGGGCCCGGAACGCCCAGCGATTCGGTGACCCGCATCCTGGCACCCGGCATGAGCGCCATCCTGGGGCAGACCGTCATCGTGGACAACAAGCCCGGTGCCAACGGGACCATCGCGATGCAGGAGCTCATCCGCGCCAACCCCGACGGCTCGACACTGCTGATGGGCTCGATCTCGCCGCTGGCCATCAACATGGCGCTGATCAAGAACCTGCCCTACGACCCGCGGCGCGACCTGACCTGCATCGGTGGCACCTACCTGGGCAGCCAGGCTTGGGTCGTCAAGAACAGCTTTCCCGCGCGCACGTTCGCCGAACTCATCGCTTACGCCAAGCAGAACCCCGGCAAGGTGCGCGCCGGTCACTACTCATCGCTGACGCAGATCCAGTTCTCCACCTTCAACGGCAAGGTGCCCGGCGGCGAGTTGATGCTGGTGCCGTACAAGTCGACGTCCACAACCTACACCGACTTCCTCGGCGACATCCTGGACCTGGTCATCATGGACCTGGCCACCGCGCTGACGCAAAGCAAGGGTGGCCGGCTGCGGATTCTGGGCGTCACCACACCGCGCCGCAGTCCCTTGGCACCCGACTGGCCCGCGATCGCGGAGACCATGCCCGACTATGACTTCTCGACCTGGTCGGCGCTGGTCGGACCACCTGGCATGCAACGCGAGGCCGTGGAACGCATCAACGCGGCGCTGCGCCAGTCGCAGCGGCAACCGGACGCCATCAAGAAACTCGCCGAGGGTGGCGTCAGTCCCTGGGAAACGACACCCGACGAGTTGAAAGCACGCATCGACACCGAAGTGGCCAAGTGGATTCGCCTCGCCCGTGAGTCGAACGTCCAGCCCTCCTGATCCGCCTCACCGCCGAGCGAACGGTCGCCATGCACGCCCTCCCACTGCAACAACTGCGCTTCGCAGACCTGGTCCACGCCGATGAAGTCATTGCCTGGCCGCAAGGCCCCGGCGAGCCCCTTGCGCTCACGGAGTTGCTCGTCGCGCAAGGGCCGACGCTGCAGCGCCCCACCCTGCTGTTCGGGCTGACCCAGTCGAATACGCTGCAGCCCGAACTCGGGCGCGACTTCAAGTTTCGCGCGCTCAACGGCGCCGGCAACAGCCGCCGCGTCGCGGCGATGGCGGAGATCTTTCCTGCGCACCTGAGCGCGCTGCCCGGCCTGTTCCGTACGGGTTGCCTGCAGGTGGACGTGTGCCTGGTGCAAGTCAAGCCCCTGCCCGACGGGGGCTTCACGCTGGGCGTGATCTGCGACTTCACGCGCGCCATGATCCAGCGCGCGCGCCTGGTCATCGCGCTCCTGAATCCGGCGCTGCCGAGCATGGGCGGAGAAGCCCGTGTCGAGGCACAGGACATCGACGTTCTGGTCGACGGCGACGACCGGATCATCGACCTGCCCGACCCGGTGCCCACGAGCGTCGAGCGCGAGGTCGCGCGCCGCGTCGCCGAGTTGATTCCCGACCGGGCCACTGTGCAACTGGGCGTGGGCACCTTGCCCGTGGCGGTCGCCGAGGCTCTGCGCGAACACCAAGGGCTGGGTGTGCACAGCGGCGTGGTCTCGGACGCCGTCGTCGACCTCATGGAACGCGGCGTGGTGACGAACGCGCACAAGGGCGTCGATGTCGGCAAGGTCGTGACCGGCGGGCTGTTCGGCACGCAACGCCTGCGGACCTTCGCCGAGCGATCTGGTGCGTTCGACATGCGCAGTGCCGACTACACGCACCAGCCGGCCGTGATGGCCAGCCTGTCGAAGTTCCACTCCATCAATGCCGGCATCGAGATCGACCTGGGCGGCCAGGTCAACGCGGAGGTGGCCGGCGGACGCTACCTCGGCGCCGTGGGCGGCTACCTCGATTTCATCCGCGGCGGTGTGGCGTCTGCGGGCGGGTGCTCGATCATCGCGTTCCCGTCGACCACACCGGACGGCCGGCATTCACGCATCGTGGCCAGCCTCGGCGATCGCCCTGTCACGGCCCCCCGCAGCGACGTGCACCTGATCGTGACGGAACACGGCGCCGCCCACCTGCGCGGCTGCTCGCTGCCCGAACGCGCGCGCCGCCTCATCGGCATCGCCCACCCGGACCACCGGGAGGCATTGGCGCGCAGCCTGCATTCATCTTGAAAGGAACATGCCGTGACGATTGAAGCAGCGGAGGTCGCGCTGGAGTCTTTGGGCGACGACATCTATCGCATCCGCCTGAACCGCCCCGAGCGGATGAACGCGCTCGGCGTGGACACCGTCCAGGCGCTGACCGCCTGTGTGGCCGATGCGGGCGCACGCCATGCACGCGTGCTGCTCGTGCAAGGGACGGGCCGGGCGTTCTGTGCAGGAGCCGATCTCAAGGAGCGCAAGGCCATGGACCTCGCAGGCAAGCTGGCACACAACGCCGGCATCCGCGCGGCCATCGATTCGCTGGGCGCCGCGCGCTGCGTGACCGTTGCCGTGATCAACGGCCTCGCCCTCGGCGGTGGAACCGAACTGGCACTGGCCTGCGACTTGCGCGTTGCCGCAGCGGGCGTGTCGCTGGGCTTGACGGAAAGCCGCATCGGCGCCTTTCCCGGGGCCGGTGGCACACAACGCCTGCCGCGTGTGGTTGGCGTCAGCCGCGCACTGAAGCTCATGCTGACGGGAGAGCCCGTGACCAGCGAGTACGCGCAATCGATCGGGCTGGTCGACGATGTGGTGGCAGCCGATGCACTCGACGCGCATGTCGACCGCTTAGCCCGGCTTCTGGCCAGCCGCTCGGCCACGGCATTGGCCGCCATCAAGCGGCTGGTCTATCAGGGGATGGAGCTGCCGCTGGCGGCAGCGCTGCAGGTCGAGCGGGCCGCGTTGCCCGAAATCCTGGGATCGGTCGACTACGCGGAAGGACTCGCGGCCTTCGCTGAAAAACGGCAGCCCAGATTCACCGGCATCGCCCAGTAGGCCCGGTCATCTCGGTTGACGGCCGCCTTCAGCGGACAGCTCGCCGCCCAGTTCCTGAGCCCTTTGAAAGGCTGCATGAACGCCTGCCGAGATGGTGTTTCGCATGTCGTGCTGCTCAAAGACCGCCAACGCCGCAGCCGTGGTGCCTCCCTTGGAGGTCACGCGCTCACGCAAGACGCTCAAGGTCTCGTCCGACTGCAGCGCCTGACGCACTGCGCCCTCCGCGGTAAGCAATGCCATGCGTCTGGCCTGGGCAGGCTCGAAACCCAGTTGCTCCGCTGCAGCCTGCAGTCCTTCCAGAAAGTGAAAGACGTAGGCCGGGCCGCTCCCACTCACGGCGGTGACGGCGTCCATAGCTTCGTCGCTGGACACCCAGAAGCACGCGCCGATTCCCCCAACAATTCGTTCGACCAGCGTCCTGTCCGAGGCCGTCATCTCCGTCGCCGCGGCGAACAAGCCCGTGACCCCCGAATTGACGATGGCTGCGGTGTTGGGCATCGCGCGGACCACTCGCGTCGACTCCAGCCAGGCGCACAGGCTCGCGGTGTTGACGCCAGCCGCGATGCTGATATGAAGCGCGGCTTTCAAGCGACCTGAGGCGCCAGCTACCACGCCTTGCAGTACTTGCGGCTTCACGGCCCACAGCACCACGGCGTCCGCCCCCACCGGTTCATCCGGCAGGCCCCCCAACACGCGTACGCCGAGGCTCTGCCGCAGGTGCGCGGCCTGCACTTCGTTCGGTTCGACGATCGAGATATCGGACACGGGCCACTGGCCACTCAGAAGTCCCCGGACCATCGCCGTCGCCATGTGTCCGCCGCCGATAAAGAGGATAGGTGTGCGCATTCGAGGCCCTGAAATGTTGATCTCTTGATCCTCGGCTGCACTGATTGAAATTAATCACCAAAAGATGCCGCACATGCCGAGATAACTGCCACCGCAGGCTTCACAAGCGCCCGCGCCCCAACGTAGACGTTCCGCGTGCCGGTCTGGTGCATCGCAATCACCTTTGCACCGCTTTTTTCAGCGATCTGACGCCCTGGCCCCGACCTCCATCTGGCCTGAAGTTTGCTTGATGATCGAAAACCCGACTGTCGATTGTTGGACAATCGTTTCAGAATCCAGTTTCCTTCTATTGAGGTCCCAGCATGAGCGATCCGATCATCCGCATCACCGGCTTGAACAAGCGCTTCGGTGACAACCATGTCCTGCGCGGCATCGACCTTGACGTTCAGAAGGGCGACAAGATCGCGATCCTCGGCTCCAGCGGCTCCGGAAAAAGCACGCTGCTGCGCTGCCTGAACTTCATGGAGATGCCCAGCACCGGCCGCATCGAGCTGGACGGCCGCACGATCGGCAAGCCCGCCCGGGCATCGACCCCGGCCGATCTGCAGATGAGCTACGCGGCGGGCGAACTCTCCGAAGTCCGCAAGCGGGTTGGCATGGTGTTCCAGCAGTTCAACCTGTTTCCGCACATGAGCGTTCTGGCGAACGTCATGGAAGGCTTGATCACGGTCCTTCGGGTTCCTGCAGACGAAGCCAGGGCGCGCTCCATGGCACAACTCGAAAAGGTCGGCATGGCGCACAAGGCCGACGCCTATCCGGGCCGGCTCTCTGGCGGCCAGCAGCAACGCGTGGCCATTGCCCGCGCCTTGGCCATGGACCCCGAAGTCCTACTCTTCGACGAACCGACCTCTTCGCTGGACCCCGAACTCGTTGGCGAGGTGCTCAACGTCATTCGCGACCTCGCACAGGAAGGACGAACCATGCTGCTCGTCACCCACGAGCTTGGCTTTGCCTATCACTACGCCAACCGGGTCCTGTTCCTGGCCGACGGCCAGTTCTACGAAACCGGCACACCCGACGAGGTGCTGAAACACCCCCAACGGGAACGCACGCAACGCTTCCTGGAGCGTTTCACCGCCTTCAACTTCTGAGCTTCCACCCTCCTCTCACCCGAGCCTCCTCATGCAAACATCTCCTCAAGCCTCGAAAACCAGTTCGCAGTCCTATCTGCCCGACGATCGCAACGAGCGTGTGCTCGTGTATGTCAACGGCGAATTCGTTCCCCGCTCCGACGCGCGTATCTCGGTGTTCGATGCCGGCTATGTATGCGGCGACGGCGTGTGGGAAGGTGTGCGTCTGGTCCGCGGCAACGTCGTCTCGTTCGACGCGCACGTGGAGCGCCTGCAGGAAGGTGCGCGCACCATCCAGATGGACATCGGTCTTTCCAGCGAGCAGATCAAGGCGGTCATCACCTCGACCTTCGAGAAGAACGGCATGACCGACGGTGCTCACGCAAGACTGATGGTCACGCGCGGCGTCAAGAAAACACCGAACCAGGACCCGCGCTTTGTCATCGGCGGCCCCACCATCGTCTGCGTCGCCGAGCACAAAGTCATCGCGGCCGAAGCCAAGAAGCGCGGGCTCAATCTGTTCACCTCGACCGTGCGCTGCAGCACGCCGGACGTGTTCGATCTCAGGCTGAATTCGCACAGCCGGCTCAACTTCATTCAGGCACTGATACAGGCCATCAACGCCGGTGCGGACGAAGCCATCATGCTCGATCCCATGGGCTTCGTCTCGAGCTGCAACTCGACGAACTTCTTCATCGTGCGCAATGGCGCGCTATGGACTTCTTCCGGCAAGTACTGCTTCAACGGCATCACCCGAGCCACGGTCCTGCGTCTTGCACGCGAGGCGGGCATACCGGTCTTCGAAGGCGATTTCACGCTGGCCGATATGTACAACGCCGAAGAAGCCTTTGTCACGGGGACTCTCGGCGGCATCACGCCGGTCTCGCAGATCGATGGGCGGGTGGTCGGCGGTGGCGGCGGCGGCGTGGTCACCGCACGCCTAGACACGCTCTATCGCCAATACATCGGCCAGATCGAGTGATTGGCTCCCCCTCAGTTTCCGTTTTGCACCTACCTTTCAAGGACCAGAAATGAATCTCCCCCTTCAACGCTCGGGCATGCGAACACTCTTCGCGATCGCGACGGCATTTCTTCTTTCGCTCGCGGCCATGACAAGCTGGGCACAGACCAACACGCTGCAGAAGATCAAGCAGTCTGGCGAACTCAAGATCGGTGTGGCGCAGGGCGACCCCTGGTACTACCGTGACCCCGCCACCGGCACCTGGACCGGACTCGGCTTCATGATCGGCCAGACCATCGCCAAGGATCTTGGCGTCAAGCTCGTTCCAGTCGAAACAACCTACGGCAACAGCGTTGCTGCACTGCAGGCTGGCCAGATCGACGTGATGTTCGTGCTCGACGCCACCGATGAGCGCAAGAAGGCCATCGACTTTCCGACCAAGCCCCTGCTCTGGTATGCGCAAGGCGTGCTGACCAAGGACAGCCTGGTCGCCAAGAACTGGAGCGACCTGGACAAGCCGGAGGTCAAGCTCGGCGTCGCGCTCGGGACCGCCACAGACCGCGATCTGACCAAGCGCATCCCGCAGGCCAAGCTGGAACGCTTCACGAACACCGACGAGACGATCGCCGCATTCATGGCCGGCCGGGTCGACGGCATCGCGTTCTATCACCCCGCGCTCGTGATCGCGTACTCCAAGATCCGCAAGGGCAAAGTGCAGATTCCCCTGCCCGTTGTCGCGCTGCCCACCAGCGCCGGCATCCGCCGCGAATCGGATACGGCCTTTCGTGATTTCCTCGACAACGAGTTCTCCAGGCTCTACACCTCGGGACAGACACAGGCGCTGTATGCCCAGTATCTGAAGACCAAAGGACTGGACGCGGCAACCCTGCCTGGCGTGACCAAAGAGGCGCTGGAAAAGTAACCCCCTCCCCGCAGGAGCTTCGAGATGAACTACGAGTGGGACTTCAGCGCCGTCTGGGCGCACCGCGACATGCTTCTGGCTGGCGCCTTCGGCACCTTGAAGATCGCGGCGGTGGCGATCCTGATGGGTGTGGTGATCGGCGCAGTTTTGGCGATCATGCGGCTGTCCAAGCGCCGCTGGCTAGAGCTGCCCGCCATCTGGTTCACCGAGTTCTACCGCAACACGCCACCACTGATCCACTTCTTCTGGGCCTTTTATGGATTGCCCGTGCTGATCGGCGTGAGCCTCGACCCGTACGTGGCGGCCATCATTGCGCTGTCGACGCAGTCCGGTGCCTTCTATGCCGAGGTGATTCGGGGCGGCGTGGTCTCGGTGGAGCGCGGCCAGTGGGAGGGTGCCCGCGCGATCGGCATGAAGCCTGCGCAAGTGGTGCGTCGCGTGATCCTCCCGCAGGCGGCACAACGGATGCTTCCCCCGTTCCTGGAACGCTCTTTCGAGCTGATCAAGACCACAGCGCTGGCCTCGACGCTGGCGTACTCCGACCTGATGTACCAGGCGATGCAGGTCAACTCGATCACCTTCAGGCCGCTGGAGGTTTACACCTTCGTGGCGGGCATCTTCTTCGCATCGCTGCTTTTTCTCAGCTTCCTCGCGCATCTGCTCGAGCGACGCCTGTCCCGTTTCACCTTTCTTCCCGCGAGCTGATCGATCATGGACTTCACCTGGGATTTCTCGTCGGTCGTCCAGAACTATCCGGTGCTCCTGAAGGGGCTGGGAATGACCGCATTGCTCTGGGGCATTGCCTTTCCGGCGTCGATGCTGATCGGCTTCGCCATCTCGCTGGGCGCGCGATCGCGATTCGGTGCACTGCGCGCACTGACACGGGTGTACGTGGAGGTGTTTCGCAACACGCCCGTGATCATCCAGCTGATCTGGTTCTTCTACGCATTTCCGATCCTGACGGGCTACCAGCTCAGTCCCGTCACAGCGGCCCTGTGCGGCCTGATCCTCAATGCCTCTGCGTACTGCTCGGAAATCTTCCGCGGCGGAATGGCCTCCATTCCGAACGGCCAGTGGGAAGGCGCTCGCGCAGTGGGCATGAGCCACGCACAGGCGCTGCGGCGCATCATCGTCCCGCAGGTGCTCGCGCGGATGCTGCCTGCCTTCACCAACCGGGGCATCGAGTTGGCGAAGAACACGTCCATCGCCTCGGTGATCGCCGTTCAGGAGTTGATGTACCAGGGCCGCGCCCTCAGTTCGGCCTACTACCACCCACTGGAGACCTTGACGACGGTCGCTGTGATCTACTTCGTCCTGATCTACCCGGGTGCGTTCTGGGCTTCGCGGTTTGAGAAGCGCTTCGCTCTTCGCGCCTGATGCCGCGCACGCCCCACGCGACCTACCCGTTCCACTGAAGACATGTCCACCCTCCCAACCTTCAACCCAATTCCCATGGTCACCAGGCGCGACCACGTGGCAGCGGCGCTGAGGAAGTCCATCCTTGCAGGACAGATCGCACCCGGCACGCAGCTGGTCGAAAGCGGCTTGGCGACGCAATTCGGCGTCAGTCGTGGCTTGCTGCGCGAAGCGATCCGCGAACTGATCGAGTCAGGGCTCGTGGTCAACCGGCCCTATGCCGGGACTTTCGTGACCGATATCAACGCGCAAGTCCTGCGCGATGTGTATGAGGTGCGCCGTGTCATCGAGCGGCAGGCCTACACCAGTCTCTGGCCGCACCGAGACCGCGCGTTTCGCGACGAACTGCAGTCTCGCTTCGACCTGATGATGCAAGCCGTCGAAAGTGGCGATCTCACCGAAGAAATCAGGGCCGAGGCGCACTTCCACGGCCTGGTCTACGAGCGATGCGGCAATCATCTGATGCCGGCGCTGTGGCAGCAAATGACACAGAAGATCCAGCTCGGCTTTGCCATCTGCCAGATCTCGCATGCACCCAAGGTCGATTTCGAGGAGAACCACCGGCGCTTCCTCGACGTGGCGCTGGGTGACGATCTCGAGGAGCTGCTGGAAGAGCTCGACATTCACCTCAGTCGCGGCCTCGCAACCATCGAGTTCATGTCCCGCCCGGCGAGCACGCCCCTGGTCTGATTCGCGGACTTTCGATGCGGCGGAAGACACGGGTCAGCCATTCGAATGAGCGCCGTCTCGTTGACCCAGGAACGTCGCAGCTACCGCTCGTCCCTTGTTCGCGGTGGACGGACCGCGCGCCGCGCGCGGTCCGACGCATCACATCACAACGTCTTCGCGTAGAACGTCGTCAGCTTGCCCATCGCGGCGTCCACGTACTTGGGAACCCAGTAGGTCTCAATGTGCGTGGCGCCGTCGATCTTGAAGAACTCCTTGTCCTTCGTGCCGGTGGCCTTGGCGAATGCGTCCTCGCTCATGTAGAGGCTGTCGGCCTTGCTGCCCGCGATCATCAGAAGCGGCTTGTTGATCAGTTCGATCTGGTGGGTCGCGTCGAAGCGCATCAGGTCGAGCAGGCTGCTGGTCGTGTACTTGAAGGTTGAGTTGGGATGCGCGTGCGTCTTCCAGTAGTACTCGTACCCTTGGCGGTACATCTCGAATGGCAATGCGGCGATCTGCGCGTCGGTCATGTCGGCATCGCCCGAATAGAGCACGGTGCCGCCGGCCGCTTCCTGCGCGCGCGCCGCCGACGCCTGTTGCAGCCGCTCCTGGACCGTGTTCAGCTGCGAATCCTCGAAGCCGTTGCGGCGAACGCGGCCGGAGTTGAACATGCTCAGCGTCGCGATCGACTTGAAGCGCTTGTCGGTCTGCGCCGCCACCAACGCGTACCCGCCGCCCCCGCAGATGCCGAGCAGCCCCAGGCGCGCGACATCGACGCCGGCGTAGCGGGTGATGAAGTCCGCCATGCCGTGGATGTCTTCGATGCGGAAGACGGGCTTGTCGACGTTGCGCGGCTGGCCGCCGCTTCCGCCCTGGTAGGCGGCGTCTGCGGTGATCGTGATGTAGCCCTTTTCGGCCAGGCGCTGGGCATACAGGCCTGCGACCTGTTCCTTCACGCCGCCGTTCGGGTGTGCCACCACGATGGTGGGGTACTTCTTCTTCGCGTCGTAGTTCGCCGGCGTGTACACGTTGGCGGCAATGTCCAGGCCGTTGAGCTTGTACTTGACGGGGAGGATGTTCACCTTGCCGGGCTCGTTCTTCGCGATCGCGCCTCCGTAGGTCAGGGTGAACGGGTTCTTCTTGTAGTCGGCCGCTGCGGCCTCGCCGCCAGAGAGTCCGACCATGGCGGCCATGAGGGTGGCCTTCAAAACAGTTTGCTTCATATCCAGTTCAATCCATCTTTTTCTCAGAGAGAAACTTCGACACCAGATCGGCGATCTGGACGTTGTTGAGGTCCGACATCGGGAAGTGCGTGTTGCCCTGGATGCCGGCCTCGGGCAGATGCACCACCGTCACGTCGCCGCCATGGCGATTGACGGCGTTGCGCCACTGGCGGGCCATCTGCAAGCGCGCGCGCCAGCTGTCCTGCGCCGGCAGGTCCACGCGCTGCGCGGGGATGTTGTCCCCGTACAGGACCAGGATCGGAATCCGCGTCAGCGCCATGAACTGCGGCAAGGCCACAGCCTCCGCGCGCACGGTGTCGAACGCGCTCGGAATGGGGGTCGGCGTTTCGCCCTGCGGGAAGACGAAACTGCTGCCGGGCTCGAAGGCCACGATGGCCTTCACCTTGTCATTCTTGATGGCCGTGAGCCACCCCGGCCCACCGCCCTGCGAATGGGTGAAGAGGATGCCGGGGCCGATCTTGTCGAAGACGGCCGACACGCCATCAGACACGACGTTCATGTCGAAGGGCCCGGTGTTCGGCGTCATCGCCCGGAAGAACTGGTTGAGCGTCTCGGGGCTGCGATCGAACTGCACGCCGTTGAAGTAGTTCGGCCAGAGGCCGACGCGGAACTGGTTGAACCACAGCTGCTCGTCCGGCGTCGGCTTGAGGGTCGCTTCGACCATGCTGCGCCCGGCATCGCCACGCCGCGGCTGATCGACGAGGACCACGCCGAACCGGCGACGCAAAAAGATCGTCTGGAAGCCCTCGCGGCCATCGGCGGTGGTTTCCCAGGTCTTGGAGAACTGGCCCGCGCCGTGCCACATGACGACCGGGTACTTCCGCGCGTTCACGGGCGTTTGATAGAACGCATAGGCGTGGTCGCCGTGGTAGGTCTGCCCCTCCGGTGCCATGGGCTTGCGGGGGTCGAAGGTGCCCGGCGCGGTGGTCATCGTGCCGCCGGCGGCGAAGCTGCCCTGGGCCTGGATCTGCAAGGGCGCCGAGGCATTGCCGGGGTTACCGGAGGGGCTCGCGCAGGCGGCCAGCATGATCACCGTCAAGGCTGCCGTTGCGGTTCTGGTGAATGTCATGTTCAACCTCCCGATGCCGCAGCCAATGCCTGCGTGAGCGCTGCATCCGCGCGTTTCGCGGCTTGCGCGTCGCCGCGCTCGGCCAGCCCCTGGACCAGATGGCGCAACTGCGCCGCGCTCAGGCCCACCCGCATGCTGGCGCGCATGTGCGAGCGCAACTGTGCGTCCACGCCCGGCGTGGCGGCCAGCGCGCCGACCGTGGCCAGCTCGCGGCTTTGCCAGTCGAGGTTGTCGCGCTCGAAGATGTCGCCGAACAGATGCGCCTGCAGGAACTGGTTAATGACGGGCGCGAAGTCGAACACTGGCCCCTGCACGGGACCGCCCGAGATGCGGGTCTGGTTGGCCGTGCCGGCCGCCAGCAGATCCTGGCCCGTGGCAACCGCACGGCTGGGCTCGCGCCCCGGTGCGTCCTGGATGCCGCGCTGCTTGCGGGCCTCCACCACTTTCATCAGCTCCCCCAACGCGTTGAGGCTGCGCGGAAAGCCGACGTAGGCATACAACTGCACCAAGATTTCCTTGGCTTCGCTGATGGTCAGGCCCGCATCCAGCCCCTGGTTCAGGGCGGTCTGGAGTCGGGGCATGTCACTGGTGGCCATGAAGGCGGCGATCAGTGGGATGGCTTGCTGCTTGGCCGACAAGGTGTCCGAGGCGGCGGGTGGGGTGTTGTTCATCGCTTGCGGCACCGGGGTGTTCGAAGCTGCATGGCTCGGCGTGAGTGCCGCTCCCAGCGCGAGCGCTGCCGCGGCGGTCAGCACACGGGCCTGGCGGTATGTGGCGGGCGTTCTATCGGTCATGCGTCAGGGGCTCCATCCGTTGCCCGACTCGGGCTGCATGCGCACCCGCATGCAGCGAATGAAGGGCCCGTTCTGGCCCCTCCTGATCGGGTGACCAAATCGTACGGACTGCGGTCATTTCGATTAAGCCCACGATTGCGCATGCACTGCTGAGCACAGCTCATGAATGAAGCCGGGGCGCGGCCCCGCGCCCTTCCCGCAGCGGCTACGCCCGATGCCGCAAGGCGTCGACGATGACGGCCAGTGCGCGGGACGATTGGCGCCGGCTCGGGTAGTAGAGGTAGTAGCCCGGATAGGGCTTGCACCAGTCGTCCAGCACTCGGACCAGGCGTCCTGCAGCGATGTGCTCCAACACCATGTCTTCGGGCACGAAAGCCAGGCCGTGGTCCGCCAGCGCGGCCTTCACGATGGGCGAACTGCTGTTGAACACCCATTGGCCGCTGACGCGCAGCTTGACCTCCTGGCCGTCCTTTTCGAAGTCCCAAGGCAGAAAACCGCCATGGGTCGGCAGCCGCAGGCTGATGCAGTTGTGCGCGGCCAGGTCGTGCGGCGATTCGGGCTTCGGCCGTGTCGCGAAGTAGCCGGGCGAACCGACGACGGCAATGCGCAGATCGGGGCTGATGCGCACCGCGATCATGTCCTTGGCCACCTGGTCGCCGATGCGCACGCCCGCGTCGTAGCGCGAGGCCACGATGTCCGAGAGCGTGTAGTCGACGGTGATCTCGATGTGGATCTCGGGATGGTCGCGCATCACTTCCGAGAGCTTGGGCCACAGCACGCTGTTCGCGGCGTGCTCGGCCGAGGTGATGCGGATCGTTCCGACGGGCTTGTCGCGCAACTCCTCGACCGCCGCAATCTCGGCGTCGATCTCCTCGAAGCGAGGGGCCACGCTGAGGTACAGCCGCTCGCCGGCCTCGGTGGTGGAAATGCGCCGCGTCGTGCGTGCCAGCAGTCGTACGCCGAGGCGCGTTTCGAGCCCGCGCACCGCGTGGCTCAAGGCGGAGGGCGACACACCGAGCCCCGCGGCGGCCCGTGTGAAGCTGCCTTCGCGCACGACATGAACGAAGGCAAGAACGTCGCTGAAGCTCTCTATGGCCATGGGGCGGTCCTGTTCATTCGCTGCCCGCGTCCTGCGGCCAGCGCAGCGCCTCGATCAGCACCGCCATCGCGCGGGACAGTTGCCGGCGCTTCGGGTAATAAAGGTGGTATCCGGTGAACGCCGGGCACCAGTCGTCGAGCACCCGCTGCAACTGCCCCTGCGCGATGTAGGGCTTGGCCATCTCCTCGGGCACATACCCGAGCCCGAAACCCGCCAGCGCGGCCTGCAGGATGGGCCTGCTCCTGTTGAAAACGAGCTGCCCCTCGACCCGCACGTTGACCTGCTGGTCGCCCTTCCTCAGCTCCCAAGCATAGAGGTCGCCGTGGCTCATCAGGCGCAGGTTGATGCACGCGTGCGCGGCCAGGTCCTGCGGCACCACGGGCGCCGGCCGGCGTTCCAGGTAGGCGGGCGAGGCCACGATCGCGATGCGCATATCGGGGCTGATGCGCACGGCGGTCATGTCCCTGGCCACTTCGTCGCCCAGGCGTACGCCCATGTCGTAGCGCTGTTCGACGATGTCGGTGAAGCGGGCGTCGGCCGTGATTTCGACGTTGATCAGCGGGTACTGCGGCAGCAGTGTGGCCAGCCGCGGCCACAGCGCCGTCTCGGCCGCGTTCTCCGAAGCGGTGATGCGGATGGTGCCCGCCGGCGCGTCGCGCAGTTCGGCCACCGCCGCGAGTTCCGCCTCGATCTCCTGGAAACGCGGCGCCACATTCAGCAACAGTCGCTCCCCCGCCTCGGTCGGGGAAACGCTGCGCGTGGTGCGGGTCAGCAGGCGCACGCCCATCTTGGTCTCGAGTGCGCGCACCGTGTGGCTCAGCGCCGATTGCGACACCCCGAGTTGCGCCGCCGCGCGCGTGAAGCTCTGTTCGCGCGCCACCGCAATGAAGGCCAGCAGATCGTTGTAGCTTTCTCTGGGCATTAATGAAAGCACCTCACAAGTCTTTGCCGATTCTGCCATCTAGTCGCGACGGGACACGCTCACTACATTGATTGCATGCCCCGATCCTGCGCCCCAGTTGCGCCCCGCGCGCCTTTCGCGACAACGGACCGGATATCCCGTTGCAGGAGAACTGCATGAAAAAACGCACCCTCGGAAAAAGCAATCTCGAAGTCTCGACCCTCGGCCTCGGCTGCATGGGCCTGAGCCACGGCTACGGTCCGGCCACGGACACGCAGCAGGCCATCGCGTTGATCCGGGCCGCCGTCGATCAGGGCGTGACCTTCTTCGACACCGCCGAGGTCTACGGCCCTTACCTCAACGAAGAGGTCGTCGGGCAGGCGCTCGCGCCCGTTCGCGACCAGGTGGTGATTGCCACCAAATTCGGTTTCACTTTCGGCGATGACGACAAGCAGCAGATTCTCAACAGCCGGCCCGCGCACATCCGCCGCGCGGTCGAGGGCTCGCTGCGGCGCCTGAAGACCGACGTGATCGACCTGCTCTACCAGCACCGCGTCGACCCCGAAGTGCCGATCGAAGACGTGGCCGGCACAGTCAAGGACCTGATCGCCGAGGGCAAGGTCAAGCATTTCGGGCTGTCCGAGGCCGGTGCCCAGACGATCCGCCGTGCGCACGCCGTGCAGCCCGTCACCGCGTTGCAGAGCGAATATTCGCTGTGGTGGCGCGAGCCCGAACAGGAGATCCTGCCGACGCTTGAAGAGCTTGGCATCGGCTTCGTCCCGTTCAGCCCGCTAGGCAAGGGGTTCCTTACCGGCGCCATCGGCACGGGCGCCACGTTCGGCAGCGACGACTTTCGCAGCGTCGTGCCCCGCTTCTCGCCTGAGGCCCTGCGAGCCAACCAGGCCCTGATCGACCTGCTTGGCCAGATCGCTGCGCGCAAGGGCGCGACCCCGGCGCAGATCGCGCTCGCATGGCTGCTGGCGCAAAAGCCCTGGATCGTGCCGATCCCTGGCACGACCAAGCTGCACCGGCTGCAAGAGAACCTGGGCGCGGTGTCGGTGAGCCTGTCTCAGGCCGATCTCGACGCCATCGCGAAAGCCTTGGCACAAGTCAGGATCGAAGGCGATCGCTACCCGGCCGCGTTGCAAGCACGCGTGGGACGATAGCAAGGAGACCGCGATGACATCGCCTCACGATGCAGTCCGGCGCGCGATGATGACCGCGCTGGCCTCCTTTCCCCTGAGCAGCGCGGCAGCCGGCGTCAAGGACGATGCGCTGCCGCAGGCCCGTCCCAAAACGCTGGTCGCCTACTTCTCGCGATCGGGCAACACGCGCGTCGTCGCGGGCCTGATCCATCGCGCGCCTCGCAAAGGAGGCGCCGATCTTTTCGAGATCAGGCCCGCAAGCCCCTACCCCGACGACTACCTGGAGACGGTCGAGCAAGCCCGCAAGGAACGCGACAGCGGCCACGAGCCCGCGCTCGAAGCCAAGGTGGTTCGCATGGCGGATTACGACACCGTGTTTCTCGGGTTCCCGATCTGGGGCGAAACCACGCCGCCCGTGATTCGGTCGTTCCTGTCCGCGCACGACCTATCCGACAAGACCGTGATCCCCGTCGTGACGCACGGCGGCTACGGGCTCGGCAACAGCCGGTCCGTTCTCGCCAGCCACGCACCGAAGGCGCGATGGCGCGAGGGCTTTGTCATGGAGGCGGACCAGGAACGTCGAACGATGGACCGCGTCACGGGCTGGTTGAACGGCACCGCGATCAAGTGAAACCAGTGGCGCGGCCGATGGCCGCCGACACGCTCAAAGGAGAAACGAACCATGAAGCATCGTAAACTTGGAAACCATCTGAAGGTCTCGGCCCTCGGGCTGGGATGCATGAGCATGAGCGCCCTGTACGGGCCGCCGGCCGACCGGCAGGAGATGATCAAGCTCATTCGTGCCGCCCACGAGCGGGGTGTCACCCTATTCGATACGGCCGAATC
This sequence comes from Variovorax sp. FW301-JW7, assembly GCF_058788795.1. Lineage (NCBI taxonomy): Bacteria > Pseudomonadati > Pseudomonadota > Betaproteobacteria > Burkholderiales > Comamonadaceae > Variovorax > Variovorax sp. FW301-JW7. The sequence goes on from NZ_JBYTBC010000017.1 coordinate 57,260, forward strand.
GTATGGACCGTTCGTGAACGAAGAACTGGTCGGCGAGGCTTTGCGGCCAATCCGCGACCAAGTGGTCATTGCGACCAAGTTCGGCTTCGACATCGACCTGGCAAGCGGCGAACGCCTGGGCGGCACCAACAGCCGGCCCGAACACATCAAGGCCGCTACGGAGGCCTGCCTCAAGCGCCTTGGCACCGATCGGATCGACCTGCTGTACCAACACCGCGTGGACCCGAACGTGCCGATCGAAGACGTGGCCGGCGCGGTCAAGGACTTGATCGCCGAAGGCAAGGTTAAGCATTTCGGGCTGTCGGAAGCCGGCGTGCAAACGATCCGCCGCGCCCATGCGGTGCATGCCGTGACAGCGGTCCAGAGCGAATATTCGCTGTTCTGGCGCGGCCCTGAACTGGAACTGCTGCCGGTGCTGCAGGAGCTGGGCATCGGCTTCGTGCCCTTCAGCCCTTTGGGCGCCGGATTCCTCACGGGCAAGATCGACGAGCACACCCGCTTCGACCCGACGGACTTCCGCAACAACGTGCCCCGCTTCTCGCCGGAAGCGCGCAAGGCCAACCTCGCGCTGGTCGATGTCGTCAAGGTCGTGGCCGCACGCAAGAACGCAACGCCCGCGCAAGTGGCGCTCGCCTGGCTGCTCGCGCAAGCGCCGTGGATCGTGCCGATTCCCGGCACGACGAAGCTGCACCGCCTGGAAGAAAACCTCGGGGCGGTGGACCTCGCGCTGGACGCGGAAGAGCTCCGTCAAATCAACGACGAGGTGTCGAAGATCCAGGTCCAGGGCGAGCGCCTGCCCGAGGCCGCGCTGAAGATGACCGGCCGATGAGCGCACGCCTCCTTCGCATCGCAACCACGGGGGTTGCCTGCGCGGCCGCCGTGGCAGGCTGGCAGGCGCATGCCGAGCCCACGCGCGTCACCTTTCCGAAGCTCGACGATCTGGTGCACTACACGACCGTCCGGCGCGGCAATGTGACTGAGCACATCTCGACCACACGCGCCGCACTTGAGGCCATCCAGAAGGGTCTGCCCGTGCCGAACGGCACCCATTTCGTGCTGGCGGACTACCGGGACGAGAAGATCCACCGCTACTTCGTGATGGAGAAAGGCGCAGGCTGGGGTGCCGACTTCGAGGAACGCCGTCGTACCGGGGACTGGCAGTTCCAGTGGTTCTGGCCCGACCGACAGGTCAACCTGAAGGAGAACACGGCACGCTGCATGTCCTGCCATTCTTCGCAGAAGGACCGCGACTACTTGTTCACCGCGCGGCGCCTGTCCGACTACCGCGGCAAGCCCGTCGAGTGACGGTCACGACAGAAAGGGCTGCGCCTTGAACCCCGTTTTCCTTTGGCGACTGGTGCTCGACGGCACCGCCGCCGCGCTGATGCTCTTTGCCTTCGCCTACTTCTGGCAGGGCAACCTTGCCCATGAACTGGCCGGCACCACCATGTTCCTGCTGCTCGTCGTTCACAACGTCTTTCATCGCCGGTGGTTCGCGACGCTCGCGAACGCGCCGCGCGAGAAGCGGGGACGGTTCAACATCGCCCTGACCTTCGTGCTCCTGGTCGGCATGCTGGCGCTGCTGGTCACCAGCCCGCTGATCTCCGAAACCCTGTTTCCCGACTTGCGCCTTGGCGACGATTTTGCGGCGCGGCTGGTTCATGCCGGCCTCGCCTACTGGCTGCTGATCGTCGTCGGCATCCACCTCGGCTTGCGCTGGCCGCTGCTGATGGCCGTCGCTCGCAAGCTGCTCGGCATCGAAGGGCCGAATGCACTGCGTACGGTCCTGCTTCGACTGCTGGCGCTCGGCATCGCGTTGCAGGGCCTGCGCAGTGCGCTCGCATTGAATCTGCAGTCCCGGCTCTTCTTCCAGATGTCGTTGGACTGGTGGAACTTCGAAGAATCGGTCTCAGGGTTTTTCGGCCATTGCATGGCCATCGCAGGCCTGTGCATGTTCCTCACCCACTACGCCATGCAATGGCTGCACCAACGCCAACGCACGATCGGCGCGAGAAACCTCGCGACCACCGACGCACGCAGGCGTTGAAGCACGCTTTTCGACAAGAAACCACAGAAAGGATTCCTCCATGAAACTCCCCACCGCTACCGCGCTCGCCCTGTCCCTGGGTTTGTCGGCCGCTTCCGCCGCGGAGCCCGACCCCATCAAGGTCGCACGTGTCGGCACGCAACCGTCGAGCGCCGGCGGCGAGCAGAACTTCACAGGTTCAGTCCGCGTGGACTCGCGCTTTCAGGCCACCGCACCGGCCCGCGTCGGCGGCGGCATCGTGACCTTCGAGCCCGGTGCGCGCACGGCCTGGCACACGCATCCGCTGGGCCAGACGCTCATCGTCACCGCCGGGCTGGGGCGGGTCCAGAAATGGGGCGATGCCGTGCAGGACATCCGCCCCGGCGAGGTCGTGTGGATTCCACCCGGAGTCAAGCATTGGCACGGCGCCAGCCCCACGGTCGGCATGAGCCACGTCGCAATCTCCGAAGCCCTGGACGGCAAGTCGGTTGACTGGATGGAGAAGGTCAGCAAGGAACAGTACGGACAGTGAGCGTCACGGCGTGCGCACAGATCGCACGCCCCTCTCGCCACGGAAGACCTCCTTCGCACGCGTCGCCAGGACGCGCATGCCCGCGCACACAGTCCAGACCTTCCCGCGCCACTGCGCGGCATCGAGGTTTCCGATCCTCCACAAAAGCAGCAACTCGTCTTTCGAAAAAGCCGATGGACTGCCAAATGCCTCATTTCTAAACTGACTTCCACGCATGAAGGCACCGACCTCATGCCACTGCCGCGAGTGAATCGGTTCGATCAGAACTCCCACCACTCGAGGTGAACCGGCCAACGAACGCCGGTCGTGGAAGACGAAGCGGAGATCGCCGAGAAGGCGCTCTACGACGCCGGCATCGCCTCGCGCGCTGCAGGTTCCAGACTAGAAAAACCGGAGACAAGGATCCATGAAAAAAATCGTTCTGCTGCTTCCCTTGATGGGAGCGGCGGCAGCCGCGCACGCGCAATCGTCTGTCACCCTGCAAGGGACCGTCGACATCGGACTGAACTATGCCAAGGGCTCGCGAACGAGCCTGACGCAACTGATGAGCGGCGGCAATGCCACCAGCAAGCTGGTCTTTCGCGGCACCGAAGACCTCGGGGGCGGCATGTATGCGATGTTCTGGCTCGAGTCCGGCTTCAATGCGGACAGCGGAACCTTCCAGGCCTCGAACACCAACAACCAGCCCAGCGGTGCCACGCCGGCAACCGGCATGACCTTCAACCGCCGTTCGATCGTTGGCATCGGCGGCGCCTGGGGCGAGATCCACCTGGGCCGCGACTGGTCTCCCAGCTACGAAACCTACACCGGCAAGTACGACCCCTTCGCACTAGGCGTGGGCCTGGGCTTGAACTACTCGGGCAGCATCAACCCGAACCAGGTGCGGGCGTCGAACACCATCGCTTATCTCTCCCCGAAGGTGCTCGGCGGCTTCAGCATCAACGCGCAACACTGGCGCGGAGAGAACGTCAGCGGCACTCGCACGTCGGGCGACGGCACCGGCGGCGGCGGGCGGCTGATGTACGACAACGGTCCCTTCGCTGCAGCGCTGACCTTCATGCGGACCAAGTACGCGAACGGCAGCGCCATCTACCGCAGCGTGGCGGGCGCCTACGACTTCGGTCCAGCGCGGTTCTCGTTCAACGCGAACAAGGATCAGCAAGGCACGCTGAAGCAGAACGGCTGGATGGTGGCATTGACCGTGCCGGTCGGCGTCACACAGTTCAAGGCGTCGTACTCGGGCATCCGCACGAACCAGGTGGGCGAACCGGAAGGCAAGAAACTGGCGCTGGGGGTGGTCTACAACTTCTCCAAGCGCACGGCCGTGTACTCCACGCTGGCCATGATCCGCAACAGCGGCGGCGGGACCTACGCGTTCTCGGGTGTCACGACGGCACCCAACCGGTCTTCCACCGGCTTCGACGTCGGCATTCGCCACCACTTCTAGCCCTGGCGACGGGGCGGTGCCCCGTCAAGGAAGCACGCCCCATGGACATCTCTCGCAGATCCCTCCTCGTCGCTGCGGCATCGCTCGCGCCTTGCGCCAAGGTCCTGGCGCAGGAGAGCTACCCCCAGCGCCCCATCAAGATCGTTGCGCCCTTCACGGCGGGCGCCGGAGCCGACACCTTGCTGCGCAAAGTGTCCGAGGCGGCGGGCAGGCTCATCGGCCAAAACATGGTGGTCGACAACAAGCCCGGCGCGCAGGCCGCCATTGCCTCGCGGATCGTCGCGAGGGCCCCCAACGACGGCTACACGCTGATGATGGGCGGCAACTCTTCGCACGCGGCCAACGTGCACACGCTCAAGAACCCGGGCTACGACCCGCTCAAGGACTTCACCCCCATCACGCAGCTGAGCCTCAACCCGCTGCTGCTGGTGGTGAACGCCGAGCTGCCTGTGCGCACGGTGCAGGAGTTCATCAAGTATGCGAAAGAGCGGCCGGGAAAACTGACTTACGCCACCGGCAACTCGGGGATGCTGGTCGCTGCGCAACTGCTGAAGACACAGGCCAGCATCGATGCGCTGGCAGTCAACTATCCAGGTGCAGCCCCGGCCACGACCGATCTGCTGGCAGGTCGCATCGACTTCATCATGAACGACCCCGTCGTGGCTGCCCCCTTCATCAAGAGCGGGCAGCTTCGCGTGCTGGGCGTTACGTCGAAGCAGAGGCTCTCGATGTTGCCGGACGTGGCGCCGCTGGCCGAGCAGGGCCTGCCCGACTACGACTATGCGTCCTGGTCCGCGATGTTCGCGCCGGCAGGGCTCGCGCCGGACATCACACGCAAGCTGCGTCAGGTCTTCACCAAGGCCATGGCCGAGCCGGCCATGCAGAAGTTTGCCGAGGCCGCAGGGATCATCCCGCTCACATCGACGCCCGAGGACCTGCAGGCGTATGTGCGAGACCAGATCAGGCTGTGGGGACGCTGGGTCAAGGAGGCCGGGCTGGTGCCGGCCTGACCGCTACACAGGAGTCCATGGCCCCTGCCTTGTCGTTTCGAAAACAAGGACGCGGCGTACAAGAAAAAGCCATGGACGTGGGGCCTGCCTGCTTTCGATACTCGAAGCAGTGCACTTGCACACGCCTTCATGACAACGTGAGGGCACGTCTCCACCATGCCTGAAGGTCTATGCATCAACAACCAGTGAAGCCCGGAGCGCAACGATGAGTTATCGCGCGCCCGTCAAGGACATGCTCTTCGTCATGCGGCACCTCGTGGACCTCGGCCACCTGTCCGCGCTGCCGAACCTCGAGGATGCCAATCCGGAAACCATCGAAGCGGTCTTGGAAGAATCCGCCAAGCTGTGCGAACAGGCCATCGCGCCGCTGAACGTGATCGGCGATCGCGAGCCTTCCCGTTGGCACCACGGCAGCGTGAGTGCCACGCCAGGGTTCAAGCAGGCCTTCGACCTGTTCGTCCAGGGCGGTTGGCAAGGCCTGGGACATCCGCTGTCCTGCGGTGGCCAAGGCCTGCCCAAGCTGGTCGCAGCCGCCTGTGCGGAGATGCTGCAGGCAGCCAATGTCTCGTTCGGCCTGTGCCCCATGCTGACCGACGGCGCCATCGAGGCGCTGATCACGGCCGCCAGCCCAGCGCTGCGCGACAAGTACGCGCCGAAGCTGGTCAGTGGTGAGTGGACTGGCACCATGAACCTGACCGAGCCCCAGGCAGGTTCCGACCTAGCCGCCGTGCGCGCCCGCGCCGAGCCGCATCCCGACGGTAGCTACCGGGTCTTCGGCACCAAGATCTTCATCACCTGGGGCGAGCACGACATGGCGGACAACATCGTCCACCTGGTGCTCGCCCGCCTGCCCGATGCACCACCTGGCGTGAAGGGAATCAGCCTGTTCGTGGTTCCGAAGTTCCTGGTGCGCGAAGACGGCAGCCTCGGCGAACGCAACGAGGTGCAGTGCATCAGCATCGAGCACAAGCTGGGCATCAAGGCCAGCCCCACCGCGGTGCTGCAGTTCGGCACCGACGAAGGCGAAGGCGCAAGAGGCGAGCTTGTGGGCGAACCCCACCAGGGCCTGAAGTACATGTTCATCATGATGAATGCGGCCCGCTTTGCTGTCGGGCTGCAGGGCATCGGCGTGGCCGACCGCGCTTACCAGCAGGCCCTCGCGTACGCGCGGGAACGCGTGCAGGGCCGAAACCTGTCCGGCACCGGAGAGCCGATCGCCATCGTGCAGCACCCCGACGTCAAGCGCATGCTGCTGACCATGAAGGCCATGACCGAAGGCGGCCGCGCGCTCGCCTACGTCGCTGCGGCGGCCAGCGATGTCGCTCACCACACACTTGACGCCACCGAGCGGCGCGACAGCCAGGCGCTGTACGAGTTCCTCGTGCCGGTCGTGAAGGGCCATTGCACTGAGCTGTCGGTCGAGGTGGCCAGTCTCGGGGTGCAAATCCACGGCGGCATGGGGTTCATCGAAGAGACGGGTGCGGCGCAGCACTATCGCGACGCGCGCATTCTCCCCATCTACGAAGGCACGACGGCCATCCAGGCCAACGACTTCGTGGGCCGCAAGACCTTGCGCGATGGAGGTGCCCTGGCAAAAGCCGTGTGTGCACGCATTGCGGCCACCGAGCGCGACCTGGCGGCGCATCCGCACGAAGATTGCCGCGCGATGCGAAACGCTTTGCGGGCAGGCCGGCAGGCCTTCGAATCGGCAATCGAGTTCGTGGTGGGCCACGGCGGCACGCATCCCGCCGTCGTGTATGCGGGGGCCGTGCCTTACCTGCGGCTGGCCGGCGTCGTGCTGTGTGGCTGGCAGATGGCGCGCGCCATGTTGGCGGCTCTGTCTTGCGAATCCGAGGACCCAGTCTTTCACGCCGCGAAGATCACCACAGCCCTCTTCTATGCCGAAACACTGATGCCCCAGGCGCAGGCACTGGCGGCGGTCGTGCTGGGTGCAGGCGCCACCGTCGAACGTGTCAGTGTCGAGATGCTGTAGCCGTCCACGATGCAGCCGGCGCTGCCAGCTCGCACGTTCAGCTGCGGGCGAGCGGCGCCATCTGCTTCATGTCGGGCCAGGCCTCGCTCGCGGCGTCGATGAACGCGCGGATCAAGGGGTCGTTGCCCCGGCTGGCCAGATGTGCAATGAACTGCGGATACTCGGTACGCGCGATTGGCGACAAGGCGAGATGCCCCTCGCGCACGCCCTCCAGGGCGTACTCCTCGCGCATCAGCAGCATGCCCACGCCCGCCTGCACGAGCGAGCGACCGAGCGCAGCGTTGTCGAAGCGGACCACGCTGTTGAGCTCAAGCCCTTTTTCCCCGAACAACCGCTCCAACATGAACGAGTAAGCCAGGTTGGTATCGCTCGGCGTGATCCAGGGAAGCTCCGCCAGCGCCGCAAGGTCGGCGCTCTCGATCTTGTCCTTCCAGGCGACGGGGCCCGCCACCAGGAAGTTGATGGTGGCGAGCTGGTAGTAGGTGAAGCCGGCGTCGACGGGCCGGCCGAGCAGCATGCCGATGTCGAACTCGCTGGTCTTGAGCGCCTGGCGCGTGCCCGCGGAAGCGCGGGCGCAGACGTCCACCGTAATCATCGGGTGCTTCTGGCGCAAGCCCGCCACCACCAGCCCGATGCGGCTGGACAGTGGGTCGCTGCTGGCACCGATGATCAGATTGCCTTCGGTCTTTCCACGCATGTCACGCGCAAAGGACGTGAACTCCGCCGCGCCATTGAGCAGCACCTTGGCCTGGCGCAGCAGCAACTGTCCGGCACGCGTGAGCTCCAGGCTGCGGTTGGTCCGCACGAAGAGTTGCATGCCGAGGTTGTCTTCGATCGCGCGCACGTGCGCGCTGGCGGCCGACTGGCTGACATGCAAGCGCTCGGCGGCGCGGGTGAGATGCTGCTCCTCCGCCACGGCGACAAAGGTGCGTAGCTGCACAAGGTCAATCATCAACCCATTTTCCCCCGCGAACCCGTGGTGTCTATCGGGGTTCTTTCGAATGCGGGCGATGGAACTGCGGCCAGTGCACGCGCACCAGCTCGCGTGCTTCGCCGTACGCGTAGCAACTGTCGATCTTGAGCGGCCGACCCGTGGCGTCCACCCGGTCTGCGCGTCCCCGGTTGACCTGGCTCAGCGACTGGAAAGCCGTGGTCGCCATCGGAATCAGCAGCTCCATCAGGTGCGTGCAGCTGCGCGCACCGCCCAGCCGGCTGCGCACTTCCTTGCTCCAGCCACTGGCCATGCGCAGGCCCTTGAGGGATTGCAGCGCCTGTCCGCCCTCAGGGCATTCGGCGTAGGGCGACGCTTCGGTGAAGGTCTCCACCGCGTGGATCTGCAGGTCGGTGTCGTACACGAGCCGCACGCCCATGTCGTGGATGGGCTCGCCTGCCGGCACACGTTGACCGCCGCGCCAGGGTTCGAAGTCGTGCGGCTTGCGATCGGTCACCCGGCCTTCGAGTTCGAACAGGCCATCGCTGCGGCGCCAGGCACGCATGTCGATGCGGCGGAAATGAAGCTCTTCTTCGCGGGTCGGATGCTGATCGTTCATGGCTCGGCCACTGTAGCTCAGCTGAACTTCGGCGCGCGCTTCTCGAGGAATGCATCCACGGCTTCGGTGTGGTCTGGTGTCTTGTGGCAGACCGCCTGGAACACCGCCGAGAGCTCGAGTACCGTGTCCAGACGCGAATGAATGGCCTCGCGCATCAGGCGCTTGGTCAGTCGCACGCCATGGGCCGCGTTCTGTGCGATGCGCCCCGCCATATCACGTGCTGCCGGCAGCAGCTGGTCGGCCTCGACCACCCGAGAGACGAGGTTCCATTCGAGTGCCTGCCGCGCGTCGATGATGTCGCCGGTGAACGCGAGCTCGGCCGCGCGCGACATGCCCACGATGCGTGGCAGCAGCCATGCACCGCCGTCGCCCGGAATGATCCCCAGCTTGATGAAGCTCTCGGCGAACTTCGCCTTCTCCGACGCGATACGGATGTCGCACATGCAGGCCAGGTCGAGCCCTGCGCCGATGGCGTGCCCGTTGACCGCGGCGATTACCGGCACCTCGAGATTGAACAGCGACAGCGTCAGCCGCTGGATGCCTCGGCGGTATTCCTGCCGGATGTCCATCTCGGTGACCTCGGCGGAAGCCTGTCGCTTCATCTGACGCACATCGCCGCCCGAGCTGAACGAAGGACCGTTCGCCGTGAGGATGACGCAGCGGACACTGCGGTCGTCGTGGATGCGCTCGATGGCCGCCAGGAACTCCGGGATGGCGGTGTTGCCAGTCAGCGGGTTGCGCTGCTCGGGTTGGTTCATCGTCAGCGTGACGATATGACCCTCTTGTTCGTAGACCAGGAATTCGGACATGGTGTCTCTCAAAGTGTGCTGTTGTCGATCACGAAACGAAAACGGACATCGCCGGCCAGCAGCCGGCGGTAGGCATCGTCGATGCCGTCTGCATCGATGACCTCCACCTCGGCGCCAATGCCGTGGGCAGCGCAGAAATCCAGCATCTCCTGCGTCTCGGTCATGCCGCCGCTGCGCGTGCCTGCGATGGAGCGCCGGTTGGTCAGCAAGACCGCGGCGGAGACTTGCAAGGGCTTGGCGGGCACGGCCAGGTTGACGTAGACGCCATCGCGCGCCAGCAGGCCCAGGTAGCGGTCCAACTGGTCATGGATGGGCACCGTCGAGATGATGAGATCGAACGCGCTGTCGAGATCGGTGAAGGTCTGCGGATCGGTGCTGAGCCGGTAAGCATCGGCGCCGAGGCGCGAGGCGTCCTCGCCCTTGGCCGGCGACAGGTCGAGCACCGTGGTGTGTGCGCCCATTGCCCGGGCCATCTGCACGCCCACGTGGCCCAGCCCGCCGAAGCCGATGACGGCCACGCGCTTGCCCGGCCCGGCGCGCCAGTGGCGCAGCGGCGAATACATGGTGATGCCGGCGCACAGCAGCGGCGCGGCGTTCTGCAGCGCGATGGCTTCGGGAATCCGCACGACGAAGCGCTCGTCGACCACCACGTTCTGGCTGTAGCCGCCGTAGGTCGGCTTGCCGTCGCGGTCGATCGCGTTGTAGGCCAGCGTGCGGCCGCCGCTGCAGTATTGCTCCAGCCCTGCTTGGCAGTTCTCGCACGTTCCGCAGGCGTTGACCATGTTCCCGACGCCGACACGGTCGCCGACCCGCAGCCGCGTGACTTCGGTGCCAACGGCCGCGACGGTGCCGGCCATCTCGTGGCCGGGCACGATCGGGTAAAGGGTCTTGCCGCGCAGGCTGCGCGCGTGCTCGACGTCCGAATGGCAGATGCCGGCAAAGGCGATGTCGATCAACACGTCCCGCGGCCCGGGGTCGCGCCGCTCGATCGTGGTGGGGACGAAGGGCTGGTCGGGGCCGCAGGCACAACGTGCCTTGGAGATGATCACTGCAAGCTCCCTGTCGACAAGGGGTTGGCCGAAAGGTTGCGCATCACTCGGGCTGGATCTTGGCTTCGCGCGCCAGCCGGACCCAACGCGTGGTCTCGGAGTCGATGAATGCCTTGAGATCACCGGGGCCCATCACCAGGGGTGTCGTGCCATGGTTGGCGTACTTGTCGATCAGCTCTTTCTGTTTTTGCACCTGCATGACGACCGCGCTGAGCCGTGAGACCAGCTCGCTGGACATGCCGGCAGGACCGACGATCGCGTTCCATGAAGGAAAGTCGAAGCCGGGGAGCGTCTCCGAAATCGCTGGCCAGTCCGGCGTGGTCGGATTGCGCTTGAGCGACGTGACAGCCAGCGCCCGCAACTGCCCGGCTTTCACTTGGGCCTGGGCATTACCCGGGTCGGTCAACGTGGCGTCCAGGTTGCCGCCAATCACATCGGTGATGGTCGCGGGGCTCCCCCGATACGGGATCGGCAGCAACTGAAGGCCGGCCAGATGGTTCATCGTGGCGATCTGCGTTTGCACCGCCGTGGTCGAGTACCCGACGCTGACCTTGCCGGGGCGCGTCTTGGCATGCGCAATGAATTCTGCAAAGGTACGGATCGGCGAATCCGACTTGACCATCAGCACGTGGTTCGTCAGGCTCACACCGGCAATGGGGGTCAGGTCCTTGCGGGGGTCGTAGCCCATGTTCTTGACGAACGCCACGTTGGCCGCCAGCGGCGAGTTCGAGCCGCACAGCAGCGTGAGACCGTCCGGGGCGGATCGCACCACGTCCAGCGTGCCGATGCCGCCGTTGCCGCCGGGCTTGTTGTCGACGAAATAGTTCTGCCCATTGATGCCGCCCACGAGGTTCAGCAGCACGCGCGTCGCATAGTCGTTCGAACTCCCGGCCGGCAGCGGGACCACCACGCGCACCGGGCGTCCCTTGGGCTGGGACCAGGCCGCACCCTGAGGCAGCGCAAGCGCCAGGCCCAGTGTCTTGATGAAGCTGCGTTTGTCCATTTTTGTCTCCTTGCTCTTTCCAGATCGCCGCGTCGGATCAACCGATGACGGACTTGTATTCCATGAACTCCTCGATGCCGAAGCGGCCCCATTCACGACCCACGCCCGAGAGCTTGAATCCGCCGTGGGTGCCCCGCTTGTCCAACGGTGCGCCGTTGATGCGCACGCGGCCGACACGCAGCCGGGCCGCGATGCGTCGCGCACGATCGGGGTCGCGGCACCAGACGCCGCCCGCCAGTCCGTACTGCGAGTCGTTGGCGATGCGGATCGCGTCTTCCTCGTCGTCGAAAGGAATGATCACCACGACGGGGCCGAAGATTTCTTCACGGGCGATGCGGCTGTGGTTGTCACCCGAGAAGATGGTCGGCTGCACATACCAGCCGCGCGGCAATCCCTCGGGAGCCTCCGCTCCGCCCGTCAGCATGCGCACGCCCTCCTCCTGGGCCGAGCGGATGTAGCCGCGTACGCGATCACGCGCGGCTGATGAGGAGACGGGCCCCAGCGTGGTCGACGCGTCCAGCGGATCACCAAGCACATAGCTTTGCGCCTTGCGTACCGCCAGTTCCTCCGCTTCCTGCAAGCGCTCGCGCGGCACCAGCATGCGCGTCAGGCCACCGCACACCTGACCGGTGTTGCGCAAGGCGTCCTCGATGCCGTCGGCGACCGCGCGCTCGAAGTCTGAATCGGCCAGGATGATGTTGGGCGACTTGCCGCCGAGTTCGAGGTGCACACGCTTGACCGATTCGGCAGCCACTTCCATCACACGGCGCCCCGAGCGCACCGAGCCGGTCACCGACACCATGTCGACCAGCGGGTGTGCCGCAATGGGCTCTCCTACCTCCGGTCCATTGCCGCAGACCAGGTTGAACACGCCGCGCGGCAGGCCGGCTTGCGCGCACAACTCCGCGAAGATGAAGGCCGTCAGTGGCGCGACCTCGGAAGGCTTGAGCACGACGGTGCACCCTGCGGCAATGGCCGCACCCGCCTTCGAGATCACGGAGCGCAGCGGCGCGTTCCACGCCGTGATCGCACCGACCACGCCGGAAGGTTCACGCCACACGTTGGTGTTGCCCACGTTTTCGATCCAATTGATCTCGGCCAGCGACTCGGCAATGATGTCGAGCTCTTCCACCGCGCCCAGCGTCTGCGATCTGCGAAGCGCGGTGATGGGATAGCCCAGTTCACTCACCAAGGTCTGCGTGATCTCGTCCGAACGCGCCTCGGTCATGCGCGCCAGCTTGCTGAAGATCGCGATGCGTTCGTCCACCGGTGTGCGGGACCATGCCGGGAACGCACGAACCGCGGCCTGCACCGCGCGATCGACGTCTTCCGCCGTGCCGCGCGGCACGGTGGCCACCAGCTCTTCCGTCGCCGGATTGATGACGGCCAGCACTTCACGGCCCGAAGAGGGCACCCACTCGCCGTCGATGTAAATCTTGTTGCGTTCGATCATCTTGTTCACCATGCCTCTTCCAAAATCTGTTGCAGTTCGTCGGCGCTGCGCACCGGCCTCGGGTTGCCACGCAGGAACCAGTCGCCCATCGCATGCGCGGCGATGTCGGGCAGCGCCTCGCGAGGCACGTTCACATCGCGCAGGCGGCGCGGCACCCCGAGGTCCTCGAAGAGCGACGAGACCTTTTCGATGACCCGCTGCGCATTGGCCCGTGCCCCGGAACGCGGCAGGTCGAGCGCCGCCGCCACGTCAGTCATGCCGGCCGCAGCCGCTTCGGCATTGAAGCGCAGCACGTGCGGCAGAACGATGGCGTTCACGGTGCCGTTCTCAATGTCATGTCGCGCGCCGATCGCATGGCCCAGCACGGTCGTGATGCCCGCGGCCGTGTGGTCCGTGCCCTGACCGCACAGGATGGCCGCCAGCACAAGCTGGCCGCGCACGGCTGCGTCGTCTTCATGCGTGGCGTGCGTCAGGTGCTGGCCCAGCAGCCGCAGCGCATGCATCAGCGCTCCATGAGCCAGCGCGTCCTGCGAGTGTGAGGTCAGGCCCTCGATAGCCATCGACAAGGTGTTGATGCTGGCCGTGGCGACCAGGCCGCGCGGCGCCGACAGAATCATCTCGGGGTCGATGAAAACCGACTGCGCGCGGGTCTTGGGGTCGAACATCGCCAAGCGCTGTCCGCTGGCCGGCTCGAACACCGCGCTGCCGGCCTTGACCGTGGCGGTCGTCGGCGTGGTCGGCACGATGAACTGCGGCAGTTTGGGCGCCGACAGCCGCGGGCTGCGCAGGCTGCCGTCGGCTTCGGTCACGGTGCACAGCTCAGACACCGGCTTGTCTTCCGCGGCGAGAATGCCGGCCGCACGTGCGGTGACGATGGCAGAACCGCCCCCCACGGCGATGATGGCGTCGGCCTCCAGGCGACGCAGCAACGCCGCAGCGTCTTCGACCGACGCCACCGGGCTGTGCCCGAGCACCTCGCCGTAGACGCCAGCGCATCGCGGGCCCAGCGCTGCGCTGATGCGCTCGAACAGCGGCCCCTTGGCCAACCAGTCGCCACAGACGATCACCGCCCGCTGGCTGCGGATGCGGTCGAGCTCGCGACCCAGGTGCGTCAGGCTGTCGGGCCCATGGAACAGGCGCAATGGCGGCGTGACGTGTTGAAAGTTCTGCATGATCATGTCGATGAGGCCTCGTTGTGCAGTTCGGCGCGGACTTGGGCGCTGATGGCCGCCTTGTCCACCTTGCCGGTGTGGTTCGTCGCCAGCGGCTCACGCTGGATGCGCCAGCGGCTGGGCACCGCGAACGAGGCGATCTGGCCGCGCAACTGCTCTTGCAGCTGCTGCTGCGTGAGTTCAGCCTCCGTCACGACGACCGCCATGACTTCCTCGCCTAGGTCGCGGTGCGGCACGCCGAACACGACGGTCTCTGCGACACCGGGAATGGCCATGAGCGCCCGCTCGATCGCCGCCGGCGCGATGTTCTCGCCGCCGCGGATGATCATGTCCTTGCAGCGGCCGGTGATCCAGAGATTGCCCTTGTCGTCGAGTCGGCCCAGATCGCCCGTGTGAAGCCACCCCTCGGCATCGATCGGCGATTCGTCGAGCCCGAAGAAGCCGGACATCTGCGTGGGGGAACGCAACAAGATCTCCCCGTCGGGCAGGTCGGGGTGAGCAAGAAAGCGGACCTCGACACAGGGCAGTGGCTTGCCCGCGGAGCCCAGTTCTTCGAGGGCCTCCGAGCCCGCCGCGGCGGTGGCCTGCCCCCCGTTTTCCGTCAGGCCGTAGCCCGTGGGAATCCTCGGGCTGACGCTGGGCAGCTGGGTGCGGATGCGCTGCATCAGTTCCGCATGCACCGGCGCACCGCCAATGCTGATTGACTTCAGGCTGCCCAGATCCCTGCGCGACACGTCGGGATGATCCAGCAGCCGCAAGACCATCGTCGGCACGGCATTCCAGCGCTTGACCTTGTTTCGCTCGATGGATGCGAGCACTTCGGCGGGGTCATAGCGGCCTTCCGACAGAACCAGGGTGTCGCCAACGATCACTGCCCGCATGAGGGTCTGCATGCCGCCCACATGGAACAGCGGCCCCGTGATCAGCGTCACGTCGCGCGCCGTCTCGTCGATCTGGTGCGGCAACTTTCGCGTGATGTGCAAGGTCATCTGCAGGCGTGCCAGCAGCGCGCGGTGCGACAGCACCACCGCCTTGGGTCGGCCCGATGTGCCCGAAGTGAAGATGATGAGCGCGGTGTCTTCCTCGCTGCGCTCGCCGTCCGCATTGGTCGCGTCATCACCCCCCTGCGCACCTGTGGTGTCGATGCCCCAGGGGCCCCGACGTGAACCCGCAGGCACGCGCGCCGCGCACCGGTCGTCGGCCAGCGTCATGGCAGGCTGCAGGGCCGCCAGGCCATTGCCGATCTCCACCTCGCTCCACCAGGCATTCGCGAGCACAGGCACGGCGCCCGCCAGAACGCAGGCCCAGAAGTTGATGACCCACTCCGGACTGTTCCAGCCGAGGATGAAGATGCGGTCACCCTGGCGAATGCCCAGGTCGGTGAGTTCACGCGCCTTGGCCACCGCACCGCGGTGCAGATCCTCGAACGAGAGGACGCGTTCGCCCTGGATAAGGTGGGGCCGCGCGCTCCAGCGGCCCGCGAAGCCAAGCAGTTGCTCGACCCGGCGTGGGCGATCCGTGTACATCCGGAACGGAACGCCACCGATCACTTCGGTCGCGATTTCCTTGCCCCATGGCATTGTTGTTGTCGATGTCATCGATGTCTCCGTGTGGGTGCGACGGGCGCACACGCTCTGCTCCATGCTGGCGGCCAACACCTGGCCCCCGCATGCGCACGCCCTCTCAGTGCATGTTCAGGATTTCTTGTAGCGATCCAGGATCGCGTTGTTCTGGCCGAGTGCCGGCGCAGGCTGGGCGGGGCACCACTCGCCGTCGAACTTGATGGGTATCCGCACACTGCGAATCGAGCCGACCGTGCCCGGGTACTCGACGTCGGTGATCGAACCCGAGCCGCTTGCGGCCTCCATTTCCAGCGCTTCGCCCAGGCTGCGAACCACGCCGCAGGGAATGCCGGCCTTGTCCAGCCGCTTCACGACGTCCTCGGAGGTGAATCCGGCGAACACCTCGCTGAGCACGGCGTCGCACACGTCCCGGTGAACGACACGGGAAGCCGCGGTCGCGAATCGCGCGTCTTCCGCAAGATCGGGCCGGTCCATGGCGTCGACGATCTTCTTCCACGAGCCGTCGCTGAAGGTGGAAAGCAGCACGTTGCCATCGGACGCCGCGTACTGGCCGTACGGCACCACGCCCGGATGGCGCGACCCCATCCGCTTGGGCGTCTCGCCGGTCACGAAATAGCGGGTGGCGTTGTAAACGGAGAGCGAGAGCAACGAACTCATCATGCTGACTTCGACGAGCCCGCCCTTGCCAGTGCGCGATCGCCTCACCAGTGCGGCAAGGATGCCGTGCGCCGCGAACATACCGGACGACAGGTCGGCCACCGGAAGGCCTAGCTTGCTCGGTGGGCTGTCGCCCTCGCCGTTCAGGCTCATCACGCCGGACTCCGCCTGCACGATCAGGTCGAAGGCGGCCCGCCGGCTTTCGGGGCCCGTTCCCCCGAAACCGGAGATCGAGCAATAGACCACCTTCGGGTTGAGCTTGGACACCACGTCATAGCCGAACCCGAGTCGCTCGGCGACGCCGGTACGGAAGTTCTGAATGAAGACGTCGCAATCCGCCACCATCGCGTGAACGAGCCTTCGGCCCTCCTCGGACTTCAGATCGAGCTCCACCGACGCCTTGCTCCGGTTGATGGTGGAGTGATAGAAGCTCACGTCACCCTGGAGCGGCGCGATGTGGCGCGTGTCGTCGCCGGCCTCGGGCACTTCGACCTTGATGACCTCCGCGCCCATCTCCGCGAGCAACAACGTCGCGTAGGGCCCCGAGAGGTAACGTGTCAGGTCGAGAACGCGCACCCCGCTGAGAGGCAGCGACGCGTCGTCCGGTGCCCGAGCCCCCTCCTCGCGTGCCGGTTCGGCGGACGCCGCCAAATGGTGCATTTCGCCCTGCGCACTCGCGAATGAGGTCTCGCTGGATGTGGTCATGGTCATCTCGGTTCTTGCTTCGTTCGTGGAAGGACCCGTTCGCTCAGGCCGCCGCGCGCTTGGGCAGCGCCACCACCGCCGTTCCGGGCATCACCTGCTGGCCGCGCTGGTTCGTGGCCCAGGTCGTGAGCTTCACCACGTGCTGGCCGTCGGCATCGACTTCCTTCGCGTCGATGCGGCCACCGAGGCGCACTACGTCGCCTAGATAGACGTGGGCGCGGTACTGTCCCGTCAGCGCCTTGAGCCGTCCCGTGTCGCCCATCCAGTTGGTGAGCGAATGGATCTGCCAGCAGGTGCGCTGGATGCCCACGTCGTAGGCGATCTGCGCGCCCTGCAACTGCGCCGCGTAGTCGTTGTAGTGCACCGAATACACGGGTTCCAGCGCGTGGGTCTTGGGGTCACGGAAAGCCCACTTGGGGTGCTTGTGGTAGCGCTTGAGCGCCACCGCATGCGCAGCCACCCGGGGGATCGGCGCCGCGCCGGCGGCGATGAACGCGATAAAGTCGGTCAGGCCCAGCGGCCCCTTGGTGATGACATCCATCTCGTCGCCGACCTGCACGTCGTCCCAGTAGCGCGGGGTTGCACCACGTGGCCGCTCCGCAAGGATCTGCTCCTCGATCGCAGCGATCTCTTCGTCCTTCCAGGGGTGAGGCACCTCGATCGCGCGGCTCTCGCGGCGCGCCTGCATCTCGCCACGCTCGAAGCGCATGCGCGAGCAGATGAAGGTGGCCTTGAGGTCGCCCTCATCGTTGCGGTATTCCTGGCGCAGGTAGTCCTTGATGCGCCGGCCGCCGAAATTACTGTCGGCGATCGGGCCGTCGAAACCGTCGAACGTCACCTTGGCCGTGATCTTCTCGCCCACACGGATGGGCTCGCCGAAGGTCATCTTGGTCTCGGCATGAAAGCCGCCCAGACCGGGCCACCCCACCTGCACCGATCCCAGGCAGGCAAAGATGAAGCTGGGCGGCGCGACCAGCGTGCCATGCGGGCCGTCCTTGGCGTAGGCGGCATTGGTCCACAGCGGGTTGTCGTCACCAATGCCCTCGCAGAACCGCATGACCGCCAAGCGAGTGGCGTACTCATTGTTCAGGCACGACTCGGTGCGCAGATCGGTGCCGATCAATGCGCGCATGTCGGCGAGCATCTTGTCGGTGAACTTGCCCAAGGCCAGCTCCTTGGTGATGCCGGCGTCTGCTGTCTCTAGTGTGTTCATATATGCGAACCATAGGTCGTATTTGCGATACGCAAATGTAGATTTTCGAGGGCCGGGGTGTCAATGCGGTTTTTGTGCAGGCCGCGTGCGTGAAAGCCGGTTGCAGACATCCGCTGCGCCGCCTCTGCCGTTCGGCATTCGCAGAACCTGAACGCCGGCTCCTGAATATCGCCATGGACGCACGACAAAGCCCCTCCCTAGACTGCCGCGCAGATGGGCGCCAGCCCCCTTCCTTCACCCGCTGGCCATGCCCCGATAACGAAAGGAGACTCTCTGTGCGCAATCCCTTGGGCCACCCCAGCCGACGAATGTTTCTCTCTGCGGCGGCGCTCGCCTTGAGCGACACCGCCCTCGGCAATCCCGCCCTGGCCGAAACCAAGCCCGGGCCGGCCCCGGTGCCCTATCGCGGCAACCAGCACCGTCCGACCCGCGAATTGCTGGAGTGGCATGGCACAGGCAGCAGCGAGCCCGCGCGCGAACCGGGCCTGCCTATCGTGGATGCCCACCACCACCTGTTCGGCACCAGCGCCGACAAGCTCTACTACCGCCGCGAGGACATGGAGAGCGACCTGTCATCGGGCCACAGGATCGTCGGCACCATGTACGTTGCCGCGTACGGCGCCGGCTGGCGCAAGGAAGGGCCAGAGCACATGCGCTCGGTAGGCGAGGTCGAACGCATTGCAGCCCTGAGCGCCACGCCCTTGTCCACACCACAAGGCCCCTGCCGCCTCGCCGCAGGCATCGTCTCGGACGTGGACCTGGTCTTGGGAGACACGCTCGACGACGTACTGAAAGCTCACGTGGCCGCAGGCAAGGACCGCCTGCGCGGCGTGCGTTTCTACGCGACGCGCCATGACAGCGAACTGAGCAAGTTCATCCCCAATGCGCCGCAGAACATCCTGGGCGACAGCAACTTTCGGCGCGGCTTTGCGCTGCTGGACCGGGACAGCCTCAGCTTCGACGCGCTGATCTATCACACCCAGCTGCGCGAGCTGGCCGCACTGGCGGACGCGTTTCCCCGCACGCCCATCGTGCTGAACCATGTCGGAATGCCGGTGGGCGTGCTCGGCTTTCGTTCGCAACAAGCCACCGTCCGAAAGGACTGGGAGCGCGATCTGCGGGCGCTGGCTACTCGCCCCAACGTGCGCGTCAAGGTCGGCGGAATGGGCATGCCGATCTTCGGATTCGGGTTCGAATCGGGCGATAGGCCTGCCCAGACCCGGGCGCTGCTGCAAGCCTGGCAACCGCTGATCGACGTCTGTCTGGAGGCGTTCGGCCCCGGGCGATGCATGCTGGAAAGCAACTTCCCCGTAGACAAGCAGTCGTGTACATATGTGCAGCTGTGGAACGCCTTCAAGCTCGCGACGCAAGCGCTGTCGCCGTCCGAGCGGCAAGCGTTGTTCTATCGGACTGCGTGCCAGACGTACCGGCTGCCGGAGCTGGAGCGGGCTTGCGATGCGGCGTGGGCTCAGACCGAAAGTGGGCGGCGGTCAGCGAAAGTGTCTTGATGCTCGATCCTTGCGATCTGAAGCCCTTGGCGCTTTCATTTGCGGCTCTGGGTTTGGCCGCCCAACGCATCCGTGGTTGAAGAACCGAGAGGCGTTCGGGGTTCGCACGGGCCAGACGTACTCTCGTCCTGAAATTCCGCAATGCCAGCGATTGCTGCCGGTCGCAGACGAGGCTTCGACGTCGGTGTTGGATTCCGCCAATCTCTGACCCTAGATTTCCGTCGAATACTGACCCACCCGCTTTGTGAGCCTGAAGGCTTCA
>NZ_JBYTBC010000018.1:0-62962 GCF_058788795.1 Variovorax sp. FW301-JW7
TCGCCTTTTCTTTGCTTACTTTCTTTTGGCGAAGCAAAAGAAAGTGAGTCGCCCGCCGGGGCGAGACCCGGCCTCGGAACCCAAAAGAAAGCAGGCACCTCATTCCCCACCCCCGAGAAACAAAGCGTCGAACTGCACATCCCGAGGAAGCCCCGTAGCCAACATCCGAACCCCGCCTTCCAAGCCAGGCGTCTCCATCCAAAGCGAGGTCCCCGCCAGCGGCAACTCAAGCGACCGATCCTCAGCGGAAGGCTCAGCAGCCCCCCCCACAAACAACCGACTCAACGCCGCATCAAACCGCAGCGCATCCAAATCCCCTTCAAGCCCTTCCAACACGGCCTGCGTCCCCAACGCCCACCACCGAAGCGCAGCAGCCAACGCGGCCCCATTCAAGACATCGGAAGAAGCGCTCTCATCCAATTCAACAGCGAGGGTGAACGGAAAGTACCGCCCCACCCCATCCACCGAAGGCATCAACACCCCCATCCACCCCCGTTCCCCCACCACCTGAGCCCCCACCGCAAAGCACCAAACAGGCGCCTCCAGGTAGTGAGCAGTCCAATCCGCATGCCGATCCCGCAGCCGTGCCAGCCCGCGCTGCAACCACGGGTCCCAGACAGAGCGAAACGCCTCCGGCAACCGCCGATGCGCAAAGTCCCCCATCCCCGGCAACTTCCCGAACCAGCCGGGAAGTTCGTCGGAAACGAAGAGCGAAGAAGAGGCCAAGCTCACAACCCCTCCGGACAAGAAAACTCCCGCAACTCCTTCAACCGAATCGGATGCTGCACGCTGTTCGTAGTCACCTCGAACCGCGTCTTCCGCGCCCCCACCTGGAACGTGATGAAGAACTTCTCCGGCGCATCCCCAGCTTCGAGTTGCCCGTCGTCCAAGGTACGGAACAAAGCCCAAGGCCCATCCATCGCCGACCCCGAACTCCCCGTCGTCGACGGCGGACTCACCTGAACGCGCACCTGGTTGCTCCCCTTCGGCCCCGGCCACTGCACCGCCATCGGCACCACCGGCCCGTGCGCGTACTTCACCAGTTGCCCATCCACGTCGAGGATGAACTGCGTGATGCCCGCGTCCATCTCCACCGGCTTGAAGTCCAGCCGCATCGACGGCCCGCGCCCACCACCGCGGAAGAAGATGTCCTTGATGCGCGCCGCGCGCTCGAACTGCGCCAGCGCCTGCGTGGTGATCGCGCCGCGCTCGGCCACGGGCTTGTAGCGCCACGGCCGGGTGCTGGTGTCGACCAGCGCGGCCAGGCGCTTCTGGAAGAAGTCGTCCATCAGGCCGCCGGCGCCGAACATCTGGCCGAAGTCTTCGGGCAGCACGTCGCGCTTGCTGCTTTGCACGAACGGGTAGCGGCCCGCGATGGCGCGGTTGCAGAACTCGGTCACGGGGCGCAGGTCCTGGCTCAGGTTGCCGCGCTCGGCCACCTGCGCCTGCGCGGCGCCGGTCTGGCTCAGGTTCTCGATCATGCTGCGCACCGGCTCGGGCAGGCGGCCCGCGTCCGACTTGAGCTTGCCGGCCACGTCGCCCGGCGGCGGCGAGGTGCGGCCCTTCACGGCCGTGTCGACGGCGTTGAGGTACACGTACACCTCGTTGAAGAGCTTGAGCGCATCGTCGATCGGTGCGGGCTGGTTCGGGCCGCCCGCGGTGACCAGGCGGCGCAGCGACTCGAAGCGGTCGTCCACGATGCTCTCGATGCGCTTGCCCGGCGCCACCTGCTTGCCGGGGTCGCTGCCGAACAGGTCTTCCAGGCCCTTGCGCGTGTTGCGCACGGTCTCGGTGGCCTTGCTGACGACGTCCTTGTTGGCGTCGGCCGCGGGAATCAGCGTGGTCTGCTTGACCACCGCGCGCAGGAAGTTCGCGAGCGGCGAATCGACGCCCGAGAGAATCCGCGCGGTCTCGATGTTCTTCTCCAGGCCGCTGACACGGATCAGCCGCACATCGGCCAGCAGCGCCTCCCACTGCTTGACGTACTCCTCGAGGTACAGGCGGCGCACGCGGTCGGTGAGCGCGCCCAACGCAGCGGCGTCGCGCAGGCGTTCGCTGGCGTTGCGGTCCTGGCCCAGCACCCACGGGTCTTCGGCGGCGAGCAGGCCGGTGAGCACCACGACCTCGTTCTGGAAGCGCTTGTGGTACCCGTCGTAGGTGAACATGCCCGGCACGCCCTCGCTCAGCGGCTTGCCGCTGATGCGCTCGAACACGAGCGGGCCCGACGGACCGGTGGCCTGCGCCACGCTGAAGCCCGGGATGTCCTTGGTGGCACGCTGGCGCTTGAGGCGGCTGAACACGCGCTGCTCCAGCGGGTAGCTCGCGAGCACGGCGCGCACGCTGCGCACCAGGTTTTCGTCCATCTTCAGCGGCGAGCGCGGCGGGCCCTGGGCGATGAGCACGTCGAGCTGGTCTTCGAGCGCCTTGCGCTGGTCTTCGGGAATGCCGCGATCGAGGTTGCGCGCCCAGTCGAGCGTGATCCAGGCCTTCAGCGCCTCGGGGTCGAAGCGCTCGGGCTGGTAGAGCATCAGGTAGCTCTTGAGGGCCTCATACGTGAACTCGAGGTTGTCCTTCTGCGCGGTGCGCAGCTGGTCCTCGATGCGCTTGGCGATCTGCGGCAGGAAGGCGTCGTTGAGCGCGCGCTGGTGCGTGAGCATGGCGGCGGCATCGAGCTTGTCGCCCTGGTACAGGCCCAGCGTCATCGACAGCGGCTCGTCGCCCTGGCGGTTGTCGGGCGTCTTCCAGATGTCGCGCAGGCCCTGCAGCACGGGCGCGACCTCGACCAGGTTCTGCACGCGCGTCGGCAGCGCGGCCAGCGTTTTCTGCGCGGGCTCGACGCGGGCCTCGACCGACTTCAGGTAGTTGTGGTTCTGCCAGGTGCTGTAGCCCCAGGCCGCGAGCAGGCCGACGGTGAGCAGCGTCATCGCGGCCACGCCCGCCAGGCGCAGCGTGTTGCGGCGGCGCTCCAGCTTCACGTCGGCGCCCGCGAGGCGCTGCTCGGGGAACACCACCTCGCGCAGCAGCGCGGTGAGGAAGTAGCTGCGCCCGCTGGACTTCTGCGGCGCGAGCATGGCGCGCTCGATGCCGAAGCTGCGCGCCAGGCTGCCCATCACGCGGTCGATCGGGCTGCCCTCCTGCGTGCCGCTGGTGAAGTACACGCCGCGCACCCACGGCGGCTGCGCAAAGCGCGAGCCAGTGAACACCTGTTCGAGCAGATCAGAGAGCAACGGGCCGACCGAGCCGAACTGCGCCGGAAAACCGAAGATCGCCGCGCGGCGCGTGCCGTCGGTCTCGCGCTGCATGCGTGCGATGAGGCCGTCGTTGATGCGGTTGTGCAGCAGGCCGAACTCGCGGTTGAAGGCGGTCGACAGGGCCTTCTCTTCGCGCTGCACGTCCTCGTCCGCCGGCAGCGTGAAGCCGAAGACCTGCGCGCGCTGCTCCTTGCCGAGGTCGTCGAAGTAGTCGGTGAAGCCGTAGAGCAGGTCGCTCTTGGTGACGAGCACGTACACCGGCAGGCGCGTGGTGAGCTTGCTGTCGAGTTCGAGCAGGCGCGCACGGATCGAGGCCGCGAGCTGCGTGCGCGCCTCGGGGCCCTGGCTCAGCAGGTCGCCCACGCTCACGGTGAGGAAAACGCCGTTGAGCGGACGGCGCGGGCGCGCCTTCTTCAGCAGCCCGAGGAAGCCTTCCCAGGCGCTCTTGTCTTCCGACTGGTGGCTGTCCTGCGTGGTGTAGCGCCCGGCCGTGTCGATGAGCACGGCCTCGTCGGTGAACCACCAGTCGCAGTTGCGCGTGCCACCCACGCCGCGGATGGCGCCGGGGCCGAACTTCTCGGCCAGCGGGAACGAGAGGCCGGAGTTGACGAGCGCCGTGGTCTTGCCCGCGCCCGGTGCGCCGATGAAGACGTACCACGGCAGGTCGTACAGGTAGCTGCCGCCCGAGATCGACAGCCAGTCGCGCCAGCCCGGCTTCTTGCCGGCGGCATGCAGGCGCATCTGCTTGAGCGTGGCGACGGCTTCGCTGAAGCGCGTGTCGAGGATCTTCTGCTCGCCGTCGACCGGCGCGCCGGCCTTGGCGGCGGCCGGCGCTTTCATCAAGCCGTCGGTCAGGTGCTGGCTCGCACGGCGCGCGCGCCAGCGGCGGTACAGCGCGCGCAGCACCACGATGAGCACGATCACGCCGATGACGATGGCGCGCGTCATCTCGCCTTCGAGTGGCGCGAGCGAACCGATCTTCACCAGCGGGCCGATCCACCAGATCAGCAGCGCGACGACGATCAGCGCGAGCAGCGTCAGCAGCAGCGGGCTGAACAGGAAGCCGAAGATTTTCTTGATCATTTCGTCGCTCCTGGAACGGGAGCGGCCGGTGCAGCAGCAGCCACACGCTCGGGTTCGGTCAGCAGCACGATGTCGACGCGGCGGTTGCGCGCGCGGTTGGCCGGCGTGTCGTTGGCCACCACGGGCTCGGCGTCGGCCTTGCCGTCGGAGCGCATGCGCGCGGGCTCGACCAGCGTGGACAGCGCGCCCTTCACCGCGTCGGCGCGCGCGGCCGACAGGTGCCAGTTCGACGGGTAGCGCAGCGAGCGGATCGGCTGGTTGTCGGAGTGGCCGGTGATGAGCACCTCGCCCTTCACCTCGGCCAGCGCCTGGCCGATGCGGCGCAGCACCGGCAGCGAGGCCGCCATCGGCTCGGCACTGCCCGAGCCGAAGAACGAATCGCCGCGCAGGCGCACCACGCTGCGGTCGGCCTCGTCGGTCACGGTGACCAGGCCCTGCTTGATCTCGGGTTCCAGGAAGCGCGCGAGCCGCGGCGACTTGGCCGGTGCGGCGGGCGGCGCGATCTGGATGTTGGGCACGCGCAGGCTCGACACGGCCGCGTAGGTGGTGTCCGAGCGGTGATTGAGCGTGAGCCGCAGGCCGAACCACGCGAGTGCCAGCAGCAACGCGAAGCCGGCCGCGAACACCCACAGCGGCAACGACTCGCGCAGCCGCACGGTGCCCGCACCCTGCCCGCGCCAGTGCGGCGACAGCTCGGGCTCGACAGCGGGGCGGTCTTTGGCGATCAGGTCGGCCAGGCGCTGGCGCACCGAGTCGAGCTGCGCACGGCCGTTGTCGACCACGCGGTAGCGGCCCTCGAAACCGAGCGCGAGCACGCTGTAGATCAGCTCGAGCAACTGGCGGTGCGTGGGCACGTCCTGCGCGAGCTTGGCCAGCAGCTGGAACACCTTTTCGCCGCCCCAGGTCTCGTTGTGGAACTGCACCAGCAGGCTCTGCTTGTTCCAACCGGCCTGCACGCCCCAGGGCGTGTTGGCCACGGCTTCGTCGAGCGCGGTGCACAGCACATAGCGCGCGGCCAGCACCGACTCGTTGCCCACGCCCGCGCGGCGCGCCGCGGCGTCGAACTGGTTCACCGCGTCGGCGGTGGACGCGCGCAGCGCCGGCACGTTGGGCGGCTGCGCGAGGTTGCGCAGCTTGCCGATCAGCACCAGCAGCTTGCCCGCGGCGGAGACCAGCGGATTGAGCAGACCGATCTCACCCACCTCGGCCACGGGCGTCGGATCGGCGCCGCCGAAGAACGGCGCGGGCGCAGCAGCCGGCGGCGCGCCGCCCGGCGTGCGCGGCTTGGGCTTGATGACCGTGCGCTCGGACTCGAAGGCGGCAAAGGGGTCGGGAGGGGTGCTCATGGTGATGTTCCGTTTCCGTCAGCCACAGGCGGCTAGGAACGAATGGCCCAGAACGCGAGGTCCAAGCCGGGGAAATCGCCCGCGATGTGCATCGCGATGCCGCCCGATTGCTCGAGCTGGCGCCACAGGTCGCTGTTGCGCGTTTCGAGTTCAAAGTAGTTGGCGCCCGTGTGGAAGGGAATCTGGCGCGGCGCCACCGGCATCGGCGTCAGCGTGACGCCCGGCAGCGCGAGGTTCACGAGGTCGCGGATGCGCTCGACCGGGCCGATCTTCACCTGCGTGGGGAAGCGCGCGCGCAGCGCCTCGCTCGGCATGTTCGCGTTCACCGCGAGCACGAAGGTCGCCTTGCGCTGCAGCTCCACGTCGGTGACCATCGCCACGCGCACGCCGTGCTTGCGGTCGTGCAGCTCGATGCGAATGGCCGACTGCTCGAACACCATCGACAGGCTGCGGCGCAGGTCGTCCATCACCGGGCGAAAGCTCAGCGCCAGGTCGTCATGGATGTAGGGCCCGAAGCGCGTCACGCGCCGCGTGTCGCGAAAACTCGCAAGGTCGCCAGCCAGCCCGAGCGCGTGTTCGAAGAAATGCTGCGGGTGCAGCATCGCGCTCTTGGCCAGGTGCGCAAAGATCGCCTCGTTGCGGTTCACGGCCTGCAGCAGCATGAAGTCGGCGATCTCGGCCACGCCGCCGGTGCCGCCTTGCGTCATGCGGCCCGCCAGTGCCTCGCCGCGCTGACGCAGCAGGCCCAGCAGCTCGTCGAGCCAGGCGCGGATCACCGCATGGCCGGCCACGTCGAGCAGCGGCGGCAGCATGCCGCGGTCGAGCTGCACCTGGTTGTCGACCCGGCGCTCGACCACGCGGGCCACGCCCAAGGTCGCCCAGGCGTCGGTGGCTTCGCTGGCGCGCATCAGGCGCGTGTGCAGCTGGCCGAGTTGCAGCATCGCGGTGCGCTCGCCGGCCGTGTTGGAGTCGGGCACGTCCGACTCCAGCACGCGGTGGCGCACCAGCTCTTCGTATTCTTCAGCGTCGGCCTCGCGCGCCCCGGCGCGGCGCAGCGGCAGCGCCAGCACCACGGCCTCGTCGCGCATGGACGCCGGAATGTCGATGGGTTCGGGCAACGGATCGACCGCCGGCATGTCGAACACCGTGCCGTCGCCGAAGATGCCCACCGCCCGCACCAGCGCCAGCTTGCCCAGCGTGAGCGCAGCCGCGTCGATTTCGACCTCGGCGAATCCCCAGGCGTAGGGCGTGGTGGTGCGCAACAGCACATGCCGCGCATGATCGGCATGGCGCTCGCTTTGCTGCAGGTGCTGAGGCTGCAACAGCATCCCCTCGCTCCAGACCACTTTGGTTCGCCAACTCATCCGCACTCCGTCTACGGCAAGGGTGCCGGGAAGTAAGAAGAAACACGAAGTTTCCGGCGCGGGGGGCGGGAGGCAAATCCGCCTTAAGGCCTAGCTAATGGCCTAGGTGGGGCGGGAGGGGTACGGCGAAGGGAGTAGATGCGGGGCCGGGCGTGGGTTGGGTGCACTGGCGGGATGCGGCCGGAAAGTGCCGTTGTGTGGATCTGCCGCAGATTGCGCCGCTGTTTGCGCGATTTGGTTGCCTCGATCGCGAGCCAGGTCGCGAGCTTCTCGGCATAGGGATCGAGCTTGCTTGAACTCGCCCGCTTGGCGTAGCGCGGCTCTTCATCGCCGGCTCGCAGGTACTTCTTTACGGTGTTGCGAGACAGGCCTGTACGCCTTGCAATCTCGCGAATGGACATCTGCTCACGCAGGGCCCAGCGTCTGATGACACTCAATGTCGCCACGTCTATCACTCCTAGGATCCCCTGCTTTAAAAATGAGCAGGGTAGGGTTTTACGTGGGTCAGTCTTAGACGGAAATTACTGCGTTAGCTGGGTCAATTTTCGGCGGCAATCAACACGTTGAGCAATCCATCCGTGGCCGCCGTTCCGATGGCGTCTTCTCCAACGACGATGAGCGTCGCCACGCCCAATAGGCCCAGCCCCACCCACCACATCCGATGGAAAAGGGCCCAGAACGCCCCGAAGAAAAAACCCGGCCAACACCACCCGTCCTTGACGGCCTGCACATTGCCGAGGGGGTCCTTGAATATCTTGTAGGTCTTCATTGCGTGACTGCCTTCCTGATAGAGATCGTCGTTGTCAGATGCGGGCTCTCGCCCCGTCCTCTCCCCGACGAGCAGCGCACAACGCACGAAGCCGCCCACAAAAACGTCTTCGACAGCAGCCTTCACACGGAAAGAGGTCGCGCAGTGTGGAAGCCACCACGCGTTTGCATTGACAACAATGGTCGCCCGCCGCGACCTGCGTTCAGATACCCGCGCAAAGCGAGTGATTTGTCATGGGCACGGCCTGCGCGGGCCGTGCCTCAGCGGGATGCGCTCGACGCCTTGAGCGCCTCCACCTGCGCCGCATACGCCTTCTCGATCCGCTGCAGCCGCTGCTCCCGCGCCGCATCGTTGACCCACGCCGCCGACAACGCGCGCTGGCGCCCCAGCTGGTATTCCAGCTTCGCTTCCGCCAGCAGCGCGCTGTCGTCCGCCGCGACGTAGCCGTACGCCGCGCGCAGGTTCTTCAGCACCTCGCGCTCGGCGTCGGCGCGCGGACCCTTGCCCTTGCCGTAGCCGATCAGGAAGGCCTGCAGCTTCGCCTGGAACTCGGGCGGGTAGTCGCGACGCACCACCATCGGCGCGCCGGGCGGTGGCTCGGATTCCCAGATCACCTGCAGCCGCGCGGCTTCGACCGGGAACTGCTGGCGAAAGCGCTCGAGGTCGGTGGTGTTGTTGGTGGCCACGTCGGCGTCGCCGTTGGCCACGGCCAACGCGGTCGCTTGGTGCGTGCCGACGAACTCGCTGCGAAAGCGCGTTTCCATCTCGATCTGGTTCGGCAGGAAGAGCTGGCTCTGCGGCACGATGAAGCCGGTGACCGAGCGGCTGTCGCCGCGCGCGAGCCGCCAGCGTTCGGGCTGGGTCAGCAGGCCTTCGAGCGTGTTGAGCGGCCCGGTCTTGCGCGCGAGCAGCACGGCACGGTGCTCGGGCATGCCGTCGCGCCGCGCGATCTGTGCCACCACTTTCATGCGCCGCTGCATGACGGCGTCGAGCGCCATCTTGGCCGAGAGAAAGGCCATGTCGATCTCGTCGCGGCCGATGGCACGGTCGAGCTCTTCGTATGACGGCACCGAGTACGCGCTGACGGGCAAGCCCAGTGCGCGGCTCATGTCGGCCATGAGCGGCGTCCACAAGGCGCGCGACTCGACGGTGCCGCCCAGCGGCAGCACGCCGAAGCGCACTTCCTTGATCACCAGCGGGCCTTTGGCGGAGGGCGTCGGCGCAGGCTGCGCGCCCGCCGGCCATGGCGCCATCAGCGACGACACGGCCAGCGCGAGCATCGTGCGGCGGTTCAAGGGCTCACATCCTTCAAGACAGCCAACTGGTCGGCGTAGCCGTTCTCCAGCCGCTGCAGCCGCGCCTGCCGCGCCGCGTCGTTGACCCACTGCGCGGTCTTCGCGTTCTGCATCGCGAGCTGGTAGGCGAGCTTGGCGGCGGGCAGCAGCGAGCTGTTGTCGGCAGCGACGAAGCCCGCCAGGTCGTGCAGCGACTTGAGCACCACGCGTTCGGCGTCGCCGCGTGCTCCCTTGCCGCGGCCGTAGGCAACCAGGAAGGCCTGCACGCGCTGGCGCAGTTCGGGCGCGTACTCGCGACGCACGACGATCTGCGCGTGCGGGATCAGCTCCGACTCCCACAGCACCTGCAGCCGCTGCGCCTCGGCCGGAAAGCGCAGCTTGAAGCGCTCGAAATCGGCCGAGTTGTTGGTGGCCACGTCGGCCTCGTTGTTGGCCACGGCCAGCGCATTGGCCTGGTGGGTGCCGACCATCTCGCTCAGGAAGCGCGTCTCCATGACGATGTGGTTCGGCAAGAAGAACTGCAGCTGCGGCACGATGAAGCCCGACACCGACTGCCGCTCGCCGCGCGCCAGGCGCCAGCGCTCGGGCTGGTCGATCAATTCCTTCAACGTGTTGAAAGGCGGCGCCTTGCGCGTGAGCAACAACCCGCGGTAGCCGGGCAGGCCGTCGTGCCGCACGACCTGGGCCACGACTTTCATGCGCTGCTGGGTCACGGCGTCGAGCGCCATCTTTCCCGAGAGGAACGCCATGTCGACTTCGCCGCGCTGGATGGCCTGCTCCAGCGCTTCGTACGAATTGACGGACAGCACGCTCACCGGCCGCTGGATGGCGCGGCTGAGTTCGGCCAGCAGCGGGTCCCAGTCGCTGCGCGACTCGAAGGCACCGCCCAGCGGCAGGATGCCGAAGCGCACCGGTGCGTCCGCTGCGGGGGCCGGCGCCTGGGCTGCAGCCAGCAGCGGCAGCCCCACGGCAAAGGCCAGGGCCGCACGGCGGCTGGTCTGGAGGAATTTGCCGAAACGACGCAAGAAAGCCTGCATGGGGACACCGGAAGACAAGGGCCCGCGGCGAACCGGCGGGGTCTGGCATGGGCAACGCGGACGCCATTACATCGCAAATGCCGCCGTTTTTCGTGCTGTTTTCCGCTCTTCCCTGTTCCGGGCCGCGGCCCTAAGCTCGCCCCCCATGTGCTCAAGGCCTTCATGAACTTGAACTTCCGCCTCCTGCGCGGGCTGGCCCGCCTCACCTTCGCCCAGCAGCTGATCCTGCTGGCGTTGCTGCCGGCCACGGCGGCCACGCTGGTGGCCATCGCGGTGCTCACGCGCCAGCACCTGGGCAACCTGACCGAGCTGATGCGCGCCAATGCGCAGACGGTGGCGCTGCAGGTGGCCACGGTGGCGCAGGCCCCGCTGTCGCGCATGGACCGCCGCGCGCTGGCGCGCACCGCGCAGACGGGCACCTACCAGCCGCACGTGCAGCAGGTGCAGATCTGGACCGAGGACGGCGAGATCGTCGCCAACTCCGAAACCGTCGACCGCCGCCGCGGCGAGGGCCTGCAGGTGGTGGTGCCGATCGTCAGCGACGACGGCCGGCACAACGGCAAGGTGATGGTCGAGATCGGGCTGGACGCGGTGCAGAGCGCGCGCCGCGCAGTCTGGCTCAACGTGGCGCTGGTGCTGGCCGTGAGCCTGCTGGGCGTGGGGCTGGCGGGCTGGTGGGCGGCGCGCCGTATCAGCGAGCCGATCCGCGCACTGGGCGAGGCGGTCGACCGGCTCGGCGCGGGCGAGGCCGCCAGCGTGGCGATCGAAGGCACCTCCGAGGTGCGCCACCTGCAGCACGGCTTCAACCAGGCGGCGCGCGCGCTCGCCGAAAGCCACCGGCTGCTGCAAAGC
This sequence comes from Variovorax sp. FW301-JW7, assembly GCF_058788795.1. Taxonomy (NCBI): domain Bacteria; kingdom Pseudomonadati; phylum Pseudomonadota; class Betaproteobacteria; order Burkholderiales; family Comamonadaceae; genus Variovorax; species Variovorax sp. FW301-JW7. Next base: position 10,998 of record NZ_JBYTBC010000018.1, read on the forward strand.
CGCATCAACGAGGCCACGGCCGAGCTGGCGCGCAAGAACCAGCTGCTCGAGGTGGCCAGCCAGGCCAAGACGCGGCTGCTGGCCGCCGCCAGCCACGACCTGCGCCAGCCGCTGCACGCGCTCACGCTGTTCTCCGACGGGCTGGCCAACGGCGAGACCGACCCGGTGAAGCTGCAGCGCATCGGCCACATCCGCGAATGCGTGGATTCACTCGACCGGCTGTTCTCGGAGCTGCTGAACCTGTCGCAGCTCGACGCCGGCGTGCTGCAGCCGCAGTGGGCCGACTTTCCGCTGGACCGGCTGTTCGACGAGATCAGCCGCAACTTCCGCCCCGTGGCCGAGCAGCAGGGCCTGCGGCTGGTGGTGCGCAAGACCGAGCTGTGGGTGCGCTGCGACTACGTGATGCTCTCGCGCATCCTGAACAACCTGGTGTCGAACTCGCTGCGCCACACGGTCGAGGGCGGCGTGCTGATCGGTGCGCGCGCACGCGGCAAGGGCGTGCGCATCGACGTGGTCGACACCGGCGTGGGCATTGCCGCGCAGCACCAGGCGCGGGTGTTCGAGGAGTTCTACCAGGTCGAGCCGGCCAGCCGCAGCAACGCGCCCGGCGGCGCGCGCGGCATGGGCCTGGGGCTGGCCACGGTGCAGCGGCTGGCCGAGCTGCTGAACACGCGCGTCGAGCTCAGCTCGCGCCTGCACAAGGGCACCTGCGTGCGCGTGCAGGTGCGCGCCGCGCCCGCCGCGCTGCCGGCGCCGGTGGCACCGGCGCCCACGGTGGTCACCGCCGCCGACGACAACGGCGCAAGCCTGGCGGACCTGCGCATCCTCGTCATCGACGACGAGCGCACGATCCTCGAAGGCCTGAGCGTGGTGCTCGGCAACTGGGGCGCCACGGTGCTGGCCGCGCAGACCCGCGCCGAAGCGCTGGCGCTGGCCGACGGCTGGGACACGCCGCCCGACGTGGTCGTGAGCGACCTGCTGCTGCAGGGCGGCGACAACGGCCTCGATGTGATCGCCGCGCTCGAGCGCCACCCGAACGGCATCGGCGCCGGCACCGCGCGCCTGCTGGTCACCGGCGAGACCAAGCCCGACCGCCTGCGCGAGGTGGCCGCCGCCGGCATCGCCGTGCTCTACAAGCCGGTGTCGCCGCGCGTGCTGCGCCAGGCGATCCAGGCACAGCGCACCGCCGCGCTGATGATCGCGGCAGGCCTCTGACAGCCCTGACCTCGGGGTAGGGGCCCGGGTAGACCGTCAGGCATAGACCAAGCAGCCGCCGCACTGTGATCTTCCTCACAGGTGCGGGCCGTCGCATGCGCGGACATAAGCCCTCTGCCTTATCGCGGGAAACAGGGCGCGTCTTTACATTGGGTCATTGCCTCTCGCTGCACAAAGCAGTCCATGTCCGTCGCTGAGAACCTCCCCATTCCGCTTTTCTTCGGAAGAGTGCACCGTGCTGTCCACGCCCTGCTGGCCTGCGGCCTCGTGCTGTGCCTCGCCGCGGCGCCGCGCGGTGCATCGGCGGCCACGCTGACGGTGCTGGTCGGCGACGACCAGGCCGCGTCGGCGGAGTTCGTGCAGCAGCTGCGCACCGACCAGGCGGCCTCCGGCAAGTTCGAGCTGGTGCGCATCGGGCCGGGCACGGCCACGGCGGCTGCGGAACCCACTGGCACCGACACCGAACCCGCGGCCAACGCCGGTGTGCGCACCCGCAGCCTGCGCACCGCGAGCGATGCGGGCCTCACCGTGGCGGTGGGCACCGCCGCCGCGCGCGCTGCGCTCGAGCGGCCCAGCGCCGAGCCGCTCGTGCTCGCGATGCTGAGCCGGCTCGACTACGAGACCCTGAAAGCCGCCAGCCCCGTCGCCTTGCGGCGCGGCGACCGGCGCGTGGGCGTGCTGCTGCGCGACCCGGCCATGGCCGACCAGCTCGCGCTGGTGAACGCCGTGCTGCCGCAGAAGCGCCGCCTGGGCGTTATCGCCACGCCCGAATCCGAACCGCTGGTGCGCGAGCTGCAGCGTGCCGCACAGGGGGCCAACCCGCCCTGGGACCTGCAGGTCGAGATCGCGCCCGACGCGCGCTCGCTGGCCGCCGCGCTGCGCGCCCTCGTGCCGCGCAGCGACGCCCTCATGGTGCTGCCCGACCTCATCGGCGACAGCCAGGCCGCCACGCTCTCGGTGCTGCATGCCGGCGCCGGCGCGGGCCTGCCGGTGTTCGGCGCCAGTGAAGGGCTGGTGCGCTCGGGCGGCCTGGCGGCGGCGGTCTCCACGCCCGGCCAGCTGGCCCAGCAGGCGCGCCAGCTCGGACAGAAGGTGGCCAGCGCCGGCAGCACCGGCAGCGGCCCGTTGGTGGAGGCGGCCACGCCGGCCACCGTGCGGATCAACGCGACCGTGGCACGCGGGCTCGGCCTGCGTCCGCCGGAGGAACGGGAGCTCACCGAACGACTCGCAGCCCCGCGATGAGCACCACGCCGGTCCCCCCGAGCCCGCTGTCCCGCCCGACGGCGGCGGGCGCGGTCACGGCGACCGAATCCCCATCGCCCCCTCCCCCACCGGCCACCACGTCGCTGGTGGTGCGCGGCAACCTGCAGCGTGACCTGTTCCGCCTGGGCGTCGTGCCCTGCGCCGCGGTGGCGCTGGCGCTCACCGGCTGGTTCACGCACAACCGGCTGCAGACGCTCGAAGCAGCCTTCGACGCCGAAGGCCAGGCCGTGGCGAAGCAGGTCGCGGCGATGTCCGACCTGAGCCTCTACGCGGGCGACCTGCCGGCGCTGCAGAACGTGGCCTCGGCGGCGCTGCGCGGCGGGCAGGTGACGCGCGTGGAGATCAGCAACAGCGCCGGCGTGTACGTCACGGCCGGGCCGAAGAACGAATCGCTCGCGCAGCTGCGCATGTTCAGCGCGCCCGTCACCTTGCGCGAAGCCTCGCGCGCCAGCGCCTTCGCGCCGGCCGGCTCCACCACGGCGGGCGACACGCCCATCGGGCTGGTGCAGACCTTCCGCGACACCACCGCCTACACGCACGAGCGCAGCCGCTCGCTCATCGCCGGCATCGGCATCGCGCTGGTCGCCCTGCTGGCGGCGTGGGCCTCGGTGCGCCACATGGCGCGCACGGTGGCACGGCCGCTGCGGCGCGTGTCGCGCACGGTGGCGGCACTGGAGGCCGGCCACTTCGAGGTGCGCTGCGACGTGGTCGAAGGCGGCACGCGCGGCACGCACGAGCTGGCCGTGCTCGCGCACGACATCGACCGCCTCGCCGAGCGCCTGCAATACAACCGCCAGGTGAGCGAAGAGCGCGTGCGCGAGGCCACCGCCGTCGCGCTGCAGCGCATGGCCGAGGCCGAGCAGGCGGCGCTGTCGCGCGCGCGCTTTCTCGCCGCCGCGAGCCACGACCTGCGCCAGCCGCTGCATGCCATGGGCCTCTTCATCGACGGCCTGCTGCCCAGCGCCACCGAGGCGCAGCGCCCCGCCGTGCTGCGGCTGCAGGAGAGCACCGGCTTCATGGGCGTGCTGCTGGACGACCTGCTGGAAATCTCGCGCCTGGACGCGCAGGTGCTCACGCCCGCCATCACGCGCGTCTCGCTGGCCGCGTTGTTCGACCAGCTCGACGCGCAGCACGCCCCCGCCGCCAGCGCCGCGCAGGTGCGGCTGCACTGGCGCGACCGCGGGCTGGCGGTGCGCAGCGACGCGGCCATGGTGCAGCGCATCGTCGGCAACCTGGTGGCCAACGCGCTGCGCCACGCACCCGAGGGCGGCACCGTGCTGGTGGCCGCGCGGCGCAGCCGGGCCGGCGTGCGCATCGAGGTGCGCGACAACGGCGTGGGCATCGCCCCCATCCACCAGGGCCGCATCTTCGAAGAGTTCTACCAGGTGGCGAACACCGAGCGCGACCGCCGCCGCGGCTTCGGCCTGGGGCTGGCGATCTGCGCGCGCATCGCCACCCTGCTGGGCACCCGCATCACCGTGCGCTCGGCGCTGCAGGCCGGCAGCACCTTCGCGTTCACGCTGGCGCCCGCGCGCATGGCCGACGTGGCGCCGCCCGAGCCCGTCCCGGTCGCGCCCGCGCCGCTGGCGGGCCTGCGCTGCCTGGTGGTGGACGACGACCCCGCCATCCTCGACGGCACGCACGCGCTGCTGACGCAATGGGGGTGCGAGGTCGAATGCGTCACCACCGGCGCCGAGGCGCTGGCGCGGCTGGGCACCGGCGACATCGTCTACGACGCCGTGCTGTGCGACCTGCAACTGGCCGGCGACGCCGACGGCGTGGAAGTGATCGATGCCGCCCGCCGCCTGCAGCCCGATGCGCTCGCCGTGCTGGTGTCGGGCGCCACCGGGCCCGAGGTGCTGCAGCGGCTGCGCCACGGCGGCGTGACGCTGTTGACCAAACCGGTGGCGCCGGCCAAGCTGCGCGCACTGCTCACCACGCGGCGCCACGCGCCCGGCGCCTGACCACGCATGCCCACCGCCATCGACCTGAAAGACGTCCGCCCCTTCGTCGCCACGCCCTGCCACGGCGGCGCGGTCGGCACCGAGTGCGTGCGCAGCCTGCTCGGCCTGGTCAACCTCGCGTGGACCCACGGCTTCGCGATGCAGACGCGCTTTCTGGACGGCGACAGCCTCGTCACGCGCGCGCGCAACCGGCTGGCCGCCGAGTTCCTGGCCGACCCGCGCTGGACGCACCTGTTCTGGATCGACGCCGACATCGGCTTCGAGCCCGAGGCCGCGCTGCGGTTGCTGGGTGCGGGCCGCGACGTGGTGGCCGGCGTGTACCCGCACAAGAGCGACGGCTGGCCCGAAGGCGGCCTGCGCGCGCCGCTGCCGGCCGGCGCCACGCGCGCCGATTTCGAGGCGCTGCATGCGGCGTTTCCGGTCAACGTGAACGATGCGGGCGCGCGCGTGGACGCCGACGGTTTTCTCGAAGTGCTGGACGCGCCCACCGGCTTCATGCTGATCGCGCGCCGCGTGCTCGAGCAGATGGCGCAGGCGCTGCCCGAGCTGCGCTACACGCCCGACCGCATGGACGACCCGGTCGTCGCGGCGCGCCCGCACTACCGCTTCTTCGACGTGTTCGCCGAACCGAACAACGGGCGCTACCTCAGCGAGGACTACGGCTTCTGCCGCCGCTGGCAGTCGATCGGCGGGCGCGTGCACGTCGACACACGCTCGCAGCTGTCGCACCAGGGCCTGCGCACCTACCGCGGCGACTTTGCGAGAACGCTGGGGCTGGGCGACTGAGCCGCTTGCAGGTCCAGCGGCAAGGTGTTGCGGTCGTAGTCGCGGTCCGACTCGATGCGCCTCAGCTGCAGCCCCGGCCCTTCTTGCGCGAGGTAGTCGTAGCCGATGGCCTGGAACTGCCGCGCCGGATCGAGCCGCGTGTAGAGGTCGCGCCGCGCCACGCGGTCGGCGTGCCGGATGCTCTTCAGGTGGTAGAGCCGGTAGCGGCTGTAGAACATCAGGCCGTGGCGCTGCGCATCGTCGGGCAGCCAGGGGCCGTGCAGTTCCGAGCTCAATTCGAACGAGATCTGCTGCGGCAAACGGAACAGCCGCGCGCGCGACTTGCGGCCCCACGGGCCGTCGCTGCGCCAGGTGTCGGGCGAATTCCAGAGTTCGCAGGACACGAGCGACAGGCTGGCGAGCTGGTTGTCCGGCAGCGAATCGACGGTCGCGTGCAGGTGGCGAAGGAACAGCTGTTCGTAGCGCTCGTCGGCATCGCACACCAGCACCCAACCCGCACCGTGGCGGCGCGCGGCTTCGAGCAGGCGGCGCTTGTTTTCGTTCTCGTGCCAGACGTGCGTGCTGTCGGCGCACGGTGGGTTCGACAGCAGCTCCAGCAGCATCGGTTCGCGCCGCAGGATCTCGGCGGTGCCGTCGGTCGAACCGTCGTCGAGCGCGACGATGCCGTCCACGTGGCCGCGCAGGTGGTCGAGGCAACCCGGCAGACAGCGCGCCTCGTTGCGCAGCTGCAGCACGCAGACGATGCGCAGCCGCGACGTGAGACGCGGTGCAATCGGCGGGGGCGCGCACCGTGGGCAATGAAAGGCACTGGGCTCGTGGTGCAACAGGCGCGCGCAGACCTCGCACTGGCGGCGCGAACCCATCGGCACCACGGGTGCGGCGGCCGGCCAGTCCGGCGCTTCGGCAGGCCATGCGCTCGCGCTGTCGTCGCGTGCGATGCGCTCGAAATCGCGCCCCCAGCCGGCATCGCCTGCACGCGCCTCGTGCGGCGTGCATTTGAGCCAGTCGATGTCGCGGTCGAACTGCTCGCCACCCGTGCGCGTCTCGTCCGACAGGTGCAGCAGGTGCGCGTCCGGGCAGGCCAGCAACTGCCAGCCCGCCATCTCCAGGCGCACGCGCAGGTTGTCGTCGTCGCCGCCCCATTCTTCGAACGATTCGTCGTAGCCGTGCACCGCATCGAAGGCTTCGCGCGCGCAGCACAGCGAGCCGTAGAAGGTCTGCAGCAGCAGCTCGGGCGGCACCTGGCGCGCGAAGACGGTGTCGAACGTGTCGGTGAGTTCGTCGAAGCGCGCAAAGCCGACGCGGCCCACCGCCACGCCGCGCGCGTGCCCCATCGCAGCGTGCAGCAACAGGGCCGGCGCATCGCCCACGTAGGCGGACTCGGGCGAATGGACCAGCACGAAGCGCCCCGCGCTGCCGCGCACGCCGGCGTTGATGGCCTTGCAGGGCGGGCGCCATACATGTGCGACGTCGTTCACGAGCACCTTCCAGCGGATCTGCGGAAAGCGTTCGACCAGCGCCAGCACGCCGGCTTCCTCGCCGGCCTCGTCGAGCGCGACCACCACCTCGATGCCGGGCCGCGCCCAATACCCCGCATTCATCGGCAGCACGCGTTCGAATTCGGCCAGCTTGCGGTAGAAAGGCAGCACGACGCTGAGCCACGGCCGGTTCGTGTCAGCCTCTCGACCTTCCGACGCCATGATGTTCACTGCATCGCTCCTTCAGCGATGACGCACCGGAGATGCCCATGCAAGGCTGCTACATCAACCTCGAGCGAAGCACCGAGCGCCGCGCCGCGATGGACGCGCAGTTGCAGCAGCTCGGGCTGACGCAGGTGCGCCGCCTGGCCGCCATCGATGCGCAGGCACTCGCGCCCGGCAGCGCACCGATCACGCCCGGCGAACGCGCCTGCTTTCTCTCGCACACCGAAGCCCTCACCCGCGCGAACCCCGACGAAGCGCTGCTGGTGCTCGAAGACGACGCGCAGCTCAGCGAGGCCCTGCCGGCCGTGCTGCGCAGCGGCGCGCTCGCGCAACTGGAAGCCGAAGGCTGCGACATCGCGTTCCTCGAATGCCAACCTGTGACTTCGACGCAGCACCTGCTCGCGCTCTGGCACAGCCTGCAACGGCGCCTGCCGCCGCAAGGAAGCGGCGCGCCGCGCCATGCGCTGTCGGGCATCGACTTCCTCGATGCCCGCACGCTCTACAACTGGGGCGCAGTCGCCTACGTCGTCACGCCGAAGGGCCTGCGCGTGCTGCCCGCACTGCTGCAAGAGGCGCTCGCGAGCGACCCACTGCAACCCTACGACCTGACGCTGGGCAGCTTCCTGCGCGATGGCCGCCTGCAAGGCGTGGTGCTCTCGCCCTTCCTCGCCACGCCGGCATGGGGCAGCCATGCCGACAGCACCCTCGGCAGCCCCGCGGAATCGGCGGCGCACGACGTGCTCGGCGGTGCGCTGCGGCGCCTGTTCTTCGCCGGGCCGCTCGACGGCCTCGAAGCTCACGTCGCACCGTGGCGTCACGCCCCGCTCACCGACGACCCGCAGCTGCGGCTGCTCGCGGACCTGATGGCGCAGCTCTTCGTGCTCACGGCCCGCGATCACGCGCCGCGCTGACACTGCTTTCTCAGAAGGTGTGAATGAATCCGGCGTGGCCGAGCAGCCCGTCCAGGCGCGTCCCCTCAAGGCGCAAAGCGCAGCCATAGCTTGGGCTATGGCGAGCATTTGCAACGCCGAAGGGGCGTGTCTGGGCGGGATGAGCGGACATGCCGGGTTCGTTCACACCTTCTTAAAAGTCCGAACAGCCGTTGCGCCGCTCGGTGTTCACGCAGCTCAGCAGGTTGGGCCGCGAGCGCACGCGCGACCATTCGCGCGCCAGCACGTCGGCGCCCTGCTGCGCGCGGTCGCCGTCCAGCGGACCGGTGGCCAGGCAGATCGGCGCCTGGCCGATGTTCCGGTCGTACAGGTAGGAGGTCAGCGGCTCGCGCACCACATCCACCGACGGCAGCAACGGCAGGCCGCTCACGCGCAGCTGGCCCGGCACCACGCGCACCGCGTAGCCCTCGGCCGAGGTGAAGGTGCCGTTGATCGGGTACAGGCCCGTCGGGCTGCCCGGCAGCGCCGGCGAGAACATCGAGCCGCTGAAGCCCGCACCGGTGTCGCCCAGGATCAGCCCCGTGATGCTGTAGATGAAGAACGGGTTGGGCGCGCCCACCGTGCGCGACGCGTCGGCGATCACGACGGTCGCGGTCGGCTGCTGCGCGTAGATGAAGTGGTTGTCGCCCGGCGTCACGGTCACGGTGCACAGGCCCAGGTAGGCGCAGTGATAGAAGTTGGGCAGCGGGCCCGAGCCGGCCAGGCCGCCGCGCGTTTCGCCGACCCAGGTGTCGGCCCACACGCGCCACAGCGCGCCCGAGATGCCGTAGCCGCCCGGGTTCTGGAAGCGCGCCGCGGCCACGAGGTCGGTGCCGCTGGTGCTGCTGACCGGCGCGCCCAGCGTGAGGTCGCCGCTCAGCGTGCGCACGAACACGGTGTTGGCGGCCATCGAGTCGGCCGAGGTGACCTGCGGCAGGTTGCCCGCCGCATCGAAGCCCGTGACCGACACCGGCCCGATGGTGACCGCGTTCGCGTCCACGTAGGCAAAGCCGCCCGCCGCGCCGCCACCGACCGTGGCCACGTCGTTGCCCGGGTTGCGCAGGTCGACGCTGCCGTTGCGCGAGCGCGCGAGCAGCGTGCCCGCCGTGATCGTGCCCGCGCCCGACTGGCTCACGTTGCCGCCCGACAGCAGCCCCAGCGTCGCGGCCGAGACCGGCGCGTTGAGCGCGATGCCCCCGCCACCGCCTTCGTTCTGCAGGGTGAGCGCGCCCGGGGTCGTGAGCGCGCCCGCCACCGTGATGGCGCCCGCGTGCGTGGTGCTGCCCGCGACGATGGTCGGCGCCGACAGCTGCGCGAACTCCGCGCCCGACACCGAGAAGCCGTTGACCGTCGGGCCGCCCAGCACGATGGGCGTGGCCGTGTCGTCCGATGCGACCATGTTGACGTCGACCCCACCCGGTCGCAGGTCGATGGTGCCAGCCGCGACCACCGGCGCCTCGATGACGATCGAATCGCCGCTGCCGTCGTTGCTCGCGCGCAGCAGCACGTTGCCGCTGCTGCGGATGCCGGGCAGCGCGCCCGGCGCGGTCGGCGAGCCGCCGGCCTGCAGCACGACGCCGCGCCCGCCGTTCTGCGAACGGCCCGTGACCTCGATGTTGCCGCCGCCCGTGGTGACGAGTTGCGCGCCGTTCTCCAGCCGCACACCGCTGTCTTCGGTCACGCCCGGCGCCGAGGGGTCGTTGTTGAAGTTGTAGCCGCGCACCGCGATGTTGCCGCTGCCGGTGGTGATGGAGCTGCCGCCGTTGATCAGCACGCCGTGTGCCGCCGCGAAAGTCGACGAGGCCTGGCGTCGCGCCACGCCCTGCACCGTGACGTTGCCGCTGGTGGTGTTGATGGTGCTCGGGCCGGTCTGGCCGTCGGTGATGACCACGCCGCTGTCCCAGGTGGTCGAGGTGCCGCGGATGTCGACGTTGCCGGTGGCGGTGGCGATGCGCGCGCCCTGCAGCAGCACGTCGCCGCCTTCCATGCGCACGTTGCCTCCGGCGCCCGCGTTGCTCTGGCCGACGCGCGTGTCGATCTGCACGTCCCGCGCCACGACGGTGCCGGTGGGTGCGCCGGGCTGGCCGCTGAGCAGCGACACGTTGCCGCCGTCGGTGATGACCTGCCCGCCGTCCAGGCGGATGAAGCCGCTGCCGGGCGTGCCCGTGCCCACCGCGTTCATCGTCACGCTGCCGCCCTGCGTGAGGATGTTGCCGGCGAAGTCGATGAAGCCGCTGTTGCCCGAGGGTGTGCCGTCGGGGTTGACGCCCGCGTTCATCACCACGTTCAGGTCGTCGCCGCCGGTCGCGCGGATGGTCGTGCCCGGCGCGCGCGTCTGGATGCTGCTGGCGGCGTCCAGCTGGAGCGTGAGCGGGCCCTTCGAGCCGGTGTAGTTGATGTCCACATCGGGTTCGAGCGTGATGATGCCGCTGCCGCCCGTGCCGGTTCCGGTGGAGATCCGCACGCTGGTGCCGCCGTTGAGCGCCGTGTTGATGTCGCCGTCCTCGATGGTGGAATTGGCGAGCGCGTCGTACGGGTTGGTGGGCAACGTGCCGCCGGTCGTGCCGTGGCTGATGGTGAGGTCGAAGGGATCGATGAACCACTGGCCCGCCGCACCTGCGGGCGCGGAGGCATCGACGCGCGCGCCGCGCAGGTCGAAGCGCCCGGCCGAGGTCTCGATGCGTCCGCCGTTGCCGCCGGCCGTGCCGCCGCGCGCCGACAGCTGGCCGTAGGCGCGCAGCGTCTCGGTCGCCACCACCTTGATACTGCCGCCGTTGCCCGTGCCCGCACCGACGTTGGCTTCGAGGCTCGTGTTCTTTCCGAGGGCGATGGCGTTGCTGGCCGCGATGTCGATGCTGCCGCCGCCGGTCGCGCCGCCGGCGTCCAGGCGCGCCACCGCGGGCGAGCCGTCGGAATTCGTGGCGCCGTCGATCAGCACGTTGCGCCCTTGCACCGAGATACTGCCACCCTTGCCGCTGTCGCTGGCCACCGAGGCCAGCGTGCCGACGCTGGTGCCCACGCTGGAGATGAAGGTGACCAGGCGCATCGAGACGTCGGTGCCCTGGGCGTCGATGGCGATGGTGCCGCCGTCGGTGCGCAGCGCCATCGGATGGTCGGCATCGGCCGTGACGGCCACGCCGTAGGTGGGCGTGGTGGACGGCGTGATGATGATGTCGGGGCTGCCCAGCGTGGCGCTGAAGCCTTCGCTGCCCGCGTGGCCGATCACGTCGATGCGCCGGCCCGCACCGGCCGAGACCGCGCCGCGGATGGCGACGCCGTTGCCGCCGCCGGCCGACATGTTCCCCGCCGCGAAGCCCGTGTCGGTGCGCAGGCCGTCGAGATTCGCGCCCTGGCCTTCGATGCGCACGTCGCGCTCGCCGGCCACGGTGGCGTCGTCGATGACGACCGCCGTGCTGGCGCCCACCGCGGCGCCGCCGATGTTGGACGTCCAGGTCGGGCCCTGGCCCTTGATGCCGATGTCGCCCACCGACTTCAGCACCGCGCCGCTGCCGATGGCCACGCCGCTGCGCCCGTAGCCCGCGAGGCCGTCGAGCTGCAGGCCGCCGGCGCCCGCTTCGACCGTGCCGCCCGTGATCGACACGCCGTTGCTGCCGCGGAAGATGAAGTCGCTGTTGTTCTGGTCGTCGATCCAGGTGCGGCCCTGGCCGCGCATCGTGACGCGGCCGTCGCCGCCGGTCGTGACCTGGCTGCCGGCCAGCGTCACGCCGTCGCGCCACACGTAGGCGCCGGTGTCGCCGCCGAGCGGGACGATGCCGCCGATGGCGCGGCCGTTCTGCGCGTCGCCCTGGCCGAAGAAGCGCACGTCGCCGCCGTTGGCCGTGATGGTCGCGCCGGTCAGCACGATGGCGCCGGCATAGTCGGTCTCCGCAGAAGGGTTGCCGCTGCTGTTGTTGATGTTCTTCGCGTTGGTGGCGACGCGGCCGGTCGCGTCGGCGTTGAAGTCGACGTGCAGCGCGCCTTGCTGCGATGTGATGGCCGAGCCCTCGTTCATCACGATGCTGCCGGCCGAATCGACGCGCAGTCGCGCCGTACCGCCCTCGCTCTTGACGACCTGCACACCGGGCGCAAAGGTCACGCCCGCGCCCAGGCCGGTGCGCCCGCTCGCCAGCGTCACGTCGGTGCCGTGGCCCAGCGTGTCGCCGATGCTGCCGGCACTCACGGTGCCGCCGGTGAAGGCCGGCAGTTTGCTGTCATACACCGGCACGTTGCCGGCCTCGACGATGCCCAGGTCCGACTGCTTCGCGTTCACCGTCCAGCTGCCGTTGGCGCCGCCCTGCGCGCCGCCGCCCGCGTCCACGCGCACGGCCTGCACGCGCACCGCATCGGCCTCGTTCGAGATCGCACCGCCTTTGCCGTCGCCCGCGCCGCGTGCGGTCATCTCGCCGTAGGCCTGCAGCTGTGAATTGCGCTCGGGCGCCGCATCGGCTTCGCCCACCAGGGTCTGGCCCTGGGCGCTGGCCGTGGTGACGGTGCCGCCGGCGCCGCCCGTGGTGGCGTCGGCGCGCAGCACCGAGGTGGACGACAGCGCCACGTCGTAGCCGCGCACCGACACGCTGCCGCCGCCGGCCTGCCCGCTGGCGTCGATCACCGCGCGCTGGTCGCCGCCGCCCGTGCCTTCGATGCGCACCTGCCCGGCCGCGATGCGGATGCTGCCGCCGTGCTGCCCCGCGCCCATGCCGGTGGCATCGAGCGTGCCGCCGTTCATCTCGATGCGGTTGTTGCTGCCGGCGCCGAGCACGATCTCTCCGTTGACGTTCTCCAGCGTGCGCGCGCGCACCGTGCCCGACTGGTTCACCACCAGCTGGCCCGCCGTGCTGGAGCTGCCGATGAGCATCACGCGCCCGCCGTCGGCCTGCAAGGTGGCACCTGCGGCGTTGACCACCTTGGCACTCGTGGCCATCGCATCGGCCGCGACCACGAGGTTGGTGAGCCCGTCGTTGCCCAGGTCGAAGCTGATCCTGCGGCCTGAAGCCAGTGCCACGGTGCTGCGGTCGGCGACGATGCGGCCGGTGTTGGTCACCTCCGCGCCCATCAGCACCACAGGGCCACCGGTGGCGGTGAGCACGCCGGCGTTGCTCACGACCGCGCTCTTGTTGTCGTCGCGCAAGAAATCGAGCTTGGTGCTGGTAGCGGCGAGGAAGTCGGCGTCGCTGGTGTTCAGTGCCAGCGTGGACGCCACGAGGCCACCCACGTTGACCGTCGCGCCTTGGCTGAACATCACGCCGTTCGGGTTCACGAGGAACACGCGCCCGGGCGACGTGAGCTGCCCCGCAATCGTCGAGATGTCATTGCCCGTCACGCGGTTGAGCAGGATGCTGGCAGCCGCCTGCGACGGGTTGGTGTGGCTGATGTTGACCGCGTCCTTGGCGCCGATGGAGAAGGCGTTCCAGTTGATGATCGCGCGCAGCGACGACTGCGAGATCGCCAGCGCCTGCCCGCCCAGCGGCGAGACCGTGGTCGAGCCCGCCACGCTCACGCCGCCTTGCGTCGTGTACTGGCCGGGCAGGTAGCTCGGCAGGATGCTCTGCGCCAGCGCCGGGGCCAGGCCCATGCAGGCGATCGAAAGCGCCAGCGGGCGCAGCGGATGCCGGGGTTGGAAGTTGCGTGGCTTCATGGTCAGAACGCCTTCTGCAGCTGCACGTACAGCCGCGGGTTGCGCCCGCCGCCGTCGGTCTGCGCGGGCGGTGTGCCGGCGCGCCAGGCGAGCGTGGCATTGATCGAGAAGTTGCCCGGGCGCGACCAGCTCAGGCCGATGCCGTAGCCGCGCAGGCTGTGGGAGTTCTCGCCGTCGAAGGGCGAGGGATGGCGCGCGATCTTTCCGCGTGCCGCGTCGTAGAACAGGTAGGGCGTGATCTCGTCGGTGGCGGCCCAGCGGTATTCGAGCGTGCCGATCAGGCCCTGGTCCACCAGCAGTTCGCCCGAGGGGTAAGCACGCACCGCGCGCGCGCCGCCGAGCGCGAGCTTTTCGGACGCGTCGAGGTTCTTGCTGGCCCACTGGCCGCCGACCGAGAAGTACAGCGAGTGGCGCGGCACGATGGCCTGCAGGCGCGACACCTGGAAGCTCAGCTTGGTGAAGCCGCCTTCGGTGTGGCGCCCGCCGAACTGCTGGTCGGACTGGAAGCTCTGCGCGTCGCGGATCGACAGGTCGCCGTGGTACAGCGTGCCCGAGCTGGCCCAGTAGCCACCGCCCAGCACCTCGTCGCGCCGCTCCCAGGCCCAACCGATGCCGAAGCCCTGCACGCGCTTCTTCGCGGTGAAGTCGACGCCGCGCAGCTCGTCGGTGAGGTCCTTCACGTCGGCCGTGAGGCGCAGGAACAGGTTCTGCTGGCGCTGGCGGATCAGCGGGTAGTTGAGCGACACGTCGAGCACGTCGGCACGGCCGCGTGCGTCGAGGTCGACGAACTTGCCGCCCAGGTCGTAGCTCACGCGCGAGATGCCGATGCCCGCGCGCAGGCCGCTGGTGCCCAGCGGTGCCTCGTACGACACACGGCCGTACTGCAGCGCGTTGCTGTTGGACAGCAGCAGGCGCGCATCGAGGTTGTCGCCGATGCCGAAGGGGCTGAGCCAGCGCGCCGTGCCGCCCACGCGGTAGCGCCCCGCCTCCTTGGTGCCGTGGTTGTCGGCCTCGGCCGAGAAGGCCCAGCGCGCGCCGGCCTCGACCTCGACCGACAGGTCGGTGGTGCCCGCCTGTGCGCCTTCCTGCAGGCTGGACGACACCTTGAGGCCGGGCTGGTCCGACAGCAGCAGCATGGCGCGCTCGTAGGCCGGCGCGTTCACGGCCTCGCCCGGCTGCAGCGCCGCCAGGAAGCCGCGCACGCGCGCCTCGCTGATCGGCGCCTCGGGCGCCACCAGCACCTCGACCTTGCCGAGCCGGCCTTCGATGATGCTGATCTCGACGATGCCGTCGCGCACGGTCTGCACCGGCACCACGGCCTGCGCGAGAAAGTAGCCGCGCTCCTTGTAGCGCGTGGTGATGGCCTGCGCGAGGCCTTCGAGGTCGCCGAGCGTGACGTCGCGGCCGATGTAGGGCGCGGTGATGGTCTGCAGCTCTTCGTTGCTCAGCGCCTTCACGCCGTTCAGGCGCAGGTCGGTGAGCTTGAAGCTGCCTGCACCTGCCGCGGGCCGGGGTGGCGCGGGCAGGGTTTGCGGAGCGACGGCGCCGGTGGCCTGCGCGACGGGGCGGTCGCAGCTGCCGCACGGGTCCTTGGTGGGCAGCAGCGCGGTGGCTTCCTGCGCATGGGCGCGGGGCATAGCGACCCACAGCGTGGCACCGACGAGTGCAGTTGCCGCGATGGCGATCGGCGTCGGCCGGGGACGAAGGCGGATCGCAGAGGCCATGGCGGTGCTTCTTTGCAAGAGGGAGCGTGGCGAAGACATGGTCAGCTTCCCACGGTGAGGCGCCAGTTGCCGATCAGGTTGAACGGCGCCCAGAAGAAGGGATGCGACATCTTGGGGTCCTTCAGCACGGCCAGCTGGCCGGCCTGCATGGCCTTCTGGATGTCGCGGCCCTTGGCCAGTTCGCCGTAGAGCGTGCCCATGAGCACGGCGGTGGCGTCGTCCGACACGGGCCACAGCGAAGCGATGAGGCTGGAGCTGCCGGCCGAGAGGAACGAGCGCGTGAAGCCCAGCACCTCGTCGCCCTGTGCGATGCGCCCCAGGCCCGACTCGCAGGCCGACAGCGTGACCAGCGCCGTGCCGTCCATCGGCAGCGCGAGGATCTCGTGCGCTTCGAGAAAGTTCTGCTTGCCGCCTTCGTTGGCCAGCAGGATGCGTGAGTACAGCGGATCGACCTCGTCGGCCTCGGCGTGCGCCGCCACGTGCATCAGCGGCGATCGCGAGGCCACGTCCCGGAACTGCGTCTTGGTGGCCGCCGCGCCCATGTACACCGTGTTGCGCGGAAAGAGTTGCGCGAGCTGCTTCACTTCGGTCTCGGCGCCGGGCAGGTCGTACTTGTCCTCGATGCGCGGATTGCCGAAGGCCGTGAGCGACGCGTTCACGCGCGGCGTGCGCTGCGCCAGCTGCACCGCGATGCTGATCGACGGCGCCACCGACACCGGGTGCGTCTCGATGAGGTAACGCCCGTCCAGGCGCAGCGCCTGGAACGGCAGGTAGTGCAGCGGCCCGTGCGGCACCACCACCACGCGCTGCCCCGGCACCAGGCCCAGCGGCCCGAGCAGCGCGGCACCCAGCTTGTCGGCGTTGGTGATGGCGGCGCGGCGACCGCGCACGATCGAGTTGCGGAAGGTCTCGACGAGTTCGGTGAGCTCGTCGCGCTTCACCGGAATCCGTTTCTCGGTGATGCCGTCCGGCCCCACGACCCAGACCATCAGGCGGTCGGGCAGCGCGTGGTACTGCACCACGCGCTCGTCGGCCGCCAGCGCGCGCTGCAGCGCGGCCACGCCGACCATGCCGGCCGACGACTCGCTGAATTTCGCGCGGCCACGCACCGCATCGAGCAGCGCGCGCGAGCGGCTGTGCTCGCTGACCTCGAAGGCACGCTGCGGATCGCCCGCTTCGCTGTACACCGCCACGCCGCGCTCGAACACCGACTGCAGGTCGGAGAACAGGCCCATCTTCACTTCTTCGCTGCGAAAGCGCGCGCGCACCTGGTCGACGTCGGCCAGCGCGCGGCCCGCGGCGTCGGCCGCGGCCTGCTTCTGGCCCAGCGCGAGTTCACTGCGCGCCACGCCGTCCCAGGCCCAGAGCCGGTAGTAAGCGGTGTCGGTGCCGACCTGGCGCGTGGTGAGCGCGCGGTACTTGTCGCGCGCCTCGGCCGGCTTGTTCTCGGCCAGCAGCAGGCGGGCGCGTGTGCGCTCGAGCTGCGCAGCCAGCGGCGCCTCGCGCGGCTCGGCCATGTCGCCGAGCACCTGGCGTGCGCGTGCCGCGTCACCCGATTCGATGAGCGCGTTGACCAGCGAGGCCTGCACCAGCGGTGCGTAACGCGGCGAGCTGTTGGCCAGTGCCTCGTCGTAGCTGAGCACCGCGCCGGCGAAATCGCCGCGCCGCGTGCGCACGTCGCCGATCACCTTCTGCACCGGACCGACCACCAGCTTGGGGTCGCGCGCGGTGTGGCGCAGCGCTTCGCGCGCGAACTCCTCGGCCTTTTCGAGCTGGCCCGAGTAGCTGTAGACGATCGCCAGGTCGCGGTTGGCCACGGCGCGCAGGTTCGGGTCGCTGGTGGCGTTGGCCAGGTGCAGCGCCTTGCTCGCGGCGCGCACGCTCTGGCGGAACTCGCCCGCCTCGGCCAAGGCGACCGCCTGGCTGCAGTATTGATAACCCGAGAGCTTGACCGCGTCCTGCCCGTAGAGCACCGCGCCTTCGCTGGTCAGCGCCAGCAGCGTGTCGGTGTCCGCCAGCCGCGCCTGCGCCATCCGGTCGGCCGCGGCTTCGGCATTCGGGCCGCCCGCCGCAGCGACGGGAGCAGAAGGTGGTGGCGCGGATCGTTGCGCCAGGGCTGAAGGACCGCCGGGGCCCAGAAGCAAGACACCCACCAGGCCGACCGCGCCGGCGAGACCGGCACGGCGACGCGCCGGATGCGTACATCCCCATCTCGAAAACCACGCCATTGAACCCCCTCGACCCATGCACTCGCTGCCGCGAACGCTCGACGCCGCGGGAGTGCGCGCCGTTCAGGCCTCGTGGGAAAGTCTAGGAGCGGGTGTTCACCTCGCCTATTCGCAATACGGTCTAGCGCAAATGGACTAGCGCTAGGCGGGCACGCTGTCGATGTTGAGTCGGTCCCAATGCCGGTGCTTCGCAATCGCCGCAATGAAGTCGTGCGCGATCTGCGTCGCCGCCGTGGCGTCGCCCAGGTTCGTGACGGGCGTTTCGGCCACCACCACGCCAGCCGGCGCCTCGCCCTCGACCGTGACGCCCAGCGTGGCCAACAGTTGCACACCCTCGCCCACCGCGCAGATCGCCTTGCAGTGCTTGTAGGCCTCGAGCACGAAGTGCACGGCATCGCCCTGCGCCGCGAGCGCAGCGGCGCCCTCGGCACCCGCAGGCACGAGCACGGCGTCGAACAGCACCGAGGCGGTGTTGGTGAAAGTCATGTCGATGTCGATCTGGCGTTTCGACGCGCTGGCCACGGTGCCGAGCTTCGGGCCCACCACCTTGCACAGCACGCCCACCTGCTCCAGCGCATCGCGGATCGGCTTGAGCGAGGCCGAGTCGACGCCGTCGGCCACGAGGATCGCGACCTTGCGCGTGCGCACCACGCCATCGGCGCTGCCGTCGCTCATGCGCAATGCGGGCGATTCGTCGATGGGCATTTCGATGCGGTATTCGCGAAAGCCCGCGTACCCTGCGGCCGCCTTCGCATCGGGCTCGCCGATGCCCAGCGGCTCGGCCACGCGGCGTGCGAGTTTTTCATCGACGTGCGCGAGGTTGTCGACCATGCGCTGGCGGATCGCGGGCACTTCGAGCTTCGAGAGTTCGAAGCGGAAGGCCGCGACGATGTGCTCCTTCTCGGCCATGCTCTGGCTGTTGAAGAACAGGCGCGCCTGCGTGAAGTGGTCGTCGAACGAGGGGCTGCGGCGCCGCACCTTCGGCGACTCGATCTCTTCGGGGAACGACTGGAAGCCGTGGCTGCCGCCGTCCACGCGGAACTCGGTGCCGCTGCCCAGCGTGTTGGGTTCGTAGGCGACCTGGCCGCGCGCGATGGTCTGGCGGTGCATGCCGTCGCGCTGCATGTTGTGGAACGGGCACACGGCCTTGTTGATCGGCAACTCGTGGAAGTTGGCGCCGCCCAGCCGCGAGATCTGCGTGTCGGTGTAGCTGAACAGGCGCCCCTGCAGCAGCGGATCGTTGCTGAAGTCGATGCCGGGCACGACGTGACCCGGGTGGAAGGCCACCTGCTCGGTCTCGGCAAAGAAGTTGTCGGGGTTGCGGTTGAGCACCAACTTGCCGATGCGCTGCACGGGCACCATCTCTTCGGGGATCAGCTTGGTCGGATCGAGCAGGTCGAAGCCCAGCGACTCGGCCTTGTCGGGCGCGATGAGCTGCACGCCCAGTTCCCACTCGGGGAAGTGGCCCTGTTCGATGGCCTCCCAGAGGTCGCGGCGATGGAAGTCGGGGTCCTTGCCGGCGATCTTCTGCGCCTCGTCCCACACGAGGCCGTGCACGCCGAGCTTGGGCTTCCAGTGGAACTTCACGAAGTGGCTCTCACCGTGCGCATTCACGAAGCGGAAGGTGTGGACGCCGAAGCCTTCCATCATGCGAAGGCTGCGTGGAATGGCACGGTCACTCATGGCCCACATCAGCATGTGGGTGCTCTCGGGCATGAGCGAGGCGAAGTCCCAGAAGGTGTCGTGCGCGCTCGCGGCCTGCGGCATCTCGTGGTGCGGCTCGGGCTTGACGGCGTGGATGAGGTCGGGGAACTTCATCGCGTCCTGGATGAAGAACACGGGGATGTTGTTGCCCACGAGGTCGTAGTTGCCCTCGCGCGTGTAGAACTTGACGGCGAAGCCGCGCACGTCGCGCACGGTGTCGGCCGAGCCGCGCGAGCCGGCCACGGTGGAAAAGCGCACGAACACCGGCGTCTTGGCGTCGGGGTCCTGCAGGAAGTCGGCGCAGGTGTACTGCGACATCGACTGGTAGACCTGGAAGTAGCCGTGCGCCGCCGAGCCGCGCGCATGCACGGCGCGCTCGGGAATGCGCTCGTGGTCGAAGTGCGTGATCTTCTCGCGCAGGATGAAGTCTTCGAGCAGCGTCGGCCCGCGCACGCCCGCCTTGAGCGAGTTGTGGTTGTCGGGAACCTGCAGGCCCTGGTTGGTCGTCAGGTGCGTGGGGTGCTCGGTGGTGAAGCCCTCGAGCTGCAGCTGCTTGGCGTTGGCGCCGTCGCCCGTCTTGGCGGTGCTGGCGCGGCGGCCTGCGGCGGCCTTGTTCTGGGGGGACATGGGGGTTCGGGGCATCGAGGCGGGGCGGACTCAGCCGGCCTCGTTGCTGCTGCCACTGCCGCTGATGAAGATGTCGAGCACGTTCACCACGGCGATCAGGCCGATGCAGCCGGCGACGGCGGCCACCGCCCAGATCAGGATGTCGTCGCCCCAGGTGCCCATGAGCGAGTCGAACAGTGCTGAGATTTCCATGGTGTTGTTTCCCTCCGAGAAAAGCGGGGCCGCATGCCGGCAAATCCGCAAAGGGAAAGCTTAGGCGGGGCCTCTCTCGCAGGCCGTAGTGGCCGCCCCTCCCCGCCTGTGGGAGAAGGCGTGCGTCACCGGTAGGAGGGCGCCGACAGGCGCGAACCTCAGGCGGTCGGGTCGAGCACGCGCTCGCTGGGCCGCGCGAAGTAGAACCACTCGGCGCCCGGCAGCGCCATCGCGTTCGGGAACACGATGAAGCCGTCGTCGGGCGCGCTGACCAGCGTGCCGTCGTGCCGCATGCCCACGGGTTCGCCGCGCTGCACGGGGTCGAAGGTGGCCCAGTCGCGCACGAAGCTGTCGTCTTCGTGCAGGCGGTCGGTCACGCTCGCCAGGCGCAGCAGCTGGGGCGGCTGCGGCGGCGCGGCCGACAGGCCCGGCGGCAGCGCCGCCATGCCCAGCAGCGCGAGCGTGCGGCGGATGGCCGCCCACGCCACCTGCGGCGCCTGCGGGTCCTGATGCTGGCCGCATTCGAGGGTGACGCCGTAGCCGCCGCAGCTGCGGATGTATTCGTTGGTGCCGCGGCCGAAGTCGATGGCGGCCTCGTCGACCGCCGCGCCGCGCTGCGCGAGGCCGGCGGCGTAGATGTCGAGCCAACCCTCGACGACGATGGGCGTGCCGATGTGCAGCGCGAGCCGGCCTTCTTCCTGGGCGCGCGCAAAGGGTTCGAGGGGGCCGCTGTTGTCGCGCGGGCCGATCATGGCGAAGGCCTCGCCCTCGCTCTGGAAGGAATGCAGGTCGAGCAGCACGTCGTGGCGTGCGATGACGGGGGCCAGCCGGTTGGTGATGCGGGCTTCGTAATCGGCGGGCGTGTCGCTCGGGCGGAACAGCCGGTTGAGGTTGCGCTCGCCCTCGCGCTGCAGGCGGCGCCGCGCGAGCGGGTTCGCCACGGGCACGAGCGTGAGTTCGCCGCGCAGCAAGTGCAGTTCACCGGCATCGAAGTCGGCCAGCACGCGCTGGATGCCCTCGGTGCCGCAGGTCTCGTCGCCATGCACCCCGCCGATCACGAGCAGGCGCGGACCGGGAGTCAGCGATGCGAACGCGTGGAGGCGCAGGCTGTCGGTCGCCATGCCGGCAAAAGGATCGGAGAACATGCGGGGATTATTGCTGCGGCTCTTCTCCTGGCGCAAAAAGGCCCTTGTTCAGGGCGTGTGCACAGGCCTCAGGCGCCGACCGTCGCCAGCTGCTGGCGCATGTCGCCGATCACCGCGCCGTAGTCCTTGGCGTTGAAGATCGCGCTGCCCGCCACGAAGGTGTCGGCGCCGGCCGAGGCCACGCGCGCGATGTTGTCGGCCTTGATGCCGCCGTCCACTTCGAGGCGGATGTCGCGCCCGCTCTGCTCGATGCGCTTGCGCGCCTGCTCGATCTTGCGCAGGGCCGAGTCGATGAAGCTCTGGCCGCCGAAGCCGGGGTTCACGCTCATGATGAGAATGAGGTCGATGTCGTCGATGGCCCAGTCCAGCGCCTCGAGGCCGGCGCCCGGGTTGAACACCAGGCCGGGCTTGCAGCCGGCGGCCTTGATGGCCTGGATGCTGCGGTGCACATGGGTCGACGCGTCGGGGTGGAAGCTGATGTAGTCAGCGCCCGCTTGCGCGAAAGCCGCGGCCAGCGCGTCGACTGGCTGGATCATCAGGTGCACGTCGATGGGCACGGGCGTGCCGTCGGCGGTCTTGGCGTAGGGCTTGAGGGCCTGGCAGATCATGGGGCCGAAGGTCAGGTTCGGCACGTAATGGTTGTCCATCACGTCGAAGTGGATCCAGTCGGCGCCGGCCGCGATCACGTCGGTCAGTTCCTGGCCGAGGTGCGCGAAGTCGGCGGAAAGAATGGAGGGCGCAATGCGGAACGGGGTGCTGCTCATAACCCCGGATTCTCGCAGCCGACGGAAATCCGAGGAAAGGCCTCCGTTACCATGCGCCCCATGTCACACAGCCCCTTCAGCGTACAGGTCGAACCGCGTTACCTGGCCGACCAGTCCTCGCCCAAGGACAACGTCTACACCTTCTCCTACACGATCACCGTCACCAACGTGGGCACGGTGGGCGCGCAATTGATCGCGCGCCACTGGCTCATCAACGACGCCTCGGGCCATCCGCAGGAGGTCAAGGGCCTCGGCGTGATCGGCCAGCAGCCGCTGCTGGCGCCCGGCGAATCGTTCCGCTACACCAGCGGCTGCCGCCTGCAGGCGCCCAGCGGCACGATGCACGGCAGCTTCTTCGTGGTGACCGAAGAAGGCGAGCGCTTCGACGTGCCGGTTCCGATGTTCGTTCTTGAAGCCGACGTTGGCGGAACCCCGGTCTCCCGGGTGCTTCACTAGGTACTCCCCCAGGCTTCGCGCACTTCGTGTCGCTTCTCCTTCCCCCTCGCCGGGGGCAACACCAGCGGCCCGGCTGAGCCGGTTGCGCGGTGTTCCCCGCACTGATCCGTTACGAATTCATCATGGCTGCAGCATCTCGCGACTTGCAGGGGCTGCTTGCCGGCCTCGACCCCACGGCCGATGTGGCGCAGCGCCACATCTGGCTCATCAACCTCTTCGACTGGCTGCGCGGCGACCGCGCCTCGCCGCAGGCCGCCATCGGCCGCGTGCAGCTGCTGCTCGACGCCGTCGAGGCACGGCCCGAGCTGTGCGAGCGGCTGCGCGCCTGGTGGCGCGCGTTCACGCAGTCGGTCGACCTCACGGCGCTGCTGGCCGACTACGGCTTTGCGCCGCGCACTGCCTTCCTGAGCGAATTCGGCGAGCGCATGCGCCGCAAGATATTGCCGGGCACGCCCGAGACCACCGACGCCTCGGACCTGTTCCGGCTGGTGCTGCCGGGCGTGTTCGACGCCGGCTGGATCGCGCTGCTCGACGACACCCAGCTTGCGCGCATCGGCGCGCTGCTGGCCGACGCCGCGCCCATGCCCGACGGCTCGGCGCGCTGGCGCCACACGGTGATGGACGCCGTCACCTACTGCTGCAGCCAGGTGGTGGCGACGGGCTTTTCGCCCGAGCTGCGGCTGCGCATCAGCCCCGAAGCGGGCGAGGCGCGCCCTTTCCACGCCCTCATGGCCGACCTGGACGCGCTGCGCGAGCAGATGTTCGCCCTGCCGCGCGACGAAGAATCGCTGCAGGCCGCCTTCGTGGCCTTCCGCGACCGGCTCGACGCCTGCCGCTCCAGCGCCTCGTCGGTCTACACGCACCTGGAAGACAACGGCATCTCGGTCGGCCTGGTGTTCCGGCTGCGCCAGCTGCGCGAGCGCGTGCTGCGCATCCGCGAGCTGCTCGACTGCCTGATGTCGCCCTTGCCGGGGCCGAGCATGGCGCGGCTGGTCGGCAAGCTGGTGCTGGCGGGCGGCGAGCGCAACAGCATCCGCGCGCTGATCGCCTCCAACTCGTCGATGCTCGCGGCCAAGGTGACCGAGCGCAGCGCCGAGACCGGCGAGCACTACATCACCCGCGACCGCCGCAGCTACCTGCAGATGGTGAAGCAGGCCGCCGGCGGCGGCGCCTTCACGGCGCTGACGGTGCTGGCCAAGTTCGGCATCTATGCGTTGGCGCTGTCGGCCTTCTGGAGCGGGCTGGCCGCGGGCCTCATGTATGCGGCCAGCTTCGTGGCGATCCAACTGCTGCACCTCACGCTGGCCACCAAGCAGCCGGCCATGACCGCGCCCGCCATGGCGGCGCGGCTGCGCGACATCAAGTCGGACGAGGCGGTGAACCAGTTCGTCGACGAGGTGGCCAACCTCGTGCGTTCGCAGGTGGCGGCCGTGCTGGGCAACGTGCTGCTGGTGGTGCCGGCGGTGGGCCTGCTGGTGTGGGGCTGGCAGGCCGCGCTGGGCCGGCCGCTGCTGGACGCGGCGCATGCGGCCTCGACGCTGCATTCGCTGTCGCTGCTCGGCCCTACCGCGCTTTTTGCGGCATTCACCGGCATCCTGCTGTTTTCGTCCAGCATCGTCGCCGGATGGACAGAAAACGCCTTTGTCCTGCATCGCCTGGACTCCGCCATGCGTTACAACCCTCGCATCGGCGCCTTTCTCGGTGCCGCCCGGGCCCGTCGCTGGGCCGCCTTCATGCGCACACACATCTCAGGCTTCGCCTCCAACATCTCGCTGGGACTCATGCTCGGACTGCTGCCCGCGTTCGCGGGCTTCTTCGGGCTCGGGCTGGATGTGCGCCATGTCACGCTGTCGGCCGGCCAGATCGCGGCCGCGGCGGCATCCATCGGGTTGCCGGCACTGCACCAGCCGGCCCTGTGGTGGGCGGTTGCGGCGATCCCGGTGATCGGCGCGCTCAATGTGAGCGTGAGTTTCTATTTCGCTTTCCGGCTGGCGCTGCGCGCGCACAGCGTGAGCCTCGGTGACCGCGCCCGCATCCGCAGCGCGATCTGGGCCCGCTGGCGCAGCCGGCCGGTGAGCTTCTTCCTGCCTACATGAACCTGACCACCTTCCTCGCCGAACTCCAGGGCTTCTGGGCCGAATGGGCGCGCCCCTCGGCCGGCCTGCCCACCGTGCTCTGGGCCCTGCTGGTGGCCGTCGCCGCGGCCTCCGGCCACCTGGTTCAGCGCTACCTGGGGATGCCGAAGGTCATCGGCTATTCGGTGGTGGGCGCGGTGGTGGGTTTTGCGGGCTTCGAGGGCGCGATCTGGCCGCTGCGCGGCATCAGCCTGTTCTTGCTGGAGCTGGGCGCGGCCGTGGTGCTGTTCGAGGCGGGCGGGCGGCTGCCGCTGCGCTGGTTCCGCCACAACCCGATGGTGCTGGTGCAAAGCCTGCTCGAAGCGACGCTGACCTACTTCGGCGTGTACTGGGTCTTGATTCTTCTGGGCCTGCCCGACCCGGTGGCCAACCCCATCGCGCTGATGGCGATCGTCGCCTCGCCGGCCGTGCTCAGCCGCGTGATCATGGACACCCGCGCCGCCGGCCCGGTGACCGAGCGCGCCATGACGCTGGCCACGCTCAACACCTTCTACGCGCTCACGCTGGGCTACGCGCAGGCCGGCCTGATCGAGCGCGCGCCGCAGTCGCTGATGCTCAAGCTCTACCCGGTGGCGGTGGTGCTCGGCATGTCGTTCGTGGTCGGCGCCATCATGGCGCTGGCGCTGCGCTCGGCGCTGCGCGTGATGAGCCCGAACAGCGAGAACACCTCGATCCTGCTGCTGGCGATCATCGCGGCGGGTGCGGCGCTCACGGCCCACATCGGCGGCTCGGCACCGCTGGCGGCGCTCATCGGCGGCGTGCTGCTCAAGACGCTCAACCCCAAGCCCTGGGCCTGGCAGCGCCAGCTCGGCACCGCCTCGTCGCTGCTCACCATGCTGATGTTCGTGCTGGTGTCGATGGTGGCGGCCCAGGCCGACTGGACCCTGCCCGTGGCCAGCGTGGTGCTGGCCGTGATCGGCGTGCGCCTGGTCACCAAGATCTCGGGCGTGGCCATTGCCAACCCGGGCAGCGGCGCCAGCTGGAAGCAGGCCTTCTGGGTCGGCTGCGCGATGACGCCGCTGTCGTCGATCGCCCTGCTGATCGCCTCCAATTTCGCCTCGGCCTCGCCGCTGCTGGGCACCATGATCACGCAGGTCGCCCTGCCCTCGATCCTGCTGATGGAAGTGATGGGCGCCGTGCTCGCCACCGTGGCGATCCACGCCGTGGGCGAGAGTTCGGTCCCCTGGACGCCGCAGGCCTTCAGCACCACGGAAGACACGCAGCGATGAGCAGCAGCAACAGCAACCCCACCTCCGTCCTCCCGATCGACCCGGACAGCGACGACGTCCGCTCTGCGCCGCTGCCCGCCGATCCGGCCAGCCGCGCCGTCAAGCTCGAGCCCTTCAACAAGTCGGAAGCGCTGTCGCTGGGCGTGGAGCTCGAGCTGCAGCTCGTGAACACGCACGACTACGACCTCGCGCCGTATGCCGAAGACATGCTGCGCCTGATGGCGCAGACGCCGCTGCCCGGCAGCGTGGTGCCCGAGATGACCTCGAGCATGATCGAGATCTCGACCGACATCTGCCATTCGGCGCAGGACGTGATCACGCAGCTGTCGCCGATCCGCGAGGCGCTGATCAAGAACGCCGACAAGCTCAACATCGCGGTGGTCGGCGGCGGCACGCATGCGTTCCAGCAGTGGCACGAGCGGCGCATCTACGACAAGCCGCGCTTTCGCGAGCTGTCGGAGCTGTACGGCTACCTGAGCAAGCAGTTCACCATCTTCGGCCAGCACGTGCACATCGGCTGCCCCGACGCCGATTCGGCCTTGCTCATGCTGCACCGCATGTCGCGCTACATCCCGCACTTCATTGCGCTGTCGGCCTCGTCGCCGTTCGTGCAGGGGCAGGACACGCAGTTCGACTCGGCGCGCCTGAATTCGGTGTTCGCGTTTCCGCTCTCGGGCCGCGCGCCCTTCACCACGAGCTGGAAGGAATTCGAGGCCTACTTCGAGCGCATGACCCGCACCGGCGTCGTGCGCAGCATGAAAGACTTCTACTGGGACATCCGTCCCAAGCCCGAGTTCGGCACCATCGAGATCCGCGTGTTCGACACGCCGCTCACCATCGAGCGCGCCGCCGCGCTCGCGGGCTACGTGCAGTCGCTGGCCGCATGGTTCCTGCAGGAGCAGCCCTTCGAGCCGTGCGAGGACGACTACCTCGTCTACACCTACAACCGCTTCCAGGCCTGCCGCTTCGGGCTGGACGCGGTGTACGTCGACCCGGCCACCGGCCAGCACATGCCGCTGCGCGACCACATCCTGATGACCATGACCCAGCTCGAATGGCACAGCGAGGCGCTCAACGCCACGCAGGCGCTGGGCGAGCTGCGCACCAGCGTCGAGGCCAACCGCAACGACGCACGCTGGCTGCGCGAGAAGCAGGGCAAGGAACGGCTGCTGGCGGAAGTCGTTCGCCAGGCGTCCTTGCGCTTTCGCGGCGCGGCCTGAGTCCGGCGGCGCCCGCGGGCGCCGCTCTCGAAAAAGAATCGTCGGCCTAGGACTTTGGTCCCATGCGCCGCGGGCGGGTGCTGCCTAGGATCGCGGCTTTTCCCCTGCTGCTGCCCGACCATGACCCCGAAGCTTCGCCGCGACCTGAACGGCCGCCTGTGCACCGCGCTGTTGATCCTGCTGTCCGCCGCCGGATGCGGTGGTGGTGGTGGAGGCGGCGGCTCTGCGCCGGTGTTCCTGCCTGCCGGAAACACCGCGCCGGTCGCACCCGAACCGCCGGTACCCGAGACGCCCACGCCCGAGGTGCCCGAGACACCCGGCCTCACGCCGACCCCGGGCGCCGCGCTGGCGCCCGACTGCGTGGGCCTGAACTGCGGCGCCGCCCACGGCGACACCTTCAGTGGCCACGGCGTCGGCCTCTGGCGCTATGCCAACACCGGCACCGACGTGGTGAACCTGCCAGTGTCGATCCAGGGTGTCGATGGCCGCCAGATTTCGCTGATCTACACGAATGCCCACGACGCACCGGTCGCCATGCCGGACCCCCCGCTGTTGCAACCCGCGGTCGCAGCCCGCTTCAAGCCGGCGACCCGGCAGGTGGCCGCGAACCACCCGGACCGCACGAACACGCTGCCCCGCATGGTCCGCGACTTCGACCCCCGAACGCACCTGTCGTCGCCGCCCTCGACCGCCCGCCGCGCGCAACGCGCGGTCGCACCGCCACGCAAGTTCGCGCAGGGCGCCACCCGCGACTGGTTCATCTCCGAGCCCGACAACAGCACCACCGTGCGCAGCGCCACGCTGCGGCGCAAGGCGGGTGCGCCCGACGGACGCACGATCAACTTCTGGGTGGAAGACAGCGAGTACGGCGACGGCAAGTTCAGTGCCGCGCACGCCGAGCAGTTCGCACAGCGCTTCGCGAGCGGCGACGCCTCGGTCTACGCGATGGTGACCGGCATCGCGGGCGCGCCGTGGGGAGCGCATCCCTACGGCGACGCCCTGATCGCGCCCGACCAGGAGATGGACATCGTGTTCGTCAACTTCGACCACGACCGACGCCCCTTCGGGACGGTCGGCTACTTCTGGTCGCTCAACAATTTCCCGCGCAACCCGAACGACGACGACCTGAAGCACAGCAACGAGTCGCTCGCGTTCTTCGTCGACACCGAGTCCCTGTATCTGCCCGAGGGCGGAGAAGGCATGCAGGTACTGCTCAACACGCTGGCCCACGAGCTGACGCACATGATCAACTTCTACCAGCGGGGCGTGCGGATGACCGGCCTGGAACCTGGCGTGTACTACGACTTCGAGGTCTTCCTCGAGGAAATGAGCGCGCTGATGATGGAAGACATCATCGGCCTGAGCCTCGACCCCCTCTTTCACACGCTGCGCGACAACGGCTTCCCCGGCTGGTTGCACCAGGGCATGGACAACTGCTCACTGATCGACTGGAACAATGCACCCGGCACCTCGTGCTTCAGCTACTACGTCGCGCCCAGCTTCGGCGGCTATCTGCTGCGCCAGTACGGCCTCGACTTCTACAAGGGGCTGCTGCGCAATGGCGCCTCCACCGCGTCGCTGCCGGTGCTGGACGACGCGATCCGTCAGGCCGGCGGCCCGGGTTATGCCGAGGCGCTGCGTCGTTGGAGCACGATGGCCGCACTGCTGCCTTCCGCCGGCTCGCCACAAGGCTTCGGGATGCCGCTGCGCCGCGAAGGCGGGTTCACGCTGCCCGCCATCGAAGGGCCCGACTACGCGTATGCGATGACCTGGCCTGCCGCCGTGCCCCCCATGCTGTCGGGCCATGCGTTCTTTCCGGTGCTGCGCCTGCCGGCCGGCAAGGTCTACCGCGAGGTGGTGCCGGTGCCGCCGGGCACCACGCTGTCGGTCGTGGTGCAGTAGCGACGGGCGGCGCCGGCTCAGGCCGCCACCGCCTCCTGCGAGAACTGCCGGCGGTACACCGTCGGCGACACCTTGAACGCCGTGGCGAAGTGCTTGCGCAGCAGCACCGCCGAGCCGAAACCCGCATCGGCCGCCACGCGCTCCACGGAGCGGTCGGTCGTTTCGAGCAGCCGCTGCGCCAGCGCCAGGCGCTGGTTCTGCAGCCACTGGCCGACCGTCGTGCCCGTCGATTCGCGAAAGCGCCGCGTGAAGGTGCGCCGGCTCATGAGCGCGCGGCGCGCAAGGTCGTCGAGTTCGTGCGGCACCTGCAGATGCCGCCCCAGCCATTCGAGCAGCGGCGTGAGCCGGTCGCGCTCGGCCGCCGCCGGCACGGGCTGCTGGATGTACTGCGCCTGACCGCCCTGCCGATGCGGCGCGACGACCATGCGCCGCGCGGCGCGGTTCGCGGTGTCGGCGCCGTAGCGCACGCGCAGCAGGTGCAGGCAGCAGTCGATGCCCGCGGCCGTGCCCGCCGAGGTGAGCACGTTGCCGTCGTCCACGTAGAGCACCTCGGGCTGCAGCACGACCTGCGGGTACTGCTTGGCGAAGGCCGCGGCGAGGTGCCAGTGCGTGGTCGCGGGGCGCCCGTCGAGCAGGCCGGCCTCGGCCAGCACGAAGGCGCCCAGGCACAGCCCGACCACGGTCGCGCCGCGCCGGTGCGCCGCCTGCAGCGCGCGGATGAGCGCGGGCGGCGCGGGCCGGCCGTCGTCGCGCCAGGACGGCACCACCACGATCTGCGCGCGGCGGATCGCCTCCAGGCCGTGCGGCACCACGAGCGTGAAGCCCGCGTTGGTGGCCAGCGGGCCGAGCTCGGGTGCGCAGACCTGCACGCGAAAACGCGGCGCGCCGGTGTCGGTGCGGTCTTCGCCGAACACCATGCAGGGCACGGAGAGGTGAAAAGGACTGATGCCGTCGAAGGCCACGACGGCGATGGTTTCAACGGCAGAGGGGCGCATGGCCCGATCTTATCGATGAATGGCTTTCGGGCCACTGTCGCAAAACCCGTGGTGCGCGAAGAATCGAGCCATTCCAGACACACACAACCACCGAAGGAGATACCCATGAGCCAGTCCGCACCGCGCCGCGCCCTCGTCGTCATCGACGTGCAGAACGAATACTTCGAAGGCGGCGGCCTGCCCATCGAATACCCGCCGGTCGAGAGCTCACTGCCGAAGATCGCGCAGGCCATGGACGCCGCCCGCGCGGCCGGCGTGCCGGTGGTGGTGGTGCAGCACCACGCGCCGAAAGGCGCGCCGGTCTTCCAGGCCGACAACTTCCACGGCCAGCTGCACCCCGAGATTGCGAAGCGCCCGCGCGACCACCTGATCACCAAGGCCTTCCCGAGCGTCTTCACCGGCACCGACTTCGCCGACTGGCTCGCGCGCCACGAGATCGACACGCTGAGCGTGACCGGCTACATGACGCAGAACTGCGACGCCTCCACCGTGTTCGAAGCCATGCACCGCGGGCTGGCCGTGGAGTTCCTGTCGGACGCCACGGGCGCGCTGCCTTACGAGAATGCGGCCGGCCGCGTGAGCGCCGAAGAAATCCACCGCGTCTTCAGCGTCGTGTTCCACAGCAACTTCGCCGCCGTGGCGACGACCGACGTGTGGGTTGCTGCGCTGAAGAACGGCACGGCGATCGAGAAGGACAACGTGGTCATGTCCAACCGCCGCGCGCGCGGCGTCTGAACTTCTCGCTCAGGCCAGGTTCAACGGCTGCAGCAGCGGCTTCCAGCGCTGCACGGCGATCTTCTCGAAGCCGCGGCCGTTGGGGTGCAGCTCGTTGGCCCAGTCGGTCGGGCCCAGCGTGCCCCGGCTGTCCACCACGTGCAGGTGCTGCGGGTCGCCCGCGGCGATGTTCTGCAGCATGCCGTGGAAGCCGTCGATCAGGTGGTCGACGCAGGGCTTGAACAGCTCCGGCGCCACGCCCGCGTCGACCAGCGCCGGGCGCAGCCAGCCTTCGCGCCCGAACAGCGCCTTGCCCGTGGGCGGCGCGTAGTCGTAGCTGTGCATGACGATGTGGCAGTCCACGCTGGTGCGGGTGTAGATGAGGCCGATGAGCGCGCGGTACTGCTCGTCCATGTCGACAAGAAACTGGTCGAAGCCGCCCTTGCCGTTGCGAAAGCACTGCGCGGCCTGGGTCTCGCCCGTGCAATCGGACTTGAGCAGCGGGCGCAGGTCGTTGAAGCCCGCGAAGTCGTTGCCGCCGCCGCTGATGAACACCGCCGACAGCGTCGGGCCGTACAGGCGCAACGACTCGCGCACGGCGTTGCGGTACTTGCCGTCGACGTAGTCGTGCGTTTCGGCGCCGTTCATGCCCTTGGCAAGGATCACATGGCCGCGTGCGCCGACCACATCGCCCAGGTAGTTCAGCAGGCAGCCGCCCGGCAGCGGGTACCAGAACCACGAATCGCCGAAGGCGAGGATGGTCGCGGTGCCGTGCGGGCCCATCTGCATCTTGGTCTCGTCCCAGTAGACAGCCATGGCGAACTCCTCGTTGTCGTTGTATCGGGCGCCATGGTTCTCGCAAGCGCCGCGCGGCGCCATCCCCCGTTCGCGGTAGAACCTTTCTCAGTCCCGCAGCGACTGCACCAACAGCACCAGCTCGGCTTGCCGGTGGCAGTCGGTCTTGCGCATCACGTTGCGCAGGTGGCTGCGCGCCGTGTGTTCGGAGCAGGGCTGCGCGGCGGCGAAGTCCTTCACGGTCTTGCCGCTCGCCAGGAGCAGCGCGAGCCGCGCCTCGGTCGGGCTCAGGCCGAGCAGGCTTTCCAGCTGCCGCGGCTCCACGGGCGCCGCCTCGGCCGGATGGGCGAAGACCACGAGCGCGCGGTGGCGCTGGCGCAGCACGGCCAGCGGGTGCGAGGGTTTGAGCGGCAGCACCGTGACGCGGACCATGCCGCCGGCCGCGGGCAGGTGCAGCACGCCGGCACGCGCGCCGCCGGCCGGGGCGCAGGCCTCGCGCACCCGCTGCTCGAAGGCCGACTGCAGCGCGGACGACGCGAGCCGCAATCGCCCCTGCGCGCTGTCGAACAGGCCGCCGCGACCCGCGCACGCCGTCGCGCGCGTGTTCAGGTGGTCGATGCGGCAGGCCTCGTCGACCACGGCGATGCCCTGCGGCAGCGCATCGAGCGCCGACAGCCCGGTGGCCGCATGCTCGCCCAGCTGCATCATGCGGGCGCGCAGTTCGCTGGCGCGCACCAGGTGCGGCGACAGGCGCCGGCAGAAAGCCTCACTCTCGGGGCCGTAGGGCGCCTCGGCCCGGGGGCGGATGAAGCCGAGCACTTCGCGCGTGTCGTCGTCGGCGCGCAGCCCCATGGCGAGCGTGTGGCGCAGGCCAAGCGGTGCCAGCCAGTCGACATAGATCGGGCTGCGCGACAACGTGCGCGCGCCGAAGTAGGCGTGGTCGGCCACCGGCGTGCCCAGCGGGGCGTTCACCGGCATCTGCATGCGGATGTCGTCGCGCGCCAGGTGCTGCTCGTACTCGCGCACCTTGTCGGGCGGGCTCTCCAGGTTGGCGAGCCCCGCGCCCACCACCGAGCAGTCGGTGCGGCGCACCGTGAGCGTGTGGAAGCAGGCGGCGCCGAGCACCTCGCGCATGGCATCAAGCGCGTCGTACCAGTCGCCGGGACAGGTGATCCCGTCGTACAGCAGGGCAACGATCCGGTCGGTGTCGGCCTCGGCGGACACACCTCCCTGCACGATGGCTGTCATGGCGGCCTCCTCCTGTTTGGACTTTCGGTGTATCCGCTTGCATGACGGTATTACAAAATGCTTCCAGTGTCAGCCCCCATTTCCCGCGGGCGCCGCGGCGAGCGGCCCCGCGCCAGGTCGTTATGCTCTCGCACCCATGGGTGAATTCGACCTGATCACACGCTATTTCAAACGTCCCGCCACGCGCTCGCCGCTGGGCGTGGGCGACGACTGCGCCTTGCTCGCGCCGGCCGCGGGCATGCAGCTCGCGGTGTCCTCCGACATGCTGGTGGAGGGGCGGCACTTTCTCTCGACCGTGGAGCCGGCCCGGCTCGGCCACAAGGCGCTGGCCGTGAACCTCAGCGACCTGGCCGCCTGCGGCGCGAAGCCGCTGGCCTTCATGCTCGCGCTGGCACTGCCCGGCGTGGACGAGCCCTGGCTCGAAGGTTTTTCGCGCGGCCTGTTCGCGCTGGCCGACGCCCACGGCTGCGAGCTGGTGGGCGGCGACACCACGCGCGGCCCGCTCAACATCTGCATCACCGTGTTCGGCGAAGTGCCGGCCGGCGCCGCGCTGCTGCGCTCGGGCGCGCGCGCGGGCGACGACCTGTGGGTGAGCGGCTCGCTGGGCGATGCGCGGCTGGCGCTCGAGGTGTTCCGTGGCACGCTGAGCCTGCCCGCCGAGGCCTTCGCACAGGCCCGCGCACGCATGGAACAACCCACGCCGCGCGTGGCGCTGGGCCAGGCGCTGCGCGGCATCGCCACCTCGGCGGTGGACGTGAGCGACGGCCTGATCGGCGACCTGGGCCACATCCTCGCGGCCAGCCGCGTGGGCGCCACGCTCGATGCCGATGCGGCCACCGCGCTGATCGCGGTCGACACGGCCGGCCTGCCCACCGAGGCGCTGCGCACCTGCGCGCTCTCGGGCGGCGACGACTACGAACTGGTGTTCACCGCGCCGGCCTCGGCGCGCGATGCGGTGGCGCAGGCCGGACAGGCGAGCGCCACGCGCGTGACGCGCATCGGCCGCATCGAGGCCGACGCGGGGCTGCGCATCGTGGACGCGGCCGGCGCGCCGGTGTCACAGCGCTTCGGCTCGTTCGACCACTTCGTCTGATCAAGAACCGCGCAGCATCGCGCGCAAAAACGACGGGGCCGCGGCTACTACTGCTGCAGGCTCTGCTTCAACGCCTCGATGAACGCCCGCGCCGCCGCCGACAGCGAATGGCCGCGCTTGGTGACGATGGAGATGTCGCGCGCCACGCGCGGCGCGCTGAGCACCTTCACCACCAGCACCGGGTTCTTCTCGGCGCGCGCAAAGGCCGACGGCATGATCGACGCGCCCATGCCGGCTGCCGTCATCCACAGCGCGGTGGACAGGAAGGACACCTCGTTCACCACGTCGAGCGTCACGCCGGCCTCCGCCGCCGTGCCGTCGATCAGCGGGCGCACGCCGTAGCCGGGGCGCACGGTGATGACGGGGTGGCGGCCCAGGTCCGACCAGCGCACCACGCGTGCCTTGGCCAGCGGGTGGTCGGTGCGGCACACCACGGCGAGGTGGTCGCGCAGGAGGCGCTGCACCTCGACCTCGGGGCCGGGCCGCTCGGGCGTGCCGATGCCGAAGTCGACGTGCTCGCCGAGGATGCGCGACAGAAACTGGTCGGGCGCGCAGTCGTTCACCAGCACGCGAACTTTCGGGTGCTGCTCGCCGAAGGCGCGCAGCGCATCGGGCAATAAAAACCCGGCCAGCGTGGGCGTGATGGCCAGCGTCACGCGACCGCGCTCCAGCGTGGCGAGTTCGCGGAAATCGGCCGACAGCGAATCGACGTCGCGCAGCACGCGCTCGACGGTGGAAATCATCTGTTCGGCTGCGGCCGTGGGCTTGAGCGCGCGCGTGGTGCGGTCGAACAGGCGCGTGCCCAGGCCCTCTTCGAGCTGGCGGATCAGCATGCTCACGGCCGACTGCGTGACGAACAGCCGCGTGGCCGCGGCGCCGAGCTTGCGCAGCTGGTAGACCGCGAGGAACGCACGCAGCTGGCGCATCGTAGGACTGAAGTTCGTATTCATCAGAAAATTTGAAAAATCATTCGGAATTTCTTGATTTACGAATGAATCCTGCCATCGTTCAATCTCCGATCAAAGCACCGAATTCAAGGAGAGGCCCGAATGACAGCACCCATCGCCCGCGGCATGCGCGCATTTCGTGAGCGACGCAGGCGACTGCTGTGGGCCGCGGCCGGTGCGCTGCTGGCGGGCAATGCCCTGGCCCAAGCCCCCGCGGGCGACTTCCCCACCAAGCCGATCCGCATGGTCGTGACCTTCCCGCCCGGCGGCAGCGCCGACGGCGTGGTGCGCATGCTGGTGCCGCGCCTGAACGAGAAGCTGGGCCAGCAGGTGGTGGTCGACAACCGCCCCGGCGCGGGCGGCAACGTCGGGCTGACGCTGGTGGCCAAGGCGCCGGGCGACGGCTACACGCTGGGCGTGGGCGCGGCGGGCGCGCTGGCGGCCAACGTGAGCCTGTACCCGCAGATGCCCTTCGATCCGCAGAAAGACCTCAAGCCCGTGGGCATGCTGGCGGCCATTCCCTTCGTGCTGGTCGGCCATCCCTCGGTGGCCGCGAAGACGCAGCGCGAACTCATCGCGCTGGCCAAGGCGAAGCCGGCCACGCTGTCGATCGGCCATGGCGGCAACGGCACGGCCATGCACCTGTCGGCGGCGCTGTTCAACCAGATGGCGGGCACGCGGCTGGTCGAGGTGCCCTACCGCGGCTCGGGCCCGGCGGCGCTCGACGTGCTGGGCGGGCAGATTCCGCTGGCAGTGGTCGACCTGCCCTCGTCGCTGCAGCAGATCCGCGCCGGCAAGCTGATCGCCTTTGCCGTGACCAGCCCGCAGCGCCTGCCGATGCTGCCCGAGGTGCCGACGGTCGCCGAGGCCGGCCTGCCGGGCTACGACTCGACCGGCTGGTTCGGCGTGGTCGCACCGGCCGGCACGCCGGCGCCGGTGGTGGCGCGGCTCAATGCCGAGCTCAACGCCGCGCTCGGCGACGAGCAGGTGAAGACCGCCATGCGCGCGCTCGGCGTGGAGCCGGCGCCGGGCTCGGTCGAATCCTTCGACAGCTACATCCGCGCCGAGACGAAGAAGTGGGCCCAGGTGATCCAGGACGCCCACATCAAGCTCGACTGAACGACAAGCCCACAGAGAGATATGACGAAGACCGCCGACACCTCGATGCAAGCCGACGTGCTGATCGTCGGCGCCGGCCCCGTGGGCCTCACGCTGGCGATGGACCTGGCCTCGCGCGGCGTCTCGGTGATCCTGTGCGAGACGCGCCGCTTCGCCGAGCCGCCGAACGTGAAGTGCAACCACGTGGCCTCGCGCACCATGGAGCAGTTCCGCCGCCTGGGCGTGGCGCAGCAGCTGCGCGATGCGGGGCTGCCGGCCGACCACCCGAACGACGTGGTGTTCCGCACCACGGTGACGGGCACCGAGCTCACGCGCATTCCCATTCCGTGCCGGCGCGACCGCTACACCGAGACGGAGGGCCCCGACGCATGGTGGCCCACGCCGGAGCCGCCGCACCGCATCAACCAGATCTACCTCGAGCCGATTCTGCTGAAGCACACGGCCGCGCTGCCGGGCGTGACGCTGCTCAACCGCACGCGCTTCGAGCGCTTCACCCAGGATGCCGAGGGCGTGAGCGCCATCGCCACCGACATGGACAGCGGCGCCACGCGCAGCATCCGCTGCCGCTACATGGTCGGCTGCGACGGCGGCAGCTCGCCGGTGCGCAAGCAGATCGGCGCGAAGCTCGAAGGCACGGCCGTCATCCAGCGCGTGCAGTCGACCTTCATCCGCGCGCCGCAGCTGCGCGCGCTGATTCCGGGCAAGCCCGCGTGGTCGTACTACGCGATGAACCCGCGCCGCTGCGGCACGATGTTCGCCATCGACGGCCACGAGACCTGGCTGGTGCACAACCACCTGAACGCGGAAGAGCCCGAGTT
Organism: Variovorax sp. FW301-JW7; assembly: GCF_058788795.1. Taxonomy (NCBI): domain Bacteria; kingdom Pseudomonadati; phylum Pseudomonadota; class Betaproteobacteria; order Burkholderiales; family Comamonadaceae; genus Variovorax; species Variovorax sp. FW301-JW7. The sequence continues at coordinate 47,548 of NZ_JBYTBC010000018.1, forward strand.
CGATTCGGTCGACCGCGACACCTCGATCCGCGAGATCCTGGGCGTGGGGCCCGACTTCCACTACGACATCATCAGCAAGGAAGACTGGATCGGCCGGCGCCTCGTGGCCACGCGCTTTCGCGAGGGCCGCGTGTTCCTCGCGGGCGACGCCGCGCACCTGTGGGTGCCCTACGCGGGCTACGGCATGAACGCCGGCATCGCCGACGCGCTCAACCTCTCGTGGCTGCTGGGCGCCTGCGTGCAGGGCTGGGGCGACGAGGCCATCCTCGACGCCTACGAGGCCGAGCGGCTGCCGATCACCGAGCAGGTGTCGCAGTTCGCGATGGACCATGCGCAGAAGATGATCCGCGCGCGCCGCGCCGTGCCGCCGGACATCGAAGCGCCCGGCCCGGCGGGCGACGCGCAGCGCGCCGAAATCGGCCGCGAGGCCTATGCGCTCAACGTGCAGCAGTTCTGCTGCGGCGGGCTCAACTTCGGCTACTTCTACACCGGCTCGCCGATCATCGTGCCCGACGGCGAGCACCGCGCGCCGCCGTACTCGATGGGCGAGTTCACGCCCTCCACCGTGCCCGGCTGCCGCGCACCGCATTTCTGGCTGGCCGACGGGCGCTCGCTGTACGACGCCTTCGGCCCGGGCTACACGCTGCTGCGCTTCGACCGCAGCGTGGACGTGCGCCCGCTGGAGCGCGCCGCCGCCGCGTACCGCATGCCGCTCACGGTGCTCGACATCGAGACCGCGAGCCTGCCCAAGGCCTATGCGCACCGGCTCGTGATGTGCCGCACCGACCAGCACATCGCGTGGCGCGGCGCGCACCTGCCGGCCGACGTGTACGGCCTCGTGGCGACGCTGCGCGGTGAATCGCTGCGCGAGCGTGGACGTCGCCGCGCCTTGGCCTGGGAAGGCGTACTGGCCTAACGCCGCGCCACCGCTCGCCACGCCAGCCAGGCCGCGACTGCGGGGGCCAGCGCGAAGACCGTGAACAACCAGATCGCGGCCGATCGCGCGCCGTCCACGCCGCCGGGCACCGTGAGCCCCGCCGCATTCGCCACCAGCCCGGCCACGGCCGCGCCGACGGCCATGCCGTAGAGCTGCACGGTGGTGATCGACGCGGACGCCAATCCTTCTTCACCACGAGGCGCCAGCGCCATCACGCGCGTCAGCAAGTGCGGCCAGCCGATGCCCACGCCGAAGCCAACGGCCGCCAGCGCGAGGGCCACGAACGCGGTCTCGACGCTGGCCCCGAGCGCGCCCGGCGACGGCAGCAGCCACGCAAGCGCCAGCAGCCCTGCCGTGCAGACCACCGGCCCGGCGCGCAGCATGCGGTCGGCGCCCGCGCCATTGCGGCCCGACGAGGTCAGCGAGCCGATGCTCCAGCCGCCCGCCATCGCCGCCGTGAGGTAGCCCGCCATGAGCGGCGTGTGGCCGTGCAGCAGCTGCAAAAAGTAGGGCACGAAGATCTCGGTGGTGGTGCCGATCAGCAGCAGCGCCACGCTCGCGTAGATCGCACCCAGCGGCGTGCCAAGCGCATAGGCGCCGGTCGGCAGCAGGCGCACGGCGCCGGCGCGGCGGTCGATGCGGGTGGCGGCGAAGCCGATGGCCAGGCCCAGCGCCACGCCCACGGCCTGCCCCGCGAGGCCGGGCCAGAAGCCGCTGGCCGCGATCACCAAGACCGACAGCGCCAGCAGCGCGATCTGCGGCGCCGGCACGCGCGGCATCTGCGCCGGGCGGTCATGCCGGATGCCGGCCGCGGGCCGCAGCTGCACCGTCACCAGCAGGGCCTGCGCCGCCGCCACCGGCAGCAGCGCCCAGAAGGCCCAGCGCCAGTGGCCGGCCTGCGCGAACAGCCCGCCCACGGCCGGCCCGCACAGCGTGGCCACGCCCCACATGCCCGACACCAGCGCCACCGCGCGCGGCCACAGCCGGGGTTCGAACACGCGCTGGATCAGCCCGTAGCTCAGCGCCGCCAGCAAACCGCCGCCCAGGCCCTGCACCGTGCGCCCCGTGAGCAGCCACGGCATGGCCGGCGCCAGCGCGCAGCCGACCGAGCCGGCCGTGAACACGGCCAGCGCCGTGAGGCAGGCGCCGCGCGGCCCGCGCGCGGCCAAGAGCCGCACCGAGAGCGTGGCACCGAGGATCGAGCCGACCACGAACAGGGTCGTGCTCCAGGCGTACCAGTCGAGCCCGCCGATCTCGCGCACCACCGAGGGCAGCACGGTGGTCACGATGTGGACGTTGACCGCGTGCAGCGCGACGCCGCCGGTCAGCGCCAGCGCGCGCCAGCCGTTGCGTCCGCTGAACAGCTCGCGCCAGGCGGCGGTGGGCGGCGGCGCGCCAACGGCGGCAGCGTCGAGAGAAGAAGTGGAGGAGGACATGGGACAGAGGAGAACGCCAAAGGAGCCTGGATACTAGGCGGCGCCCCTCAATTAAACAAGCTATTGCTTTGATAAATAGAAACTTCGGCGCGCAGTCGCCAGACGGGATGCGCGACACTTCACGACCGATGCAAGCCGCTTCTTCTTCCTCTTCTTCGATGGATTCCTCTTCCGCCACCACCGGCGCCCTGCCCCGTCCCCCGATGCGTCGCCCCACCCTGCGTTTCCTGCTCTCGCACCCCGCGCACTTCATCGCGCTGGGCTTCGGCTCGGGGCTGTCGCCCTTCGCGCCCGGCACCGTAGGCACGCTGTGGGCCTGGGCCGCCTTCGTGGTGATGCAGCTGTGGTTCACGCCCGCGACCATCGGCTGGATCATTCTGGCCGGCCTGCCGATCGGCTGGTGGGCCTGCACGGTGGCCGCACGGAACATGAACGTGTCCGACCCCGGCGCCGTCGTGTGGGACGAAATCGTCGCCTTCTGGCTCGTGCTCTGGCTGGTGACGCCGGCCGGCCTGTGGGCGCAGGTCGTGGCCTTTGCGCTGTTCCGATATTTCGACGCCGCCAAGCCCGGCCCGGTGGGCTGGGCCGATGCCGCCTTCAAGCCGCATGACCCCGCGCGCGTGCAGTGGTGGCGCGCCGGCTTCGGCATTCTTCTGGACGATCTGGTGGCGGCCTTCTGCACGTTGCTGGTCATTGCGCTGTGGCGCGCATGGTGAACCCGATGCAACCTTCCGCTCCCCCGGCCTTGGCCGAACAGGACGTCCCCGCGCTCGTCGCGACGCTGGCCGAACGGCTGCAGGCCAAGGGCTGGCTGATGGCCACCGCCGAAAGCTGCACCGGCGGCCTGATCGCCGGCGCCTGCACCGACCTGGCGGGTTCCAGCGCGTGGTTCGAGCGCGGCTTCGTCACTTACTCGAACGCCGCCAAGACCGAGATGCTGGGCGTGGACGCCGCGCTCATCGACGCTCATGGCGCCGTGAGCGAGCCCGTGGCGCGCGCGATGGCCGAAGGCGCCATTGCCCGTGGCGCACCGGCGCGTGCATCCGTCGCTGTGACCGGCGTGGCCGGCCCCGCAGGCGGCTCGCCCGACAAGCCGGTGGGCACCGTGTGGTTCGGCTGGTCGGTCGACGGGCAGGTGCGCACCGAGCGCCGCCGCTTCGACGGCGACCGTGCCACGGTGCGCGCGGCCACGGTGCACTACGCGCTGCAGACGCTGGTCCAGCTGCTGGCGCACTGATCGCGCATCACCCGCCGCGCGGGCGCTTCAGGCCTGCATGAAATCGCCGACCGGCCGGCGCGGCGCGGGCGGCACCGGCGCTGTCGGAAAGCCCAGGCGGCACATCATCTGCACGGTCGGGCTGCGCGCATGGCGCGACGGCGCGGCGCCGATCAGCATGTCGTGCGCCGCCGCGTAGTGCGGCGCCATCTCCGCAAACTCCTCGAGCGGCTGGCTCATCGGCTGCATGCCCAGGCCCAGGTCGGTGGCGCGCAGCTGCTGGCGCACGTAGGCGCGGCCCGCGGCGATCTGCTCGCTGCGGCTGTTGCCACTGGTGCTGATCCAGACGAAGCCCATCGCCGTGTGGGCCTGGTCCTCGAACATCTGCAGCGTCTGGCGGAACGACAGGCTGTCTTCGGCGGCCGGCACCTCGCGGTCGAAGCGCCCCAGCGCGACCGCCATGCGCAGCGCCGGGTCGTTGAGCGAGAAGCCGTCGCGGTGCGCCAGGATTTCCTGCGGCCCGATGCGCAGCAGGCGCAGGTTCTCGCGCGCGGTGTGGGGCGTGACCAGCTCCACGCGCGCCGCCGCCGCGCACAGCTTGCGCAGCGGCAGCACGCGGGCCATGTCGACCGTGCCGGCCGATTGCACGACCCCGCCCGCCCCCGAAGCCACGGCCGCGGTGAGCCCCTGCACCATGTCGGCCGACACCGCGCGGCCGGTGTCGAAGCGCTGCTTGGGCGTGCGCCGCCGCAGCACCTGTGCGAACAGCGGATCGGGCGTGCCGCCGCGCGACAGCGTGAGGCGCGCCACCGGCAGGTCGGGCCACTGTTGCGGCGCATCGCCCACCAGCTCGCCGTGCGGCCACAGCCGCACGCGCGCCTGCACGCCCTGCTGGGCCAGCGCCATCACCAGCAGCTCGATGAACGCGCCGTGGCCGATCATCAGCTGGCGGCCGAAGGGGTCGGTGGCGGGCTGCACGCGGGCGCGGTCGGTGTGCAGCACGATGGCGTCGGGCTCGCGCAGGTCGACCCGCCACGGCTGGCCGTTGTAGGCCGTGGGCGCGGTGACGGCATAGGCGACGGCGCGCTTGCGCACGTCGGGCTCGTCGCCCGGGCCGTTCCAGATCTCGAAGGCGGCGGCCGGCACGTCGGCGTGGAGCCACCAGGTGGCCAGGGCCGTGGCGCCCGCCGCCACCGCGAGGCCGCCGCCCAGCAGGCGCACGAAATTTCTGCGTTCTCTCATGGGCTCGATCGGTTGAAGCATCGGGCGCGTGACACACGGCCTGCCCGTGGCCGATTGCAGCACCGCCCCGCGCGACGCCACGCGGCCCCCTGTCGTTTCCGACAGGGGTGGGTCGGGCCGGCTCAGGGCGTGAGCAGGCCCAGCGCCAGGGCCCGCGCGCAGGTGGCGGTGCGGCCCTGCGTGTCGAGCTTGCGGGCGGCGCCCACGAGGTGGAAGTACACGGTGCGCTCGCTGATGTGCAGGATCTCGGAGATTTCCCAGGTCGACTTGCCGACGGCCACCCAGTGCAGCACCTCGCGCTGGCGCGCGCTCAGCACCGGCACCTTCGCGTCGCCCTGCAGCCGGCGCACGGTCGAATGCAGGCAGGAGGCGAAGTAGCTCATCGGCGCCAAGGTCGCACGCAGTTCGCGCAGGTCGGCGGTCGCGTCGGTGGTCAGGGTCATGAAGGCCCAGTCGATGCCGGGCGTCCACAGCGGCACGGTCAGCCCCGCCTTCAGCCCATGCTCGCCGGCGCTGCGCAGCAGACCGCGGGCGCGCTGCCCGATGTCGGCGCGCGTGTGGCTCACCTGCCCGAGCCAGCTCCACGCGGTGGCCGGCATGCCGGCGCGCACATGCTGCACGCGGGCGTCGGCCTGTTCGCCGGCGCTGCTGCGCAGCGACTCGTAGCGGGTGCGGGCCCAATCGGGGGGCAGCTCGTGGAAGAACAGCAGTGCGTCCTGTGCGGGGGTGTCGGCACGGGGCGCGGGCACCGGGCGCTTGAGCACGTAGGCCCCGTGGTTGAAGCCCATCGCCCGCATCGCGCGGCGGTTGACCTGCGCGACCTCCTCGAGCGTGCGGGCGGCCATGACGGCCTCGACGAACTGCCAGTCGTTGATCACCTCGGCCATGGATGCGTCCCCTTGGGTTGTGTGCGCGGGGCGGGGCGACTGTTGGACTATTTTTTCTGCACCCACCGCCAGGGCGCCGGCCCTGCAAGGACCGGCATCGGGGCGCATGTTAATGCCGGGCACCCGGAATCACCCATGCGCTTCCTTGCCCGCCGCATCCCGGCGATGATCCGGGACCACCCATCCCGAGGCCCCATGACCGCAGCCACCCACGCCCCGACCATCGAGCGCTTCTACAGCGCGTTCTCCCAACTCGACGCCGCCACCATGGCCGCCTGCTACGCGCCCGACGCGGTGTTCGACGACGAGGCCTTTTCGCTGCGCGGCCGGCGCGAGATCGGCGGCATGTGGCGCATGCTCTGCGACGCTACGAAGGCCAAGGGTGCCGACGTGTGGCGCCTGAGCTGGCGCGACGTGCAGGCCGACGCCCGCACGGGCAGCGCGCACTGGGACGCCCACTACCGCTTCAGCGCCACCGGCCGCCTGGTCGACAACAGCATCGACGCGCGCTTCACCTTCACGCCCGAGGGCCTGATCGCCACGCACCGCGACAGCTTCCCGTTCTGGACCTGGTCGCGGCAGGCGCTGGGCACGCCGGGCCTGCTGCTGGGCTGGACGCCGATGCTGCGCAACAAGGTGCGCGCCACCGCCGCCGCCAACCTCGCCACTTTTCTTGCACGCCAACCCTCATGACCACTTCTTCCTCGACCGCCCTCACCTTCACGAACAACGAAGCGCAGCACCGCTACGAAGCCGCGCTCGACGGCAAGCTCGCGGCCTATGCCGAGTACAACCTGCTGACCGACGCGATCATGTTCACGCACACCGAGGTGCTGCCCGAGCATGAGGGCAAGGGCGTGGGCTCGGGCATTGCGAGGCACGTGCTCGACGAGGCGCGCGCCGCCGGGCGGCATGTGATTCCGGTGTGCCAGTTCATCGCGGGCTACATCCGCAAGCACCGCGAGTACGCCGACCTGGTCCGGCCGGACATTCAACGCGCCTTCAAGATCTGACGGAAGCCGCCTTCGGCGCGGGCAGCCACGCGAAGGCCGCGATGCCGATCACCAGCAGCGCCGCAATGACGGCCAGCACGGCGGTCAGCGGATCGCCGCCGTGCGCCGCGGCCACCGAGGCCGCCACGCCCGTGCCCCACTGCATGAACGCGACGCCCAGGAACATCGCCATGGTGAAGACCGCCATCGCGCGGCCCGTGAGCGCGGCCGGGTAGGCCACGCGCACGTCGGCGTACTGCCAGACGATGAAGCCCGAGAGCACGCCGATGAGCACCATGCCCGCGATGTCCAGCCAGGCGGAATGCACCACGGCGATGAGCGCGAACAGGCCGGCGTAGAGAAGGCCGCAGGCCACGATCCAGCGGCGGCGCGCGGCGCCGTCGCGGTCGAAGCGGCCGAACACCGGCGAGCCGAACAGCGCGATCACCGACACCACGAGCGCGACGTTGCCGCTTTGCACCAGCGAGTAGCCGTGGCGCTCCATCATCAGCGGGCCCAGCCACAGCCCGCGCAGCGAGATGAAGGCCGCATAGGTCACCGCGCCCAGCACCATGATGCCGAGCGTGTGCGGCATGGCGAACAGCGCGCCGAACTGGCGCACGGCTTCGGGAATCGACTCCTTCTTCTGCGGCACCGCCGATGCGGGCTCGTGCACCCAGCGCCAGATCGCGAGCCAAGCCAGTGCCGATGCCAAGGCGAGCACCAGGAAGCCTGCGCGCCACGAATACGCCTGCACCAGCCACGCGAGCGGCGTGCCGGTGGCCAGCATGCCCAGGCCGCCGATGGCCAGCACCAGGCCCGACACGGTGGCGAAACGCGCGGCCGGAAAGTGCCGCGCGATGAACACTGTGCACACCAGGAAGGCCGGCGCGCAGCCGACGCCGATCAGCGCCTGCCCGGCCACCAGCACGAGGTAGTTCGGCGACACGGCCGACAGCAACGCGCCCGCGATCGCGACCGGAAAGGCCACCAGCACGGTGCGGCGCACGCCGTGCAGGTCGATGCCGATGCCCATGAAGAGCTGCATCGCGCCGAACGCGAAGTGGAAGGCGCCCGAGAAGATGCCGAGGGCCTGGGCGGAAAGATGAAAGTCCGACTGCAGCGGGCTCGCCATGATGGCGCCGACGGTGCGGAAGGCCTGGCTGAGCGCAACCCCTGCGCAGAGCGCGAGGACCATGACCCAGGCTGCCTGCGGCGTCAGGGGTTGCGCGGCAGGGCGCTGCGCCGGCGCGAGGGCACTCATGCCGGGACTACCGCGGACAAACGTGTGCTCATGCCCCGTGGCACTTCTTGTACTTTTTTCCACTGCCGCAAGGGCACGGATCGTTGCGGCCGGGTTCGGCTTCCTTGCGGATCGTCTCGACCTTCGGGCCCAGGCTCTTCCAGAGCTGGCGCAGGTCGTACACCGCCCAGATCGCGGCGCCGAAGTCGTCCAGGCGCTGCTGGCTCACGCTGGGCGGGCCGTTCTCGTCGTACATCGACAGGGTGGGCTTGGCGGTGTCGTCCTCGGTCAGCGCGACGAGGTTGTCGAGCGCGTCGTCGAGCATCTGCGCGGCTTCCTTGTCGCGGGGCGCGGCCCAGTCTTCGGGCCAGTTCTCGACCGCGTACATGAAGCCCAGTGCCCAGACCTGGGCGAAGGAAGGAATCTCTTCAGCGGCCATCTCGGCGCGCTCTTCCTCGGGCAGCGAGGCGATGGCGCCGCGGGTGTCGAGCACCTCGGGCTGCCAGCTGCGCTCGTCCTCGAGCGATTCGACCGGGGCGTCGAGGCCTTCCTCGATCTCGCGCCAGCGGCGCTTCCAGTTCCAGACGAACTCCATGTGCTGGGCCGGCACGAAGTGGTCTCCCAGCAGCACGGGCCAGTATTCGGTGGGGTCGATGGGGCGGCGCGTGCAGATCAGCGCGGCCATGAAGCCTTCGCAGAACTCCCACTGGGGAATTTCCTCGTCGTGCTCGCGCATGGCGTCGAGCGCGGTGTCGAGGGCGTCGAAATCGTCGGGGCCCAGGGCTTGCGAGGAGGCGGCCAGGGCGGTGTCAGGGGTATCAGGGGTGTCGGGTGTGGTCGTCATGGCAGCAGTCATGGCAGGTTGGGGGCAGCCCTCTATGATGCAGCAGGCTCCAGCCGACATCTGATGACTATGCCCACGATTATTCCGTTTCCCGCACGCTACAGCGCGTTCGCCCTGTGTGTGCTTGGTTTGGTCGCCTGCCTGGCACTGGTTCTGGCCTCGCCGCACCTGTGGCTCGCGTGGATCGGCGTGGCCGCTTTCGCGGTGCTCACCGGCACCGGCGTGCACGACCTGCGCCAGGCGCGCCACGCCATCCTGCGCAACTACCCGGTCATCGGGCACCTGCGCTTTCTGCTCGAATTCATCCGCCCCGAGATCCGCCAGTACTTCATCGAGAGCGACGCCGAGGCCGCGCCGTTCTCGCGCGCCCAGCGCTCGCTGGTGTACCAGCGCGCCAAGGGAGAGCCCGACAACCGGCCCTTCGGCACCCAGCTGAACGTGTCGGCCGCGGGCTACGAGTGGATCAACCACTCGATGCAGCCCACCAAGCTGGCGAACCACGATTTCCGCATCGTGATCGGCGGCACGCCGCAGCCGGCCGATGCGAACCCGGCGCAGGTCTGTACGCAGCCTTACAGCGCCAGCGTGTTCAACATCTCGGCGATGAGCTTCGGCGCCTTGTCGGCCAACGCCATCCTCGCGCTCAACCAGGGCGCCCAGATGGGCGGCTTTGCGCACGACACCGGCGAGGGCTCGATCTCGCAGCACCACCGCGTGCACGGCGGCGACCTGATCTGGGAAATCGGTTCGGGCTACTTCGGCTGCCGCAACGACGACGGCACCTTCAATGCCGAGCGCTTCACCGCCAACGCGCGCGACCCGCAGGTGAAGATGATCGAGATCAAGCTCAGCCAGGGCGCCAAGCCCGGCCACGGCGGCGTGCTGCCGGCGGCGAAGGTCACGCCCGAGATCGCGGCGGCGCGCGGCGTGCCGGTGGGCGTGGACTGCGTCTCGCCTTCGTCGCACAGCGCGTTCTCCACGCCGACCGAGATGATGCATTTCGTCGCGAAGCTGCGCGAGCTGTCGGGCGGCAAGCCGACCGGCTTCAAGTTCTGCCTGGGCCACCCGTGGGAATGGTTCGGCATCGTCAAGGCGATGCAGGCCACCGGCATCACGCCCGACTTCATCGTGGTCGACGGCGCCGAGGGCGGCACGGGCGCGGCGCCTGTCGAGTTCAGCGACCACGTGGGTGCGCCGCTGCAGGAGGGCCTGCTGCTGGTGCACAACACGCTGATCGGCGTGAACCTGCGCCACCGCATCAAGATCGGCTGCGCCGCCAAGGTGATCACCGCCTTCGACGTGGCCCGCATGATGGCGCTGGGCGCCGACTGGTGCAACGCAGCGCGCGGTTTCATGATGGCGCTGGGCTGCATCCAGGCGCAGAGCTGCCACACCGGCCACTGCCCCACCGGCGTGACCACCCAAGACCCGGTGCGCCAGCAGGCGCTGGTGGTGCCGACCAAGGCCGACCGCGTGCGCAACTTCCACCGCAGCACGCTGCATGCGCTGCAGGAGCTGGTGCAGGCCGCGGGCCTCGATCACCCCCAGCAGATCACCGCGCACCACATCGTGCGCCGCATCTCCGACACCGAGGTGCGCCTGCTGAGCAACCTGGTGATGCAGGTGCAGCCCGGCGCGCTGCTCGGGCCGCTGGACAACCAGCACACCGTTTTCCGCACCTACTGGCCGCTGGCCAGTGCACAGAGTTTCCAGCCCGTGACGCAGGGCCCGCACGGGCTGCTGGCGCCGGGCTTCGCCATGGCCGCATGAATCCACTGAGACGAGGAGGCGCCGCGACGCGCCTGTACAGCCAACGGGGCGCCGCGTCGGCGCCCGCGCCGCTCGACGACGCCCCGGGCTCGGCGCCCGGCGATTACGCCGAGTTCCTGCGCGTCACCCTGCCCAGGCAGGCCAAGAACGTGGCCAGCCACCGCTTCGGCAGCGAGCGCGTCTGGCTCAAGAAGGCCGGCCCGCGCCACGGCAAGTGGGGCTACCGCGTGATGGCGCTGGCCGCACGGCTGGCCGGCCTCGACGTGATCAAGCCCGTGCCCAACCCGGGCGGCGAGGCCGCCATCGCCACCGAGGCACGTCGCCTGAAGCAACTGGCCGCCGCGGGCCTGCGCGTGCCGATCGTGCTGGCGCAGCAGGCCGACGGGCTGCTGATTTCCGACCTCGGCGAAAGCGGCCGTGCCACCGTGGTGCTGCAGGAGCGCATCGACCAGGCCGCCGCCGCCGGCCCCGCCGCCCTGCTCGCCGTGTGGCGCGAGGGCCTGGCCGCCATCGCCGCCGTGCACCTGTGCGGCCAGCACCTGAGCCAGGCCTTCGACCGCAACCTCGTGCAGTGCCCCGACGGCGTGATCGGCTACATCGATTTCGAGGACGACCCCTCCGAGGTCATGACCCTGGCCGAATGCCAGGCCCGCGACTGGCTGAGCTACCTGCACTCCACGGCCATGATGCTCGAGGCCGCCGCGCCGCAGGCCGCGGGTCAGCACTGGCACGCGGCGCTGGCGGAGGTGGACGAGGAAGTGCGCGAGCGCATCGCGAACGCGGCGCGGCGCATGAAGTGGGCGCAGAAGCTGCCGGCCAGCCGGCGGTGGGGGCGGGATACGCAGCGGGTGCGGGCGGTGGCGCGGTTGCTGGGGCAGTGGTACTTGGCGAACTCTCCGACCCACACCTAGCGCGTTGTCTTTGAATCAAGCACTGGGTCCCGTCAAGCGGGTTCGCTGAATGGGGGCATGCCGATCTTGTCTTCAGAACCCAGCTCCCTCCACATACATCTTTCGAAGCGCTACCGCGTCTGAGCGGCCTCGACGGTGCTCACTCGCACGGTTTCCACGCCTTCTCGCCGATGCGCTTTCTTCATCGCGTAAGACTGCCCGATTCAATGAGTGTTTCAGTCTGCGAGTAGAGGCTTCGCCACTGAAGAGTTGCCAGCACGACTCTCCGCTCAGATGTTCACGACGCTTCGCTAAGCATGCCGAAGGTATGCGACAAACCGGCGACTAGCTTAGAGGGCGATGCTAGTTGCAAGAGTACTCGGAGCTGACCCGAACAAAAAGCAGACGAGGCTCAAGCGAAATTTCCGCTCGTCAATTACTCTTCAGAGGCGGTGCATTTTCTCCACACTCCCCCCTCCCTACTCACCCGACAAGAGAATAATTCATATTCGCTCGACTTTTCATTGAAGTCAAATTGACGTCTGAATTTACTCCCCCCAGAATTAGAAATTGAAACAATTCCGTACAACCCGCCAGAAGCAATCGACTTATCAACCATAAAATCCGTCACCGCCCCCAAATTTCCGGAAAAACAATATTTTTCAGACCTTTTGAGATATATCGTCGCTTGTAAATTTACAGCGCCAAGATATTCAGTCGCAATATATGCAAATTTATTTTTTGAAGAAACCTTCAATTTTGTAATCTTTATTGCATCAACGGCATCATATGGAATACGCTCCTCTCCAGGCATTTCCTCAAAGCATTGCGACACTCCGGCCATGCTCAAGGAATTCCAATAAAAAATAGCCACACCTACAAAAATCACATCCAGTTTTCTCATCTTTGATGTACGAAATTAACTTCCACCGACATCGATGCATTTGAAATTCTGCTCCCAATGATTTTTTCAACGCGTCTTCCATTGGAAATGACGACCCCCCTTTCAAATTCGATCTTTGAAAATGTCATTCTCTCAAGAACAGGAGTTGCCGGATAAATTACGTCATCCAACACTCGCTTGATAAAGAAAAAGTGGATATGGCGATGATCATAATGATTTCCTCCTCCGTTTATCCAGAGACATAGCTTCCCTATCGAATCCGTTGCTACACCCTCATCTGCAATACGAGATAATCCAATTTTTGAAATTCTGCTCGGATCCTTATAAAACTTCGAGACCCAATAGAATCCCGAGGAATTCCCAGCATGGTATGAATTCGCTGCAATCAGCTCCAAATCAAAAGCCCCCTCGCCACTTGGCGTGATTTTCGAGAATTCGTTGTAATTTTCATACTTGTCTCGCCAAGTTATTTGAATCAATCCTCGGCCAACATAAGGTGCATAGCGCGCATGATCCGCATTTGCCTCCTTCATTAGACGCAAATAACCTGTCTCTGCCCAAACATGGGCCAACAGATGGTTCAACCGAACAATGCTGTCCATCCCAAATTTTCGCGTCATTCGATTGATCGAGGTGCTCCAGGTTGCGACTCTGGCTTTGGCAACACTTAACGAAACAGTCCCAGCTGGCGAATTCCTAGGAATACACTGAACCATTTCCGTTTGGCTTAGCCACCCACATTTGCGCATGTGCGCAATGAACATGCGCGGATGCAAGTGCCAGACCGCATCTTTGTATTCTTGTGGCAAGCCATCAAAACTGATCGACTCCGCATGGGCCTTGAACTCGTTCCAAGCCTGCCCGTCCTCCACCCTGAACTCATCGTCAGCCTTGAGCCAGTCATAGCGCTGGGCGATGGTGGTCCGGTCCCATTCCGTCGGAAATTTGCAGATGGCGCGCCAGAGCTTCTTGCGCACTTCGGGCACTCCCAGGCGCCTTGCCAGCACTGTGCGCTCACGAATGCTTTCCGGTGTCCCGAGATCGCTCAGCAACCGCTTCATGTGCAGTGAGTCGCAGCGCTGGTTGTCGTGCGTGGGATCGTCGTCAAAGCACTGCCAGCCCATGAAGCCGGGAAAGTCTGCATCACTGAACTTGAACGTTCCAGGAGCATTGAGATCTGCCCAGACCGTGCCGCTTGAAGTGGGAATCTCTCTCCAATGTGCCGCGTTGGCCGGTAGTCGATCCGGCCCCAGATTGCGCCCGAAGCGCAGCAGTTCGTACCATCCACTGGGGCTGCTGACCGCCTGAATGGCTGCACCGAGGCTGTTGTGGCGAGCGCAGGCCTCGGTGTACATGTTGTATTCGAACTCTGGCTCGTCATGCACAGCGCCGATGGGCTCGGCGGGTTGCACACCATCGGCCCGATAGCTGCGGACGCTGCCACGACCGCCGTGGTATTGAATCTCCACCCACTGAGCATTGGAGAGAACGCCGAGCGATGGATTCGCCGCAGCGCTCGTCGCTACGGCCGCGGTCCCGCGAAGATGGCTGATCGGCCTGCTGCTGCTCGTGGGCGTGCCCGCTGGAAGATAAATGTAGACGCTGCCGAAGACGCTGTCGCTACGTCCATCGGACCGAGGTGCCACGACGGGATCAGTCCAAGTGGTGGGCCGCGCCGTGCCCAGAAGGTTCTGTAGTTGTGCCGGGGATATGCATATCTCGAAATGCAGATGGCTCTCGCGTCCGAGGATGCGGCCGGCGATCCCGAGGGCATCCTTGCGCCAGACGGGCTGCCTCTCCACGACGGAAGCCTCGATGCGGGACAGGTGCATGTAGACGCTGTAGTAGATCAGCGTCGAAGGCGTCACGTCTGTTGCGCCGACCTCGGTCGTGTGGCGGACGATGACGATGCCGTTGTCGGTCCACGCGGGTTCCTGTCCGTAGGGGTTGTAGTTCTGTGGATCATTTGCTGCGCCGTTGGGCGTGCGAGGTTCACGTTTGAAGATGACCGTGCCGTCGGCTATCGCACGCACCGGCAAGAGTTGATTCTGCGCATCGCGCGGCGCACGGATGTGCAGGCCGTTGTGCCACGTGAGTGCCGTGGTCAGCGGATACGAGCCAAGCGGAGCATTGCCGGAGTTGGGGGCGATATCGACGCCATCGGGCATGGCCGAGGCAATGAAGGCCTCGTCGTCGGCCAGCGGAGCCGGCAGGAAGGGAGGACTGATCAGCATGGGTGTGTCCTTTGCCGTTCAGGCCGACGGGGAGAACTTGTGGATCGACTTGTCGGTCTTGCCGTTGAACTGCCCTTGCGCAAACTCCGGCAGACTCACGGGCCTGCTCATGGGCCCGACCTGCGCATGCAGCGCCGCATGCTCCTGCCAAGTGCCGGCCGTGCCGTGCTTGATGCCGCTCTCGCTCCATTCCGAGTAGCTGCCCCCGCCGATGATCACGACCTTCTTCTTGGCGGTGATGTGCAGCTCGCCCTCCACGCTCTTGATGACCACGTCCTTGTGCGCAACCAGAATCAGCTCGTCGCGATGCGCCTGGATCTCGATCGGGTCTTCGCTCGCGATGAGCTTGATGCCCTTCTTGTGCGTGAACGCGCGGATGCCCTCGGCTGCGCTGGTCAGCCATCGCTTGGCTGTGCTGATGGAGGTGTGCCCCTGGCTTGTGAAGGCCGCGTGCTCTCCGGTGTGCAGGTGGATGCTGCCGGGCGTGCTGGCCTCGATGCCCGCAGGGCTGGCGAGCACGAGGTGTGGTTCGTTCAGCTCAGGGAAGCGGCCGTCCTCGTTCTGCCCCTCCTTGCCCTGGATGGCATCGTTCTGTGCCTTCAAGGCCTTCTGCACGGTGTCTTGCTCTTGCGCCTTGTGCACCTGCGCTGCTTCGGCCAGCGCGTCGTGTTGATCCTGCGCTGCCTTCAGTCGCTGAGTGGTCTCTCCCATGTCCTTGGCATGGTTCGCAGCGTTGCCCCTTGCTTCGGTCGTGATGAGCATCCCGTCCTGCGCCCTGAGCACGCCATGGGCGTCCGTGCGCAGCTCGAACCCCTCACCC
>NZ_JBYTBC010000019.1:0-61838 GCF_058788795.1 Variovorax sp. FW301-JW7
TCATCGCTTCGAACTCGGTGCCCTTTTGCAGGTTGTTCAGGTTCACCACGTAGGCGTTGTGGTGCTTGCCGTGGTGGTACTCGAGCGTTTCCTTCGAATACTCGGGAGCCAGCGCGTCGATGGCGTACGGCAGCGGGGGAAGGGTGTGTTCCATGGTGGAGTCTTTCTTTCTAGTTGGTGGATAAAAACAAAAGGATGGCTCAGGCGCGGGCCTTGGGCACGATGCGGTAGGCGCAGCGCCGCGCGCCCGCGAGCACGTGCTCGACACGGCTCACGTCGGCCTCGGGCCCCAGCACCTCGTCGAAGAGCTGCAGCTCGCTGCGGCAAAAGCCCGTGCAGGCCTGCGCCGCGGTGCAGATGGGGCAGTGGTTCTCGATGAAGAGAAAGCCGTCGCCCTCGGCGCGGTACTCGGCCATGTAGCCCTCGCGGCTGCGGATGTCCGCGAGCCGCTCGAGCCGCGTCTCGAGGTTGCGCGCGCCGCGCATGGCCTCGGTGTAGGTGGCGCGCATCGTGGCTTCGCGCGCGCCGATGAGCTGGTCCATGCCCTTTTCGCCGAACACGCTGATCACGGCGCTGATCATCTGCACCGTCATCTCGGCGTGCGTGTCGGGAAAGCGCCTGTGGCCCTCGCCGGTGAGCCGCCAGATCTGGGTCGGACGGCCGCGGCCGCTGGAGCGGCTCTCGGCGTCCACCAGCCCTTCGGTCTCGAGCTTGGACATCTGCTGGCGCACCGCCTCGACCGTCACGTGCAGCACCTTGGCGATGTCGGGGATGCCGAGCGCGCCACGGGTCTTCAGCGTGGAGAGGATGCGGTCTGCCGGCTGGTGCGGCATCCAGGTGGGCTTGGTGGCATCGGGGGCGGACATGGCAGCTTCGGTCGTGGGGAAAAACAGCGTCATTGTCAGGTGGTTGGGCCTCCCCTCACATCTGTGGGCGCTTGCCACCCTCCGCCGAGCGCTTTGTAAAGCGCGACGAGGCTGGTGAACGAAGCGGTTTCGGCCTCGGCCACGGCATCCTGCGCGCGCAGCAGGGTGCGCTGCGCGTCGAGCACGCTCAGGTAGGGTGCGGCGCCTTCGCGGTAGCGCACTTCGGCCAGCTCGGCGGCGCGGCCGCTGCGGGCCGAGGCCTCCAGCAGCCGTTGCAGGCGCAGCTGGTTCTGGCCGTAGCCGGTGAGGGCGCTTTCGACGTCCTCGATGGCGCGCAGCACGGTCTGTTCGTAGACGGCGCGCTCGCCCTCGGCACGGGCCTCGGCGCCGCGCAGGCGGGCCTTGACCGAGCCCAGCCGCCACGCGGGCCAGCTCACGCCGGGCGTGACGCTGAAGGCGCGGCTCGACGAACTGCCCAGGTCGGCCCCGCGCAGCGCGATGAAGCCCAGGAAGCCGCCGATGTCGACGCGCGGGTACAGCTCGGCCGTGGCCGCGCCCACGTCGGCGGTGCTGGCGGCCAGGCCGCGCTCGGCGCGCAGCACGTCGGGCCGGCGGCGCAGCAGTTCGCCCAGGTCGCCGATGGGCAGGCGCTTGTCGAGCACGCGCAGCGGGTGCGGCTGGAGCATGGGCGCCAGCTCGGCCGGGCGCAGGCCCGCCAGCACGGCGACGCGGTGCGCGGCCTGGCGGCGCGTGGTCTCGAGCGCGGGCAGCTGGCTCTCGGTGCTGGCCAGGTTGGCCTGCGCGCTCGCCAGGTCGCCTTCGAGGCCGCGCCCGGTGCGCACCTGCGCCTCGGTCACGCGCAGGCTCAGGCGCAGGCTCTCGAGGGTGCGCTGCGTCACGGCCAGGCGCTGCTCGGCGCCACGCATCTCGTAGTAGTTGCGCGCCAGTTCGGCCACGGCCACGATGCGCACCTGTTCGAGGTCGGCCGCGCTGGCCTGGGCGCGCGCGGTGGCGGCTTCGTCGAGGCGCTGCAGGCGGCCGAACAGGTCGATCTCCCAGCCGGCGTCGAAGCCGGCGCGGCTGCTCTGGGCCAGCGTGCGGGCGTCGGCCGGCACACCGTTGCCCTGGGCGATGCTGCGCGTCTTGCTGGCGCCCAGCGTCACCACGGGCAGGCGGTCGAGCTCGGCCTCGGTCTGCATCGCACGCGCTTCCAGCAGCCGTGCGTGGGCGATGCGGATGTCGTGGTTGCCGGCCAGTGCGCGTTCGATGAGCGCGTCGAGCTGCGGGTCGTCGAGCTGGCGCCACCAGTCGCGCTGCACTGCGTCGGGCGCGAACAGCGCGCGCTCGGGGGCGGCGATGGCCACCGGCGCGTCGTTCGGCGCGGCGTACTTCGGCCCGACCGCGCAGCCGGCCAGCACCAGCAGGCTGAGGGCGAACGGTGCAGCGTAGGAGAAGGGTCTTCTTGTCGTCATGGTCATGCTCCCGGTGTCTCAGACGGTGTCGCCCGCGGGCTCGCGCGCCACCAGCGCCTCGAGTTCGGCGGCACGCTGCGAGCGGCCCACCGTGCGGTGGTCGCGCGCCAGCAGCGTGTACATGGTGGGCAGCACGAACAGCGTGAACAGCGTGCCCACCAGCATGCCGACCACGATCACCAGTCCGATGCTGAAGCGGCTGTTGGCGCCCGCGCCGCTGGCGAACAGCAGCGGCACCAGGCCCACCACCATCGCGGCCGTGGTCATCAGGATCGGGCGCAGCCGGATGCGCGCGGCCTGCTCGATGGCGGCGCGGCGCTCCAGGTTCAGGCGCTCCTGGATCTCGTTGGCGAACTCCACCATCAGGATGCCGTGCTTGCTGATGAGCCCGATGAGCGTCACCAGCCCGATCTGCGTGTAGATGTTGATGGTGGCAAAGCCCAGCGCCAGCGGCACCAGCGCGCCGCAGATCGACATCGGCACGCTGACCAGGATGATCAGCGGGTCGCGCAGGCTCTCGTACTGCGCGGCCAGCACCAGGTAGATCACCACGATCGCGAACACGAAGGCCATCACCAGGGCAGAGCCTTCCTGCGTGAACTGGCGCGCGTCCGACTGCCAGTCGTAGCTGAAGCCGGCCGGCAGCTTCTTCGCCTCTTCGCTCAGGAACGCCACGGCGTCGCCCATGGTCACGCCCGGCATCGGAATGGCCTGGAAGGTCGCGGCGTTGAGCTGGTTGAACTGCGTGAGCTTGTTGGGCCCGACGCTGGTCGACAGCGTCACCAGGTTGGCCAGCGGCACGGGCTGGCCGCTCGCGCTCTTCACGAAGTAGCGCGACAGAGCCTCGGCCGTGAGCCGCTGGTCGCGCGGCGACTGCGGGATCACGTCGTACGAGCGGCCGTCCATGCCGAAGCGGTTGACGTAGTTCTCACCCACCAGCACGGCCAGCGTGTCGCCGATGGCCTTCATGGTCACGCCCATGCTGTTGGCCTTGGCGCGGTCCACGCGCACTTCGGTCACGGGGTTGTTGAACTCCAGGTCGCTGTCGACCACGGCGAACTTGCCGCTCTCGCGCGCCGCCTTCTTCAGCGTCTCCATCGCCTCGAACACGCTGCGGTGGTCGCCCGCGCTGCGGATCACCATCTGCACCGGAAGCCCACCGGTCGAACCGGGAAGCGACGGCAGCTGAAAGGCGAACACGCTGCTGCCCTCGACCTCGTTCATGCCTCCCTGCACGTCGCCCTGGATCTGGTCGGCGTTGCGCTGGCGAGCGTTCCAGTCGGACAGCTGCACGCCGCCGATGCTGTTGGAGACGCCGTCCGAGCCGTTGATGAGCCAGCGGCCGGTGTTCTCGGGCAGCTTGGCCAGCACCTCGTCCCACTTCTGGCCGAACTTTTCGACGTAGTCGATGTTGGCGTGCTGCGGCGACTTGATGACGGTCATCACCATCGCCTGGTCTTCGCCCGGCGCCAGTTCGCGCTGCGCCGCGTTGTACAAAAAGGGCAGGCTCACGAGCACGGCCGCGGCCAGCAGGCCCGTGACCCAGCGGTGGTGCAGCGACACGTCGAGCAGCCGCCCGTAGGCCGTGGCCAGCTTGTGGAAGAAGGCCTCGGCATAACGCGCCATGCGGCCTGCCGTGGCGTCCTGCGGCAGCAGGAACGAGCTCATCACCGGCGACAGCGTGAGCGCGATCACGCCCGACACCACCACCGCGCCCGCCAGCGTGAAGGCGAACTCCTTGAACAGCGACCCCGTGAGCCCGCCCATGAGGCCGATGGGCGCGTACACCGCGGCCAGCGTGAGCGTCATCGCGATCACCGGGCCGGCCACTTCGCGCGCGCCGATCAGCGCGGCCTGCACGCGCGACTTGCCTTCTTCGATGTGGCGGTGCACGTTTTCGACCACCACGATGGCGTCGTCCACCACCAGGCCGATGGCCAGCACCATCGCCAGCAGCGTGAGCAGGTTGATGCTGAAGCCGAACAGCAGCATCAGCGCCGCCGCGCCCAGCATCGACAGCGGAATCGTCACCACCGGAATGAGCACCGCGCGCAGCGAGCCCAGGCACAGGAAGATCACCAGCACCACGATGGCGATGGCTTCGAGCAGCGTCTTCTGCACCTCGTCGATCGAGGCCTCGATGAAGCGCGCCAGCTCGAAGGGCAGCTGCACCTCCACGCCCGGCGGCAGGTTCTGCTTGATGCCGGGCAGCAGGTCGCGGATGCGCTTCACGATCACCAGCGGGTTGCCGTTGGGCGCGGCCTGCAGGCCCAGGTAGATGGCCTTGTCGCCGTCCATGGTCGCGCTGCTGTCGGCGCTGGCCGCGCCGAGCTCTACCGTGGCCACGTCGCCCAGGCGCACGATGGCATCACCGTCGCGCTTGATGACCATGTCGCGGAACTCGGCCACGTTCACCAGGTCGGTGTTCACGCGGATGTTCGACACCACGTACAGGCCCTTCACCTGCCCGGGTGCGGCCTGCACGTTGTTCTGGCGCAGCGCGTCGGCCAGCTCGCCGGCCGAGATGCCGCGCGCGGCCATGCGGTTGGCGTCCAGCCACACGCGCATCGCCAGCGTCTGCCCGCCCGACACCTCGACGCCCGAGACGCCCTCGATCGACGCGAACTGCGGCTGCACCACGCGCGAGAGGTAGTCGGTGAGCTGCGGCACGGGCATGGTCTTGCTCGAGAAGCCCACGTACGCGACGGCCGTGGCCTCGCCCGCCGACTTGAGGATCACCGGGTCGAAGGCCTCGGCCGGCAGCCGGTACTTCACCTGGCTGACCTGCGCCATCGCCTGCGTGAGCGCCTGGTTGGCGTCGGCGTTGAGCTTCATGCGCACGCTGATCACGCTGCGGCCCAGCGTGGACGACGACGAGAGGTAATCGACGTTCTCGATGGTCGCCACCGCCTGCGCGATGGGCTGCGTGACGAAGCCCTGCATCAGCTCCGGCGAGGCGCCGGGGTACTGCGTGGTGATGGTGAGCGTGGTGCTCTCGGTGAGCGGGTACTGGCGCACCGGCAGGTCGCCCAGCGCACGCGCGCCGAGCAGCAGGATGAGCGTGCTCACCACCAGCGCCAGCACGGGCCGGCGCACGAAGAGGTCGGTGAACTTCATGACTTCGGCTCCGTGAGGGCCAGCGTGTCCTTCGCTGCCGGGGCCACGGCCGCGCCGTTGTACAGGCGCAGCTGGCCCGAGGTGACGACCTGCTCGCCGGCCTTCAGGCCTTGCTCGACAACCACCAGGCCATCTTGCCGCTCGCCGGTCTTCACGAACACCTGCTGCACCGAGAAGCCGTCGCCCTTGTCGCCGGCGCGCACCACGAACACCGAGTCGCCGTGCGTGCTGTAGGTGATGGCGGTTTCAGGCACCGCGATGGCGTCGGCGCGCGCGGGCAGCGCCACCTTGGCGTTGACGTACATGCCGGGCGTGAGCGCGCCGTCGGCGTTGTCGACCGTGGCCTGCAGCCGCACGGTGCGCGTGTCGCTGCCGATCATGGGCTCGATGGCGCTGAGCTTCGCGGGGAACACGCGGCCCGGGTAGGCATCGACCGCGAGCGCCACCGCCTGGTTGCGCTTGAGCGCCGGCAGCGCGTTCTCGGGCAGCGTGAGGTTGGCGAACAGCGTGCGCGCATCGGTGAGCGACACCAGCGCATCGCCGGCGCGCACGAACTGGCCGAGGTTGACCTTGCGGATGCCCAGCACGCCGTCGAACGGCGCCTTGATGTGCTTCTGCTCGATGAGCGCCTGCACGCGGCGCAGCTCGCCGCTGGCCTGGTCGAAGGCGGCTTGCGCCTGTTCCATCTGCTCCTGCGTGGCGGCCTGCTGCGGCAGCAGGCGGCGCGTGCGTTCGAGCAGAGCCCTGGCATTGGCCTGCTGGGCGCGCAGCCGTTCGAGGTCGCCCTGCTCGGGCGCGTCGTTCAGCTGCACCAGCAGCTGGCCGGCACGCACCTGCGCGCCCGGCGTGAACAGGATCTTCGCGACCCGTCCCTCCACCTCGGCCGGCACCTCGACCTGCCGGTTGGCCTCCAGCGTGCCGATGCCGCCGAGAAAGCGCGCCATCTCGGTCTGCCGTGCGGGGGCCACCGCCACCTTGGCCGGCGGCATGGCGCCGCCCTGTGCATGGGCCGGCTGGAACTTCGCCACGAGCCCGTAGCCCGCCGCGCCCAGCACCGCGACCGTGAGACCGGCGCCGAGCCAGGTCCTGGTTTGTTTGTTCATACGCAACCTGCTTTTTTATCAAAGAAAGTGCTTTGATTATTAGATCGCGTCCGAACGCTGTCGAGAAAGACGTGGCAATGGCCCCGATAGGGCAGGGCTATCTTTGGCGTGGCGTGCATGCGGGGTGCTCCGGGTGGTTGCGCGGGGACATCCCCGCACCCCGAAGACGGGCAGTGCGTCGCTTTTGTGACGCGGCGGGCGCGTGCAATCGCCGTACGGCCGCCGGGACATCGCTCGCTGCGCCAGGCGCCGATGTACATTGCGACCTGCGCATGAACCTATTCAGCATGGCCACCAAACCCCGTAAGAAGTCCGCGGCTGTCACCGAGGACGAGGTCTTCGACATGGCCGCCGACCTGTTCCGGGCCATGGCCGCGCCCATGCGGCTGAAGATCGTGAGCCTGCTGTGCAACGGCGAGAAGAACGTGAGCGAGCTGCTCGCGCAGATCGACACCACGCAGCCCAACATGTCGCAGCACCTGAACACGCTCTACCAAGCGGGCGTGCTCGCACGACGCCGCGACGGCGTGAGCATCTACTACAGCATCGCGAACGAAACCGTGGTGGCGCTGTGCCGCAGCATCTGCGTGCAGATCGCCATCGAACAGGAATAAGAAGAGAAGAAGGCCGGCGTCAGCCGGCTTTCGCGCCTCAGGGCTTCAGGTAGACGTAGCCTTCCTTCGCCTGCAGCCGCGCCACCTCGGCCACGCCCGAGGGCACCACCTTGGTTTCCATCAGCAGCTTGCTCGCGTCGATGTTGCGCGTGGTCAGCGTGTTGTTGCACACCTTGAACTCCACGCCGCGCCCCGCCAGTACGCTCACCGGGCCGCTGAATTCGCGGCCCTTGCTGTCCTTGGCGTCGTTCAGCAGGAAGTCGATGCCGGGGCCGTGCGTGACCACCACGATCTTCGCCTTCGGGTCGGCGTTCAGGTGGTTCGTGATGTTCGCCAGGATGGCGGCGCTGCTCTCCACGCCGGTGTTGACGTGGTAGACCACCTTGGTCTCCTGCGCGCCCGCGAACGTGGCGACCATGGCGAGCAGGAAAGCGATGAATGCGTGTCTCATGGGGAAACCCTCTGGCTGTTGTCGTTGCCCGCAAAATATCATCTTCTGCTTATATTTACAGCCGGGCAAGCCCGCGGCCCTCGCCGCCCAGCCCGCAGGAGACGACCCACGATGTTCCCGTGCCGGCCCACCGCCGTTCGCGCGAAGGCGCTGTTGATGTGCGCTGCGCTCTGGCTGAGCGCCAGTGCCGCGTTCGCCGCGCCCGAGATCCGCCCGCTGCCGGTGGCGCCCGACATCTACTACGTGCAGGGCATCCCCGCGCTGGGCTCGAAGGAGAACCAGAACTTCATCTCCAACGCCGGCTTCGTCGTCACGCGCGACAGCGTCGTGATGATCGACGCGCTCGGCTCGCCCGCCGTCGCCGAGCGCATGGTGGAAGAGATCCGCAAGC
This sequence comes from Variovorax sp. FW301-JW7, assembly GCF_058788795.1. NCBI lineage: Bacteria > Pseudomonadati > Pseudomonadota > Betaproteobacteria > Burkholderiales > Comamonadaceae > Variovorax > Variovorax sp. FW301-JW7. Next base: position 8,015 of record NZ_JBYTBC010000019.1, read on the forward strand.
TCACGCCCAAGCCGATCAGCCACGTCATCCTCACGCATTACCACGCCGACCACATCTACGGCCTGCAGGTGTTCAAGGCGCTGGGCGCGCAGATCGTGGCGCACGCGCGGGGCAAGAGCTACCTCACGTCCGACACCGCGCGGCTGCGGCTCGAGGCCTCGCGCCAGGAACTCGCGCCGTGGATCGACGAGCGCACGCGGCTGGTGCCGGCCGACGTGTGGATCGACGGGCGCACCGAGCTCACCATCGGCGGCACGCGCTTCGTGATCCAGCCCGCCGGCCCCGCGCACACGCCCGAAGACCTGGCCATCTTTTTGCCGCAGCAGAAGGTGCTGTTCACCGGCGACATCGTGTTCCGCAACCGCACGCCCTACGTGGGCTCGGCCGACAGCCGGCACTGGATCGCGTCGCTCGACGCGCTGCTCGCGCTCGACGCACGCACCATCGTGCCGGGCCACGGCCCCGCGTCGGACGACCCGGCGCAAGACCTGCGGCAGACGCGCGACTACCTCGTCTTCCTGCGCGGCGCGATGCAGAAGGCCGCCACCGAGATGACGCCCTTCGACGAGGCCTACGCCGCCACCGACTGGTCGCGCTTCGAGGCCTGGCCGCTGTTCAAGGTGGCCAACCGCATGAACGCCTACAACACCTACCTGCTGCTGGAGCAGGAGGCGCGATGAGCGGCGACCGCACGCGCCGGCAGCTTCTCGCGGGTCTCGCTGCGTGGTGCGTGGCGCCGGTGGCGGTGCATGCGGCTGAGGTGCAGCAACTGCCCGCGCCCGTCTCGCTGGCCGGTGCGCTCGCCGCGGCGCTGGCCCGCGCGCAACCGCTGGTCGTCATGGCCAGCCTGCACGGCTGTCCCTTCTGCAAGATCGTGCGCGAGCACTACCTCATGCCCGAACTCGCCGCGGGCCTGCCCGTGGTGCAGATCGACTTTCGCGACGCGCGCACCGTGCGCGACTTCGACGGTTCAACACGCACGCACGACGCACTCATCAAGGCGTGGCACGTCAGCGTCGCGCCGACCGTGCTCTTCTTCGGCCGCAACGGCCGCGAGGTCGCCGAGCGCTTGACCGGCGGCGACTCGGACTTCTACGGCGCCTACCTCGACACACGCCTGCAGCAAGCACGCACCGCCGTGCGCGGCTGACGTTATGCATGGCGAAACCGAACGGGTTTCCCCCAAGAGCAAAGCCCTTCCCTTGTTCACGATCGTCCCTAAAATCAATACATAGCGATTTACTTATTTAACGATGAAACCGGCCGCTTCGGGGCGCGTTTCGAGGAGACCGAATTGAAGTTGCTGTTGCCGTCGCTCGCCGTCGCTGTCACCGCCTTGCTGCTGTCGACACCGGCCCTTGCCAACAAGGAACTGGCCCAGAAGAACGCCTGCCTCGCCTGCCACGCAGTCGACAAGAAGCTGGTCGGCCCGGCCTACCTCGACGTCGCGAAGAAGTACACCGGCCAGGCCGACGCGCTCGCCGTGCTCACCGCGAGCATCCAGAAGGGCAGCACCGGCAAGTGGGGCGCCGTGCCCATGCCCGCGCAACCCGCGATGAGCGAGGCCGATGCCAAGGCGCTGGCCGCCTGGGTGTTGGGCGGCGCCAAGTAAGGCCCACGGACGCGACGCGATGAGCGGCAGCATCCAGCAGACCGGGCAGGTGCGCAAGGCACCCGAGAACTTTCTCGACGCGCAAGGCGTGCGCGCCGTCTTCGCCGAAGCCGGCAAGGGGCGGCGCGACTTCATCCGCAACGCCTTCGCAGCAGCCGTTGCAGGCACAGCAGCAACGTCGTCCGCGCTCGCGCAATCGCGCCCTGCCGTGGGCGACGGCGACCCCGCTATCCTGAACCTGCCCGCGCACAGCACGGGCCTCGGCCAGCCGGTGGTCACCGACGGCTATGGCAATCCTTCCAAATACGAGGCCAACGTGCAGCGCCGCCAGAGTCCGGGGCTCACGCCGACCGCGCAGGCCTCGGTGTCGTTCGCGCCGCTGCAGTCGCTGTTCGGCATCGTCACGCCCAGCGGCCTGCACTTCGAGCGGCACCACCAAGGCTGGTGGGACATCGATCCGTCCAAGCACCGCCTGATGGTCAACGGCATGGTGAAGACGCCGAAGGTCTTCACGCTCGACGAGCTGATGCGCCTGCCCTCGGTGTCGCGCTTTCACTTCATCGAATGCGGCGCCAACACCGGCATGGAGTGGGGCAACGTCGCCGTGCCCACGGCCCAGTACACGCACGGCATGCTGTCGTGCAGCGAGTTCACCGGCGTGCCGCTGATCACGCTGCTCGAGATGGCGGGCGCCGATCTGAAGGGCGAGCGCTTCGTGCTCGCCGAAGGGGCCGACGGTTCGTCGATGACGCGCACCATTCCCATGAGCCTCATTCGCTCGGGCGAGGTGCTCGTGGCCTACGGCCAGAACGGCGAGATGCTGCGGCCCGAGCAGGGCTACCCGCTGCGGCTCGTGGTGCCCGGCGTGCAGGGCGTGAGCTGGGTCAAGTACCTGCGCCGCATCGAACTCGGCGACCAGCCCTACGGCGCCAAGGACGAGACCGTGCACTACGTCGACCTCATGCCCGACGGCCAGCACCGCCAGTACACCAGCATCCAGGAATGCAAGAGCGTCGTGACCACGCCCTCGGGCGGGCAGATGCTGCTCGACAAGGGCTTCTACAACATCACCGGCCTCGCATGGTCGGGCCGCGGCAAGGTCAAGCGCGTGGACGTGAGCGTGGACGGCGGGCGCAACTGGCGCACCGCGCGGCTCGAATCGCCCGTGCTCTCGAAGTGCCTCACGCGCTTCAACATCGACTGGGTGTGGGACGGCACGCCCGCCATCATCCAGAGCCGCGCGATGGACGACACCGGCTACGTGCAGCCCAGCTACAAGCAGCTGCGCGCGGTGCGCGGCACGCGCTCGATCTATCACAACAACGCCATCCAGTCGTGGCAGGTGCAGGCGAACGGGGAGGTGGCGAATGTCCAGCTTTCCTAAGCGCGCGCTGCTGTTGCTGGTCCTCGCTTGCGGCGCAGCCGCATGGGCACAGCCCAAGACGGCAGGCTACGCCGGCATCGGCCGCGACGCCACGCCCAAGGAAGTGGCCGCGTGGGACATCGACGTGCGCCCCGACTTCAAGGGCCTGCCGCCCGGCTCGGGCTCGGTCACGCGCGGGCAGGACCTGTGGGAAGGCAAGTGCGCCTCGTGTCACGGCGTGTTCGGCGAATCGAACCAGGTGTTCAGCCCCATCGTCGGCGGTACCACGGCCGAAGACATCAAGAGCGGCCACGTCGCGCGCCTGAAAGACCCGGCGTTCCCGGGCCGCACCACGCTGATGAAGGTCACGAGCCTGTCGACCGTGTGGGACTACGTGTACCGCGCCATGCCGTGGAACCAGCCCAAGTCGCTGACGCCCGACGACGTGTACGCCGTCACCGCCTACATGCTGAACCTCGGCGGCATCGTGCCCGACGACTTCACGCTGTCCGACAAGAACATCCGCGAGGTGCAGGCCCGCATGCCCAACCGCAACGGCGGCACCACCGCGCACGCGATGTGGCCCGGCAGCGAGTTCGGCCGCGCGGCCAAGCCCGACGTGTCGGCGGTGGCCTGCATGCGCGACTGCGTGCCGGCGGCGTCGTCCGTCGCGCAACTGCCGCCGCATGCGCGCGGCAGCCACGGCAACCTCGCCGACCAGAACCGGTTGGTGGGCGCGCAGCGCGGCATCGCCACCGCGGCGCCCACCGCCGTGAAGACCAGCGCACCGGCCGCGGCACCGAAAGTGCCCGTGGCGCTGCTCGAGAAGAACAGCTGCACCGCCTGCCACGGCATGACGCAGAAGCTCGTCGGCCCCGCCTTCTCGGACATCGCGAAAAAGTACCCCGGCCAGACCGACCACTTGCTGCAGAAGATCAAGGCGGGCAGCACCGGTGTCTGGGGGGCGATCCCGATGCCGCCGCAGACCCTCGGCGACGATGATGCCAAGGCCATCGCTCGCTGGCTCGCCGACAGCGCCGGACCATGATTCGACAGGAGACAACCCCATGAAAAACCGCAGACAGATGCTCACGCAGTCCGCCGCCCTCGCAGGCCTGGCGGCCGCCGCCGGCTGGCTCCCCGCCACCGCCCTCGCGTATTCGAAAGACGCCTTCGACGCCAAGAGCGTGGCCGATGCGCTCAAGGCCGTCGGCGTCACCGGCGCGCCCACCGAGAGCAAGGACGTCACCATCACCGGCCCCGACATTGCCGAGAACGGCGCCGTGGTGCCGCTCAGCGTGGCCACCGCCTTGCCCGGCGTGAAGCAGCTCATGCTGCTGGTCGAGAAGAACCCCAACGCCGTGGTCGCGATCTTCAACACCTCGGAGTTCGTCGAGTCGAACTTCACCACGCGCGCCAAGCTGGGCCAGTCGTCCGACGTGTACGCGATCGCGGTCATGAACGACGGCAAGGCGCTCTTCGCCAAGAAGGAAGTCAAGGTCACGCTCGGCGGCTGCGGCGGCTGAGCGACGGCTTCACACACAGAACACGACGAGAAGAAGGAGACCACCATGGCAGATCCCATGCGCATCCGCGCCCAGGCCGCGGGCGACAAGACGACCGTGCGCATCCTCATGGCGCACGAAATGGAAACCGGCCAGCGCAAGGACGCCGCCGGCAAGACCATCCCCGCCTGGTTCATCCAGGAGGTCACGGCCTCGCTCAACGGCAAGACCGTGCTCACGGCCGACTGGGGCCCGGCGGTGTCGAAGAACCCCTTCATGCAGTTCACGCTGAAGGGCGCGAAGGCCGGCGACAAGATCGCCGTGACCTGGAAGGACAACCGCGGCGACACCCGCACCGACGAAGCCACCGTCAGCTGACGCTTTCTTCGACCACGCGAGCGATCGATTGATCGTTCGCGTGTTGTGTTCCCCACGAGAAAAAAAGGCGGCCCCATGAGGACAACCACATGCCTGAGCCTGCTGGTGCTGGCCGGCAGCATCGCACTGCCCGCCGCGGCGCAGAAGACCACGGCCGAAGGCATCGCCGAGTACCGCGCGCTGCTGCAGGACGGCAACCCCGCCGAACTGTTCGAGGCCAAGGGCGAAGACCTCTGGAAACAGAAGCGCGGCCCCAAGGCCGCGTCGATGGAGAAGTGCGACCTCGGCAAGGGCCCGGGCGTGGTGAAGGGCGCGTTCGCCGAATTGCCGCGCTACTTTCCCGACACCGGCCGCGTGCAGGACATGGAGTCGCGCCTGCTCACCTGCATGGAAACGCTGCAGGGCTTCGACGCCGCCGCCATCGCCAAGACGCCGTTCGGCCAGGGCGAGCAGAAGAACCTCGAGGGGCTGGTGGCATGGATCTCGGCCGAATCGAAAGGCCTGCCGCTGAACCTGCCGCAGTCGCATGCGAGCGAACGCCGCGCCTACGAAGTGGGCAAGCGCCTGTTCTTCCTGCGCGCCGGCCCGCACGACTTTGCCTGCGCCACCTGCCACGGCGCCGACGGCAAGCGCATCCGCCTGCAAGACCTGCCCAACCTCACGAAGAACCCCGGCGCCGGTGAAGGCTTCGGCGCCTGGCCGGCCTACCGCGTGTCGTCGGGCGAGCTGTGGGGCATGCAGCGCCGTCTCAACGACTGCTTCCGCCAGCAGCGCTTTCCGTACCCGGGCTACGCCAGCGACGTGACCGTGGCGCTGGCCGTGTACATGGGCGTCAACGGCAAGGGCGGCAAGACCACCGCGCCGGCCATCAAGCGCTGAAGGAGCCACGCCATGAAGTCTGATCATTTCTTCGGCCTGGCCGCCGTGGCTTGCGCGCTCACCGTGTTCGGTTGCGCGTCCGTCGACAGCGCCGCCGAGCTCGACAAGCTCACCGCCGATGCGCTGCAGCGTTCCTTCCGCGACCAGGGCATCGCCAAGGTCGACCGCCTCGTGCAAGACCCGGCCAACCTCGCGTGCAGCGAAGCCGAGGCCAGCGGCAAGCCACTCGATGAGCAGCGCACCAAGGAGATCGAGGCCGCCAACATGAAGACCGTGCGCTGGCCTTCCGATGGCAAGTTCGTCGGCGACTGGCGCGAGGGCGAGAAGATCGCGCAGAACGGCCGCGGCCTCACCTGGACCGACGCGGCCAACGCCGCCAACGGCGGCAATTGCTACAACTGCCATCAGATGTCGAAGGAAGAAATCTCCTTCGGCACGCTCGGCCCGAGCCTGTACCACTACGGCAAGCTGCGCGGCGTGAGCGACCCGGCCAGCGCCGCGTCCAAGCCCATCGTCGAATACACCTGGGGCAAGCTGTGGAACGCGCGCGCCTACAACGCCTGCTCGAACATGCCGCGCGTCGGCCACTCCGGCATCCTCAACGAGAAGCAGATCCGCGACGTGATGGGCTTGCTGCTCGACCCCCAGTCTCCCGTCAACCGCTGAACGCCCGGCCTCTCTCTTCATGAACCTTTCCAAGCGCGAGTTCGTCCAGATGCTCGGTGCCGGCGCTGTCGCCGGCCTGGGCCTGGGTCGCCACGGCAGCAGCGTGGCCGCCGGCCTCGACGGCATGTACACCGTGCCGGCCTTCGGCAATGTATCGATGCTGCACATGACCGACTGCCATGCGCAGCTCAAGCCGCTGTACTTCCGTGAACCGGGCGTCAACATCGGCGTGGGGAACATGCGCGGCAAGGTGCCGCACCTCGTGGGCGAGCACCTGCTGAAGGCCGCCGGCGTGAGGCCCGGCACGCGCATGGCACATGCGCTCACCTACATCGACTTCGACAAGGCCGCGCAGCGCTACGGCAAGGTCGGCGGCTTCGCGCACCTGGCCACGCTGGTGAAACAGCTCAAGGCCAGTCGCCCCGGCGCGCTGCTGCTCGACGGCGGCGATACCTGGCAGGGCTCGGCCACCTCGCTGTGGACCGATGCACAGGACATGGTCGACGCCTGCAAGCTGCTCGGCGTCGACGTGATGACCGGGCACTGGGAGTTCACCTACGGCATGGCGCGGGTCCAGCAGATCATCGAGAAAGACTTTGCGGGCAAGGTCGAGTTCGTGGCGCAGAACGTCAAGACCGCCGACTTCGGCGACCCGGTGTTCAAGCCCTATGTGATGCGCGAGATCAACGGCGTGCCCTGCGCTATCGTCGGCCAGGCCTTTCCCTACACGCCCATTGCCAACCCGCGCTACATGGTGGCCGACTGGACCTTCGGCATCCAGGACGACAACCTGCAGCGCGTGGTGAACGAGGCGCGCGGCAAGGGCGCGCAGGTGGTGGTGGTGCTGTCGCACAACGGCATGGACGTCGACCTGAAGATGGCCAGCCGCGTCACCGGCATCGACGCCATCCTGGGCGGCCACACGCACGACGGCACACCCATGCCCACGCTCGTGAGCAACGCGGGCGGCAAGACCATCGTGGTCAACGGCGGCTCCAACGGCAAGTTCCTCGGCGTGATCGACTTCGACGTCAAGGGCAAGAAGGTGAGCGACTTCCGCTACCGCCTGCTGCCCGTGTTCTCCGACCTCATCCCGGCCGACAAGGAGATGGACGCGCTCATCACCCGCGTGCGCGCACCCTACGAAGCCAAGCTGGCCGAAACCCTGGCGCACACCGACGGCGCGCTGTACCGGCGCGGCAACTTCAACGGCACGGGCGACCAGCTGCTGCTCGACGCGCTCATGGAAGTGCAGGACGCACCCATCGCCTTCTCGCCCGGCTTCCGCTGGGGCACCTCGCTGCTGCCCGGCCAGGCGATCACGCGCGAGTGGCTGATGGACATGACGGCCACCACATACTCGTACGCCACCGTCACGCAGATGACCGGCGAGACGCTCAAGACCGTGCTCGAAGACGTGTGCGACAACCTCTTCAACCCCGACCCCTACTACCAGCAGGGCGGCGACATGGTGCGCGTGGGCGGGCTGCAGTACACCTGCGACCCGACCGCCGCCATGGGCCAGCGCATCCAGGACATGCGCCTGGGCGGCAAGCCCATCGACGCCAGCCGCAGCTACAAGGTCGCGGGCTGGGCGCCCGTGAGCGAAGAGGCGCGCACGGCCGGCAACAAGCCGGTGTGGGAGGTCATCGAGCCGTGGCTGAAGTCGCGCAAGGTGGTGACCACGCGCCGGCTCGACGAACCCGTGCTGAAGAACATCGCGCCGAACCCCGGCCTGGGCTGAATGGGGCCCCGCACGCGCGGGGTCGCTCCCTAGAATCGGGGCATGTCCATCGCGCAGCTTTCCCTTCTCACCACGCTCGCGCTCGTGGCGGCCTTCGTGCTGTCGGCGGTGTTCGGCGCCGTCGCGCGCGCCACGCGCTTTTGCACCATGGGCGCGATCAGCGACGTGGTGGCGCTGGGCGACTGGACCCGCGTGAAGCAGTGGGCCGCGGCCGGCGGCGTGGCGCTCATCGGCTTCTCGGCGCTCGTGTCCGCGGGGCTCGTCGATGCCGACCGCACGCTCTACGCCTCGCACCAGATCCTCTGGCTCGCCGCGCTGGTCGGCGGCCTGCTGTTCGGCGTGGGCATGGTGCTGTCCTCGGGCTGTGGCAACAAGACGCTGGTGCGCCTGGGCGGCGGCAGCCTCAAGGCGCTGGTGGTGCTGGTGCTCATGGGCGTGTCGGCCTTTGCCACGCTGAAGGGCATCACCGCGGTGCTGCGCGTCGCGACCGTCGATGCGGTGCACATCGACCTGGCGATGAATGCGTCGCTGCCTGATGTGCTGGCCGCGTCTTTCCAATTGAACGCAGCCTCGCTGCGCCTCGCGCTCGGCCTGGTGCTCGGCGGCGCGCTGCTCGTGTGGGCCGCATGGGGCCGCGAGACGCGCGACGTGCGCAGCCTCGTCGGCGGCATGCTGATCGGCGCGCTGGTCGTCGGCGCGTGGTGGCTCAGCGGCCACTGGGCGGTGGTCGAGGAGCATCCGCTCACGCTCGAGCATGTGTTCCTCGCCACCAACTCCGGCCGCGCCGAAGCGCTGAGCTTCGTCACGCCGGTGGCCTACGCGCTCGACTGGCTCATGTTCTACAGCGACGCCAACAAGCGGCTCACGCTGGGCATCGTGTCGGTGGCCGGCGTGGTGGCGGGCGCCGCGCTGCATGCGCTGTGGTCACGCGAATTCCGCTGGGAAGGCTTCGCCGGCACCGGCGATCTCGCGCACCACGCGACGGGCGCCGTGCTCATGGGCATCGGCGGCGTCACGGCCATGGGCTGCACCATCGGGCAGGGCCTGAGCGCGCTGTCGACGCTGAGCATCGCGAGCCTGCCGGCCATCGCGGGCATCGTCATCGGTGCGGTGGTAAGCCTGAAGTACCAAAGCTGGCAGCTCGAACGCACGCTCTGATTTCCAGCGCCGTGCGTTGAAGCGAATCCTCACAATTTAGTGCGGTGCACGGGGCGTTTTTCGCGCGTTCGCGACGATCGGACGCGGTGGCGCTGGCTATCATTTTCCGCACCTGATGCCGCTGCGAACGATGGCCTTCATCGACGGGCGCGGCACCGAACAACCACAACCGAGGGAGAGCGCCATGACCGCGCACAACAACCGATCGGCGCGCACGCGCCTGTTTGCCTTGAGCCTTTGCTTCTGCGCCGTGCTCGCGGCCTGCAAGGAAGACAGCAAGCCGACGCCGGCGGCAGCCTCGCCATCGCCGTCCGCATCGGGCAAGACCCAGCCCGCCAAGGACCCGGCCCGCGTGCAGGCCGCGGCCCGCACCACCTACAGCCAGGGCTACAACCGGCTCATCGACGACAACCGCAGCGTGGGTGCCAAGTACAAGAGCTACGTGCAGATGAACGTGAACGGCAAGTCGCCGAGCGGGAACTCGTTCTATGGCAGCCCTTCCGATGTGCAGTCCATCGTGGACGACCTGAAGAAGGCACGCGCCGACGGTTCGGGCGACGCGGCGCTCGACGCGGCCGTCGACGGCGTGGTGGCCACGGGCGAGAAGCTCGTCGCCGTCTGGACGCCGATGGACCCGTACTACCGGTCCAAGAGCTTTCTCGAAGACAAGTGGGTCAAGGCCCGCGCGGCCGACGCCGACATGAACGCCGGCTTCAAGGGCCTGCTGGCCAGCATCGACAAGCTGGGCAGCGAGCTGGACCGCGTGCAGGAGGCGTCGCGCACCGAACGCATGGCCAAGCTCAAGGCCGAGGGCGACATGCTCAACTACCACACGCTGGCCTCGATGGCGGTGGCCAAGAAGTTCGTCAACGGCCTCGACCAGATCGACGGCCTGAAGAACAAGGACGCCGTCGCCAAGGTCGATGCAGCGGCCAGCGAGTTGCAGGCTTCCCTGGAAGAACTCTCCAAGGCGCTCGAAGAAGCCAAGGCCGCAGCCAAGGCCAAGGGGGAAGCAGGCAAGGCGCCCAACTACAACTACGAGTCGCTGCACGGCAGCCTGCTGAACATGATCGGCCAATGGCGCACGTTCAAGGACAGCAAGTTCCCGTCGACATACAAGAACATCGTGAGCTACTACAACTCCGCCGTGGGTTCGTACAACCGCGGCTTCGGCCGCTGACCCGGGCCATGGGCGCCGCGCAGGTTCTTTCGCGCGGCCGCGTCGCGGCCTTTGTGGTCGCGGCGCTTCTCGTTGCGACGGGGTTGGCGGGATGCGGCAGCGCCCGCGAGACGCAGCAGATTCCCGTCACCGCGTTCCGCAACTACGGCGCGTCGCCGCTGCAGCACACCTTCTACATCGGCTCCGACGCGCGCTTCCACCGCTTCCAGTGGTCCAACGGCAAGCAGGGTGGCACCTGGCTGATCGCGCGCGCCGAGATGGACATCGTCAACGAAAAATCAGCCGACGACCCGCGCGCCGCCCGCGCCGGTTACTTCGTCAGCCGGCGTGACGACGGGCGGTGGATGGCGCACTGAGCCTGCGCCAGCGCCGCGTTTTTACGCTTTCTTTACGCCCCCCCACTCACTCTTTCCCCCGGTTTTACGCACGCCTGCCGAGACTCCTTTCATCTTGTTTGCAGGAGTGATGAATGGACATCGTCTGGATGGGCGCCTTGCTGGCGCTGTGGGTCGTGGTGGCGGCCATGGTCGTCGGGTTGAACCGGCTCGAAGGGCCGCAAAAGCCGCACGCGGGCGTTGAGACAACACGCACGCCGGGGGATGCATCGTGATCGGCCTCGAAGTCCTGTACGGCTTCGGCGCGCTGGTCGCCGTGGTCCTGTTCGCGTACCTGGTGTTCGCGCTGATCTGTGCCGAGGAGTTCTGACATGGAAACCTCGGCCTGGGTCTTGCTGGCCCTTTTCCTCGGCGCGCTGCTGGTGCTGGCCTGGCCGCTGGGCAAGCTGCTGGCCGCGCTGTGCGCCGAGCGCGTGCCGCGCTGGATGCAGCGCGTCGAAGCACCGCTGTACCGGCTCGCGGGCACGCAGCCCGAGCAGTCGATGCACTGGCTGCGCTACGCGCTGGCGCTGCTCGCGTTCAACGCCATCGGCGCGATCTTTCTCTATGCCCTGCAGCGCCTGCAGGGCGGGCTGCCGTTCAATCCGGCGGGCATGGGCGCGGTGTCGCCCGACTCGGCCTTCAACACGGCGGTGAGCTTTGTCGCCAACACCAACTGGCAGGGCTACGCCGGCGAGTCGACCATGAGCTACCTCACGCAGATGCTCGGCCTGGCGGTGCAGAACTTCCTGTCCGCCGCCACCGGCATCGCGGTCGCCTTCGCACTGGTGCGCGGCTTCGCGCGCCGGGGTGACGGCAAGGGCCTGGTCGGCAACTTCTGGGCCGACGTGACGCGCGTCACGCTGTGGGTGCTGCTGCCGATCTCGTTCGTGCTCGCGCTGTGCCTGGCAGGGCAGGGCGTGATCCAGAACTTCGACGCCTACAAGAGCGTGCAGACGATCGAAGCCACGGCCTTCCAGCAACCGAAGAACGGCCCCGACGGCCAGCCGCTGAAGGACGACAAGGGCGCGCCCGTGATGGAAGACGCCACCACCCCCACGCAGACGCTGGCCATGGGCCCGGTCGCTTCGCAGGAAGCGATCAAGATGCTCGGCACCAACGGCGGCGGCTTCTTCAATGCCAACTCGGCGCACCCCTACGAGAACCCGACGGCGTTCAGCAACCTGCTGGAGATGCTGGCGATCTTCCTGATCCCCGCGGCGCTGTGCTTCGCCTTCGGCCGCGTGGTCGGCGACCTGCGCCAGGGCTGGGCCGTGCTCGCGGCGATGACGGTGCTGTTCGTGGTGGCGGTGCTGGTCGCCACGCCCGCCGAGCAGGCCGGCAACCCGCTGCTGGGCCCGCTGGGCGTGGACCAGGTGGCCAGCGCGCTGCAAAGCGGCGGCAACATGGAAGGCAAGGAAGTGCGCTTCGGCATCGATGCCTCGGCCCTCTTCGCCGCCGTGACCACCGCGGCCTCGTGCGGCGCAGTGAACGCCATGCACGACTCGCTCACGCCCATCGGCGGCATGGTCCCCATGGTGCTGATGCAGCTGGGCGAGGTCGTCTTCGGCGGCGTCGGCAGCGGCCTGTACGGCATGCTGGTGTTCGCCATGCTCGCGGTGTTCATCGCGGGCCTGATGATCGGTCGCACGCCCGAGTACCTCGGCAAGAAGATCGAGGTGCGCGAGATGAAGCTGATCTCCATCGCCATCCTGGTCACGCCGGTGCTGGTGCTGGCGGGCACGGCGCTGGCGGTGAGCGCGGGCGCGGGCAAGGTCGGCATTGCCAACCCCGGCGCGCACGGTTTCTCGGAGGTGCTGTATGCGCTGACCTCGGCCGCCAACAACAACGGCAGCGCCTTCGCGGGCCTGTCGGCCAACACACCGTTCTACAACGGCCTGCTCGGCCTGGCGATGTGGCTCGGGCGCTTCGCGATGATCGTGCCGGTGCTCGCCATTGCCGGCGCGCTGGCCGCCAAGAAGCGCCTGCCCGTCACCAGCGGCACGCTGCCCACGCACGGCCCGCTGTTCGTCTTCCTGCTGATCGGCACCGTGCTGCTGGTCGGCTTGCTCAACTACGTGCCGGCGCTGGCCTTGGGCCCGATCGTCGAACACCTCGTGCTCTGGAAATAAGAAGGAGCGCACCATGACTGTCAAAACCAAAACCTCTCTCTCGCTGTTCGATGCAGCACTGGTCAAGCCCGCGCTGTGGGGTGCCTTCGCCAAGCTGAACCCGCGCACCCAGTGGCGCAACCCGGTGATGTTCATCGTCTACATCGGGAGCATCCTCACGACGCTGCTGTGGGTGCACGCGCTGAGCTTTCCGGGCGACACCGGCATGCAGCCCGCTTTCGTGCTGGCCGTGACCATCTGGCTGTGGTTCACCGTGCTGTTCGCCAACTTCGCCGAAGCGCTGGCCGAAGGCCGCAGCAAGGCGCAGGCGGCCTCGCTGCGCGGCCTGCGCAAGGACACCTGGGCCAAGAAGTTGAAGGACCAGCAGCAGCCGCACCACGGCGCGCCGTGGCTGCCGGAGCAGGCGCCCAACCTGCGCAAGGGCGATGTCGTTCTGGTCGAAGCCGGCGACGTGATCCCGCTCGACGGCGAGGTCATCGAAGGCGTGGCCTCGGTCGACGAAAGTGCCATCACCGGCGAATCGGCGCCCGTGGTGCGCGAATCGGGCGGCGACTTCTCGGCCGTCACCGGCGGCACGCGCGTGCTGTCCGACTGGCTGGTGGTGCGCATCTCGGTGAACCCAGGCGAGTCGTTCCTGGACCGCATGATCGGCATGGTCGAAGCGGCCAAGCGGCACAAGACGCCGAACGAGATCGCGCTGACCATCCTGCTGGTCGCGCTCACCATCGTGTTCCTCATGGTCACCGTCACGCTGCTGCCGTTCTCGGTGTTCAGCGTCGAGGCCGCGGGCGCGGGCACCGTGGTGTCGCTCACCGCGCTGGTCGCGCTGCTCGTGTGCCTGATCCCGACCACCATCGGCGGCCTGCTCTCGGCCGTCGGCGTGGCCGGCATGAGCCGCATGATGCAGGCCAACGTGATCGCCACCTCGGGCCGCGCGGTGGAAGCCGCCGGCGACGTCGACGTGCTGCTGCTGGACAAGACCGGCACCATCACGCACGGCAACCGCCAGGCCAGCGCCTTCCTGCCCGCGCCCGGCGTGCCCAAGGGCCGCCTCGCACGCGCCGCCATGCTCGCCTCGCTGGCCGATGAAACGCCCGAGGGCCGCAGCATCGTCGAGCTGGCACGCCGCGACGGCCTGGAAGCCGCCTCTGTCGACGTGCTGCGCTACGTGCCGTTCACCGCGCAAACCCGCATGAGCGGTGTCGACCTCCCGGCCGCAGCCAACAGCCTGGACACCGATGCCATCGTGCTGCGCAAGGGCGCGGTCGATGCGGTGCGCCGGCATGTCGAATCGTTCGGCGGCACCATGCCGGCCGAGATGCTGCGCGCCGCCGAAGAAACGGCACGCCGCGGCAGCACGCCGCTGGCCGTGGCCGAAGGCAACCGCGTGCTCGGCGTGGTCGAGCTCAAGGACATCGTCAAGACCGGCATCAAGGACCGCTTTGCCGAGCTGCGCCGCATGGGCATCAAGACCGTGATGATCACGGGCGACAACAAGCTCACGGCCGCCGCCATCGCGGCCGAGGCCGGCGTGGACGACTTCCTGGCCGAGGCCACGCCCGAGGACAAGCTCGCGCTGATCCGCAAGTACCAGGCCGAAGGCCGGCTGGTCGCGATGACCGGCGACGGCACCAACGACGCCCCCGCGCTCGCGCAGGCCGACGTGGCCGTGGCCATGGGCAGCGGCACGCAGGCCGCGAAGGAGGCCGGCAACATGGTCGACCTGGACTCCAACCCGACCAAGCTGCTCGAGGTGGTGGAGACCGGCAAGGCGCTGCTCATGACGCGCGGCTCGCTCACCACCTTCTCGATCGCGAACGACGTGGCGAAGTACTTCGCGATCATTCCGGCGATCTTCGTGTCGACCTACCCGCAGCTCGGCGCGCTCAACGTGATGCGCCTGGCCAGCCCGTCGTCGGCCATTTTGTCGGCGGTGATCTTCAACGCGCTCGTCATCGTGTTCCTGATTCCGCTGGCGCTCAAGGGCGTGCGCTACCGGCCGGTGGGCGCCGCTGCGCTGCTGCGCCGCAACCTCGCCATCTACGGCCTGGGCGGTTTGCTCGTTCCCTTCATCGGCATCAAGTTGATCGACTGGCTGCTGGTTGCAGTCCATCTGGTCTGAGGAGCTCTTCATCATGAAAAACAACAACGGCAGCATCGTCCGCCCCGCGCTCGTGCTCTTCGCGCTGCTGAGCGCATTCACCGGCCTGCTCTACCCGGCGGCCGTCACCGGCGCCGCGCAGGCGCTGTTCCCCGCGCAGGCGGCGGGCAGCCTGGTTATGCGCGACGGCAAGCCCGTGGGCTCCGCGCTCATCGGCCAGAACTTCAGCGACCCGAAGCACTTCTGGGGCCGCCCGTCGGCCACCGCACCGCAGCCCTACAACGCGAGCGCCTCGGGCGGCTCCAACCAGGGCCCGCTGAACCCCGCGCTGGCCGATGCCGTGAAGGCACGCGTCGAGGCGCTGCGCGCGGCCGACCCGGGCAACACCGCGCCGGTGCCGGTGGACCTCGTCACGGCCTCGGCCAGCGGGCTCGACCCCGACATCAGCCCCGCCGCCGCGCACTACCAGGCTGCCCGTGTGGCGCGTGAACGCGGCGTGCCGATCGATCAGGTGAACGTGTTGATCGTGCAGAACACCCAGAAGCCGCTGTGGGGCGTGCTGGGCGAATCGCGCGTCAACGTGCTGGCGCTGAACCTGGCGCTCGATGCTTCGACTTCTTCGACGGTGCGTTGAGGAGAAAGACAACCATGGCCTATGCCGCCTACCGTGAACATCCGGTCGCTGTCGTGCGAAGTCCGATCGCGCCGCGCACGACGCAGTTCCACGTGCTCGACGTGACCGTCTGCTGCGCCGACGCGCTGCGCGTGCGCCGCAGCATCGCAGCCTGCGCCGAGGCCGGCGTGGTGCGCTGCGAGCCGCTGCTGCATGCCTGCAGCTCGCAGGAGAGCGACGCGCCCTGCGTGCGCCTGATGATCCGTTTTCCGACCGCGCGCTATGCCGAGGTGCTGCACCGCCTCATCGAATGCGTGCCTTCGGGCGAGATCGGCCGGCTCATGAGCTGGCGCGATCACCTCGCGCGCTGCGGCCTGCGCCATGGTCACTGACCTGCTGCACGCGCTGCTGGCCATGGCGGCGCTGTTCGTGCCACTGGGCTTCGCCTGGTGGGTGCTGTCGCGCACCGCACGCCGGCATGAACGGCGGCGCAAGAACGGGCCGATGCGCTAATCTGCACTCCCCCATGCCCGAGACCCGCCCCGACCCCGACGCCCTGCTCGCGCAACTGCGCAGCGACGAGGCGCGCGCGCTGCGCGGCAAGCTGCGCATCTACTTCGGTGCCAGCGCGGGCGTGGGCAAGACCTGGGCCATGCTCAGCGCCGCCCGGCGCGAGCGCGAGGCCGGGCGCGACGTGCTCATCGGCGTGGTCGAAACGCATGGCCGCAGCGAGACCGCCGCGCTGCTGACAGGGCTCGATACGGTGCCGTTGCGCGAGCTGCCCTACCGGGGCCGCACGCTCGCCGAGTTCGACCTCGACGCCGCCTTGGCGCGCAAGCCCGCCGTGCTGCTGGTCGACGAACTGGCCCACACCAACGCACCCGGCTCGCGCCACGCCAAGCGCTGGCAGGACGTGCAGGAGCTGCTGGCCGCCGGCATCGAGGTGTGGTCGGCGCTCAACGTGCAGCACCTGGAAAGCCTCAACGGCACCGTCGGCGCCATCACCGGCGTGCGCGTGCACGAGACCGTGCCCGACACCGTGCTCGACGAAGCCGACGAGGTGGTGCTGGTCGACGTCACGCCCGACGAACTCACGGCGCGGCTCGCGGCCGGCAAGGTCTACCTGCCGCAGCAGGCCGAGCGCGCCGCACAGAATTTCTTCCGCAAGGGCAACCTGATCGCGCTGCGCGAGATCGCCCTGCGCCGCACCGCCGAACATGTCGAAGACGATGTGCGCGGCTGGCGTGTCGAACAGTCGGGCCCCGGCGGCAACGGGCAGGGCGGCGCCGCGTTGCAGGCCTGGAACACCTCGGGCGCGATCCTGGCCTGCGTCGGCCCGCACGAGGGCGCGGCGCAGACCGTGCGCACGGCGGCGCGGCTCGCGGGCCAGCTCAATGTGCGCTGGCATGCCGCGTATGTCGAGACGCCGCGGCTGCAGCGCCTGGATGCCGCGCAGCGCGACCGCATCCTCGCCGTGCTCAAGCTCGCCGAGGAACTGGGCGCGGCCACGGCGGTGCTCACCGGCGCCGACGTGGCGGAGCAACTCTCCGAACAGGCGCGGCGCCTCAATTGCGCGACGCTGGTCATCGGGCGATCGGAGCCCGTGCGCGGATGGCAGCGCGGGTGGGGCGCGTCCGCGGTGCCGCTGGCGCGCGCACTGGCGCAACAGGCGCCGGCACTCGACATCCTCGAGGTCGGCCGCGCCGACAGCGCACGTCGCCTGTCGCAGGCGCCGTTCGCGGCGACCCGTGCCGACGACGAGGACGACGAGCGCGCGCAGTCCCGCTGGCCCGGCTACGCCTGGGCGGCTGCCACCAGCATCGCGCTCACGCTGCTCTGTGCGCCGCTGGCCAATGTGCTGGAGCTGACCAACATCGTCATGCTGTTCCTGCTCGGCGTGGTGGGCGTGGCGATGCGCTTCGGGCGAGGGCCTTCGGCGCTCGCGGCCATGCTCAACGTGGCGGCCTTCGACTACTTCTTCGTCGCGCCGCGCCTGTCCTTCGCGGTCAGCGACGTGCAGTACCTGCTGACCTTCGCCGTGATGCTCGGCGTGGGTCTGCTGGTGGGCCAGCTCACGGCCGGGCTGCGCTTCGCGGCCGGCGTGTCGACCAGCCGCGAGCGCCGTGCGCGTTCGCTGTTCGAGCTCACGCGCGAACTCTCGGCCGCGCTCGAAAGCACCCAGGTCGTCGCGCTCGGCGCCGCCGCCGTGCAGGCCCATTTTGGCGGCCATGCGCGCGTGCTGGTCACCGACGCCGCCGACCAGCTCGTGCCTCCCGTCGACCCGCCGCCCGGCTTCGACGCACAGGTGGCCGACTGGGCCTTCCGCCACGGCCAGCCCGCCGGCCTGGCCACCGCCACGCTCGCCGCCCAGCCCTGGCACTACGTGCCGCTGCGCGCGCCCATGCGCGTGCGCGGCGTGCTCGCGCTGTGCCCGGCCCGCCCGCGCTGGCTGCTCATTCCCGAGCAGGCGCAGCAGCTGGACACGCTGGCGCGCCAGATCGCCATCGCGCTGGAGCGCGTGCACTACGTCGAAGTCGCGCAGCGCGCCGTGGTCGAGATGGAATCGGAGCGCCTGCGCAACGCGCTGCTCGGCGCCATCTCGCACGACGTGCGCACGCCGCTCACCGCGCTCATCGCATTGGCCGAATCGCTGCAGACCCTGCCGACCGAAGAACACGGCGAGGCCGCGCGCGCCATCGTCACGCAGGCCCACGCGCTGCATGCGCTCGTCAGCAACCTGCTCGACATGGCGCGCCTCGAAAGCGGCGTGGCCGGCGGCGCGGTCAACCTGCGGCGCGACTGGCAGTCGGTCGAAGAGGTGGTGGGCGCCGCCATCCGCGCCGCCCGCCCCGCGCTGCGCGGCATGACCGTGCAGACCGCGTGGGACCCTGAGCTGCCGCTGGTCGAGTTCGACGCCGTGCTCATCGAGCGCGTGCTCGTCAACCTGCTGGAGAACGCCGCCAAGTACGGCGCCGCACCCATCGAGGTGGGCGCACGCGCCGAGCCCGGCACGCTGGTGCTCACGGTGCGCGACCACGGCCCCGGCCTGCCCGCCGCGCTGCACGGCCGCGAGCAGACCCTGTTCGACAAGTTCACGCGCGGCGAGGCCGAATCCGCCACGCCCGGCGTCGGCCTTGGCCTGGCCATTTGCCGCGCTGTGGTGAGCGCGCACGGCGGCGAGATCAGCGCGGCGAATGCGCGCGACGGCGGTGCAGAATTCACCGTCACCTTGCCGCGCCGCGAGCCACCCGAACCCGCTGAAGCCCAGCTCTGAAACCCGTCATGCCATCCCCCACCGCCATCGTGATCGAAGACGAGCCGCAGATCCGCCGCTTCGTGCGCGGCGCGCTCGAGGCCGAAGGCTGGCAGGTGCACGAGGCCGGCACCCTGCGCGACGGCCTGGCCGCCGCCGGCACGCGGCAACCCGACCTGCTGGTGCTTGATTTGGGCTTGCCCGACGGCGATGGCGTGTCGCTGATCCGCGATGTGCGCGGCTGGTCGCAGGTGCCGATCATCGTGCTCTCGGCCCGCACCGACGAAGCCGACAAGATCGCCGCGCTCGACGCCGGCGCCGACGACTACCTCACCAAGCCCTTCGGCACCGGCGAACTGCTCGCCCGCGTGCGCGCCAACCTGCGCCGACCGCGTGCCGCGGGCGGCAACGGCGATGAGCCGGCCGCAGAGGCCGTGTTCCGCTTCGGCGAGATCGAACTGGACCGCGCCGCACGCATCGTGCGCCGCGCCGGCGCCGAGGTGCACCTCACGCCGACCGAGTACCGGCTGCTGTCGGTGCTGGTGGCCAACGCCGGCCGCGTGCTGACGCAGCGGCAACTGCTGCGCGAGGTGTGGGGCCCGTCGCACACGGATCAGAGCCACTATCTGCGCATCTACATGGGACATCTGCGGCAGAAGCTGGAGGCCGATCCGGCGCAGCCGAAGCATCTGTTGACGGAGACGGCGGTGGGGTACCGGCTGGTCGTCTAAACAGAAACAGAAAAGAAAAAACGAGGGGCGGGGCCGACCGCGCCGCGCCGCCTGTCGGGCGCGCTCCCGATCAGCCCTTGTTCGGATTCAGCAGGAATTTCTCCCCGGTCGCCTGCTTCCCATACACCCCGATCGCATCCAGCTGCAGCGCCTCGACCAGCGACACCTCCCGCGTGTAGTGGCTCGCAAACGTCGTCTTCAACTCAGCCACCACGCGCGAACGCAGCCGCTGCGTGCCTTCATCGCCCAGCTTCTGCAGGAACGGGAACAGCAGCCAGCCGCCCATGCCCCAGGCCATGCCGAAGTTGCGCACGAACTCGGTCGGGCTGCGGTCCAGGCCGCCGTAGATGTAGACCTGCTTGTGCGTGGTCGAGCCGTAGCGGCTGTATTCCTTGGCGGTGCGGTTCAGCGCCGCTTCCATGCAGCCGAGGATCTGGCCGGCCAGCTTGCCGCCGCCCGTGGCGTCGAAGGCCAGCGTGGCGCCGGTGGCGACCAGGGCGTCGGTCAGTTGTTCGAGGAAGTCCGGCGAGCTGGCGTTGCACACGTACTTCGCGCCGATGCCGCGCAGCAGCGCTTCCTGCTCGGGCTTGCGCACGATGTTGACGAGGTCGATGCCGTCCTTCTGGCAGATCTTGTTGAGCATCTGGCCCAGGTTGGAGGCCGCCGCCGTGTGCACCAGCGCCTTGTGGCCTTCGCGCTTCATGGTCTCGACCATGCCCAGCGAGGTCAGCGGGTTCACGAAGCACGACGCGCCCTCGGCCGGCGTGGTGCCCGCCGGCAGCTCGAGGCACATCTGCACGGGCACCGCGCGGTACTGCGAGTACATCGCGCCGCCGATGGCCGCCACGGTCTTGCCCAGCAGCGCCTGCGCGGCCGGCGACGAGCCGGCCTTGACCACCACGCCCGCGCCTTCGTTGCCCACCGGCATCGACTGGTCGAGCCGCGCCGCCATCGAGGCGCGCGCGCGTTCGGGCACCGTGGCGGTGACGACCGGGCGATCGGCGGTGCCGGAGGCCACGGCGGTGCTCATGTCGGCGGCGCCGAAGAGCAGGCCCAGGTCCGACGGGTTCATCGGCGAGGCCTCGACGCGGATCACCACCTCGTGGGCCTGCGGTTCGGGCACCGGGTCGTCGTGCAGGGAGAGTTCGAGTTCGCCGTTGGAACGGACGAGGGAGCGCAGTTGGAGTGCCATGGGAAAGCCCCTGTGAAAGGTCGTTCGGAGATGGCCATCGGCCACGGGGCGGCCAGTATAGGAGCGGGTGCGCGCGCCTGCTGGCGCCTTCAAGACACCCTGGGCATCACCGGGGCATGGGCCAGCGCATGGCGCATCCGCAGCGGGTCGAGCCGCTCGATGTAGCGCGGAATGTTGCGCCACAGCGTGTGGTACCCATAGCCGCCGCGCAGCATCTCCTGGCGCGCGCTGTCCTTGTCCCAGTCCTGCACGGCCATGCGGTAGACGGCCGCCACCACGCCCGTGCGGTCGGCGCCGTGCATGCAGTGGATGAGCACCGCCCCTGCTTTTCGGCCTCGCGCATCGCGACCAGCGCGCGCAGCACCTTGGCGTCGTCGATGGCCCAGGTGTTGATCGGCACGCGCACCAGCCGGATGCCGCTGCCCGCAAACACCTTCCGGTCGTCGTTGAAGGAACGCAGGCTCACGACGGTGCGGATGCCCAGCGACTGCAGCGCCGCCACGTTGGCGCGCCGCGGCTGCGCGCTGCGGTACAGCGTGGGCGTGATGCGGTGCAGGTTCTCGACCTGCAGGGCGTCGAGCGGATCGGCCCAGTGATCGGGGCGCAGGTCGGCGGTGTCTTGCTTCATCGTGCGCGGCGAGGCCAGTGGCGACGCACCAGGATCAGCAGCGCCACCGCGAGCCCGCCCCAGTAGTCGACCGGCGCGCCCCACAGCCAGTGCTTGTGCCAGAAGGCCTTCACGGGGTTGAAGTTCTCGAAGCCGAAGGCCGGGTTGATGAGAAACCACAAAAAGTCTTCGCAGACCCAGAACACGATCAGCCCCGCGAGCGCCAGCCCCCAGTCGCGCAGCGTCCAGCGCCCCTGGAAGGCCAGCGGCGAGAAGAACACGAGCATCATGAAGGTGAACACCCAGGCGTGGTACCCCGTCATCGCGCGCCCGCCCCAGAACAGGTCGAGCCAGATGTTGTTCTCGATGCGCCAGGTGGGCAGCGAGGTGGCCCAGCCGGCGCCGCCTTCGATCTGGATCTCGGCGTTGGCGAAGAAGAATGCCATCGTCACGACCCACGCGAGGTAGACCAGCGTGCGGCCGATGTGCGGCCGTGGCTCCGTAGCGTTGCCGCTCATTCGGCAACGCCCAGCACGCGCTGCAGCACCGCGCGCGCGGCCTGCGGCTTGCCCAGGGCGCGGCTGCGCGCGGCCATGGCCGCGAGCTTGGCGGGGTCGGCCATGAGGCGCGCGACCTTGTAGTCCAGGCCGATGGCGTCGTAGGCCAGCCAGGCGGCGCTTTCTTCCATGAGGAAGCCGGCGTTGTGTTCTTCCTGCCCCGGAATCGGCGAGATCAGCAGCATCGGCTTGCCCAGCGCCAGGCACTCCGACACCGTGAGGCCGCCGGGCTTGGTCACGACCAGGTCGGCCGCGGCCATCATCTTGTGCATCTCGTTCGTGAAGCCGACGGCCACCACGCGGCCCGGATGGCGCTGCGACAGCGCCTCGAGCCGCGCATGGGCATCAGCGTTACGGCCGGCCACCGCGATGACCTGGAAGGGCGTGTCGCCGCCCAGCGCCAGCACGCGCTCCACCATGCTCGGCAGGTCGCCCACGCCGGCACCGCCCGAGGCCATCAGCAGCACCGGGCGCGCGGGGTCCAGGCCCAGCGCACTGGCGCAGGCCGCGTGCGCGAGCTCGGGTGCATCGGGCTCGGAAAAGGCCGGCATCACCGGAATGCCGGTGACATGGACGCGCTCGGGCGGAATGCCGCGCGCGCGCAGCCGGAAGGCGACTTCTTCCGTGGCCGCGAGGTAGCCCGTCATGCCCGGCACCAGCCACATGTTGTGCAGGTCGTAGTCGGTGATCTGCAGCCACACGGGGCATTCGATGCGGCCCCGGTTGCGCTCGCGCATCAGCAGCTCGGCCGGCAGGAAGTGGGTGCAGATCACGGCGTCGGGCTTGGCGCGGCGGATCTCGCGCACCAGCGCCCCGGTGCTCAGGCGCTCGATGCCGCGGCGCAGCCGCTGCGAGGGCGCGTGGTGCGGCGTGACGTCGGTGCGCTGGTGCAGGTACGACCACAGCTCGGGCGCGCGGTTCACCAGCTGCAGGTACCAGTCGGTGTACACCTTGCGAAAGCCCGCCGGCACGTGGGCCATGGCGTCGACGTGCACCGCGGTGTGCGGCGCAAACGACTGGGCGAGGGTGGCTTCGAGCGCCTGGGCGGCGCGCACATGGCCGTTGCCGGCGCTCACACTGAGGATCAGGAGGTGGGTCATGCAGTAGGGGTGCCGGCGGCGTGCCGATTGGCGCGCATTATCGCCACGCATTGCGACACATCGGCCCCGGGCATGGCGCGGCGCCCGCCATCGGCGAAAATGTCACGGGACGCCCCGTCCCGCGGGCTGTGCACCGCCACCCCGCCAGCCGCAACCATTGCTCCCATGACCGACACCGCTCCCGCCCCGATCCGCCTCAACAAACGCATGGCCGAACTCGGCCTGTGCTCGCGCCGCGAGGCGGACGACTGGATCGCGCAGGGCTGGGTGCGCGTCAACGGCAAGCCCGCCGAGATGGGCGTGAAGGTCACGCCCAACGACCGCATCGAGGTCGACAAGGCCGCCAAGGGGCAGCAGGCGAACCAGGTCACGATCCTCATCAACAAGCCCATCGGCTACGTGAGCGGGCAGGCCGAGGACGGGCACGAGCCGGCGGTCACGCTGTTCACGCCGCAGAACCGCTGGGTGGAAGACAACGCGCGCTTCTTCTTCGGCCCGCAGCAGCTGCGCGGCCTGGCGCCGTGCGGGCGGCTGGACATCGACTCCACCGGCCTGCTCGTGATGACGCAGGACGGCCGCATCGCGCGCCAGCTCATCGGCGAAGGCTCGACGATGGACAAGGAATACCTCGTGCGCGTGGCCTACCACGGCCTGGACCAGCCCGCGCCCACCGGCCAGCTGGTGCGCCTGGACGACGACGACCCGGTCACCACCAACGTGCAGGCGGTGTTTCCGCCCGCCATGCTGGCCCGGCTGCGGCACGGCCTGAGCCTGGACGGCCAGGCGCTCAAGCCGGCGCGCGTGGAGTGGCAGAACCCCGAGCAGCTGCGCTTCGTGCTGACCGAAGGCAAGAAGCGCCAGATCCGCCGCATGTGCGAGCTGGTCGGCCTGAAGGTGGTGGGCCTGAAGCGCGTGCGCATCGGCAAGGTGATGCTGGGCAACCTGCCGGTGGGCCAGTGGCGCTACCTGGCGCCGCACGAGAAATTCTGACGACCCGCCCATGGCCGCGGTGCTGAGCCGTCGCGCGCTGAACCGGGCCACGCTCGCGCGGCAGATGCTGCTGGCGCGGCGCAAGGCGAGCGTCGTGCAGGCCATCGAGAAGCTGGCCGGGCTGCAGGCGCAGGCCCCCAACCCGCCCTACATCGGCCTGTGGAGCCGGCTCGAAGGCTTTCACCGCGCGCAGCTGACCGACGCGCTGAAGAACCGCCGCATCGTGCGGATGTCGACGCTGCGCGCCACCCTGCACCTGATGACCGCCCCGGACGCGTGGGCCTGGCGGCCATTGCTCGAACCCGTGCACCAGCGCGGCCTGTCGGGCCTGCATGCGCGGGCCCTCGAAGGCGTCGACCGCGCGGCCGTGGTGAAGGCGGGCCGTGCACTGCTCGGCGACGGGCCGCTCACCGGCACCGCCCTCGGCCAGGCGCTCGCGGCGCGCTGGACAGACCACGCGCCGGCCTCGCTCGCCGCGCTCATCCGAAACAATGTGCCGCTGGTCCACCTGCCGCCCGCGGGCAGCTGGAACTCGCACCAGAACGCGCTGCTGCAGCCGCTCGGCGATTGGCTGGGCGATGCCACTGCCAAGATCGCCACCGCCACGCAGGACGACCTGCTCCTGCGCTACCTCGCCGCCTTCGGCCCCGCGACGCTGGCCGATGCCGGCGCGTGGTCGGGCCTCACGGGCTGGAAGGCCGCGGCCGAACGGCTGAGGCCGCAGCTGCGTGTGTTCACCGGCGACGAGGGCCAGGAGCTCTTCGACCTGCCGCGCGCGCCGCGCCCCGACCCCGACACGCCCGCGCCGCCGCGCCTGGTCGCCGAATGGGACAACCTGCTGCTCTCGCACGCCGACCGCCGCCGCGTGCTCGACGAGGCGTACCGCGCGCGCGTCTTCACCATCAACGGCATCGTGCGCGGCACGGTGCTGCTCGACGGCTTCGTGGCGGGCACCTGGAAGATCGAGCGCGCGGCGCAGGCGGCCACCGTCGTTCTGGAGCCCTTCACGCGCTGGTCGGCGGCCGACCGGCGTGGTGTGGAAGAAGAGGCGCTGCGGCTGCTGGCCTTTGCCGCGGACGCAGAGGGCGAGCGGCACGCGGTCCGCGTCCTAAGCCCCGTCTAAGTCTTCGCGCCTACGCTGCGCCGAGGCGCAGGGCCCTGACGATCATCCCGGTCGCGTGCTACCTTGCGCGCAAAGGAGTCGCCGCGATGCGCGTGCTGCTGGTGGAAGACGACGAAATGATCGGGCGCAGCCTGAAGCAGGCGCTCGAGGGCGCGGGCTGGTCGGCCGACTGGGTGCGCGACGGCGAGCTGGCGCACAGCGCGCTCGGCGATGGCGGCTACACCTGCGTGCTGCTCGACCTGGGCCTGCCCCGCCAGGATGGCACCGAGGTGCTGCGCCGCGCGCGCGAACGCGGCGACGCCACGCCCGTGCTGGTGCTCACCGCGCGCGACGGCCTGGACGACCGCATCCACAGCCTGGACCTGGGCGCCGACGACTACCTGCTCAAGCCCTTCGAGTTCCGCGAGCTGCTCGCGCGCATGCGCGCCGTGGTGCGCCGCCGCGACGGCGCCGCGCATTCGCTGATCGGCACCGCCGCGCTGCAGCTGGACCTCACGACGCGCGAGGTGGCCGTGAACGGCGTGCGCGAGGCGCTCACCGCGCGCGAGTTCGCGCTGCTGCATGCGCTGCTGGAGCGGCCCGGCGCCATCCTCTCGCGCGAGCAGCTCGAGAACCGCATCTACGGCTGGGGCGACGAAGTGACCAGCAACGCGATCGACGTGCTGATCCACGGCATGCGCCGCAAGCTCGGCGCCGACGCGATCCGCAACGTGCGCGGGCTGGGCTGGCGAGTGGCGGCATGACCGGTGACCGCCGCTGGTGGCGCCCGCGTTCGCTGCGCACCCAGCTGCTGCTGTGGCTGGTCACGCTGCATGTGGTGGCGGCGGTGCTCACGGCGTGGTTCTCCTTCCTGGCCTACGGCAACCTCGTGCACAACGCACTCGACGACCAGATGCGGCTGGTGGCCGAGTCGTACGCGGGCAACGACCCGCCCAAGACCCCGCGCGCGATGGACGGCGAGGCGGCCTTCTCGCGCGGCGCCTTCGTGGTGCAGCTGTGGAGTGCCGATGGCGCCACCTTGCGCGCGAGCTCGTGGCCCGCGCTGTCGGTGCCGCTGCAGCCCGGCAGCGGCTTCAGCGACGTGCACGCCGAAGGGCCCGCGCATTCGCGCTGGCGCGTGTTCACGGCCGAGCCCGCGCCGCATGCCGACGCACCGCGTGTGCAGGTGCTGCAGAACGAGGACTACCGCCATCGCCGCGCGCTGCGCCGCGCCCTGCTCGAAGGCCTGCCGATCGCGCTGCTGCTGCCGGCGGCGCTGCTGGTGCTGTGGCTCATCGTGTCGGCCGCCTCGCGCTCGCTGCGCGGCGTGGCGCGCGACGTGGCCTCGCAGGACGAGCGCCGCCCCACCGAGCTGTCGCTGGCGCGCGTGCCCGACGAGATCGCGCCGCTGGTGGGCGCCTTCAACCACCTGCTGTCGCGCGTGCGCAGCGCCTTCGCCACGCAGCGGCGCTTCGTGCAGGACGCGGCGCACGAACTGCGCACGCCGATGGCCGCCATCGGCCTGCAGATCGAGAACCTGCGCGCGCACGTGCCGGCCGGCGAAGCCACCGAGCGCTTCAACCAGCTCGAGGCCGGCGTGACGCGCGCGCAGCACCTCATCGAGCAGCTGCTGCAGCTGTCGCGGCAGGACGCGCCGCCCTCGGATGCGCCGGGCGAGCGGGTCGACATCGAGGCGCTGCTGCGCGAGAGCCTGGGCCAGCGCATGGTGCTGGCCGATGCGCGGCGCATCGACGTGGGCTTCGAAGGCCTGACCGGTGCGGTGGTGACTGCGCCGGCCGCCGAGCTGCGCAGCGTGTTCGACAACCTGATCGACAACGCGCTGCGCTACGCGCCCGAAGGCGGCGTGGTCGATGTGCGGCTGCACCGGGTCGACGGGCAGGCGGTGGTCGACGTGCTCGACAACGGACCGGGCATTCCGCCGGCCGAACTGGAGCGCGTGTTCGACCGCTTCTTTCGCGTGCCGGGCGCGGCGGCGGGCGGCAGCGGGCTGGGCCTGGCGATCGCGCGCACGGCGGCCGAGCGGCATGGCCTGCGCATCGAGCTGCGCAACCGGGACGACGGGCCGGGGCTGAGGGCGCGGGTGCTGCTGCCGACGTAGTCGTCGTGGTGCTCACTCCCCGCTCATTCTTCGCTCACGCTGGCCTCAGTCAGGCTGCCTAGAGTGGCTGCAGGCCCTGCTGCGCGCGGTCCGCGCGACGGCACCGGACCGGAGACAACCTGCCCTCAGGAGAACACACCATGCGCACTTCGTTCCAACTTCTTGCCGTTGCTTCCTTCGCCGCGTTCGCGGCGCTGGGCACGGTCAATGCCTCCGCCGAAACCACCGACGGTTCGGACTTCCACCCGCTGCAGATGAATTCGCCGGAGAACCCGGAGGTGCAGGCCGGCGCGATGGCGGCGGCACGTCCGAGCGGCACGGAGCCCATTGGCCAGTCGACGTCGGCGCCGGCAGTCAGTGCGATGACCCCGGTGTCCGACATCCAGGCCGGCGCCTATGCGGCCTCGCACCCGACGGGCACCGAGCCCATCGGGCAATCGACTTCACTGCCGATGGTGAAGTCGGGCAGCGGAAGCTGATTCCGCTGCGGGGGACTTGCAAGCTCAGTCGTCGTTGCTGCTGAGCAGTGCGCGGTAGATCACCGCGCCGATGATCGCGCCCACGATCGGGGCGACCCAGAACAGCCACAGCTCCGACACCGCATACGACGGGCCGAACAGCGCCGGGCCGGTGCTGCGTGCCGGGTTCACCGAGGTGTTGGTCACGGGGATCGACACCAGGTGGATCAGCGTCAGGCACAGGCCGATGGCCATGCCCGCGAAGCCGGCCGCCGCGCGCTTGGCGGTGGCACCCAGGATCACGATCAGGAACACGGCGGTCATCACCACTTCGCTGATGAGTGCGGCCGTCATGCCGTACTTGCCCGGCGAGTGCTCGCCGTAGCCGTTGGTGGCAAAGCCGCCGATGTCCGCGCCCGGCTTGCCGGTGGCAATCAGGTACAGCACGCCGGCTGCGGCGATGGCGCCCAGCACCTGCGACACGATGTAGCCCGGCAGCTGCCCGGCCTTGAAGCGGCCCGCGGCTGCGAGGCCGATCGACACGGCCGGATTGAAGTGGCCGCCCGAGATCGGACCGAGCGCATAGGCGCCGGTGACCACCGTCAAACCGAAGGCCAGCGAGACGCCGAGCAGGCCGATGCCGACGCCCGGAAAGGCCGCCGCCAGAACTGCGCTTCCGCAGCCTCCGAGCGTGAGCCAGAAAGTACCAATGAATTCTGCAGACCACTTTTTGTAGGTACTGTGTTCCATAACGCTCCATCCTGAAGTTGAGAAAGCACGCTCGGCGGGGGCCGAACGCGGGCCGCATTCTAGGAACGGGAAATGGAGGCGTCGAGCAAACCGGCGCGCTTAGCGGCAACTGTTCACGAATGCTGTGGATTTGTGCCCTGCAGCATTTGCAAATGGTCGGGCGAAGGCGAGGCCGCGTCACATCGTCGTCATGCCATCGTCACGACGACCTTGCCGAACGCGCCGCGTTCCAGGTGGTCGAGCGCGGCGGGCAGCGCGTCGAAGCCGTAGCGCGCGGCGATCACCGGCTTGAGCGCATTCGCATCGACCGCGCGCACCAGCTCTTCGAGCGCGCGCCGGTGGCCGACGCCGATGCCCTGCACCGTCACGCGGCCGAGCACCATCGCGTAGAACGACGCGCTCAGCGTGTCGCCGCCGAGCATGCCGATGATCGACACGCGCCCGCCCTGCTTCACGGCCTGCAGCGAGCGGTCGAGGTCGGGGCCGCTGGAGAGTTCGAGCACGTGGTCGGCGCCGCGCCCGTGCGTGAGCCGGCGCACTTCGGCGGGCCAGTCGCTGTCGCGCGCCAGAACGTGCGTGGCGCCGAGCGCGCGCGCCGCGGCCTGCTTGTCGGCGCTGCCCGTCACCACGATGGCCTGCGCGCCATGCAGCCGCGCGAGCTGCAGGCCGAACAGCGCGACGCCGCCGGTGCCGTGGACCAGCACCGTCTCGCCCGCGCGCAGGGCGCCGGTTTCCACCAGTGCGAACCACGCCGTGAGGCCGGCGCAGGGCAGCGTGCTCGCTTCCTCGAGGCTCAGCGTGGCGGGCGCGGCCACGGCCCAGTTCGCATCGATGCACACGTGCGAGGCCAGCATGCCCGGTCCGGGGCCGCCGAGCAGTGTGGTTTCGGCGTGCCAGTGGCTGTCGGTCCAGCCGCCCCAGAAGGTGTTGATCACGCGGTCGCCCACGGCAAAGCGGCGCACGCCGGGGCCCACGGCCACCACGGTGCCCGCCATGTCCGAGCCGGGCGTGAAGGGCAACTCGAGCGCCATGCCCATGCCGTCGCGCACCATGAGCAGGTCGCGGTAGTTGAGCGCCACCGCGCCCACGCGCACGAGGATCTGGCCCGCGCCGGGCGAGGGCATCGGCGCTTCGGCCTGTGCGAGGTGGGCGCGGCCCAGTCGGGGAAGCTGCCAGCGGCGCAGCACATCGGGTTCTTGCATCGGAAAAGGCTCCATCGGAAAAGATCGGCCTCGATGCTATTGACGATGAAAACGATCCGGTGGTGGATAATTTTCCGAAGAATGGTGCTTGAAAGTCTCCAATGAGCCAACGCCTGCAAGGCATCGAGGAGTTCGTCGCGGCGGTGGAGGCGGGCAGCTTCGCGCTCGCCGCGCAGCGCCTGCACGTCACCCGCTCGGCCGTCGCCAAGAGCATCGCGCGGCTCGAGGCGCGGCTGGACACGCGCCTGTTCCTGCGCACCACGCGCAGCCAGAGCCTCACCGAGGAGGGGCACGGCTACTACGAGCGCTGCCGCCGCGCGCTGGCCGAGCTGGAAGCGGCCGAGGCGCTCACCGACGCCGCGCGCCACACGGCCACCGGCCTCGTGCGCCTGAGCATGCCGGCGATGCTCGGGCGGCTCAAGGTCGGGCCGCTGCTGCTCGCATTGGCGCGCCAGCATCCGCAGCTGTCGCTGGAGCTGGCCTTCAACGACCGGCGCGTCGACCTCGTGGAAGAGGGGCTCGACCTGGCCATCCGCAGCGGCGAGCTCGACGACAGCGCCGGCCTCGTGGCGCGGCCGGTCGGCGTGCAGTGGATGCTGCTGTGCGCCGCGCCCGCGTACCTGGCCGAGCGCGGCCATCCGCGCGATCTGCGCGCACTGGTCGCGCCGCACGAGGCCGTGTACTACGCCCGCGACGGGCAGGTCTCGCCCTGGCGTTTTCGCGAAGGCGACGCGGAGGTGGAGGCCGCGCTGCCCTCGCGGCTGCGCTGCGACAGCGCCGAGGTGCTGCTGGAGGCCGCCCTCGGCGGCATGGGCCTGGCGCGGCTGCCGGCCTGGCTGGCGGCCGACGCGCTCGCGGCCGGCACGCTGGTGCGCGTGTTCGACGAGCCCGAGCCTTTCGGTTTTCCGCTGCACGTGATCCGCACGCCGAGCCGCTACCTGCCGCTGAAGACGCGCGTGGTGATCGACTGGCTGGTGGAGCATCTGCCGCCGCTGCTGGCTGCGCGCTGAGCCCATCCACGCCGACGGGCGCTATCCTGCGCTTTCAAACAACGAGGAGACCTGCGCATGCCTTCATTCGCCCCGCCACACACCGTGCGTGCCCTGGCCACCGCCTGCCTGGGCACGGCGCTCCTGCTCGGGGCGCCGCTGGCCGCTGCGCAAGGCACCGTCAACGCGCTGTGCAGCACCGACGTGGGCTGGTGCGAGGCGGCCGCCACGGCCTTCACGCGCGAGACCGGCATCAAGGTGCAGCAGGCCCACAAGGGCACCGGCGAAATCGGTGCACAGCTGCGCGCCGAAGCCGCCAACCCCAAGACCGACCTCTGGTGGGGCGGCACCGGCGACCCGTTCCTGCAGGCCGCCGAACAGGGCCTGCTCGAGCCCTACCGCCCGGCCTACATCAACGACCTGCACGACTGGTCGGTGCGCCAGTACGCCATGTCGCAGAACATGGTGGGCGGCTTCTACACGAGCGCCATGGGCTTCGGTTTCAACACCGACCTGCTGAAGAAAAAGAAGCTCGCCGAGCCGAAGTGCTGGGCCGACCTCATCAAGCCCGAGTACAAGGGCGAGATCGAAATCTCGCACCCCGCCACCAGCGGCACGGCCTACACCATCATCGCGGGCCTGGTGCAGCAGATGGGCGAGGAGCCCGCGTTCGACTACCTGAAGAAGCTGCATAAAAACGTCACCAGCTACACGCGCAGCGGCCAGGCCCAGGCGCCCAACGTGGCCAAGGGCGAGGTGGCCATCGGCGTGAGCTTCATCTTCGGCTTCGAGCGCTGGCGGCACGACAAATTTCCGGTGAAGACCGCCGCGCCCTGCGAAGGCACGGGCTTCGAGATCGGCGGCATCGCGCTCGTGAAGGGCGCGCGCAACAAGGAGAACGCCAAGCGCTACTACGACTGGCTCATGAGCCCCGCGGGCCAGTCCATCGGCGCCAAGGCCGGCAGCCTGCAGTCGCCGGCCAACAAGACCTTCAAACCCGATCCGCGCATTCCGTCGATGGAGAGCGTGAAGCTCATCAAGTACGACTTCGAGAAGTACGGCAAGGCGGCCGAGCGCAAGCGGCTCATCGACCGCTGGACGCGCGAAGTCGAGTCGCAGCCCCGGTAGCCCGTCGCCGGACTCCGGGGACGCAACAGGCGTGCCTTACGAGCAGGCCTTATTGTGCGAGGCGTGCATGCCCTTGGCCTTGGCATCGGCCTCCGTCAGGTACTCGCCCTTCTTGGTCTTGCCGTAGTAGCGGTCGCCCATGCAGTGGTAGACCTTGGTCTGGTCGTTGGCCCAGACCTTGCCGGCACCGCCACCGGGTGCGGCGGCCATCTTCGAGGGGTCGGATGCGCCGGGCGCCTTGGCGCCGGCGGCGGTCGGGGCCGGCGTTGCCGGGGCGGCGGGGGCAGCCGCAGGCGTGGGGGCGGTTGCGGGTGCCGCAGCGGCTGCCTTGGCCTCCTTGCCGTACCAGGTCTGGATGCCCTTGTGGCCGCGGCAGGCGCCCGACTTCGTGTCCGGCGAGGCATAACTGCCGTCCTTGCACTGCACCGTGGTGCCCGCCGGTGCATCGGCCGGCACCTGGGCCTGGGCCGACAGGGCGGTGAAGGCCAGGCCCGCGCAGGCCAGGAACAGGGCGTTGAAATTTGTCGTCATGAGAATCCCTTCGGGGGCAGGTGGTAAGGCGGCCGAGCTTCCGCGTCCGATCCCAGCAGCACCTGACTTGCGGTGCCATCGGGGGCCGCGGCGTGAACTGCGCCACGGATGGGGAAGAATGCTGCTTTCCCGTGCCCGGCCGGCCGCTTGCCAAGCGGGCGATCCGGGCGTGCCGCCGAGGCGACCCGGCTTAGAATTTTTCGGCTCCGATATCCTTCTTTCCCATGGCTGATTCCTCCAATACCAAACTCCCGTTCCAGGCTGAAGTCGCGCAACTGCTGCACCTCGTCACGCATGCGCTGTACTCCAACAAGGAAATCTTCCTGCGCGAGCTGATCTCGAACGCGTCCGACGCGTGCGACAAGCTGCGCTTCGAGGCGCTCGACCACCCCGAGCTCTACGAAGACCAGCCCGATCTCGACGTGCGCCTGTCGTTCGACAAGGCCGCGCGCACCCTCACCATCACCGACAAGGGCATCGGCCTGTCGCGCCAGGAAGCCATCGACAACCTGGGCACCATCGCCAAGAGTGGTACCAAAGACTTCATGAGCCGCCTGAGCGGCGACCAGAAGGCCGACGCACAGCTCATCGGCCAGTTCGGCGTGGGCTTCTACTCGGGCTTCATCGTGGCCGACAAGATCACGGTCGAGTCGCGCCGCGCGGGCCTGCCCGCCGACCAGGGCGTGCGCTGGGTGAGCGGCGGCGCCGGCGACTTCGAGGTGGCCGACATCACGCGCGCCGCGCGCGGCACGAGCATCACGCTGCACCTGCGCGACGACGCCGACGAGTACCTCAACGCCTGGAAGCTCAAGCAGATCGTCGGCAAGTACTCCGACCACATCTCCCTGCCCATCCTGATGGAAAAGGAAGAGTGGAAAGACGGCGAGAACGACCAGCCCGGCGACATGGTGAAAACCGGCGAGTGGGAAACCGTCAACAAGGCCAACGCCCTGTGGAGCCGCCCCAAGAAGGACATCACCGCCGAGCAGTACGAAGAGTTCTACAAGAGCATCAGCCACGACTTCGAGGCGCCGCTGGCCTGGAGCCACAACCGCGTCGAAGGCAGCACCGAGTACACACAGCTCTTGTACATCCCGTCCAAGGCCCCGTTCGACCTGTGGAACCGCGACAAGAGCGCGGGCGTCAAGCTGTACGTCAAGCGCGTCTTCATCATGGACGACGCCGAGGCGCTGCTGCCCAACTACCTGCGCTTCGTGAAGGGCGTGATCGACTCGGCCGACCTGCCGCTGAACGTGAGCCGCGAGCTGCTGCAGGAAAGCCGCGACGTGAAGGCCATCCGCGAAGGCAGCACCAAGCGCGTGCTGTCGATGCTCGAAGACCTGGCCAAGAAGCAGAAGACCGCGCCCGACAGCAACGAAGGCAAGACCGACGTGGGCTCGGGCGAATCGGTGCCGGCCCCCGAGCCGACCGAAGGTGTGACGGACGTGGTCGACAAGAACACGCCCACGGCCGCTGAAACGGCCGCCGCAGCCGCCGACGAATCGGGCAAGTTCGCCAAGTTCTACGCCGAGTTCGGCGCGGTGCTCAAGGAAGGCCTGGGCGAGGACATGGGCAACCGCGACCGCATCGCCAAGCTGCTGCGCTTTGCCTCCACCACGAGCGACGTCGCGAGCGTGAGCTTCGCCGACTACAAGGCGCGCATGAAGGAAGGCCAGGACGCCATCTACTACATCACGGCCGACAACCTCGCCGCCGCCAAGAACAGCCCGCAGCTCGAAGTCTTCAAGAAGAAGGGCATCGAGGTGCTGCTCATGACCGACCGCGTCGACGAGTGGGCGCTGAACTACCTCAACGAGTTCGACGGCACGCCGCTGCAGAGCGTGGCCAAGGGCGCGGTCGACCTGGGCAAGCTGCAGGACGAAGCCGAGAAGAAGGCCGCCGAGGAAGCCGCCGAATCGTTCAAGCCGCTGCTCGAGAAGCTGAAAGAAGCGCTCAAGGACAAGGCCGAAGACGTGCGCGTGACCACGCGCCTGGTCGACTCGCCCGCCTGCCTCGTGGTGGAAGACGGCGGCATGAGCACGCAGCTCGCGCGCATGCTCAAGCAGGCCGGCCAGCCCGCGCCCGACCTCAAGCCCGTGCTCGAAGTCAACGCCGAGCACCCGCTGGTGAAGAAGCTCGAAGGCTCCGCGCATTTCGACGACCTCGCGAACATCCTGTTCGACCAGGCCCTGCTGGCCGAAGGCGGCCTGCCGGCCGACCCGGCCGCCTACGTGAGGCGCGTCAACGCGCTGCTGGTGTGAACGCCCGGCCGCGCATCGTTCGTCGCGCAGCGGCTGCCACCTCGGCGCTGCTGCTGTTGCTTCTGGTGGGCGGCTGTTCGCACTATCACATCGGCATTCCGATCGTGCCCGGGCTCTCGCTCGGGCTCGGTGCCACGAAGGACGGCAATTTTTCCGTCGGCCTGAACACCGGCTGGGGCCCGCTCGGCGCGGGCGTGTCCCTGCACGACAACGGCGCCGTCACCGGCTCGGCCGGTGTCGGCGTGGGGGTCGGCGTCGGGCCGGTCGGCACCGGCGTGGGCGTCGGCAAGAGCGTGGTGCTGCACAACCCGTACGAGGCCGCGCCGGCCGCGCCCGGGCAGGCCACGCCGGCCGTGGTGGTGCCTGCCGGCACACCGCCCGCCACGCCCGTCACCGTCACCAAGGCCGGCGTCACGCGGCCGATGTCGCCGTCGCCACCGATCGCCGCCGCACCTGTGCCAGCGGCCCGCGTGTCCTACCGCGCGCCTGCCGCGACCACCGCCGTCGCGGCCGGCGAAGCAGGCACGCCCGGCAACCCCATCGCGCCCTGATGGTCGCGCCCCTCCCACCCCTGACCGCGCCGCGGCCCGGCGCGAGGCTGCCCTTTCCATGAGTCTCAGTACCGAAGCCGTCCTCGCGCTCGCGCCGGACGACGCCTCCGCGAAGGCCGCCAAAGGCCTGCTCGCGCCCGCCAAGTGGCCCACGCTCGGGCATTCCGACGACGCCGTCTGGGGCGAATGCCAGGGCAGCGGCAGCAAGCCCTACCAGACGCAGGTCGACCTGTCGGGGCCGGTGTTCCGCTGCTCCTGCCCGAGCCGCAAGTTCCCCTGCAAGCACGGCCTGGCGCTGATGCTGCTGCGCGCGCAGAGCGAAGCCAGCTTCACCGCCGCCGCGCCGCCGCCCTGGGTGGCCGACTGGCTCGCCTCGCGCCGCGACAAGGCCGAGAAGAAAGAAGCCCGTGCCGCCGAACCCGCTGCCGCGCCCGATCCTGCTGCCGCCGCCAAGCGCGACGCGCAGCGCTGGAAGCGCATCGAGGCCGGCGTGCAGGAGCTCGCGCGCTGGCTCGACGACCAGACCCAGCGCGGCCTGGCCGCGCTCGGCAGCGAGCAGGCCGAAGGCTGGGCCGCCATGGCCGCGCGCATGGTCGACGCGCAGGCGCCGGGGCTCGGCCAGCGCATCACGCAGGCGGCCGAGCTGATCGGCGCCGGCGAGGGCTGGCCCGCGCGGCTGCTCGACCGGCTGGGCCGGTTGCAACTGATCGTCGATGCGGTGCCGCGCCGCGACAGCCTGTCGCCCGCCACGCGCGCCGACCTGCGCGCCGCGCTCGGCTGGCCGCAGGACCGCGAGGCGCTGCTGGCCGACGGCGAACGCGTGAACGACCACTGGCTCGTGCTGGGCCAGTGCCTGGACGAGCGCGACACCAAGCTGGTCGAGCGCCATGTGTGGCTGCAGGGCCGCGCGAGCGGACGCCGCGCGCTGCTGCTCGACTATTCGCACGGCGGACGCGGCTTCGAGACCGGCTGGGTCAGCGGCAGCGAACGCACGGCCGTGCTGTGCTTCTATCCCGGCCACGCCTCGCAGCGCGCGGTGGTGGCTGAGCTGCCGGCCGAGGCCGCGTCGACTGCTGCGCCTGTCGCGCTTCATGACGAAGCTGGTGAATGGCAACGCATGGCGCAGCAGATCGCGGCCAATCCGTGGCAGCCGCTGCTGCCGTTGGTGTGGGCCGATGCCGTGCCCGCGCGGCACGGCGACCAGTGGTGGCTGCGCCTGGGCGCCGCGTCGCAAGCGCTGCCGATGCAGCTGGCCGCTGCGGAAGCCTGGCAGCTGCTGGCGCATTCGGGCGGCGCGCCGCTGCGCGTGTTCGGCGAATGGGACGGCGAGCAGTTCGCGCCGCTCACCGCGTGGGCGGCTGAGGGTGGAACACCCGTCTGGACCTTGAGCGGAGCACGCGCATGAGCCACTGGAACACCTTGCTGCAGACCGCGCTCGTCGGCACCGCACGCCAACCCGTGCCGGCCGCCGACGGCATGGCCGGCGATTTCGGCGCGCTGCTTCAGGCGCTGCAACAACCCACCGACACCGCGCAAGGCGTGCTGCTGCGCGTCGCGGGCGCCGTGGCCGTCGGCCGCCGTGCGGGCTTCGTCGCGCCGGGCCTGCCCGCCGACAACGCACCGCCTGCCGCCAACGACACCTGCCCCGCGCTCGGCGATCCCGCCTTGCTCGCCGTGATCGCCGATGCCCTCGCCAGCGGCCCGCAGCGCCTGCAGCACGAGGTGCTGGCCGTGCTCGCCGCCGCCGGCTGGCGCCTGCCGCCCAGCCTGCTGCCCGCTGCGCTCGATGCCGGCCGCCGCGACACCGCGCTGCGGCCCGCCGTCGTGCTCGCGCTCGGCGAGCGCGGTCGCTGGCTGGCCGCGCGCAACGACGACTGGCGCTACGCCGTCGGCGCCAGCGCGCAGGCCGACACGCAGACCCGCTGGGACGAAGGCAGCATCGACCAGCGCCGCGCCGTGCTCGCCGAGCAACGCCGCGACGACCCGGCCGGCGCGCGCGAACGCCTCGCCGCCGAACTGCCGCAGCTGCCCGCGAAGGAACGCGCCGTGCTGCTCGGTGCGCTGGCCGAGAACCTCGGCCCCGACGACGAAGCGCTGCTCGAAGCCCAGCTGAAAGACCGCGCGCGCGACGTGCGCCAGACCGTGGTCGAGCTGCTGCAGCGCCTGCCGGCCAGTGCGCACGTGCGGCGCGTGGAGGCCTTCCTCGCGCCGCTGCTGTCGTCGCAAGGCGCGACGTGGCAACTCAACGCCCCCGAGGCCGCCGACCCGCGCTGGAAGGACGACGCCATCGACGCCGCGCGCCCCACGCACGACAGCCTCGGCGAGCGCGCGTGGTGGCTCTACCAGCTCGTGCGCCAGATGCCGCTCGCGTGGTGGACCGCGCGCACCGGCCTGACACCCGCTGCATTGCTCGACTGGGCCGCCCAGGGCGACTGGCACGACGCGCTGCTGCGCGGCTGGAACGAGGCCGTGCTGGCCGCGCCCGATTTCGACTGGTGCGACGCGTTGCTCGACCGCCCGCGTGCCCACCGCGGCGGCGTGGGCCCGCTGCTGGCGCTGCTGCCGCGCGAGCGCCGCGAGCGCCACTGGGCGACGCAACTCGGCGATGCCGGGCAAGGCGTGCAGGACGTCGTCGCCTTCGCCGACCAGGCCTGCGCGCCCGGCGACACGCCGTCGGCCGCGCTGTCGCTGCGCATCGCCCAGGCGCTGCGCATGCGCGTCGAGCGCGGCGACCTCGTCAACGACTACGTGCTGCGCCAGGTGCTCGGCACCGCCGCCGCGCTGCTGCACCTGGATGCACTGGCGCTGCTGGCCGACCTGCCGCGCGCGGCCGAGGAAAGCCCCGGCCTCGCCAACGCACTGGCCGACACCGCGCGCATCGTGCGCGCGCGCCGGCTGGTCGCCACGCTTCCTTCTTCCCCTTCTTCCTCACTTTCAACCTCTTCCCAAGGCCGTCCATGAGCAATGTCCTGCGCCAGCATGCCGAACAGCAATTCGCCGAAGAACTCGAAGCGCTCCAGAAGGTCGACGACCGCCAGCGCCCGGCCAACTGGAAGCTCTCGCCCTGGGCCGTGCTCACCTACCTGATGGGCGGCAAGCTGGCCAACGGCTTCGAGGTCAGCCCCAAGTACATCGGCAATTCGCGCCTGATGGAAATCGCCGTGTCCACGCTCGCCACCGACCGCGCGCTGCTGCTGTACGGCGTGCCGGGCACGGCCAAGTCGTGGGTGTCGGAGCACCTGGCCGCCGCCGTGAGTGGCGACTCGACGATGCTGATCCAGGGCACCGCCGGCACCAGCGAAGAGCAGCTGCGCTACGGCTGGAACTACGCCGAGCTGCTGGCCCACGGCCCGTCCGAGAAGGCGCTGGTGCCGAGCCCGCTGGTGCACGCCATGCGCCTGGGCAAGATCGCGCGCGTCGAAGAGCTCACGCGCATCCCGGCCGACGTGCAGGACTCGCTGATCACCGTGCTGTCGGAAAAGACCCTGCCCGTGCCCGAGCTCGGCACCGAGGTGCAGGCCACGCGCGGCTTCTCGGTCATTGCCACCGCGAACAACCGCGACAAGGGCGTGAACGAACTGTCGAGCGCGCTCAAGCGCCGCTTCAACACCGTGGTGCTGCCGGTGCCGTCGAGCGAGGCCGAGGAAGTGCAGATCGTCGTCAAGCGCGTCGGCGAACTGGGCCGCACGCTCGCACTGCCGGCCGAGCCGCCCGCGCTGCAGGAAGTGCGCCGCGTGGTGCAGATCTTCCGCGAGCTGCGCAACGGCCAGACCGAAGACGGCAAGACGCGCATCAAGTCGCCCACCTCCACGCTCTCGACCGCCGAGGCCATCTCGGTCATCAACAGCGGCATGGCGCTGGCCGGCCACTTCGGCGACGGCGTGCTGCGCTCGGCCGACGTGGCCTCGGGCCTGATCGGCGCGGTCATCAAGGACCCGGTGCAGGACCAGGTGGTGTGGAAGGAATACCTGGAGACCGTGGTGAAGGAACGGGCCGACTGGAAGGACCTGTACCGCGCCTGCCGAGAACAACTCTGACGCGAGCCGGCGCATGAGCACGAGCGCGGCGCCTTCGCCGCTGCACTACTTCGGCATCCGCCACCACGGCCCCGGCTGTGCGCGCAGCCTGCTGCGCGCCTTCGAGTCGCTGCAGCCCGACTGCATCCTCGTCGAGGGCCCGCCCGAGGCCGAGCCGCTGCTGTCCTTCCTCGCGCATGCCGACCTGCAACCGCCGGTGGCGGTGCTGATCCACGCGAGCGAAGACACCGGCCTGGCCGCGTTCTATCCCTTCGCCACCTTCTCTCCCGAGTGGCAGGCGCTGCAATGGGGCGCCGCGCGCGGCGTGCCCACGCGCTTCATCGACCTGCCGCAGGCGCATCGCATGGCGATCGAGCAGGCTGCGCGTGTGGCCGACGAGGCCAAGGCGGCAGAACCTGTTGACACACCACTCGACGATGACGAGACCGACACGGTGCCCGTCGCCGAAACGGTCGAAGCGCCCGAGGAAGAACAAGCGGCGAACACGCTGCCCGACGACCCCTTCGACTGGCTCGCCCACGCCGCCGGCTATGCCGACGGCGAGAGCTGGTGGAACCACATGGTCGAGGAACGCGGCGACGGCGAAGACCTGTTCGGCGCCATCGCCGAAGCCATGACGGCCGTGCGCGCCGAAACGCCCGAAGACCGGCGCGGCGTGCGCGCGATGGAACGCGAGCAGCGGCGCGAAGCCTTCATGCGGCAATCGATCCGCGAGGCCGTCAAGGCCGGTCACCAGCGCATCGCCGTCGTGTGCGGTGCGTGGCACGTGCCCGC
Source organism: Variovorax sp. FW301-JW7 (assembly GCF_058788795.1). NCBI lineage: Bacteria > Pseudomonadati > Pseudomonadota > Betaproteobacteria > Burkholderiales > Comamonadaceae > Variovorax > Variovorax sp. FW301-JW7. The sequence goes on from NZ_JBYTBC010000019.1 coordinate 48,052, forward strand.
GCTGCAGGGCGTGGCCACCGCCAAGGCCGATGCGGCGCTGCTCAAGGGCCTGCCCAAGCTCAAGGTGCTCGCGACCTGGGTGCCGTGGACTTACCGCCACCTCACGAGCGCCAGCGGCTACGGCGCCGGCATCGATTCGCCGGGCTGGTACGAGCACCTGTGGCAGCAGGGGCACGAGGTGGCGGGGCGCAGCACCGGCTGGCTCGCCCGCGTTGCGCGCCTGCTGCGCGAGCACGACCTCGACTGCTCCTCCGCCCACCTCATCGAGGCCACGCGCCTGGCCGACACGCTGGCCGCATTGCGCGAGCGCCCCGCGCCCGGCCTGCCCGAGCTCGACGAGGCCGTGCGCAGCGTGATCTGCATGGGCGAGCAGGCGCCGCTCACGCTCATCCGCGAGCGTCTCACGGTCGGCGACCGCATGGGCCAGGTGCCGGCCGACGTGCCCACCGTGCCGCTGCAGCGCGACCTCGAACAGGCGCAGAAAAGCCTGCGCCTCAAGCCCGAGGCCACCGCCAAGACGCTCGACCTCGACCTGCGCCAGCCCAACGACCTGGCACGCAGCCACCTGCTGCACCGCCTGCGCCTGCTCGACCTGCCGTGGGGCGAGGTCACCGCCGGCCAGCGCGCGAGCCGAGGCACCTTCCACGAGGTGTGGCAGCTGCAGTGGCAGCCCGAGTTCGCACTGCGCGTCATCGAGGCCAGCCGCTTCGGCGCCACCGTGGCGCACGCCGCCAGCGCGCGCGTGATGGAAGGGCTCGCGGCCGAGACCTCGCTCACCGCACTGGCCGAGCAGGTCGACACCGTGCTGCTGGCCGACCTGCCCGTGGCCGTGCAGGCCGTGACCCGCGCGCTCGAAGACCGCGCCGCGCTCACCGGCGACGCCGTGCAGCTCATCGGCGCCGTGCCGCCGCTGGCCAACGTGTTCCGCTACGGCAGCGTGCGCCAGACCGACAGCGCGCTGCTCTCGCACGTGCTCGACAGCCTCATCGTGCGCGGCGCCATCGGCCTGCCGATTGCGTGCGGCGCGCTCGACGCCGAAGCCGCCGAGTCGCTGCGCACCCGCCTCATCGGTGCGCACGACGCCGTGCGCCTGCGCGACGGCGAAGAAACCACCACCGCCTGGCGCAACGCGCTGCGCGCCATCGCCTTCGGCGAAACCGGCGCGCCGCTGCTGCGCGGCGTGAGCTGCCGGCTGCTGCTCGACGATGCGCAGATCGACAGCGACGGCGCCTCGCAGCAACTCGCGCGCAACCTCTCGGCCGGCGCGCCGCCCACCGATGCGGCGGCCTGGCTCGAAGGCTTTCTCAACCGCAACGCGATGGTGCTGCTGCACGACGATGCCGTGTGGTCGCTGGTCGACAGCTGGCTCGCGGGGCTCGGCGAGGAGCACTTCGTGCAGGTGTTGCCGCTGGTGCGGCGCAGCTTCGCGGACTTCTCGGGCGCCGACCGGCGCGCGCTCGGCGAACGCGCGAAACGCGGCGCCGTCGGCGGCACCTTGCCGTCCGCCGTGGCCGCCACCGACTGGGACGAATCACGCGCGGTGCTCGCGCTGCCGCTGCTGCGGGAACTGCTGGGAGTGAAGGCATGAGCGCGAACCCGATGGAAGACGAGACCCTGCCGCCCACCGACCGCCTGCAGCGCTGGCGCCTCGTGCTCGGCAGCGAGGCCAACGCCAGCTGCGGCGCCATCGAAGGCCGCGTGCGCGAGATCGACCAGGCGCTGGCCGCGCTCTACGAAGCCGACGGCCGGCGCGGCCTGGGCCAGGGCGGGCAGCGCGGCGGCCGGGGCGATTCGGCGCCCAGCGTGGCGCGCTGGCTCGGCGACATCCGCAAGTACTTTCCGAGCCAGGTGGTGCAGGTGATGCAGCGCGACGCGATGGAGCGGCTCAACCTGCGCCAGATGCTGCTGCAGCCCGAGATGCTCGAGAACGCGCAGCCCGACGTGCACCTGGTGGCCAACCTCGTCGCGCTGGCGAGCGTGATCCCGGCCGGCACCAAGGACACGGCGCGCGCCGTGGTGCGCAAGGTGGTCGACGAGCTCATGAAGAAGCTCGAGGAGCCGATGCGCAGCGCCGTGAGCGGCGCGCTCAACCGCAGCCAGCGCAACCGCCGCCCGCGCCATTCGGAGATCGACTGGCACCGCACCATCCGCGCCAACCTGCGCCACTGGCAGCCCGAGTACCGCACCGTGGTGCCGCAGACGCTGGTGGGCTACGGGCGCAAGGCGCGCCAGCCGCAGCGTGAAGTGATCCTGTGCATCGACCAGAGCGGCTCCATGGCCGCGTCGGTCGTCTATTCGAGCATCTTCGGCGCGGTGATGGCGAGCCTGCCGGCGGTGTCGACCAAGCTGGTGGTGTTCGACACCGCCGTGGTCGACATGACCGAGCAGCTGCAAGACCCGGTCGACCTGCTGTTCGGCGTGCAGCTGGGCGGCGGCACCGACATCAACGGCGCGGTGGGCTACTGCCAGACGCTGGTGCGCGAGCCGCGCAACACCATCCTGATCCTGATCTCCGACCTGTACGAAGGCGGCGTGGAAGACGGCCTGCTGCGCCGCGCCCACCAGCTGGTGGAGGCCGGCGTGCAGTTCATCGCGCTGCTGGCGCTCAGCGACGAGGGCGCGCCCTCGTACGACCGCGACCTGGCCGCCAAGCTCGCGGCGCTGGGCGTGCCCTCGTTCGCCTGCACGCCCGATGCGTTCCCCGGCCTCATGGCTGCGGCCATCAAGCGCGAGGACGTGTCGACCTGGGCCGCGGGGCAGGGCCTGAAGACCAGCCGGGCCGCCCCGTGACGCAGCGCCGCCTGCCCGACCTGAAGCGACGGCGGCTGGCCGCCTTCCTGGGGCTGGCGGCGGGCGCGAGTGGCTTGGGCGGCACGGTATGGGCGCAGCCCTCCGACGACACCGCGCGCCCGATCCGCTGGATCGTGCCGTTCCCGACGGGCGCGATCGCCGACGTCGTCGCGCGCGCCATCGGCGCCCAGCTCGCCATCGACACGGGCCAGCCGGTGCAGATCGAGAACCGGCCCGGCGGCAACACCGCGCTCGCCGCCCTCGAGGCTGCGCGCGCGCCGGCCGACGGCCACACCGTGCTGTCGGCCGACAACGGCATGTGGGTGTTCAACCCCGCGCTGTACCGCAGCCTGAGCTACAGCCCGTCGCGCGATTTCACGCCCGTCACGCAGCTGGTGCGGCTGCCGATGGTGCTGCTGGTCGGCCCGGCCAGCGGCGTGCGCGATGCGCGTGCCTTCATCGAGGACGCGCGCGCCTTTCCGGGCCGCTTCAGTTTTGCGTCGGCCGGCAACGGCAGCGCGCAGCACCTCGCGATGGCGCTGCTGGCGCGCGAGGCGGGGCTGGAGATGGTGCATGTGCCGTACCGCAGCGCCGGGCCGGCGCTGGTCGAGGTGGCGGGCGGGCAGTTGCCGTTCGCGATGGGCGAGCTCGCCACGGCGCGCCGCTTCATCCAGGGCGGCCGGCTGCGCGTGCTCGCGGTGGCGAACCCCGCGCGCCTGGCCCAACTGCCGGGCGTGCCGACCTTCGCGGAACTGGGCCTGCCGAAGGTCGAGGCCGCGATCTTCCATGGCCTCGTGGCACCGGCGGGCACGCCGCCCGAGGTGGTGGCGCGGCTGCAGCGCGCGGTGGCCAGCGCGCTGCACAACCCGGTGGTGCAGCGCCGCCTCGCCGAGGCCGGCGTCGAGCCGGTGGGCGGCACGCCGGCCGAGTTCGAAACGCTGCTGGCGCGCGAGTCGGCGCGCTGGCATCCGCTGATCCGCGCGCTCAAGCTCTCGCTGGATTGAACAGGTCAGCGCGCTGCGCTGTCGTCGCTCGGCAGGAAGGAATCGCCCGGCGTCAGCGGCGCATGGCGGTAGCTGGCCGGCGTGCGGCTGAGCTTCACGGGCGCGCCGATGCCGCGGTAGCCGCCTTCCATCTCCACCACCATCTCGCGGTGCAGCGTGTGCGGGTGCTGCAGCGCGGCTGCCACCGGCAGCACGGGCGCGGCGGGCACGCCGGCGGCCATCAGCTGGTCGACCAGCGTGCGGCCGTCGAAGGCGGCGAGCGCGGCTTCGAGCTGTTGCTTGAGGCCGTCGCGGTTCACCGAGCGCGCGCCGGCGGTGCGGTACAGCGGGTCGTCGGACAGCGCGGTCAGGCCGATGCAGCGGCAGAAGCTCGCGAACTGGCGGTCGTTGCCCACGGCCACGAAGATCGGGTCGGTGCCCGTGGCCAGCGCATCGTAGGGATAGATGTTGGGGTGCGCGTTGCCGGTGCGGCGCGGCGCCGTGCCGTCCATGAACCAGTTGGCCGCGTGCGGGTGCAGCAGCGAGAGGCCGCTGTCGTACAGCGCCGCTTCGACGAACTGGCCGCGTCCGCTGCGGTTGCGCTCTTGCAGCGCGAGCAGCACGCCGATCACCGCGTTGAGCCCGGTCACCATGTCGACCACCGGCAGGCCCACGCGCAGCGGGCCGCCGTCGGCCTCGCCGTTGATGCTCATGATGCCGGTCATGGCCTGCACGGCGGCGTCGTAGCCCGGCAGCGCGCCCAGCGGGCCGTCGGCGCCGAAGCCCGACACGCGGCACCACACCAGGCGCGGAAAGCGCTGCGACAGCGCCTCGTAGCCGATGCCCCAGCGCTCCATCGTGCCGGTCTTGAAGTTCTCGATCAGCACGTCGGCCTCGGCCACCAGCGCCAGCAGCGCCTCGCGGCCTTCCTCGGTCGAGAAGTCCAGGTGCTGCACGCGCTTGTTGCGGTTCAGCCCGTGGTAGTACGAAGCCACGCCCTCCTTGAAGGGAGGGCCCCAGGTGCGCGTGTCGTCGCCCTGCGGCGGCTCGACCTTGAGCACGTCGGCACCATGGTCGCCGAGGATCTGGCCGCAGTAGGGGCCGCCGAGGATGCGCGAGATGTCGAGCACGCGGATGCCCGCGAGGGCGCCGGTCGAAGGGGAAGCGGTGGTCATGGGGTGGACTCGGAAGAAGGAGAAGCGGTGCGCGGCTCCAGCTTGAAGGTGCCGGTGGCCAGCGCGAGCAACTCGCCGTCGGCGTTGCGCGCTTCGCCGCGCGCGAAGTACATCGCACGGCCGCGCCGCTCGCACACGGCGGTGGCGATCACGTCGCCGGCGCAGGGCGCGGTGTAGTGCACCGTGATGTCGACGGTGACCACGCCGAAGGCCGTGGGCGCGTGCGAACGCACGGCGCTGGAGAGCGCGCAGTCGAACAGCACGGCGATCGCGCCGCCGTGCACGTCGCCGCGGCTGTTGGTGTGGTCGGCGCTGTAGGGCATGCGCACGCGCGCGTGCTCGTCGCCGATGGCCTCGCCGCGCAGCGCGAAGGCGCGGGCCATCGGCATGGGCAGGCCGAACAGCACGCCGGGCGGCTCGTCGATGAAAGCGGGGTCCTGCATGCGGCGCACTCCGTGGTCAGTCGAGCAGGCCGCGCTGGCGCAGGCGCGCCACGCGCTCCTTCTCACGCGCGGTGGTGGCCAGCGCGTAGCGGCGGTACTGCTCGGGGTCCATCGCGTTGGCCTGCTGGTTCAGCTGCTCCAGCACACGCAGGCCGGCGGGCGATGCCAAGGCTTTGCGGAAGGCGTCGTGCACGGTCTTCACGCGGGCCGGGTCCATGCCGGCGGGGCCGGCGATGCCGTAGGGCGAATCGATGACCGCGTCCACGCCCTGTTCGCGCAGCGTGGGCACCTGCGGGTAGCGCTTGACGCGCTGCGGCGTGAGCATCACGAGGTAGCGCATCTTGCCGGCGTCGATGTGCGGCACGGCCACGCCCGAGAGCGGCGCGGCGTCGATGTGGCCGCCGAGGATGGCGTTGGTGACTTCGGCGTCGCCCTTGAAGGGCACCATGTTGAGCTGGACCTTCGCCATCTCGGCGGCTTCGTCCATCACGATGCGTGGCGTGCCCACGGCGCCGGTGGCGCCGACATTCAGCTTGCCGGGGCGGCGCGCGGCATCGGCCGCGAAGTCCTGCCAGGTCTTCCACGGTGCGTCGGCCTTCACGGCGAGGCCGAAGGTGTAGTCGGACAGCATCACCACGTACGAGAAGCTGCGCGCCGGGTCGAAGGCCACCTTGTTGATGAAGGGCTCGCGGTACACCGAGGCCGGCAGCACGGCCAGCGTGTAGCCGTCGGGCGCGGCGCGCACCAGCGCGGCGGCGCCGTTGGTGCCGCTCGCGCCGGGGCGGTTGTCGAGCACCACGGGCTGGCCGAGGGCCTTGCCGGCCTCATCGGCGACGGCGCGCAGGTGCTGGTCGGTGGGCCCGCCCGCGGCGTACGGAACGATCAGCGTGACGGGGCGTTGCGGGTAGGTCTCTGCGGTGGCGGCGCCGGCTGCGGCGAACAGCGCGGTCACGGCGATCAGGCGTGACAGCAGGTGCGTCTTCATCTTCTTGTCTCCTTATTTTTTCTTGTGCGTCGTGGCGGTCAGTCGAGCTGCGCGCCGGACTTCTTCACCACGTCCTTCCACTTGGCCGTTTCGCTGCCGATGAACTGCGCGAGCTTCTGCGGCGAGGTGTCCGCCGTGGCTTCCAGGCCCTGCGCGGCGAACATCTGCTTGACCTTCGGCGAGTTGAGCACCTCGGCGAACGCGTGGTTGAGCTTGGTCACGCGGTCGGCCGGCGTGCCGGCCGGCGCGACGATGCCGAAGAACACGCTCACGTCGTAGGGCTTGTGCAGCTGCTCGGTGAGGGTCGGCACCTCGGGCAGCGCCTGCGAGCGCGCCGAGGTGGCCACGCCGAGCGCGCGCAGCTTGCCGGCCTTGACGTAGGGCAGCGCGGTGAGGATGTCGGTGAAGGTCATGCTGACCTGGTTGCCCAGCAGGTCGTTGAGCGCCGGACCCGTGCCCTTGTAGGGCACGTGCAGCAGGTCAGTGCCGGCCACCGAGTTGAACAGCACGCCCGCCAGGTGCGACGAGGCGCCGTTGCCCGACGAGGCGTAGCTCAGCTTGCCCGGGTTGGCCTTGGCATAGGCGACCAGCTCGGCCACGTTCTTCACCGGCAGGGCCGGGTTCACCACCAGGATGTTCGGCAGGTAGCCGACCTGGATCACGGGCGCGAAGCTCCTGGTCGGGTCGTAGCTGATCTTGCGGTACAGGCTCACGTTGATGGCCAGCGGGCCCGAGGTGCCGAACAGCAGCGTGTGGCCGTCGGCCTCGGCGCGCGCCACGTAGTCGGCGCCGATGTTGCCGCCCGCGCCCGCGCGGTTCTCCACGATCATGGGTTGGCCGAGCTTGTCGCGCAGCTCGGCGGCGAGCGTGCGCGCCATCGCGTCGGTCGGGCCGCCGGGCGGGAAGGGCACGACCAGCGTCATGGGCTTGGTCGGGAAGGCGCCGGGCTGGGCCTGCGCGGCGGGCGTGGCTGCCAGCAGCAGCGCGGCGCAGGCGGTGCCCAGGAGGAGGCTGAGTCGTTGTCGCATGGGGTCTTGTCTCCGTTGTTCTCGAAAAAGGGGCTCAGGCGGTCGTGCGCACGAGCGCGGCGTGCCAGTCGGCGGGCAGCGCGTCGGGCGCCAGCGGATCGCGCGGCAGCACGCGGTGCAGCAGCACCAGCTGGGCCCAGCGCAGGCGCGCGGCGGAACCGCCGGCCGAGGCCTCCCAGGCCATCGCGGCGGCGCTGGTGCAGTGGTACAGCGCCGAGGCGGCCTGGCGCGCGAGCACGTCGCCGCCTTCGCGCGCGGCGGTCTCGGCCAGGGCGCAGGCGCGCGCCATGGTGTCGCGCAGCGCGGCGGCAAAGGCCGGCGTGAGCGTGGTGGCGTCGCTGATGAGCTTCTCGACGTGCGCGCGCAGCACGGGCAGCGAGCCTTCGCGCTTCACGGCGCGGATCACGTCGAGCGCCACGATGTTGCTGGTGCCTTCCCAGATCGAGCCCAGGTGCGCGTCGCGCACGAGGCGCGGGTCGCTCCACTCCTCGATGTAGCCGCAGCCGCCGCGCACTTCCATCGCGTCGCCCGTGACCTGGCGCGCGTCGCGGCAGGCGCGGAACTTGATGAGCGGCGTGAGGATGCGCAGCAGCGCGTACGCATCGGGCTCGCCGGCGTCGGAGCGCGCCAGCGCCTGCGCGGTCTGGCAGACCATGGTGCGGGCCTGTTCGGACGGCACGCGCAGCTTGTCGAGCTGGCGCTGCATCAGCGGCATCTGCTCGAGCGCGCGGCCGAAGGCGCGGCGCTCGGATGCGATGTACTCGGCCTCGGCCACCGCGCGGCGCATCAGGCCGGCGGAACGCACGCCGTTGGACAGGCGCGAGTTGTTGACCATGTCGGCCATCTGCTGGAAGCCGCGGCCTTCCTCGCCCACGAGGTAGGCCACCGCGCCTTCGAGGCGGATCTCGCCGCTGGCCATCGAGCGCGTGCCCAGCTTGTCCTTGAGGCGGATGATGCGGTAGTGGTTGAGGCTGCCGTCGTCGAGTTCGCGCGGCAGCAGGAACAGCGACACGCCCTTCATGCCCGCGGGCGCGTCGTCCGCGCGCGCCAGCACCATCGCAAAGCCGGCGTCGGGGTTGGAGCAGAACCACTTGTCGCCGGCCAGGCGCCAGCTGCCGTCGGCCTGGCGCTGCGCGGTGGTGGCGGTGGCGGCGATGTCTGAGCCGGCGGCCTGCTCGGTCATGAACATCGCGCCCTGCGCGAGTTCGTCGAAGTCGAGCGAGGTCAGGCGCGGCAGGTACTTGGCGACCAGCTCGGGCGCGCCGAACTTCTTCAGCGTGCGCGTGAGCGAGTCGGTCATCGAGACCGGGCAGCACAGGCCGAACTCGGCCTGCACGAAGAGGTAGGTCAGCACGTACTTGACCAGCGGCGGCATCTTGCCGGCCCAGCCCAACGTCTCGTCGCGGTGCGAGATGGCGGCCAGGCCGAACTCGCTGAGCGCCAGGCGCTCCATCTCGACGTAGGCGGGGTGCTTGATGACCTTCTGCTCGTCGATGCCGGTGCGCGTGCGCTGCTTCAGCGTGGGCGGGTTGCGGTCGGCGGTGCCGGCCAGGTCGTCCAGCAGGCCGCCGGCCAGGCCGCCCAGGCGCTCGAAGTGCGGGCGCATGTGGGTGCGCAGGGCCTCGGGCAGGTACAGCGCGAGCAGCGTGTGCAGCTCGGTGTCGGTGGTGAAGAGGTTCTGGCCGTGGCGATCGGGGATCGGGTGCGCGGCGGCTGTGGCAGCGGAAGCAGCGGGTGTGGGCATGCGGGCGTCTCCTGGTTCGCCGCATTGTTGAGTTGGCAATGATCCGTGTCTAATATTGATTTGGTCTTGTACGATTTGATTTGACTATTCATGGAACTGCGGCACCTGCGCTACTTCTCCGTGCTCGCCGAAGAGCTGCACTTCGGGCGTGCCGCGCGGCGGCTGGCCATTTCGCAGCCGCCGCTGTCGGTGGCGATCCGCCAGCTCGAAGACTCGGTGGGTGCGCGCCTGTTCGAGCGCAACAGCAAGGAAGTGCGGCTCACGCCGGCCGGCGAGGCGCTGCGCGTGTCGGCGCGGCGCGTGCTGCTGCAGGCCGAGGAGGCCGCGCTGGAGGCGCGCGACGTGGCCACCGGCTCGGCGGGCCGACTGCGCATCGGCTTCGTCGGCGCCATGCTCTACCGCGGCCTGCCGCCCGCGCTGCGCGCGTTCCAGGCGCGGCATCCGGCGGTGCGCATCACGCTGAGCGAACTCAACTCGGGCGTGCAGATCGCCGAGCTGCTGCACGACCGGCTCGACCTGGGCTTTGTCCACACCAGCCGCATGCCGGCTGAGCTGCGGCACCGGCTGCTGTTGTCGGAGCCCTTCGTGGCCTGCCTGCCCGCGGGCCATGCGCTGGCGCGCAAGCGCGTGCTGGCGCCGGCCGACCTGCGCGATCAGCCCTTCGTGCTGTTCTCGCGCGAGGCCTCACCCGATTACCACGAGCGCATCCTGTCGATCTGCGCCGACGCGGGCTTCCTGCCCGAGGTGCGCCACGAGGTGCGGCACTGGCTGGCCGTGGTGTCGCTGGTGTCGCAGGGCATGGGCGTGGCGCTGGTGCCGCAGGCGATGCGGCACTCGGCGCTGCGCGGCGCGGTGTTCCGCCCGCTCGACCGCGCGGTGGCGCAGTCGGAGGCCTATGGCGTGTGGCGCACCGGGCCGGTCAATGTGCTGGTCGAGCGGCTGCTCGAAGGCGTGGCGCAGAGCCTTGCGGCGAACGCCGCCGGGTGATCACGCGTAGAGCGGCTCTTCGGCCATCTGCTCGCACTGGTCTTCCAGCACGAGGATCTGGCCCTTCCAGTAGTCGCTGGAGCCGAACCACGGGAAGTTGATCGGAAAGATCGGGTCTTCCCAGCGCCTTGCCAGCCAGGCGCTGTAGTGGATGAGCCGCAAGGTGCGCAGCGGCTCGATGAGCGCCAGCTCGCGGCGGTCGAATTCGCGGAACTGCTCGTAGCCGTCGAGCAGGCCCGACAGCTGCGCCGTGCGCTGCGCGCGGTCGCCCGACAGCAGCATCCACAGGTCTTGCACCGCGAAGCCCGTGCGCGCGTCGTCCAGGTCGACGAAGTGCGGGCCGCCGCCGGGGCGGTCGGTGGGCGTCCACAGGATGTTGCCGGGGTGCACGTCGCCGTGCAGGCGCAGCTTGCGGGGCTTGAAGTCGGAGGCCGGCGGCTGCAGCGCCAGGGCGGTGGCGCGGACCATGTCCAGCGCCTCGTTGCAGATCTTTTCCCAGTCGCGCTGCATGTCGAGCGGGATCTTGTCGTTCTCCAGCAGCCAGTCGCGGGAGTCGAGGCCGAAGGTCTGCAGGTCGAGCGCGGGACGGGCTTCGAACGGTTTGGCGCTGCCCACGGTGTGGATGCGCGCCAGGAACCGGCCGACCCATTCGAGCACCTCGAAGTTGTCCAGCTCGGGCGCGCGGCCGCCACGGTAGGGGCTCACGCTGAAGGCAAAGCCGGCGTGGTGGTGCAGCGTCTTGCCGTCGAAGGCCAGCGGCGGCACGGCCGGCACCTCGCCGGCGGCCAGTTCGAGCGAGAAGGCGTGCTCTTCGAGGATCTCGGCCTCGCTCCAGCGGCCGGGGCGGTAGAACTTGAGCACCACCGCAGGATGGGGGTTCGGGTCTTCCAGGTAGACCTGGTAGACCCGGTTTTCATAGGAGTTCAGGCCGGTGAGGCGGCCGTCGCCGTGCAGGCCGAGTGTCGCGAGCGCGTCGAGCACCACGTCGGGCGTGAGGCTCTCGTAAGGATGGGTGTTCGCGGGCGCGACAGAAGAAGGGGTCATGCGGCGATTGTCGCCACATGGGCCCCGTGCGGGTCAGCGAGCGCCCGCTTGTTTGTAAAGCGAAAGGATATGGCCGGTGCGCGGGTCGCCCTTGCCCGCCAGCACCTGCGCGTAGGCGGCCTGCACCGCCTCGCCGCCGTGGTGGTGCTCGGTGTGCAGCCAGGGGTTGCTGGCGTCGGTCACCGTGGCCAGGAAGCGGTGCCACGCGGCCACCATGCGCCGGCCGAACTCGTCGGCGCCCCATTCGGTGGTGCGCTTCTTGATCTGCGCCGGCGCGAAGAACAGCGTGGCGCGCGGGCCGGTCAGGCTCTTGCCCGCGCCCTTCGATGCGAGCTGCTCCACGTGCGTGCCGCCGATCGAGCTGCTGTACTTGAGGTTGGTGAAGCGCTCGTGGATCGCGGTGCGCAGCTCGCCGTTGCCGGCGAAGTCGATGTACACGCAGGGCGTGTCGGCGGCGATGGTGTCGAGCGCGTCGTAGGTCACCACGCGGTCGTAGCAGCCCAGGCTCTGGCAGAAGGCCACGTTGGCGGGCGAGGTGAGGCCGACCACCTCGATGCCGTCGCGCTGGTGCAGCTGGAAGGCCGTGCCGTAGGCCGTCTTGCTCGAGGCGCTCGACAGCAGCATGGTGGTGGCGCCGAAGAAATCGTTGTCGGCCATGAAGTCGTCGATCAGCCACGAAGTGATGAACAGCGGGCGCAGCAGCGCCTGCAGGTCTTCGGTGTCGGTGGTGTACAGCGGGTCGGCGTTGCAGCGGAAGTACTGGTTGTAGACCGCGGGCAACTCGGCGCGGTGCGCCGCCGCGTCGGTGAAGCGCGAGGGCGAGAGCCGGTCGGGGCTGAGCACCGCGCTCGTGGACATCGGCCAGTAGCCGTAGATCCGTTCGCCCACGGCCACGCCCGGGTGCTGCGACTGCACCACGCTGGCAAAGCCCCACACCGGGATGCTGCCCCAGCCTTCTTCCTCGGAGGGAAAGAACTGCCAGTAACTCATCGCATCGCCGAAGGCGGCGTAGGTGATGTTGTTGGATGTGAGCGCAAAGCTGTCGATGCGCACGCGCACCTGCCCGTCGGCCAGCGGCCGTTCGGTGGTGTCGGTGTGCAGGCGCGCGGTGGCCAGCTGGTCTTTGCGGATCAGGAGGTGGGTGGTGCTCATGGGGTCGATCTCCACGGGTGTGTGTTGAAGACGGGTGGGCGGGACGTGCGGCCACGTTAGCCAAGCTTGGTGAAAGGCGCTACCACGGCATTCGTTTTGGCGTCACCCGTGAGACAGACATAAAAAATGCGCCCGGGCTTGGGGCCGGGGCGCTTTTTCGTGAAACCGTCGGAGCGGAATCAGACGATCGTCAGTTCCACGTCGATGTTGCCGCGCGTGGCGTTCGAGTAGGGGCAGACCTGGTGAGCCGTGTCGACCAGCAGCTTCTTCTGTGCGTCGTCCAGGCCGGGCAGCGTGATCGCCAGTTGCACCGAGATGCCGTAGGCCGCGCCGCCGTTCGTCGGGCCGAGGGAGACCTTCGAGTCGATGGCGACGTCTTCCGGCACCTTGACGCTGATCTTCGGGCCGACGGCCTTCATGGCGCCGATGAAGCAGGCGGCGTAGCCGACCGCGAACAGCTGCTCGGGGTTGGTGCCGGGCTTGCCCGAGCCGGGCGAGCTCAGCTTGACGTCGATGGCGCCATCGCTGGACTTGCCAGCGCCGTCACGGCCGCCGACGGTGTGGGCTTCTGCGGTGTAGAGAACTTTGTCGAGCTTGGTGGTCATGGTGATTTCCTTTGGGCTTGGGGGTGGTGAAAGGGCTTCCTGGGGAGGCCGGGGGAACTAACTCTGGCTGATTTGTGTGTCAGGCGGCTTTGCGGATGCGGTCGCGCAGGGTCTGGATCTGCTGCGTGAGGGCGATCAGCTCGGGGACGGAGCATTCGGCGGCGGCCATGAGGCACTCGGGGACGTTGGCGGCACGGGACTTGAGCTTGCGGCCTGCGGTGGTGAGCGTGATGTGGACGCGGCGCTCGTCCGCGACGTCGCGGACTCGGGCTACGTAGCCGTTGGCTTCGAGGCGTTTGAGCAGCGGGGTGAGGGTGCCGGAATCTAGAGAGAGACGCTCGCCGAGGGCGGAGACGGTGGGGCCGTCTTGCTCCCAGAGGGCGAGCATCACCAAGTATTGAGGGTAGGTGAGCTGGAGCTTTTCTAGCAGCGGCTTGTAGAGGCGGGTCATTGCCAAGGAGGCGGAGTAGACGGCGAAGCAGAGCTGGTTGTCTAGCTTGAGCAGGTCGTCTGTGTTGGGTTTCGTTGGCATGGGTGGAATTGTAGTTCGCAATTGAATTGTGTGCAATGTAGTTGTTTTGGATTGGTTTTGGGGGTTGCTTTCCGGGGCCGGGTCTCGCCCCGGCAGGCGACCTACTTTTCTTTGCTTCGCCAAAGAAACGTAGGCAAAAGAAAGGCGACCCCACTGTCTGCGACCCCTTCGCTTCGCTACGGGGCAACCTGCGGTGCTCGCGTTTCGCGGGGTCTCGCAGAACTCGCTTCGCTCAAACAAGGGCGAGCCCTGATCCGCGAAACGCTCCGCTCCTCGGCGCAGCCAGAGGGGAGGGGAAATGCGGGCCATCGCTTCGCTC
>NZ_JBYTBC010000020.1:0-57778 GCF_058788795.1 Variovorax sp. FW301-JW7
GCCGTGGTCAACGTGACCGATCGTGCCCACGTTCACGTGCGGCTTGGTGCGGGTGAATTTACCTTTTGCCATTTTTCAATCCTTGAAAGAGCATGTCCCGTGTGTTGGTTTTATGTCTGCATCCGATTGCTGGTTCGCCCCGCACGGGAACAGGGCGGCACCGGATCGCAGACAAGAAGGGCTATGCACTGCATGGCCCCACATTCTTGAAATTTACTTCGAACGCGCAGCGACGATGGCTTCGGCGACGTTACGCGGAGCTTCAGCGTAGTGCTTGAATTCCATCGTGTACGTGGCGCGGCCTTGCGTGGCCGAGCGCAGCGTGGTCGAGTAGCCGAACATTTCCGACAGCGGGACTTCAGCCTTGATGAGCTTGCCGCCACCGATCATGTCGTCCATGCCCTGCACCATGCCGCGACGGCTGGACAGGTCGCCCATCACGTTGCCGGCGTAGTCTTCAGGCGTTTCGACTTCCACGGCCATCATCGGCTCGAGGATGACCGGGCTGGCCTTGCGAGCGCCTTCCTTGAAGCCAAAGATGGCGGCCATCTTGAACGCCATTTCGTTCGAGTCCACGTCGTGGTACGAACCGAAGTGCAGCGTGACCTTGACGTCCACGACGGGGTAGCCCGCCAGCACGCCTTGGGTCAGTGCTTCCACAACGCCCTTTTCCACTGCGGGGATGTATTCGCGAGGAACCACACCGCCCTTGATGGCGTCGACGAACTCGAAGCCCTTGCCGGCTTCCTGCGGCTCGATCTTCAGGACGACGTGACCGTACTGGCCCTTACCACCCGACTGGCGAACGAACTTGCCTTCGGCTTCTTCGACGGTCTTGCGGATCGTTTCGCGGTAAGCCACTTGCGGCTTGCCCACGTTGGCTTCCACGCCGAATTCGCGCTTCATGCGGTCCACGATGATTTCGAGGTGCAGTTCGCCCATGCCGGAGATGATGGTCTGGCCGGATTCTTCGTCGGTACGCACGCGGAACGACGGATCTTCCGAAGCCAGGCGCTGCAGGGCGATGCCCATCTTTTCCTGGTCGGCCTTGGTCTTCGGCTCGACAGCCTGCGAGATCACGGGCTCGGGGAATTCCATGCGCTCCAGCGTGATCATGGCGTTCGGGTCGCACAGGGTTTCGCCCGTGGTGACGTCCTTCAGGCCCACGCAAGCGGCGATGTCGCCGGCACGGATTTCTTCGATTTCGAGACGTTCGTTGGCGTGCATCTGCACGATACGGCCGATACGCTCTTTCTTGCCCTTGACCGGGTTGTAGACGGTGTCGCCCTTGCTCAGAACGCCCGAGTACACGCGCACGAAGGTCAGCTGGCCGACGTACGGGTCGGTCATGAGCTTGAATGCCAGCGCGGAGAACTTCTCGCCGTCGTCAGCCTTGCGGGTGACGTCTTGTTCGTCGTCGTCCGTGCCGTGCACCGGAGGAATGTCCAGCGGCGAAGGCATCAGTTCGATCACGGCGTCGAGCATGCGCTGCACGCCCTTGTTCTTGAACGCGCTGCCGCACAGCATCGGCTGGATTTCGCCGGCGATCGTGCGCGTGCGCAGACCGTGGGTGATTTCTTCGAGCGTCAGGTCACCTTCTTCAAGGTACTTGTTCATCAGCTCTTCCGACGCTTCGGCCGCGCTTTCGACCATCTTCTCGCGCCATTCCTTGGCCAGCTCGACCAGCTCGGCGGGGATTTCGCGCGTTTCGAACTTCATGCCTTGCGAGGCTTCGTCCCAGAAGATCGCCTTCATCAGACGCAGGTCGACCACGCCCTGGAACTTGTCTTCGGCACCGATCGGGATCACGATCGGCACGGGGTTGGCCTTCAGGCGGTCGACCATCATCTGGCGAACGCGGAAGAAGTTGGCGCCGATGCGGTCCATCTTGTTCACGAACGCCAGACGCGGCACCTTGTACTTGTTGGCCTGACGCCAGACGGTTTCCGACTGGGGCTGCACGCCGCCGACCGAGTCGTACACCATGACAGCGCCGTCCAGCACGCGCATCGAGCGCTCGACTTCAATGGTGAAGTCCACGTGACCGGGGGTGTCGATGATGTTGATGCGGTGCTCGGGCAGCGAGTGGTCCATGCCCTTCCAGAAGCAGGTCACGGCAGCCGAGGTGATCGTGATGCCACGCTCTTGCTCTTGCTCCATCCAGTCGGTCGTTGCCGCGCCATCGTGCACTTCGCCGAGCTTGTGGGTCACGCCCGTGTAGAACAGGATACGTTCGGTGGTGGTGGTCTTGCCGGCGTCGATGTGCGCGGAGATACCGATGTTGCGGTAGCGCTCGATGGGGGTCTTGCGGGACATGGTGTACTTTCGGGTTTAAATGCGTTGAGCGCTGGGCGTCGAGCACGGGCGATTTCGCCCGGCACTCAACCCCCAACGCTCAAGAGACGTGTGATTTTTAGAAGCGGAAGTGGCTGAAGGCGCGGTTGGCTTCTGCCATGCGGTGCACTTCGTCGCGCTTCTTCATGGCACCGCCACGGCCTTCCGTGGCTTCCATCAGTTCGTTGGCCAGACGCAGGGCCATCGACTTCTCACCGCGCTTGCGGGCAGCTTCCTTGATCCAGCGCATCGACAGGGCGAGGCGACGGACAGGACGGACTTCGACCGGCACCTGGTAGTTCGCACCACCGACGCGGCGCGACTTCACTTCGACCATCGGCTTCACGTTGTTGATGGCAACGGTGAACGCTTCGAGGGGGTCCTTGTCCGGGTTCTTCTTCTCGATGAAGTCGAGGGCACCATAAATGATGCGCTCGGCCACAGCCTTCTTGCCGCCTTCCATGATCACGTTCATGAATTTGGACAGCTCGACATTGCCGTACTTGGGATCCGGCAGGATTTCACGTTTGGGGACTTCGCGACGACGTGGCATTTTTCTAACCTCTTTGCTTCAGTTGGCATCGTTTCCGATACCGCGAGAGTCAGTCAGGACTCTCACTTACTCGACCCGACAGTGGGTCACTTCGTTCGACAAGCCCGCCAAGGCCATCGAACACCGCTTTGTTTTTTGACGACAGGAAGGCTTAAGCCTTCTTGGGACGCTTCGCGCCGTACTTGGAACGCGACTGCTTGCGGTCTTTCACGCCTTGCAGGTCGAGCGAACCGCGCACGATGTGGTAACGCACACCGGGCAAGTCCTTGACACGACCGCCGCGAACCAGCACGACGCTGTGTTCTTGCAGGTTGTGGCCTTCGCCGCCGATGTAGGAAATGACTTCGAAGCCATTGGTCAGACGGACCTTGGCAACTTTACGAAGCGCCGAGTTGGGCTTCTTGGGCGTCGTGGTGTAGACGCGGGTGCAGACACCGCGACGTTGCGGCGAGTTCTGCATGGCAGGGCTCTTCGAATTGATCTTTTCGACCGTTCGACCCTGACGCACCAGTTGATTGATGGTTGGCATGAATGAATTAGTCCCAAAACAACCCGACTCTGGTAGTGAAACCGCCCTTGGTCGTGACTCAAGGAAGCCGGGAATAACGAAAACGTGAAACCCTTCGGAAAATTCCGAAAAGCCCACGAGTATAGCAGGCAGGTCTGAAATGGCAATGTCAGGCGCCTGGAGCGCCCGCCACCCCCCGTTTCAAGGCCCTTTTTGCCCGCCTCTTACTTGATCCAGAGACGCACGGCGTCCCAGGCGCGGCCGAAGACGCCGGCCTGCTCGACCGGCTCCAGGGCGACCAGCGGCACGTCGGCCAGGGGCTGGTCGTCCAGCGTGACCTTGAGCGAGCCGACGGCCTGGTACTTGGTGAACGGCGCGACCAGCGGGTCGGGGCGCGACACCTGCGTCTTGATCTTGCTGGCGGAGCCGGTCGGCACCGCGACCACGATGGCTTCAGGTCGGCCCAGCTTCAGCACGTTGGCCTTGCCCTTCCAGACGGCGGGCGTGGCGGCGGGCTGGCCGGCTTCGAACAGGCGCACGGCGTCGTAGGCCGTGTAGCCCCAGTTCAGCAGCTTCTGCGACTCGTTGGCGCGCACGGTCTCGCTGGTGGCGCCCAGCACGATCGACAGCAGGCGACGGCCGCCGGTCAGGTTCGGGAAGTCGCGCTTGGCGGTGGCGATCATGCAGTAGCCGGCGGCGTCGGTGTGGCCGGTCTTCAGGCCGTCGACGGTCGGGTCGCGGAACAGCAGCAGGTTGCGGTTGGTGTCGTTGGTCGACGGCGTGCCCGGGTAGCGGTACT
This sequence comes from Variovorax sp. FW301-JW7, assembly GCF_058788795.1. Classification (NCBI taxonomy): domain Bacteria; kingdom Pseudomonadati; phylum Pseudomonadota; class Betaproteobacteria; order Burkholderiales; family Comamonadaceae; genus Variovorax; species Variovorax sp. FW301-JW7. The sequence continues at coordinate 4,195 of NZ_JBYTBC010000020.1, forward strand.
TCTTGATGGCGTAGTACTTGGCTTCTTCGGGGAAGTCGCGCACCAGGCGGGTGGCCAGGATGCTCAGGTCGCGCGCCGTGGTCGTGTGGCCGGGCGCCGTGAGGCCTTCGGGGTTCTTGTAGGTGGTGTTCTTCATGCCCAGCACCTTGGCCTGGGCGTTCATCATCTCGACGAAGTGCTCCACCGTGCCGCCCACGCCTTCGGCCAGCGCCACCGTGGCGTCGTTGCCCGACTGCACGATCACGCCCTTGATCAGGTCTTCCACCGGCACCTGCATCTTGGGGTCGATGAACATGCGCGAGCCGGGCATCTTCCAGGCGCGCGGGCTCACCGGCAGGGTCTGGGTCAGCGAGATCTTCTTGGCGCGCAGCGCATCGAACGCGACGTACGCGGTCATCAGCTTGGTGAGCGAGGCCGGCTCGATCGGGCTGTCGATGTCCTTCTGCGCCAGGATCTGGTTCGCGGTCACGTCGAGCAGCAGGTAGCTGCGCGCGGCGATTTCAGGCGGGGCCGGCATCTGGGCGGCGGCGATCACGCCAACCGAGGCAGCAGCGGTCAGCACCAGTGCGCGAAGCGCAGTGAAAAAACGATTCATGGGGAAGATAAGAAGAGACGAGGACAAGCCTGCAAGGCTTTCATTCGGTGCCCGCGCGCAGATGGCGGGCGACCAGGCTTTTGAGCAGCGGCAATTGTCCGTGAAAGAAATGGCCGCCCCCGGGAATAACCGTGACAGGGAGTGACTGGGGACGCGCCCAATCCATCACGGCAGCGAGAGGCACGGTGTCGTCGGCTTCGCCATGGACCACCAGCGCGCGCTCGTGCGCGTCGGCCGGCAGCGTGGCCACCGAGAAACGCGAGGCGGCCGTGCCCACCAGCACCAGTTGCCGCACGTCGCGTGCGGCCCAGAGCTTCTCGGCCGCGCAGCTGGCCACGAAAGCACCGAAGGAAAAGCCGGCAATCGCCAGCGGGCCCTCGGGCGCGAGCTGGCCGACGACATGCAGCATGTCCTCGAGCTCGCCGCGCCCTTCATCGTGGACGCCTTCGCTGGCGCCGACGCCGCGGAAGTTGAAGCGCACGGCCGTCCAGCCGCAGGACACGAAGGCGCGGGCCAGGGTCTGCACGACCTTGTTGTCCATCGTGCCGCCGAACAGCGGATGCGGATGGGCGATCACCGCGATGCCGCGCGCGTCGCCGGACGGCACATCGCGCTGCACCTCGATCGCGCCCGCGGCGCCCTGGAGGCTGATTTTTTCGGTCTGGGAGTTCATGGCGCTGGGGTTGGCTGGGCCGGCGATGCCGGCAACGTGCACGGTACGAGCACGGGGTCCGCAGGAAAGTTCAGCGGCCGACGTCGGGCGGCAACACCAGCCGCTCGACGACCTGGCCATTCTTCAGATGGGACTCGACGATCTCGTCGATGTCCTCGGCGTCCACGAAGGTGTACCAGACGGCCTCCGGGTAGACCACTGCGACGGGCCCGCCCGCGCAGCGGTCGAGGCAGCCGGCCTTGTTGACGCGCACCTTGCCGGGCCCGGCGAGCCCCTGCTCCTTCACCTTGGCCTTGCAGCGGTCGAAGCCTTCCTGCGCGTTGTGCAGGGCGCAGGAGTCTTCGCCGTTCTTGCGTTCGTTCAGGCAGAAGAAGATGTGGCGGCCGTAGTAGCCGGACGGTGCGGCGGGGGGTGTGCTGGGCATCGATCGATTTTATGAGCGCGCTCAGGACGAGGGCGGGGGCGATACAGGACGGCTGCGCCGCGACAGCGCGGCCAGCACGTAGACCAGCACCGCGAAGGGCCAACCCCAGCCCAGCCACTGGGCCAGGCCGTGGAAGCGGATGAAACGCCCCTGCTCCCAGGTGGCCAGGGTCTGCGCAAAGTAGGCGCTCTCGGGTGCCTGGTTCAGCAGGCTCAGCTGGAGCACGAGCCCCATGAGCAGCAGCGCGCCGCACAAACGGCGCGGCGCGAACAGCAGCAGCACGCCCGCGAACACCGCCGCGGCCAGCCCGACCTGCACCGGCAGATCGAGCCAGGCCCACGCATGCGCGGGACCGTAGCTCATGGCCGCCGACAGCGCCGAGGCCGCGACGCCCGCCAGCAGGATGAGCGGCAGCAGCACCGCGCGCTGCACCACGTTGCGCGCCACCAGGTAGCCCAGCAGGCACGGCACCAGCGCCCCGAGCATCACGCACAGCAGCTCCACAGCCGGCACCAGCGGCTCCAGCTCGAACTGGCGCACCGGCAGCCAGTCGATGAAAGGCGTGTCGAGCAGCCACTCGGAAATCGTCGTCTCCAGCCGTTCGAACACCTGGCCGAGACCGAAGGTGACGGCGGCGGGGAACAGCAGCGCAAAAGGCCAGAGCGCGAGCAGCACAAGCCCGCCGCGTGCGTCCTCGACGAACCATTGCGAGCGCACGCGGCTCCAGTGCGCGATCGCCCCCAGCCGCTCCAGCGCCGCGGCCAGCACCGCGCCGAGCACCGTGCCGGCGGTGTTCAGCCCCAGGTCGACATTGGAAGGAATGCGCGCCGGCAAATAGCTCTGCAGCGTCTCCATGGCAAAGGCGATCGCCGCGCCCGCCACCGTGGCGCGCAGCAGCGCGCGCCAGACACTGTGACTGCGCCCCGTGCGCAGCACGGTCAGCGCGCACAGGAAACCGAAGGGCACGTAGCCCACCACGTTCACCCCGAAGTCGAAACCCGTCCAGTACTTGGGCCAGGGCGCCGACAGGTAGGCCCAGGGCGCGATCCCCTGGTCGCGCCAGTCGGCGAAGGGGTACAGGCTGGCATAGACGATCAGCGCCGCATAGGCCAGCGCCAGGGGGAGCGCGGCAGACTTGTGCGGCATGTCTACCGTCGACACGGCATCAGAAAGGTTTCACCACCACCAGGATCACGATGCCCAGCAGCAGCAGCACGGGCAGTTCGTTGAACCAGCGGTACCAGCGGTCGCTGCGGCGGTTGCCGCCGGCCGCAAAACGGCGCAACAGCACGCCGCAGCCATGGTGGTAGCCGATGGCCACCAGCACCAGCGCCAGCTTGGCGTGCATCCAGCCGTTGCCCGGGCCGCGGCCGATGCCGTAGCCCAGCCAGAGCCACGCGCCGAACACCAGCGCCGGCACCGCCAGGAAGGTGGTGAACCGCAGCAGCTTGCGCGCCATCAGCAGCAGGCGTTCGCGCTCCGCGACCGACTCGGGCGGCACCATCGCCAGGTTGACGAAGATGCGCGGCAGATAGAACAGCCCGGCAAACCAACTGGCAATGAAAACAATGTGAAGAGATTTGACCCAGAGCATGGCGGCAGTTTAGTGGTGGCTGCACACTGAGCCCTTTTGGGGCCCTTTGCCAAGGTTTCGGGCAAAAAAAAGCCCGACGTCTTCACGTCGGGCTGGGAAGCCCTTTTGCTGTCACACATCAAGGCACCCGCTCAGGGAGGAAAAGCGGGGAGCGGCAAGCCGCCCGCTTCAGAATTTAACAAAGACGAAACAAGGTTTCAAGCGATTGAGGCAGTTTCTTTGACTTTTACAACAAAAATCTAGAACTTAAGTTCTATTAATTGCCGTAGTTGTCAGACAACTTGCTTCCCGGAGCCCTGGGCTGCGATTTTCCGCTTCAGGCACAATTTTAGATATATGACGTCACCATTTTCTCCGCTCGCGATGTTCCCCGCCGGCCGCCCGCGACGGCTGCGCCGCGATGCCTTCACCCGCAACCTGGTGCGCGAGCATGCGCTGACGACAAACGACCTGATCTACCCGGTGTTCGTGCAGGAAGGCGAGAAGCGCCGCGACGCCGTGGCCTCGATGCCCGGCGTGGATCGCCTGAGCCTCGACCTGCTGCTGCCCGTGGCCGAGCAGTGCGTGCAGGCCGGCATCCCGGTGATGGCGCTGTTCCCGGTGATCGACGCCAGCCTCAAGACGCCCGCGGGCGACGAGGCCTTCAACCCCGACGGCCTGATTCCCCGCGTGGTGGCCGCGCTCAAGGCGCGCTTCCCCGAACTGGGCGTGATGACCGACGTGGCGCTCGACCCCTACACCAGCCACGGCCAGGACGGCCTGCTCGACGACACCGGCTACATCCTCAACGACGCCACCGTGGAAGTGCTGGTGAAGCAGGCACTCACACAATCGCAAGCTGGCGTGGACATTGTGGCCCCGAGCGACATGATGGACGGCCGCATCGGTGCGATCCGCACCGCGCTGGAAGCCCGCGGCGACATTCACACGCGCATCATGGCCTACAGCGCCAAGTACGCCAGTGCCTTCTATGGCCCCTTCCGCGACGCCGTCGGCTCGTCCGCCACGCTCGGCAAGAGCAACAAGAAGGTCTACCAGATGGACCCCGGCAACAGCGACGAGGCCCTGCGCGAGGTCGCCATCGACATCGCCGAAGGCGCAGACATGGTCATGGTGAAGCCCGGCATGCCCTACCTGGACATCGTGCGCCGCGTGAAAGACGAGTTCCGCGTGCCGACCTTCGCCTACCAGGTGAGCGGCGAGTACGCCATGCTGAAGGCCGCGGCCCAGAACGGCTGGCTCGACCACGACGCCGTGGTGCTCGAAAGTCTGCTGGCCTTCAAGCGCGCCGGCGCCGACGGCGTGCTGACCTACTTCGCGCTTGACGCCGCCCGATTGCTACAAAAATAATAGCTACTGCGGCATGCCTGCCGCACCTCCACGGCACTTCTGGCGTGGAAGAAGAACCACCGGGGGCGACTGTCCATGCGCATCTTCGAAATCAGCCGCTCGCAGGTCAGCGAGCACGCCTCGCTGGCGCCGCTGGCCGTGCCGGGCGCCTGCGCCGCCGCCAGCTACCTCTGGATTTCGCTGACGCGCGACGAATTCCGCGCCGCCCAGCCCGAGGTGCAGCAGATCCTGCAGACGCTGTGCCAGACCCAGCTGGTCGACCTGCACGTGGCCGACCTGCTCAACGACCAGTTGCCCTCGCACTACGACTACACCTCGCTGTACGACGTGCTGGTGTTCCGCCGCCTGGCCACGGGCAACGGCCAGGACAGCGCTGAACCGCCGCCACAGCAACGCCCGTCGCGCGGCGGCCCGCCGGTGCTGCGCCGCATCGACACCCGCCCGGTCGGCTTCGCGGTGTTCGACCGCGTGCTGCTGTCGGTGCACCCCGAGGACGGCACGGTGCGCGACGCCTTCGCCGCCCGGCTGCTGGCGGCCGCCTCGTCCGACGACCGCGGCACGCCCGCGCTCGACGTGCGCGCCACCTCGGCCCGCCTGCCGGCCAGCCCCGCCGACCTGATGCTGCGCATCGTCAACCTGATCGTCGACGGCTACCTCGACCTGCGGCGCGAGCTCACGAAGCAGCTCGACCACTGGCAGACCGAGCTCATCGACCCGCGCAGCCGCTTCACCAACTGGAGCGCGCTGATGGAGGCGCGCCAGTCGCTGCACCGCCTGGACGAAATCTGCGAAGACCAGCGCGCCGCCATGCAGGACTGGATCGACTCGCTCGAAACCCTGCCCGTGCCGCAGGGCGAGACCGCGCAGCGCGAGCGCGACCTGATCATGGTGCGCAGCCGCGACGTGCTGGAGCACATCCAGCGCGTGGTGCATCACGTGCACCGGCTTGAGCAGAACGCCGAGACCGCCGTGCAGATGCACTTCAGCGTCCAGGGCCACCGGGCCAACGACATCATGCGGGTGCTGACCGTGCTCACCGCCATCTTCCTGCCGCTCAACCTCATCGCGGGCATCTTCGGCATGAACTTCGAGTTCATTCCGCTGGTGCACAAGGCGGACGGCTTCTGGATCGCGATGACGGCCATGCTGGTCATCGCGGTGCTGCTGGTCCTGGTTTTCTGGCGCAAGCGCTACCTCGCCCGCACGCGCTGAGCGCCCATGAAAAAAGCCACGCGGATGCGTGGCTTTCTTTTGTCAGCCCGGGCCGCCCCGGAAGGCGGCTGGCTTCGTGGCCAATTACTTGGCGACGGCGCCCGAACCTTGCTGGGCTTGAACGCGTGCGTCCATCGGGTTCACCATGGTCGAGATGACCTTGCTGTTGACGCGCGAACCCGAGGTCACGTTCTGGTCGGGAGCGTAGGCGGTGCGGATGGCTTCGGCTTCGACGATCGAACGGTCCTTCGACACGGCCACGGTTTCCGCGCCGCGCGAACCACGCACGACGTTCTGGTTCGGGGCTGCGGCGGTGCGCTGGGCTTCGGCGTTGACTTCGTCGCGGCTCTTGGACGAGATCACTTGGGTCACGCCTTGGTACGTCTCGGCTTGGGCGCCGGTGGCGGCCAGGAGGGTCAGGGCGGCGGCTGCGAAAATGTGCGAGGTCTTCATGTCTGTTCCTTGTGTTCGGCTAGATGGGATGTCCACCAGGCTTGCACGTTGGCTCGCCTGTGCGGCGAGTGTCAGCCGGAATTCCTCCGGGAAAACACTCGGTTCAGAGACACGGTGTTTCCTGTAGCGAAACAATCAGTCAACAAAGTCGTGCACGCAAAAAACCGGGGCGTTCGCCGCCTGACTGCTTCCGGCTTACACCAGAACCCCGCGCCGGTCCTATCCGGCAAAACCCCCGAGAATCGGCACACCGCGCTCCCTCGCGAAAAACAACGGGTTTCACTGACATGGACAGTCTCGATCTGATCAAAACCTTCCGGGAAGTCGCCTCGCACGGCAGCTTCTCCCAGGCCGCCAAGCGGCTCGACATGTCGAAGGCCACGGTCAGCAAGTACGTCGCCGAACTCGAGACCCGCTTCGGCGTGCGCCTGCTCAATCGCTCCACGCGTTCCGTCAGCCTCACCGATGCTGGCCAGCTGCTGCTGGAGCGCAGCACGCCGATGCTCGAGATGGTCGAGCTCACCCAGGCCGAGCTGCAGGAACGCGCCAGCCAGCCCGGCGGCCGGCTGCGCATCTCGGCGCCGCACGGCATGGGCAACGGCGAGTTCCCCGACCTGCTGGCCGACTTCATGCGCCACTACCCCGACGTGAGCATCAGCCTGCAGCTGACCAACCGCACCGTCGACCTCGCCGAGGAAGGCATCGACGTCGACATCCGCAGCGGCCCGGTCGAAGACGCCAACCTCATCGTGCGCAAGCTGCGGCTCATCCACATGGTGGTCTGCGCCTCGCCGGTCTACTGGAAGAAGCACGGCAAGCCCGCGCACCCGCAGGAGCTCGCCCACCACGAGGCGCTGACCCATTCGCTGCTCGGCACGCAACCCGTGTGGCGCTTCGATGACAACGGCCAGCCGCTGGACGTGCAGGTCAAGAGCCGCATGGACTGCACCGAGGGCGCGCCGCTGATCCGCGTCGCGATGCGCGGCTTCGGCGTGATCTACCTGCCCTCGCTGCTCGTGCAGTCACACATCGACAGCGGCGAGCTGGTGCCGGTGCTCGAAGGCTATGCGCGCAAGGACATGTGGCTGTCGGCCGCCTACCTGCAGCGGCGCCACAACAGCGCGGCGCTGCGCGCGTTGCTCGACTTCCTGCAGACCCGCGTCGGCGCCAAGAAATAGAAATGAAAAAAGCCCGGCACTGCCGGGCTTTTTTCTTGAAGCGTGCCGGATCAGCCGACGTGCTTGGCAAAGAAGGCCAGCACGCGTTCACGCGCCGGCTTCGCCGCCTCGGCGTTGTACGAGCCGCGCTGGTCGCAGTTGAAGCCGTGGTCGGCCTCGTAGACATGCACGTCCACCTCGGGGTGCGCCTTCTTGAAGGCCTCGATGGTGTCCAGCGGAATCCAGTGGTCGCGGTTGCCGAACTGCGCGAGCACCGGCACCTTCGGCTGGCGCGCGCTTTCTTCCGGCGTCGTCATGCCACCACCGTAGTACGGCGCGGCAGCGGCCAGGCCCGGCAGCAGGGCCGCGGCGCGCCAGACCAGCAGGCCGCCCCAGCAATAGCCGACGATGCCGACCTTGCCCGCCTTCGAGGCGTAGGCGATCGCGGCTTCGAGGTCCTGCAGCACGCCGGGCGCGGGCAGCGCCTCGACCGCGGTCTTGTAGCTGAAGCCAGTCTTCATGTCGTCGTCGCTGTAGCCCAGCTCGACGCCGGGCTTGACGCGGTGGAAAGTCGACGGCGCCACGGCCAGGTAGCCGTCGGCCGCATAGCCGTCGGCCACCGAGCGGATGTGCGAGTTCACGCCGAAGATTTCCGGCACCACCACCACGGCACCGCGCGGCGTGCCCGCGGGCTCGGCCACGTAGGCGGGAAAGGTGAAGCCGTCCTTGGCGGTGAGATCGATGAATTGGCCCATGGGGTCCTCCTGAAAACAATGGAATGAAAAAACGGGTGGGCTTGCGCCTTACGCGCGCAACGCCCGCTCGACGAAATCGAGCCGGTCCTGGCCCCAGAAGATCTCGCCGTCGATCACGTAGCTCGGCGCGCCGAACACCTGGATGTCGATCGCTTCCTGCGTGTAAGCCTCGTAACGTTCCTGCACCGCCTGGCTCTGCGATTGCTCGGCGCGCTTGGCCGGCAAGCCGCATTCCGCGACCAGGGCTTCGAGCAGGTTCGGGTCGCCGATGTTCCGCTCCTGCACCCACACGGCCGCAAACACCGCCGCGCTGATGCGCATCGCGGCCTCGGTGCCGTCGTGCAGGTCGACCGCGATGATCAGCCGCGCCGCATCGTCGCCAGCCACCGGAAAGAACTTCGGCTTCGGGTTCAGCGGCAGGCCCAGGTGCTTCGAGAAGCGCGCCAGCTCGAGCAGCCGGTAGGCCTGGCGCTGCGGCGCGCGCTTGCCCAGCGGCAGCCCGCCCGACACGGGGAACACGCTGCCCATGTCGATGGGCCGCACGCGCACGGTGGCGCCAGCGGCCGCGGCGATGGCGGCAAAGCGGGTATGCCCCAGATAGGTCCACGGACTCTGTGGCGCAAAGTAATAGTCGATCGTCTTGTGCATTCAATAACCTCCGTGCTTCGCACTGCGGTGCGAGCTGGCTTGGGGCGGCGCGGCGCTCACGCCGATGCGCGGGCCCTCGATGATGTAATCCAAGCGAACGGTTTTAACTGACACACAGTTTCTCTGCAGGAGGTGGGATTTGGACCAGGTGCTCTTGATCACCGGCGGTGGACGCGGCATTGGTGCCGCCACGGCCTTGCTCGCCGCGAAGCGCGGCTATGCCGTGGCCGTGAACTACGCCAGCAACTCGCTGGCCGCCGACGAGGTGGTGCGCACCATCCGCGCGGGCGGCGGCACCGCCATGGCGGTGCAGGCCGACGTGGGCGACGAGGCCCAGGTGCTCGCGATGTTCGCGAAGGTCGACGCCAGGCTCGGGCGCCTCACCGCGCTCGTGAATAACGCCGGCGTGGTCGACGTGCAGGCGCGCGTCGACGCCATGAGCGTGGCGCGCCTGGAGCGCATGTTCCGCATCAACGTGATCGGCAGCTTCGTCTGCGCGCGCGAGGCCGTGAAGCGCATGAGCACGAAGTACGGCGGCGCGGGCGGCGCCATCGTCAACATCTCCAGCGGCGCCGCGCGCCTGGGCTCGCCGGGCCAGTACGTCGACTACGCGGCCAGCAAGGCCGCCATCGACACCCTGACCATCGGCCTGGCCAAGGAAGTGGCCACCGAAGGCATCCGCGTGAACGCCGTGCGCCCCGGCCTCATCGACACCGAGATCCACGCCTCGGGCGGCATGCCCGACCGCGCCGCCGAACTCGCGCCCACCGTGCCGATGCAGCGCACCGGCAGCCCCGAGGAAATCGCGGGCGCCATCCTGTGGCTGCTCTCGCCCGAGGCCAGCTACACCACCATGGCCCTGCTCGACGTGACCGGAGGACGATAACGATGAGCACCTCCATGGACCTCATCAAGCCGCTGGTCACGCTGGTGGCCATCGTCAACCCGCTGGCCATCGTGCCCTTCTTCATCCACTACACGCAGGACTACTCCGACGCCCAGCGCAAGCGCACGGTGCGCATGTCGGCGTTCAGCGCCTTCGTGGTGATTGCCGTGAGCGCGCTCATCGGGCTGCAGCTGCTGTCCTTCTTCGGCATCTCGATCGCGAGCTTCCAGGTCGGCGGCGGGCTGCTGCTGCTCATGAGCTCGATCTCGATGCTCAACGCGCAACCGGCCGAGAGCAAGACCAACGTCGACGAGCTGCGCGCGGTCGAAGTGAAGGCGTCGATGGGCGCCTCCATCGCGGTGGTGCCACTCACCATTCCGCTGCTCACCGGCCCGGCCGCCATCTCCACCGTGGTGATCTACGCCGACAAGGCGCGCCACCTGTGGGAGCTGGCGGTGCTGGTCGGCTATGGCGTGGTGGTGGCGCTGGCGACCGCGCTGGCCTTTTCGCTCGCGCAACCGATCGCGCGGGTGCTCGGCAAGACCGGCATCAACATCATGACGCGGCTGATGGGCCTGATCCTCGCGGCGCTCGCGGTCGAAGTGATGGCCGACGGGCTCGGCAAGCTGTTCCCGATCCTGTCGAAAGTCGCCTGAACAGGTTCGTTCAGGCCAGCATCTTCTCGATGACCTTCCAGTGCGCCGGCTCCACCGGCGTGATCGACAGCCGGTTGCCCTTGCGCAGGATGACCAGATCGGCCAGCTCGGGCTTGGCGCGCAGCTCGGGCAACGCCAGCAGCCGGGTCTTGCGCACCGCCTGCACATCGACCAGCAGCCAGCGCGGGTCTTCCTTCTTCGCGCCGGCGTCGTAGTACGGCGACTTCGGATCGAACTGCGTCGGATCGGGTTGGATGCCCGAGGCCACGCGCGCGATGCCGGCGATGCCGGGCTCGGGGCAGCTCGAGTGATAGAACAGCACGCCGTCGCCGACCTTCATGCCGTCGCGCATGAAGTTGCGTGCCTGGTAGTTGCGCACGCCGGTCCACGCCACGGTGGCACCGGGCGCGGCGAGGGCATCGTCGATCGAGACCTCGTCGGGCTCGGATTTCATCAACCAGTACTGGGGCATGGCGGCAGTCTCGCGAAGGGGATTTCGCGGAATATAGCCGCTCGCCCCATTCCGGGGCGGCCCTCGTTTACGGCGTCACGTAATCGGAGACCACCACCCACTTGCCGTCCTTGATCTGCGACAGCCGCGACTGGTCGTTGCCCAGGCGCTTGGTGGCGGTGTAGGTGCTCTTCGGGCTGCCGAACATGTCGGGCTCGAAGGTGATGCTGTCCATCGCCTTGATGAAGCTGTCGGTCGTCAGGTTCGGGCCGGCCTTGGTGGCGGCCTTGATGAACGAGTCGATGATCACGTAGCCGTACACCGAGAACACGGTCGGGTCTTCGTTGAACTTGGTCTTGTACTTGTTGGCCCAGAAGCGCAGCGGCTGCGACTGCTCGTCGGTGTAGGGGTTCTGCACCGTCATGGTGGCGTACACGCCGTCCATGGCCTTGCCGCCCAGCTTGTGGATCAGGTCGGTGTAGGCCGCGCTCGAACCCAGGAAGGTCGGGTTGAAGCCGGTCTTGCGCGACTCGCCCACCGTGCCGATGGTCTCGCGGATGATGGTGCCGAGCACCACGAGGTCGCAGTTGGCGGCCTTCATCTTGGCGACCTGCGAGCTGAAGTCGGTGGCGCCGCGCTTGAACGAGGTCTTCTCGGCCAGTTCCATGCCCGCGGCCTTCAGGCCGGCCTCGGCGCCGCGCTGCACCTCGAGGCCGAACTCGTCGTCCTGGTAGATCGTGCAGACCTTCTTGGCGCCCTTGTCCTTGATCATCTTGGGCAGCGCCAGGCGGATCTGGTCGTAGTAGGTGGCCGCGAACGAATACTTCAGCCGGTTCAGCGGCTCGTACATTTCGCGCGCCGCCGTGATGGGCATGTAGTTGATGACGTTCTTGTCGAACTGCACCGGCATCGCCGCCATGTTCTGCGCCGTGCCGATGTGGCCGGCCATGATGAATATCTTTTCCTGGTTGACCAGCTTCTGCGCCGCCAGCACCGCCTTCTTCGGGTCGTAGCCCGAGTCTTCGACGAAGAGCTTGAGCTTGCGGCCGTTGAGCGTGCCCTGCTCGTTGAGTTCGTCCACGCGCAGCTGCATGCCGTTGCGCGCCTGCTTGCCGAAGCCCGCGAGCGGACCCGACAGGTCCTGGATGGTGCCGATGCGGATCTCGTCCTTGGTCACGCCCTGCTGCGCCGACGCGAGCGTCGCGATCAGGCCCAGCACAGCCAGCGTCGTCAATGTCTTGAGCTTCGTCATAGCGTTGTCTCCTCGGGTTGGCAAAAAAGAGGTCAGCGGTACATGGCGTCGATGCGCTGCGCGTACTTGGTCTGCACCAGCTTGCGCTTGAGCTTCATCGTGGGCGTGAGCTCCTCGTCCTCGGCGCTGAGCTGCGTCTCGAGCAGGAAGAACTTCTTGATCTGCTCGACGCGCGCGAACTTGGCGTTGACGCGATCGATCTCGCCCTGGATCAGGTCCTGCACTTCCTGCGTGCGCGTCAGGCTCTCGTAGTTGCTGAACGGCACGTCGTGGTCCTGCGCGAATTTCTCGACGTTCTCCTGGTCGATCATGACGATCACCGTGAGGTAGGGCCTCTTGTCGCCGATCACCACGGCATCGGTGATGTAGAGGCTGAACTTGAGCTCGTTCTCCAGCTCGCTCGGGGTCACGTTCTTGCCGCCTGCCGTGATGATGATGTCTTTCATCCGGTCGGTGATGCGGAAATACCCGTCCTCGTCCATCACGCCCACGTCGCCCGTGTGCAGCCAGCCGTCGGCGTCGATGGTCTCGGCGGTCTTCTCCGGCAGATTCAAATAGCCCATGAAGACGTTGGGGCCGCGCACCAGGATCTCGCTGGTGGCCGGATCGATGCGCACCTCGTTGTAGCCCGTGGCCGGCCCGATGGAGCCCGGCTTGATGCGGGTGACGGGCACGGCCGTGGACGCACCGCACGACTCCGTCATGCCCCACACCTCGAGCATGGGCACGCCCAGCGCGAGGTACCACTTGACCAGCTCGGGCGAAATGGGCGCCGCGCCAGTCACGAGAAAGCGCGCGCGATGGATGCCGATGAGCTTGCGCGCGTTGTCCAGCGCCAGCAGCCGCGCCAGCCGGAACTTCAGGCGCAGCCCCGTGCCGATCTCCTGGCCCGCGAGCACCTTGTTGGCGATGGTCTCGCCCACGCCGATGCTCCAGTGGTAGGCGGCCTGCTGCAGCGGGCTGGCCTCCTTCAGCGCGATCATCACGCCCGAATAGAACTTCTCCCAGACGCGCGGCACGCCGGTGAACACCGTCGGCGCGATCTCGCGCACGTTCTCGGGCACCGTCTCGGGGTTCTCGACGAAGTTGAGGATCGAGCCGGTGTACATCGCGAAGTACTCGCCGCCCATGCGCTCGGCGATGTGGCACAGCGGCAGGAAGCACATGCGCTCGTCCTTCTCGTCCTGCGCGATGAGCGTGTTGTAGCCGCGCGCGGTGTACACCAGCCCCGCGTGGCTGTGCATCGCGCCCTTGGGCTTGCCGGTGGTGCCCGAGGTGTAGACCAGAATCGCCAGGTCTTCGGGCCGGCAGGCCGCCACGCTGCGCTCCACCGCCTGCGGATCGCCCGCCAGGTGCGTGCGGCCGAGGGCGCGCAGCGCATCGAGGCTCATCACGCCCGGGTCGTCGAGTTCGCGCAAGCCTTCCATGTCGAACACGACCACGCGGCGCAGGCCGGGCAGGCGGGCGCGCACCTCGAGCGCCTTGTCGAGCTGCTCGTCGTCTTCCACGAAAAGCACCGTGGTGCGCGAGTCTTCGCACAGATACTGCACCTGCGAGGCGGCGTCGGTCGGGTAGATGCCGTTGGAGACGCCGCCGCAGCTGAGCACAGCCAAGTCGGCCAGCACCCACTCGATGACGGTGTTCGAAAGAATGGACGCGCACTCGCCGCGCGTGAAGCCGATGGCCTGCAGCCCGGCCGCGATCTCGCGCACGGCCTCGGCGGTCTGGCGCCAGCTCCAGCTGCGCCAGATGCCCAGCTCCTTCTGCCGCATCCAGATGTTGTCGCCGCGCTGGCGCACGGCGTTCCAGAACATGGCCGAGAGTGTCTCGCCGGGCACGAGGATGTCGTGGCCGGGTTCGATGGTTCGCAGATCCCAGAGTCCTTGCATGGCGACGGCTACCTCCAGGTCTTCTTCTTTTTCCAGCGCCGCTCGCCGCGCACGCCGTCGTCCTTGACACCGAGGTAGAACTCCTTGATGTCGTCCTTCTCGCGCAGGCGTTCGCACGAGTCTTCCATGACGATGCGGCCGTTCTCCAGCACGTAGCCGTGGTCGGCGGCGTTGAGCGCCATGTTCGCGTTCTGCTCCACCAGCAGGATGGTGGTGCCGCGCTCGCGGTTGATGCGCACCACGATCTCGAAGATTTCCTTGGTGAGCTTGGGGCTCAGGCCCAGGCTGGGTTCGTCCAGAAGAATGAGGTGCGGCGCCGCCATGATGGCGCGCGAGATGGCCAGCATCTGCTGCTGCCCGCCCGAGAGCAGGCCGGCGTCCTGCGTGGCGCGTTCGCGCAGGATCGGGAAATAGGTGAAGACGGTCTCGATGTCCCGTGCCACGCCGTCGCGGTCCTTGCGCGTGTAGGCGCCCATCAGCAGGTTGTCCTTCACCGACAGCAGCGGGAACACCTCGCGCCCTTCGGGCACGTGGCTCAGCCCCTGCTGCACGATGAAAGCCGGGTCTTTCGCCGTGATGTCCTGCCCCTGGAACTCGATACTGCCCTTGCGCGGATCGATGATCCCCGAGATGGTCTTGAGGATCGTCGTCTTGCCCGCGCCGTTGGAGCCGAGCACCGTCGCGATCTCGCCCTTGCGCACCTTCAGGCTCACGCCGCGGATGGCCTTGATGGGGCCATAGGCGCTTTCGACGTTGAGCAGTTGAAGCACGACGTCGCTCATGCCGCTGCTCCCTGATTCAAGGCGAAACATGCAGAGCCATCACGCCACCACCAAGCCCGGTGTGCGGTGCGGCGTGGGCGCCCCCTCTGTGCCGCCGAGGAGCGCAGCGTTTCGCGGATCAGGGCTCGCAGCTGTTTGAGCGAAGCGAGTTCTGCGAGACCCCGCGAAACGCGAGCACCGCAGGGGAGCCGCGCAGCGGCCGGCGCAGTGGGGGCGACCGCGCCGTGCCGTGCACCGGGCGTCTCCAAAGAGGTAACGAAGAAGCAAGTCACGCCACCACCCTCCGCAAACTGCTCACGTCATCCACAGTCCCAAGGTAAGCCTCGATGACCCGCGAATCCGCCTGCACCTCACGCGGAGACCCCGTAGCCAGCACCTCCCCCTGGTTCATGGCAAGCACGCGATCCGACACCTTGGAAACCAGCGACATGTCGTGCTCGACCATCAACACCGACACCCCCAGCTCATGCTGGATGTCCTGAATCCAGAACGCCATGTCCGCCGTCTCCTCGACATTGAGCCCCGAAGAAGGCTCGTCGAGCAGCAGCAGCTTGGGCTCGGTGCACAGCGCGCGCGCCAGCTCCACCACCTTGCGCACGCCGTAGGGCAGCCCCGCCACCATCGAATCGCGGTAGTGCTGCAGGTCGAGCAGGTCGATCACCTGCTCCGCCTTCTCGCGCGCCGCGATCTCGGCGCGGCGCGTGGCCGGCGTGAAGAACACCTCGCTCCAGAAGCCTGTCTGCCGGTGCGTGTGGCGCCCGATCAGCAGGTTGTGCAGCACCGTCGCATGCTCGAACAGCTCGATGTTCTGGAAGGTGCGCGCAATGCCCAGTGCGGCAATCGCATGCGGCGCCTGCTGCGTGAGCGCGATCGCCCCGCCCGCCTCGCCATGCCAGGTGATCTCGCCCGTGGTCGGCGTGTAGATGCGGCTGATCAGGTTGAACACCGTCGTCTTGCCCGCGCCGTTCGGGCCGATGAGCGTGAACACCTCGCCGCGCCGCACGTCGAAGCTCACCTTGTTGACCGCGAGCACGCCGCCGAAGCGCACGCTCAGGTCTTTCGCGGAAAGAAGGACGTCGTTGCTCATCTCAGCCGGTCCGATTTGGTGAACGACTTCTGCCGCTTGAACAAACCCTTGCGGTAGAACGGGAAGAGCTGCAGCCAGGTGCGGATCTTGAGCCAGCGCCCGTACAGCCCCAGCGGCTCGAACAGCACGAAGGCGATCAGCACCAGCCCGTACACCAGCCCCTGCAGGCCGGGCGCCTGCCCGACGACCGCTGGCAGCCAGTCCTTGCCCATCGAGATCAGCTGCGGCATCGCGATGAGAAAAATCGCGCCGAGGAACGCACCGTGCACCGAGCCCAGTCCGCCGATCACCACCATCAGCAGCAGGTCGATCGACTGCAGGATGTTGAACTGGTCCGGCGAGATGAAACTCAGCTTGTGCGCGTACAGAGCCCCGCCCAGACCCGCGAGCGCGGCCGAGATCGCGAACGACATCGTCTTGTAGCGCGCCAGGTGGATGCCCATGCTCTGCGCCGAAATCTCCGAATCGCGGATCGCGACGAAGGCACGCCCCGTCGGCGAGCGCAGCAGGTTCAGGATGCCCAGCGTGGACACCACCGCGACCACCAGGCAGAGAAAGTAGAAGCCTTCGCCCGAGCCCAGCGACCAGCCGAACAGCTGCGGCGACTTCACATGCAGGCCCGCGTTGCCGCCCGTCACGCTTTCCCAGCGCGCGAACACCTCCTCGACGATGAAGCCGAACGACAGCGTCGCGATGCCCAGGTAGATGCCCTTCACGCGCAGCGCCGGCATCGCCACCACCACGCCCACCACCGCCGACAGCGCGGCCGACGCGAGCAGCGCGAGCGGAAACGGCACGCCCATGTTCGTCAGCACGCCCTGCGTGTACGCGCCCGTTCCGAGAAACGCCGCATGCCCGATGGAGAACTGCCCCGTGAAGCCCGCCAGCAGCATCAGCCCCAGCCCGACGATGCCGTAGATCAGCACGAAGGTCAGCTGCGCGAGCCAGTACTCGTCGATGACCCACGGCGCGACGAGCAGGAAGGCCACGAGCAGGCTGTACCAGAGCACGTGGCCGCCGTGCCGCGCGAGGCGGATGTCCTGGTCGTAGCTGGTCTTGAAGATGAAGCGCATGGGATGTTCAGACCTTCTTGCGCAGCTTCTCGCCGAACAGACCGTTCGGCTTGATCATGAGCATCAGCAGCACCACGATGTACGGCGCCGTGTCCTTGAAACCGTCGGGCAGGTAAAAGCCCGCGAACGACTCGACGATGCCGATCACCAGCCCGCCGACGATCGCGCCCGGCAAGCTGCCGAAGCCACCGACCACCGCGGCAGGAAAGGCCTTGAGCCCGATGAAGCCCATGTTGGCGTGCACGAAGGTGATGGGCGCGAGCAGCATGCCCGCGATGGCGGCCACCGCAGCAGCGAGCCCCCACACCAGCCCGTTGAGCCGCTTCACCGGAATGCCCATGTAGTAGGCCGCGAGCTGGTTCTGCGACGAGGCCTGCATCGCGATGCCCAGCTTGCTGTAACGGAACATCGCGAACAGCAGGCCGCACAGGATGGCGGTCGCAATGATGATCACGAGCTGCTCGAGGTTCACCACCAGCTCGCCGAGCTTCCAGATCTGGTCCTTGTAGGGCACGGCCAGCGTGTGGGTGTCGGTGCCGATGCCCGGCACCATGGTGATGAGGCCGCGCGCCACGTAGGCGATGCCGATGGTCAGCATCACGATCGAGAACTGCGGCTGCCCGAGGATCGGGCGGATCACCACCAGCTCGAGCAGCACGCCGAAGGCCGCCATGGCCACCACGGCCAGCAACGCCGCGAGCCAGAACGGCATGCCGAACAGCGACATGCCCGCGAAGGCACCGAACGCGCCCAGCATCATCAGGTCGCCCTGCGCGAAGCTCACCGTTTCGGTGGCCTTGTAGATCAGCACGAAGCCCAGCGCGATGAGGCCGTAGATGCAACCTTGCGCAATGCCCGAGAGCAGGAGTTGGAGGATCTGCATGCGACGCCGTCCCGCCCGCCGTTACTGCCGGAACCCGCCGGCCGCATCGTGCAGCGCGAGGCGGCGCGAGCCCGCCACGATGTCGCTGGGCTTGAGCCCGTAGACCTGGCGGATCGAATGGCTGAAGTGCGTGGAGTCGGGGTAGCCGGTGTCCAGCGCGATGTCGGTCAGCGTGCCGCTCTGATGCACGTAGCGCAGCAGGCTGCGCGCGCGCTTCCAGGCCCGGAAGCCGCGAAACGCCATGCCGGTCTCCTGCTTGAACAGATGCAAGAAGCGCGAGAACGACAGGTGCACCGAGGCCGCGCAGTCTTCCGCCGAAGCGGGCGCGGCCGGGTCGGCCACGAGCATGTCGACCACCTTGCGGATGCGCGCGTCGAGCGGGCGCGGCACGAGCGGGCCGTCGAAGAACAGCGCGTCGAAGTCGAAGCCGTCGAAGTCGATGCCGCGCGCCGATGACGCCAGCAGGTGGGCGTGGACCTCGCGCATGCGCTGCACGAAGGCCGGCGCATCGACCGGGCCGCAATGCTGCAGGAAGGCCGGCATGCGCGCGGGGTCGACCGACTCCGA
Organism: Variovorax sp. FW301-JW7; assembly: GCF_058788795.1. Taxonomy (NCBI): domain Bacteria; kingdom Pseudomonadati; phylum Pseudomonadota; class Betaproteobacteria; order Burkholderiales; family Comamonadaceae; genus Variovorax; species Variovorax sp. FW301-JW7. The sequence goes on from NZ_JBYTBC010000020.1 coordinate 22,582, forward strand.
TTCGATCAGCAGGTTGAAGATCAGCGGGCAGGCGCTCTCGACCTGGTGCGGCACGTGCGGCGGCACCACGATGAACTCGCCGCTTTGCCAGGCCCCGCCGCCGATGCGGATGCGGTTGGGCGGCGCACCGGCGGGCGACACGTACACGCCGTGCCCGCCCATGGCGCGCTCGGCGGCGGCGCCGAGCAGCCCGGCGTAGAAGACGCGCTGCGGCGTGAGCCACATGAGGCGTTCGCCCTGCCGTGCATCGCCGCCCGAAGGCGTCGACGTCCTGGTTCGCTGCATGGTGTCTGTCTCCTGCATCGGTCGACGACGTCCGACCGGGGGGTGGCGCCGCGTTCGCTGGATCGTAGCGGCGGGGGCCTTGCGCGCGGCATCCATTTGCGCGGGGACTTTCCCTAGGCCGACGCGAACGCGCGGCGCAGTTCCGCCGCGCACAGCGCGACGGCGGTGTGGGCCTCGTCGAGCACCTTGCCCATGGTGATGAAGCCATGGATCTGGCGCTCGAAGCACACGTAGTTGGCGCGGTTGCCGGCGGCCGTGAGCGCCTCGGCATACGCCGCGCCTTCGTCGCGCAGCGGGTCGTAGCCGGCCGTGAGCACGAGCGCCGGCGGCAGGCCCGACAGGTCGGTGTGCAGCAGCGGCGAGGCGCGCCAGTCGAGGTCGTGCTTCGCGTCGGTGATGTAGTGGTCGTGGAAGTAGGTCATCGTGTCGCGCGTGAGCAGGTAGCCCTGCCCGTTCGCCTGGTGCGACGGATGGCCGCGGCGCATGTCGGTGGCCGGGTAGATCAGCAGCTGGAACACGATCGGCAGGTCGCCCGCATCGCGCGCCGCGATCGACGCCACGGCCGCGAGGTTGCCGCCCGCGCTGTCGCCGCCCACCGCGAGGCGGCTGGCATCGAGCCCCAGTGCGGCAGCTTCGCGGCGCACCCAGCGCGTGGCGGCGAGCACGTCGTCCACGGCGGTGGGAAAGCGATGCTCGGGGCCCATGCGGTAGTCGACCGCGACCACCGCGCAGCCCGCGCCGTTGGCCAGCTCGCGGCACAGCACGTCGTGCGTGTCGAGGTCGCCGATGACCCAGCCGCCGCCGTGGTAGTACACCAGCACGGGCAGCGGGCCCGGGCCTGCGCCGAGCGGCTTGTACAGCCGCACCGCAATGGTGCCGTGCGGCCCGTCGGCGGCGAGGTCGCGCACCTCGGCGACCTCGGCCGGCAGCGGCTGCGTGGCGGTGCGGCGCTCGCGGTAGTAGGCCCGCGCGTCGGCGGGCGACAGGGTGTGGGTCGGCGGAATGCCGCGCGCTTCGATGAAATCCAGCAAGGCGCGCGCCTGGGGATGCAGCATGGTGTCTCCGGTGAATCGAACGGAGCGCTCAGTGTGGAGGGCGGGGCGCCTGCGGGCTATCCGCATGCACCCGCACCCGACCGGCGTCCTGGCGACAAGACCCGCACCATGCCCGCACCGCTGCGGGGTCGCTTGCGAAAACTGGCTACCGGGGCCCGGCTCGCGGGTTCACCCGGAGGATTCGGTCGCTCAGGCCGTGCGGGGCTTCACGCGCGAAGCGGCTTCCTTGGCCAGCTGGCGGGCCGTGTCGGTGTCGGCCGCATGCACCAGCGCCACGCCCATGCGGCGCTTGACGAAGCTCTCGGGCTTGCCGAACAGGCGGATGTCGCTGCCGGGCACCTGCAGCGCCTCGGCCACGCCGTCGAAGGCGATGCCGGTGGCGTCGACGCCACCGTAGATCACGGCGCTGGCGCCCGGGCTCTTGAGCGAGGTGTCGACCGGCAGGCCGAGGATGGCGCGCGCATGCAGCTCGAACTCGTTCTGCCACTGCGTGGCCATGGTGACCATGCCAGTGTCGTGCGGACGCGGGCTGACCTCGCTGAACCAGACCTCGTCGCCCTTCACGAACAGCTCCACGCCGAACAGGCCCTGCCCGCCGAGATCGGCGGTGACGGCCTGCGCGATCTGCTGCGCCTTCTGCAGCGCGGCCGGCGCCATGGGGTGGGGCTGCCAGCTTTCCACGTAGTCGCCGCTGACCTGCACGTGGCCGATGGGGTCGCAGAACTTCGTTTCGACGGCGCCCGCCGCGTCTTTCGCGCGCACGGTCAGCAGCGTGATCTCGTAGTCGAAGTCGATGAAGCCCTCGACGATCACGCGGCCATGGCTCACGCGGCCGCCGGCCATGGCGTAGTCCCAGGCCTTCTGCACGTCGGCGGGGCCGTCGATCTTGCTCTGGCCCTTGCCGGAGCTGCTCATCACGGGCTTGACGATGCAGGGATACCCAATGCCGCCGTCGATGGCGGCCTGCAGCTCGGCCAGCGAATCGCAGAACTTGTAGGGGCTGGTCGGCACGCCCAGCGTCTCGGCGGCCAGGCGGCGGATGCCTTCGCGGTCCATCGTGAGGCGGGCGGCGCGGGCCGTGGGAATGACGCGCACCACGCCCGCGTCTTCCAGCTGCTGCAGCATGGGCGTGGCGATGGCCTCGATCTCGGGCACCACCAGCGTGGGCTTCTCGGCCTCGATCAGCGCTTTCAGCTGTTCAGGGTCGCTCATGGTGATGGTGCGCGCGTGGTGCGCCACCTGCTGGCCGGGGGCGTTCTCGTAGCGGTCGACGGCGATGGTCTCGACGCCCAGGCGCTGCAGGGCGATCAGCACCTCCTTGCCGAGCTCGCCGGAGCCGAGCAGCATCACGCGGGTGGCGGAAGGGGACAGGGGGGTGCCGAGGGTGGTCATGCGAGGGCTCGAAAAAATGGGGTTGAAAACAATCGCAGCACTGTAAGCCACCCCGGGCCGGTGTCGCCCACGGGAACGGCGGCCCCTCCGGGCTGATTCACAATTGCCGACATTGCGCGACGGCGGCCCCGCGCCCGCCCTCGCCTGCGTTTTCTTTTTTTGTTTCAAGGAGCATTTTTCATGACGATTCAGACTGTGGGCATCATCGGCGCCGGCACCATGGGCAACGGCATTGCCCAGGCCTGCGCGGTGTCGGGTGTCAACGTGGTGATGATCGACGTGGCCCAGGCCGCCGTCGACAAGGGCATCGCCACCATCTCGGGCAGCCTCGACCGCCTGATCAAGAAAGAAAAGCTCACGGCCGAGCAGAAGGCCGCGGCGCTGGCGCTGGTCAAGGGCTCGACCGACTACAACGACCTCAAGGGCGCGCAGCTGGTCATCGAGGCCGCCACCGAGAACCACGCGCTCAAGCTCAAGATCCTCAAGCAGGTGGACGAGCTGGTGGGCCCCGAGGTGATCATCGCGTCGAACACCTCGTCGATCTCGATCACGCAGCTGGCCGCCGCCACCTCGCGCGCCGACCGCTTCATCGGCATGCACTTCTTCAACCCGGTGCCGATGATGGCGCTGGTCGAGCTGATCCGCGGCTACCTCACGAGCGACGCCACGCACGACGCCGTGAAGGCGCTGGCCGAGAAGCTGGGCAAGTCGCCGATCACGGTGAAGAACGCGCCGGGCTTCGTGGTGAACCGCATCCTGGTGCCGATGATCAACGAGGCCTTCTTCGTGCTGGCCGAGGGCCTGGCCACGGCCGAGGACATCGACGCCGGCATGAAGCTGGGCTGCAACCAGCCCATCGGCCCGCTGGCGCTGGCCGACATGATCGGCCTGGACGTGTGCCTGGCCGTGATGGAGGTGTACCTGGAGCAGTTCGGCGACTCCAAGTACCGCCCTTGCCCGCTGCTGAAGGAAATGGTCGCCGCCGGCCAACTCGGTCGCAAGACCGGCCGAGGCGTCTACACCTACTGATCCGCAGCACCACGACGACAACAACAAGGAGACAAGACCGAATGACTGCGACCCCCACCACCCCGCCCGCCGAAGGCTGCATCGACACGCAGGTGCTCGACCACGTGCTGCTGATCGGCATCAACCGCCCCGCCAAGCGCAACGGCTGGACGCCGCCGATGTTCAGGCAGCTGGCCGAGGCCTACACGCGCCTGGACGACGACCCCAGCCTGCGCGTGGGCGTGCTGCATGCGTTCGGCGACCACTTCACGGCGGGCCTGGACCTGCCGGCGGTCACCGAGTACATGAAGCGCGGCGAGAAGGCGATTCCGGCCGGGCTGGTGGAGCCGCACGACTTCGGCCTGGAGGGCTACCGCCGCCGTACCAAGCCGATGGTGGCGGCCGTCAAGGGCATCTGCTTCACGGTGGGCATCGAGCTGATGCTGGGCGCCGACATCGTGGTGGCGGCCGACAACTGCCGCTTCTCGCAGATGGAAGTGCAGCGCGGCATCATGGCCACGGGCGGCGCCACGCTGCGCATGGCCGAGCGCGCGGGGCTGGGCAACGCGATGCTGCACCTGCTCACGGCCGACGAGTTCGGCAGCGCCGAGGCCTATCGCCTGAACTTCGTGCAGAAGGTGGTGCCGGCCGGCCAGGAGCTGGACGAAGCGCTGCAGATCGCGCAGCGCATCGCGGCCCAGGCGCCGCTGGCCGTGCAGGCCACGCGGCTCAACGTGCTCAAGGCGATCGAACACGGGCCGCTGGCGGCCGTGGCGGAATTCATCGAGACGCAGAAACGCCTGTCGAACAGCGAGGACGCGGCCGAGGGCGTGCGCTCCTTCATCGAGCGCCGGCCTGCGCGTTTCAGCGGCCGCTGAAGCCGCTGTCGGTGCCCGTTCCCTTTCCGTCGTCCACTGGAGCCCGCTGCATGCATGCTTTCCGTTCCCTCGTGCCCTTCTTCTTTCCACGCACGGCGCTGGCCGCCGCCTTCACCCTTCTTGCCGTGAACACCAGCCTCGCCCAGACCCCGCCGGCGCCCGCGCTGCCCGATCCCGCCGCCACCTCGGTCGAGGCGCTGGGCTGGATGCAGGGCTTTCCGCCGCCGCCCGACAAGCAGATCACCTTCGACAACCCGGTCGGCGGCGTGTACCCGCGCATCCGCTGGAGCTTCTCGCACGTGCGCGAAACGGTGCCCACGGCCAACGTGTGGCGCGGCCCCGGCGCCGCCAGCCCGCTGCCGGCGGCCACGCCGCGCATCGACATCGAGGCCGTGCGCTTCCAGCCCATGGGCGGCGGCGAGGCGCAGACCTTCGGCCAGATGATCGCGCGCACCTACACCGACGGCATCCTGGTGCTGCACCGCGGCCAGGTGGTCTACGAGAAGTACTTCGGCGCGCTCACGCCCGAGCGGCCGCACCTGGCGATGTCGGTCACCAAGTCGTTCGTGGGCACGCTGGCGGCCATCCTCGCGCAGGAAGGCACGCTCGACCCGTCGGCGCCGGTCACCAAGTACCTGCCCGAACTCAAGGACACGGCCTACGGCGACGCCACCGTGCGCCAGGTGATGGACATGACCATCGGCGTGCGCTACTCCGAGAACTACGCCGACCCGAAGGCCGAGGTCTGGGACTACGCGCGCGCCGGCGGCATGCTCACGCAGGGCGCCAACTACGCGGGCCCGAAGTCGTTCTACGAGTTCCTGGTCACGCTCAAGAAGGAAGGCACGCACGGCGACGCCTTTGCCTACAAGACGGTCAACGCCGAGGTGCTGGCCTGGATCGTGCGCCGCGCGTCCAACCGCTCGCTGGCCGACCTGCTGAGCGAAAAGATCTGGCGCCGCATCGGCGCCGAGCAGGACGCGTACTTCATGGTCGACCGCATCGGCACCGAGTCGGGCGGCGGCGGCCTGAACACCGTGCTGCGCGACATCGCGCGCTTCGGCGAGACGCTGCGCAACGGCGGGCGCGCGCCCAACGGGCAGCAGGCGATCGCCAAGGCGGTGGTCGACGACATCCAGCGCGGCGCCGATCCGGCCAAGTTCGCGAAGGCGGGCTACGCGCTGCTGCCGGGCTGGAGCTACCGGAACATGTGGTGGGTCTCGCACAACCCGCACGGCGCGTACATGGCGCGCGGCATCCACGGCCAGAGCATCTATGTCGATCCGAAGGCCGAGATGGTGATCGTGCGCTACGCCGCGCACCCGATCGCCGCCAACGCGGGCAACGACCCGCTCACCCTGCCCGCCTTCCAGGCCATGGGCGAGGCGCTGATGAAGCCCTGAGGCTCAGCCGGCGCGCTGCTTCGCGATGACGAGCAGGCCGTCCATGATCAGGCTCTCGACCAGCTCGAAGTGGCCGTTCATGGCGGGCGCCATCTTCCAGCCCGCGCCGCCGGTCATGAAGCAGGCCGGCTCGGCGCCGCAGTGCGAGCGCACGTGCTGCACCATGCGCTCGACCGCGCCCGCGATGGCGTAGGTGCCGCCGCTGGTCAGCGCGTCGCTGGTGTTGGTCGGAAACTCGCGCACCTCGCCGGTGGGCACGTGCAGGCCCGCCGTGCCCGACTCGAGCGCGCGCAGCATGATGCCGTGGCCCGGCAAGATGAGGCCGCCCAGGAACTTGCCGCTGGCATCGATCGCCTCCACGGTGACGGCCGTGCCGATCAGCACCACCACCATCGGCCGCTCGGGCCCTTGCGACAGCATGCGGTGGCGCGCGCCGATCATCGCCACGAAGCGGTCGGCGCCCAGCCGCGTCGGATGGTCGTAGCCGTTGACGATGCCGGCCTCGCCCGCGCTCGACACCACCCAGCGCGGGGCGCAGTCGAAGCGTTCGGTGATCTGCTCTTCGGCGCGCCGCCGCAAGGTGTCGCCGGCCACGACGCAGCCCAGCATGGACCCGGGCGCCGGCAGGTCGGCCCAGGGGCCGTCGGCCAGGCGTTCGATGTGGTCGAGAAACTCGGCACCATGGGCCTGCAGTGCCGCACCGGGGAAGGCCCCCTCGTAAAGCGCCCACTTGAGCCGGGTGTTGCCGATGTCGATGGCGAGGAAGGGGGAAGACATGCGCGCGATTATTGCGACTTTGTTGTTATTCCTGCTGGCGCCTCTTTGACAGTCGCGGCGCGGGCCTACGCGGAGCGTCCCGCTTCCGCCGCTACATTCGCCTTTTCCATCCACCACGGCACAAGGAGAACACCATGGGATTGCTCAGCTTCATCAAGGAAGCCGGTGAAAAACTGTTCGGCGGTTCGTCGGCCCAGGCGGCCACGCCCGATGCGAACACGGCAGCCGCCGCGGCCATCAAGACCTACATCGAGACCCAGAACCTCGGCCTCACCGGACTGGAAGTGACCTACACCGCCAGCAGCGGCGTCGTCACCCTCGCGGGCCAGGCGCCCTCGCAGGAAGCCAGCGAGAAAGCCGCGCTCGCCGCGGGCAACGTGGCCAACGTGACGAGCGTGGACAACAACCTCGTCGCCCCGGCCGCACCACCGGCCCAGTACCACGACGTGGTGCGCGGCGACACGCTCTCGGCCATCTCGAAGAAGTACTACGGCGATGCCAACAAGTACAACGTGATCTTCGAAGCGAACAAGCCGATGCTGTCGCACCCCGACAAGATCTATCCGGGACAGAAGCTGCGCATTCCGGCACTCTGACCCCCGCAACGGCGCCTCGCTAGGCGCCGTTGTGCCGCCAGGCCCCTGGCGACACGCCGTACTCGCGCTTGAACGCGCGGTTGAAAGCGGCTTCCGATTCGTAGCCCACGCCTTCGGCGATGCGCGCCAGGTTGCACTGGTCCTTGCGCAGCATGCCGGCGGCCAGGATCATGCGCCAGCGCGCCAGGTAGTGCATGGGCGGTGCGCCCACCAGTTCGGTGAAGCGGTCCGCCAGCACGCTGCGCGAGGTGTGGGTTTCGTGTGCCAGTGCATCGACCGTCCAGTTGCGCGCGGGCTCGGCGTGCATCAGCGCCAGGCAGCGGCTCACGTGGGGGTCGCGCAGGCCCGCCAGCCAGCCGGGGTTGTTGGCGGGCATGGATTCGATGTAGCCGCGCAGCACTTCGGTGAACAGCACTTCCGCCACCTTCGCGGCCACCATCTCCGAGCCGGGCGTGTGCGAGACCGCGTCCCCCAACACGAAGTGGACCGACTGCTCGATCCACGGGCCCGCCGGCCTGCTGCGCAGCGGCGTGGTGAACAGACGCGGAATGTTCGCCATGACGGGATGGGGCGCGTCGCCTTCGTACGCGAACCAGCTGCATACCAGCAAGGTGCGGTCGCCCTGGCCGCCGTAGCGGATGCGCTCCAGCTCGGGCGCCCGCGGGCTCACCACATGCGACATGTCGATGGCCGCATGGTGCAGGCCACTGCCCAGCGCATGCGAGTCGCCATGCGGCACGGCGATCACGTCGCCGGCGCACGCACGGACCGGTGCCTCACCGTCGACCTGGGCCCAGCATTCGCCTTGCAGCACCAGGTGGCAGATGGCGAGGCGTTGCGCGCCGGGCCTGAGCAGCTGCGCGATGTCCGTTCCCTTGGGTACCTTGAAACACCAGGGTGCATACATGTCCCCGTTCAGGAACAGCGCGCCCTCCAGGCGGATGGTCCGCAGCACGTCCGACAAGACATCCATGGTCACCTCCCGGCAAGCGAGGGCGGGGTTTCGGTCAACAAGTCCGGCGAGGCGGGCAATACGGGGCGGCTTCGCGTCGGCACCATAGGTCCTGGTCACCTTCGACCGATTCTAGACAGGAGTACCGCCATGCCCAAGTTCGTCATCGAGCGAGACATCCCCGGCGCCGGCCAGTTCACCGCGGCGGACCTGAAAGCCATCTCGCAAAAATCCTGCGGCGTGCTCAGCAGCATGGGCACCGACATCCAGTGGATCCACAGCTACGTGACCGGCGACCGGGTCTACTGCGTCTATCAAGCGACCGACGAGGCCCTCGTGCGCCGGCACGCGGAGCTCGGCGGCTTCCCGGCCAACCGCGTGGACCGGGTGTACAGCGTGATCGACCCGGCCACGGCCGAGTGAGGCGCGCGGCCTCTCCAGCCCTCTCTAGTTCTGGCGCCAGGGCAGCCCGCGCCGGCGCCAGCCGCCGGTCAGGCCGCGGTGCCCGTTCTCGTCCGGGTTGCCCTCGAAGCCTTCGAGGATGTTGTAGGCCTGCACGCCCAGCTCGGTCGCGCGCTTGGCCGCCGCGATCGAGCGCACGCCGCTGCGGCACAGCAGCACCAGCTTCTTGCCGCCCTCTGCGGCGGCGCGCACGCCGTCGTCGAAGGCCGGGTTCAGCGCCATGCCCGGCCACTGCTTCCAGGCCAGCGGCACGGCGCCGGGCACGTAGCCGACCCACTCGCGCTCGGCGTCGGTGCGCACGTCCACCAGCACGGCCTCGCCGCTCGCCATCCACTGCGCCGCCTGCTCGGGCGTCACGTCGCCGGCGTAGCCTTTTTCTCCAACGGGTTCACTCATGGTTGCTTTCTCTCTCGAATCTCTAGGGTAAGCCCGGAGCCTTTGGCGGCTGAGGGCGATCGATCTGCACGCCGGATGATGGAATTTTTCACCGGTTCGTGAAAACCCTGTTTGTCACAAGGTGTGGCGCGCCAAAGATGGCGGTCGCGGCCAGTCGAAACCATAACGCCAAGACGACGGCCTGGGTGTTCCGATCAGAGAACTGGATGGAGAGAGACACATGACAGACAGCAAATCGCCCCGCCGTCGCAGCCTCCTCAAAGGCGCGGCAGTGGCCGCAGGCGCCATGTCCGCGCCGATGGTCAGCATGGCCCAAACCACGTCGCTGCGTTTCCAGAGCACCTGGCCGGCGAAAGACATCTTCCACGAGTACGCCAACGACTTCGCCAAGAAGGTGAACGACATGGCCGGCGGGCGCCTGAAGATCGAGGTGCTGCCCTCGGGCGCCGTCGTGCCCGCCTTCCAGCTGCTCGAAGCGGTGAACAAGGGCACGCTCGACGGCGGCCACGGCGTGGTGGCCTACCACTACGGCAAGAACTCGGCGCTGGCGCTGTGGGGGTCGGGCCCCGGCTTCGGCATGGACGCCAACACCGTGCTGGCCTGGCACAACTACGGCGGCGGCAAGGCGCTGCTCGACGAGATCTACAAGACGCTGAACATGGAGGTGGTGTCGTACCTGTACGGCCCCATGCCCACGCAGCCGCTGGGCTGGTTCAAGAAGCCGGTGGCCAAGGTCGAGGACATGAAGGGCCTGAAGTTCCGCACCGTGGGCCTGGCCGTGGACATGTTCACCGAGATGGGTACCGCGGTGAACCCGCTGCCCGGCGGCGAGATCGTGCCCGCGCTGGACCGCGGCCTGATCGACGCGGCCGAGTTCAACAACGCCTCGAGCGACCGCGTGCTGGGCTTTCCCGACGTGGTGAAGAACTGCATGCTGCAGAGCTTCCACCAGTCGGGCGAGCAGTTCGAGGTGCTGTTCAACAAGGGCAAGTACAGCGCCATGCCGCAGGAGCTGCGTTCCATCATCGACTACGCCGTGCAGGCCGCCAGCGCCGACATGAGCTGGAAGGCGGTGCAGCGCAATTCGCAGGACTACGCCGACATGAAGAAGGCCGGCATCAAGTTCTACAAGACGCCCGACGCCGTGCTGCGCGCACAGCTCGCGGCCTGGGACAAGACGATCGAAAAGAAGGCCGGCGAGAACCCGCTCTTCAAGAAGGTGCTGGAGTCGCAGCGCGTGTTCGCCGAGCGTGCGCTGCAGTGGCAGAACGACTATGGCGTCGACTTCAAGATGGCCTACAACCACTACTTCGGGAAAAAGAAGAGCTGAGGCTTCCCGTCGGCGCGCACGCCGTTGCTGCGCGCGCCTTCCTCCCCATGCAGGGGGCAACACCGGTGGCCCGGCACGCCGGCGCCACGGTGTTCCATGAACGGGCTTCGCCCATGCTGCTGCCGCCATGACCATCCAACGCTTCCTCCACGCCGTCGACCGGTTCAGCATGCTGGTGGGCAAGACCTTCTCGTGGCTCATCGTCGCGCTGATGCTGCTGGTGTGCGGCGAGGTGTTCAAGCGCTATGCGCTGAACGCACCCACGGCCTGGATCTTCGATGCCAACAACATGCTGTACGGCACGCTGTTCATGATGGGCGGCGCCTACACGCTCTCGCAGGCCGGCCACGTGCGCGGCGATTTCTTCTACGGCAGCATGAAGCCGCGCACGCAGGCCGCGCTCGACCTCGTGCTGTTCGCCCTCTTCTTTTTGCCCGGCGTGGTGGCGCTCACCTGGTCGGGCTGGACCTACTTCGGTGAGTCGCTCGCGATGCACGAACAGACCTTCAACGCCGACCCCATTCCGGTGTACCCCTTCAAGTTCGTGATCCCGGTGGCCGGTGCGGTGCTGCTGCTACAGGGCATCGCCGAGATGGTGCGCTGCGCGCTGTGCCTGAAGACCGGCGTGTGGACGCCGCGCCTGAAGGATGCGGAAGAAATGGACGTGGTCGGCGACCAGCTCGCCGGCAGCAGCTACGTGAACGAGGCCGACAAGCGCGAGGTGATCGAGAAGGCCCACGCCATCGAACAGGCCGCGCAGCAGCGAAAGAGCGACACGGGCAACGGGGGTGCGGCATGAGCGAACCCGCACTCGGCCTGCTGATGCTGGGCCTGATCGTCTTCGTGATCATGCTCGGCTTCCCGACGGCGTTCACGCTGATGGGGCTGGGCATGTTCTTCGGCTTCATCGCCTTCTACGACCCCGCCTCGCCCTGGCTCGACAACAAGGTCTTCGACCTGATGGTGCAGCGCGCCTTCGGGGCCATGACCAACGAGACACTGCTGTCCATTCCGCTCTTCGTTCTCATGGGCTACGTGATGGAGCGCGGCGCGCTGGTCGACAAGATGTTCCACAGCGTGCAGCTCGCGTTCCGACGCGTGCCGGGCTCGCTGGCGGTGACCACGCTCATCGTGTGCACCTTCTGGGGCATCGCGAGCGGCCTGGTGGGCGCGGTGGTGGTGCTGATGGGCGTGATCGCCATGCGCCCGATGCTCAACGCGGGCTACGACACGCGCCTGGCAGCCGGCGTGATCACGGCCGGCGGCACGCTGGGCATCCTCATTCCACCCTCGGTGATGATCATCGTGTACGCGGCCGTGGCCGGGCAGTCGGTGGTCAAGCTCTATGCGGCGGCGATGTTCCCGGGCTTCTTCCTGGCGTTTCTCTATCTGATCTACGTGATCGGCTGGGCCATGCTGCAACCGAAGGTGGCGCCCAAGCTGCCGATCGACCAGCAGCGCGCGCCCATCACGTCGTGGGTGGCCCATATCGCGGCCAGCTACTCGCCACGCATGCTGCCCGCGCTCGCCGCGGCCGTGGTGTCGCCGGGGCGTGCCTTGCGCGGCGCGGTCGAGGGCGTGCGCCTCACCTGGTGGATGCTGCTGCGCGGCCTGCTGAGCGCGCTGGTGCCGCTGGCGCTGGCCGCCGTCACGCTGGGCTCGGTGTGGTGGTACGTGACCATCTACTCGCAGAAGGACAACAACGCGGCGGCCCCGGTGGCCACGCAGCAGGCGACGCAGAAGACCGGCGAGCCCGCAGCCGCCGCGCCGGCTGCTGCCGAACCGTCCGGCACCGGTCTGGCCGAGCCGCCGAGCACCGACGAACCTGCGAACAACACGGAAAGCAGCGGCCTGCAGGAGCCCCCCGGCGGCGTCGAGGAACCTCCCGGCAGCGAACCGGCCGCCGCCCCTGCCAGTGAAGACGGCCTGCAGCAGCTGGGCGACGCGGTCGAGGCACCCAAGACCGCCGCGGTGCCCGAGGCCTTCTACACCGGCTTCTGGGTGGCCTGCCTCTTCACGCTCGCGCTGCTGGGCTGGTACTACTGGCGCATGGACGCGGAGCAGTTCGAGATCCTGCGCATGCTGGTGTCGTCGGTGATGCCGCTGGCCACGCTCACGCTGGTGGTGCTGGGCGTGATCCTGTTCGGCATCACGACCGCCACCGAGTCGGCGGCGGTCGGCGCGGCCGGCGCTTTCCTGATGGCGTGGCAGGCCGGCACGCTGAACTTCAAGAAGATCAAGGAGGCGGTGTTCCTCACGCTCAAGACCACCTCGATGGTCTGCTGGCTGTTCGTGGGCTCGGCGCTGTTCTCGGCGGTGTTCGCGCTGCTGGGCGGCCAGCGCATCGTCGAGGAGTGGGTGCTGAGCATGAACCTGTCGCCGCTGCAGTTCCTGCTGCTGTCGCAGGCGATCATCTTCGTGCTGGGCTGGCCGCTGGAGTGGACCGAGATCATCGTGATCTTCGTGCCCATCTTCCTGCCGCTGCTGGCGCACTTCCAGATCGACCCGCTGCTGTTCGGCGTGCTGGTGTTCGTGAACCTGCAGGCGGCGTTCCTGTCGCCGCCGGTGGCGATGTCGGCCTTCTACCTGAAGGGGGTGTCACCGCCGCACGTGACGATCAACCAGATCTTCGCGGGGATGATGCCGTACATGCTGATCGTCATCCTGTGCATGGTGTTCATGTACATCTGGCCGGGGCTGACGCTGTGGCTGCCGCAGTACCTGTACGGTTGATCTCAGGCTGAGGCCGGGTGCCGCGCGAAACGGCGGCGCTCCAGCAGCTCGAACAGGCCCATGCCCAGCAGCATGGCGCCCACGAAGACCAGCGCCTTGACCTGGCCCGTGCCCAGCGAGACCAGCGCGGGGCCGGGGCAGAAGCCCGCGATGCCCCAGCCGACGCCGAACAGCAGGCTGCCGCCGACCAGGCGGCGGTCGATGTGGCGCAGGCTGGGCAGCGCGAGCGGCCCGCCGAGCAGCGAGGCCTTGCGACGGCCCGCGAGCAGGAAGCCGACGGTGCTCACAGCCACCGCGCCGGCCATCACGAAGGCGAGCGACGGGTCCCAGGCCCCGCCCAGGTCGAGAAAGCCCAGCACCTTGGCCGGATTGGCCATGCCGGAGACGATGAGGCCGAGCCCGAAGACAAGGCCGGCGAGCAAGGAAGCAATGGCGGTCCACATGGCAGGTCTCCCGGTTCAGAAGTTCAACAGGTGGCGCACCGCGAACACCGTGGCGAACCCCGCGGCCATGAACGCCAGCGTGGCGACCAGCGAACGCGGCGAGCGCCGCGCCAGCCCGCACACGCCGTGGCCGCTGGTGCAGCCCGCGCCGTAGCGCGTGCCCACGCCCACCAGCAGGCCGGCCAGCGCGAGCGTGCCGTAGCCCGCGTCGATCTGCGCCGCGGGCAGCACGGCGAAGAGCCCATACACGAGCGGCGCGCCGACCAGCCCGAGCACGAAGGCCGCGCGCCAGGCCACGTCGCCTTTCGCGGGACGCAGCAGGCCGCCCAGCACGCCGCTGATGCCGGCGACGCGCCCGTTGAGCAGCACGAACATCGCGGCGGCCAGGCCGATGAGCACGCCGCCGGCCAGTGCGGCCCACGGCGTGAAATGAGGCCAGTCGATGGTGGGCATCTTCAGTTCTCCTTCGGGCAGTAGAGGCGGTACAGCACCGCCAGGATCTCGAGCAGGGCCGGGTCGGCCACGCGGTAGTAGATGTTCTTGCCCTCGCGGCGGGTGTCCACCACGCCTTCGGTGCGCAGCACCGACAGCTGCTGCGACAGCGTGGGCTGGCGGATGCCCAGCGTGCTTTCAAGGTCGCTCACGCACATCTCGCCCTGCGAGAGCTGGCACAGCAGCAGCAGCCGGGCCTCGTGGGCCAGCAGCTTGAGCACGGCGACGGCCTGGCCGGCGGCGCTGCGCAGCCGTTCGGGGTCGATGGCGGGGGTCGAGGTCTTCATGGGGAAATGACAATTAGCGAAATAACATTATATTAATTCATATAATATTTGTCGCTTGATTGATTGAACGACGGCCTGATCTCCAGGCACCGCAGAAGGAGCGCCAATGACCCCGACCGCCATGCCCCCACGCGCCACCACCCAGGCCTTCTTCGATCCCGCGACGGGCACGGTGTCCTACGTGACTTGGGACCGCGCCACGAAGCGCGCCGCCGTCATCGACCCGGTGCTCGACTACGACTTCCGCTCCGGCCACACCGACACCGCCTCGGCCGACCGCCTGCTGGCGTACGTGCGCGCGCAGGCGCTGCAGGTCGACTGGGTCCTGGAGACCCACGCGCACGCCGACCACCTCTCGGGCGCGCGCCATGTGCAGTCGCAGGCCGGCGGGCGCATCGCCATCGGCGAGCACATCCGCACGGTGCAGGCCACCTTCCGCAGCCTCTACAACCTGGAGCGCGACTTCCTGCCCGACGGCAGCCAGTTCGATCACCTCTTCAAGGACGGCGAGCGCTTTCACATCGGCGAGATCGAGGCGCAGGCGCTGCGCGTGCCCGGCCACACGCCGGCCGACATGGCCTACCTCGTGGACGACGCGGTCTTCGTGGGCGACACGCTCTTCATGCCCGATCTGGGCAGCGCGCGCGCCGACTTTCCGGGCGGCGACGCGCGCGAGCTCTACCGCTCGATGCGCCGGCTGCTCGCGCTGCCGCCCGAGACCACGCTGTACGTCTGCCACGACTACCCGCCCGCCACGCGCGAGCCGCGCTGGCAGAGCACGGTGGCGCAGCAGCGCGCCCACAACATCCACGTGCGCGACGGCATCGGCGAAGACGCGTTCGTGCGCATGCGCACCGCGCGCGACGCCACGCTCGAAGTGCCGACGCTGATCCTGCCGTCCATGCAGGTCAACGTGCGCGGCGGCCGCCTGCCGCCGCCCGACGACAACGGCGTGGCCTACCTGCGCATTCCACTGAACACGCTGCCGGGCCACCGCCCGCGTGCCATGCCGGGCTGAGGGCGCTGTGAACTAGCGCCGCCGCTCCACATACGGCCGCGCCTGCAGCAGCACGATCTTGTCGCCCACGGTCGCCCACTCGATGTCCTGGTCGACCGCGTTGAAGGTGCGCTTCACCGCCGCGCCCACGTTGGCGAGCCGCACCACCAGCTCGTCGGTCAGCACGTGGCGGCCCACTTCCACGGGCACTTCCTTCACGCCGCCGTCCTTGTCAAGTTGCAGCGCCGTCTCTTCGGCCGAGCGGCTGAGCACCTGGATGGCTTTCGACCAGCTCGAGTACATCACCTGCTCCGCCACGCGCTTGCCCTCGACCACGCGGATGCCGATGCCGCGCTTGGCCGAGATGTAGGTGACGTGCGGGTGGCCCGCGTCGAAGGGGTCGCGCGTGATCATCACGCCGGCGTTGGTCGAGTCGATGGCGGTCTGCACGAACACGCCCATCAGCACCGACTCGGCACCGAAGCCCGCGGCGCTGCGCGCCTCCCAGGCCTCGGGGTTGAACACCGAGGCCCAGACTTTCTTCACCGCGAGCTCGAGCGCGTCGCCAGTCTTCACGTTGGGCACCGTCGTGTAAAGCCCCGCACCGCTGAAGCCCGGCAGGTCTTCCGAGTTGGACGAGCTGCGCACGAACACGCCGCCCCCGCCCAGCTGCGCCTGCCACGCCGCGCGCCAGGCCGCCGCGGTGGCGGGCTCGACGGGCCATTGCACGATCTCGTCGCGCAGCTGCGCCAACGCCTTCTGCCGCACCTGCGGGTCGCCCGCGAAGCCGGGCTGCTGCTGCATGCGCGCAATGCGCTCGGCCAGCCCGTTCGATCGCATGAAGCGGTCGTAGTGCGCGAACGGAATGCAGAAGCCGTCGGGCACGGTGGTCGAGGGAATGCGCGCGGCCAGCACGGCGCCGAGGTTGGCCGCCTTCGAGCCGCATTGCACGCTGTGGCGCGCACGCAGCGAGGCCAAGGGCAGCAGGCGCGTTTCGCGCAGGTCGGGCTTCGCGGCCTTGCTGCCGGGCAGCGCGCCGGTGGCGGCGGCACGCACGGCGCGCGGCGGCAGCGCGGCGATTTCTTCCGGCGTGAGGCGACGCAGCTGGTAGCCCGAGGCCGCCACCTTCAGCGCCACCCACTGGCCCGCCTGCGCCTTCAGCACCGTGGCGGCATCGCGCACGTAGGCGTTCGGAATGCCCCAGCCCTTGGCCAGCAGGTTGACGTGCGACAGCGCCGTGGACGGCCGCTCTGTGAGCACGCCGGCCACCGGCGGCAGGTTGATCGGCACCTCGCGCAGCACGGCGATGTCGTCGGGCAGCAGCGCGTTCAGGCCCGAGGCGTCGTTCACGATGCGCACGCGGCCGGTGGCGGTGCCCAGGTTCATCGGCAGGAAGGGCTGCTCGCGGATCAGCGCCTCCTGGCTCACGAAGTCGATGCCGGCCTCCTTCGCGATGCGCTCGTGCAGCGTCGAGTTGGTCTTGAACTTCACCGGTGCGAAGAAGCTGGCCTTCACCTGTGCCTCGGCCTCGCGCAGCAGCGGCACCGTGAGCCGGTCGCCTTCCCAGAACTCGTAGGTGAAGGTGCCGATGTTCTGCTGCCAGCTCAGCGTGCCGAACAGGAAGCGGCGGTCGGGCACGAGGTAGTTGCGGTCGATCTCGCGCTTGACCGTGTTCGGCGTGAGCCGCGTGTCGCGCAAAAAGCGCACATGCAGCTGGAAGCGCGGCGTGTCGATGTAGTGCATGCGCGCCGGCTTCGCCTGCCGGTCGATCGCGAACAGCACATGGGCCAGCTGCATCGGCGTGCCGGCGTCGTAGACGCGCGCCAGCGTGTCGAAATCGCCCTGGCTGCGCAGTGCCGGCAGCGAGGCGGGCACGGTGGGGCGCGGCACGAGCTGCGCGGCGGGCCCTTCGGGCTGTGGCTGGTTCTGCTGCTGGTAGTACGACGGCTTGCGCGCGAGCTGCGCACCGGCCGGCGCGACGGCCATCGCGCACAGCGCCAGGACCGGCAGCCACGCCAGTGCCGTGCCGTCCTTTTTCTTCTGCCTGTTGGAATCGTTCTTCATGGGGCTCCTCCTTCATTGCCGACAAGCGCGGATTCTCGCTGGCGGTCCGCCCCATTTTTCGCGCGTCAGACGCGCTACGTCGCCTGCGTCGACTGGCCGCATTGCGCGCAGAACTTCGCGCCGGGCGCCATCGCCGTGCCGCACTGCCGGCAGGCCGCGGGCAGCATCGACGTGCCGCATTGCTGGCAGAAGCGCGCACCGGCCGTGTTCACCGCGCGGCAGGCCGGGCAGGCGCTGCCGCCGGGTGGCGGCGGCGGTGCGTCGCGGCCGTACCCATGGCCACCTTGCGAACCATGGTGCCCGCCACCACCGCCGTGGCGCGCGCCGCCATGTCCACCGAAGAGTCGTTCCAGCATGCCCATGTGTTTCTCCCTTGCGTCGTGCAACAGGCCGGTGGCAACGTCGCCGATGGCGATGAATTCCCGCGGGCCTGACTGCAGTGGATTCCCTGAAGCAGCTTCAGGGTCAAGCGCCCCCCGGCAAAGACCCTCGCAGGCCGCGGTGCTTCACGGCCATGCCCGCGCGCGAAGCGCCGCCATCGCCCCGCCGCTACAGTCGGCCGCAAGGAGCGTCTTTCACATGCAACCATTCGATTTCGACCTCTTCGTCATTGGCGGCGGCAGCGGCGGCGTGCGCGCCGCGCGCATGGCGGCGCAGACCGGTGCGCGCGTCGCGCTGGCCGAGGCCGCCGAGCTCGGCGGCACCTGCGTCAACGTGGGCTGCATCCCGAAGAAGCTCTACAGCTATGCGGCCGGCTATGCCGAGTCGTTCGAGGAAGCCGAAGGCTACGGCTGGAAGCTGCCCGCGGCGCCGCAGTTCGACTGGGCCCACCTCAAGGCGCAGCGCGCCAAGGAGATCAGCCGGCTCAACGGCATCTACGGCTCGCTGCTGAAGAACTCGGGCGTCACGCTCGTCACCGGCTGGGCCCAGCTGGTCGATGCGCACACGGTGGAAATCGAAGGCAGGCGCCACACCGCGCGCCACCTGCTGGTGGCCACCGGCGGCACGCCCTTCGTGCCCGACATTCCAGGCCGCGAACACATCGTGACCTCCGACGCGATGTTCGACCTCGACCCGTTCCCCAAGCGCCTGCTGGTGGTGGGCGGCGGCTACATCGCCTGCGAGTTCGCGTCGATCTTCAACGGCCTGGGTTCCAAGGTGACGCAGCTGCACCGCCGCGCCCACCTGCTCACCGGCTTCGACGACGACGTGCGCCAGTTCCTCGCGAACGAGATGGGCAAGGCCGGCGTCGACGTGCGGCTGAACTGCGAAGCCTCGTCGATCGCACGCGGGCCCGACGGCCTCGTGGTCACGCTCGCGCGCGGCCAGCAGATCGAGGCCGACACCGTGCTCTTCGCCACCGGCCGCGTGCCCAACACGCAGGGCCTCGGCCTCGAGGCCGCGGGCGTGAAGCTCGACGACAAGGGCGCCATCGCGGTCGATGCGCATTACCGCACCTCGGTGCCGTCGATCTACGCGGTGGGCGACGTGTCGACCCGCGTGCAGCTCACGCCCGTGGCACTGGCCGAGGCGATGGTCGTGGTCGATGCGCTGTTCGGCAAGGGCAAGCGCGGCATGGACTACGAGTTCATTCCCACCGCCGTCTTCACCCACCCCAACATCGGCACCTGCGGCTACAGCGAGATCGACGCGCGCGCGAAGTTCGGCGAAGTGACCGTGTTCTCCAGCGAATTCAAGTCCCTGCGCCACACCCTCTCGGGCCGCAGCGAGCGCACCTTCATGAAGCTCGTGGTCGACAAGAAAAGCGACCGCGTTGTCGGCCTGCACATGGTGGGCGCGGACGCGGGCGAGGTGGTGCAGGGCTTCGCGGTGGCGATGCGCGCGGGCGCGACGAAGGCGCTGTTCGACAGCACCATCGGCATCCATCCGACGGCTGCCGAAGAGTTCGTGACGATGCGCGAGCCGATGCCCGGCTAGACGCCGGCCTGGGGCTGCTTGCCTTCGAGCAGCTTCACCATCACGAACAACACCCGGTTCGCCGGCGTCGGCACGCCCAGGGCCTCGCCGCGCCGCACGACCAGCCCGTTGAGGTGGTCGATCTCGCTGCGCTTGCCGCGTGCGAGGTCTTGCGCGGTCGACGAGTACTGCGAGGGCATCGACTGCGCGATGCCGCGCACCGCCGCGTCGACATCGCCCGGAATCACCACGCCCTCGGCCTTCGCCACCGCGAGGCATTCGGCGACCACGTCGCGGATCACGTCGGTCACGCCCGTGCCCTGCACGAGCTCGCCGTAGGGCAGCTGCGACACGGCCGACAGCGCGTTGTAGGCGCAGTTGAGCACCAGCTTGGCCCACAGCGCGCCGCGCACGTTGTCGGAAATCTGCGTGGGCACGCCGGCGGCGATCAGTGCCTGCGCGACCTCGTCGCTGCGGCGCGAGGGTGCGATCACCAGCTCGCCGCGACCATGATGCTTCACATGGCCCGGCCCCGCCATCTCGGTCGCCACGTAGACCACGGCGGCGGCCACGTCGTGCGACGGCAGCGCCGCGCGCACGCGCGCGTCGTTGTCGACGCCGTTCTGCAGCGTGAGCACCAGCGCGCCGGGCACGAGGTGCGGCCCGATCTGCGCGGCGGCCGATTCGGTGTCGGTGGACTTCACGCAGAACAGCACCAGGTCGGCGCCCTGCACGGCACCCGCTTCGGTGCTGGCCTCGAGGCGCACCTGTTCATCGAAGGCCTGGGTCTCCAGCCGCAAGCCGTTCGCACGCACCGCCTCCACATGCGAAGGCCGGCCGATCAGCACGACTTCGTGGCCTGCGCGCGCCAGCATGGCGCCGTAGTAACAGCCGACCGCGCCGGCACCCATGACTGCGACTTTCATCGATTCGATTCCTTGGTTGTTCCGTGGCCAGAGCGTAGCGAAGACGGCCGTTTCATGCCTCGGTCTCCACACCGCGCGACTTCTGCCCTTCGTCCATGATCCACTCGCGAAACGCCGCGAAGGCCGGCAGGTCGAGGCGGTCGGGCCGGTAGCACAGGTAGTGGCCCTGGTCCACGCGCACCGGCGTGCCGCAGGGGCTCAGCAGCGCGCCTTCGGCCAGTTCTTCCTGCACCAGCAGCCTGGGCACGAGGCCGATGCCCAGCCCGTTGAGCGCCGCCTGGATCAGCGCCGAGTACTGCGCGAAGCGCGGGCCGGCCACGGTCTGCACCTCGGGCACGCCGTGCTGCGCGGCCCACTGGCGCCAGGCGGTGGGCGCGCCCTCGTGGTGCAGCAAGGTGTGGCCGACGATGTCGATGGGCTGCACGATGCGGTGGCGCCCCTCGACCAGCGCGCGCGCCACGATCAGCACGAACTCGCGCCCCGCGATGTATTCGGACACCACGCCGGGCCAGCCATCAGGGCCGTAGCGGATGGCCGCATCGACGCCGGCCGGGATGCCGTCGCTGGGCTCCAGATGGCGGCTGAAGCTCAGCATCACGTGACGGCTTTTCTGGCTGAAGGCCGGCAGGCGCGGAATGAGCCATTTGGTGAGGAAGGTGGGCACGCTGGCCAGCGTGAGCAGGCCGGCGCCGGCATCGCCCGAGCGCGCCTCGAAGGTCGCGGTCTCGATGGCGCGCAGGCCGCCCGAGATCTTCTGCCAGTACACGCGCCCCTGCGGCGTGAGCTGCACGCCGCGGCCGTTCTTCTGCAGCAGCTCGCGGCCCAGGAAAGCCTCGAGCCCCGCGATCTGCTTGCTGACGGCGCTCACAGTGATGCACAGGGCACCGGCCGCGAGCGTGATGCTCTGCTGGCGCGCCACGGCGTCGAAGGCCAGCAGTTCCTGGATGGTGGGGCAGTCGCGTTTCATGCCTGGCTCCGGTTGATGAAAGTCGTGTGAAAAACACTTGCCGATTGCTCAAGTGTCGTCATCCAACTTTCACCCATAAGTGTGCATCTGCTTCCTAGAATTCGCTGGAACGCGGCAATCCGCCGTGGGCAAAAAGTAGAGCATCCGGAAAGTATGCCGGGTGCGCAAGACCTTCGGAGACACCCCCTTGATTCGCGGCATCTCGCTCGTCTACGGCCTGTACCTGCTGCTGCCCATCGCCCTGCTGGCGATCGGCAGCTTCGGCGGCAACTGGACCAACACGCTGCTGCCCACGGGCGTCACCGGGCAGTGGTATGTCGACCTGTGGCTGGACACCTCGTTCCGCAAGGCCTTCGTGAGCAGCCTCGTGGTGGCGATGGCGGCCTGCGCGATCAACACGGTGCTGGCGCTGCCACTGGCCTATGCGCTGTACCACGGCGCCCGGCGCGGCAGCAGCATCGCGGCGCGCATCGTGAGCGCCACGCCGGTCGCGGTGCCGACCATCACGCTGGCCTTCGGCTACATGATCGTGTTCAACACCGACCTCGCACCGTGGCTGGGCTCGATGCCGCTGCTGATCGCGGCGCACGCGATCCTCACACTGCCCTACCTCACCAACACGCTGCTGACCGACCTGCGCCACCTGGACCTCGGGCGGCTCGAGCAGGCCGCGGCCACGCTCGGCGCCTCGGGCTGGCAGCAGTTCACCGGCATCGTGCTGCCCAGCCTGCGCCAGAGCCTGATCAGCGGGCTGGTGATGGTGGCGGCCATCTCGGTGGGCGAGTTCGGGCTGTCGAACCTGCTCACGAGCTTCCAGAACCGCACCTACCCGGTGGTGCTGCTGCAGGCCTTCTACGGCGCGACGGGCTTTGCCTGCGCGGCGACCGTCATCCTTCTCGTGCTGGCGAGCGCGTCGGCCCTTCTTTCTTCCTCTTTGGTGAAGCAGCGCGCATGAGCCTCTTACTCGACAACGTCAGCTACAACTACCCCGGCAGCGCGCACGGCCTGCACGACGTGTCGCTCGACGTGCGCACGGGCGAGCTCGTCGCGGTGATCGGGCCCAGCGGTTCGGGCAAGTCGACGCTGCTCAAGCTGGTGGCGGGGCTGGAGACCGGCCACACGGGCCGCATCGTGCTCGGCGGCGACGACATGTCGCGCACACCGGTGCACCAACGCCACATCGGCATGGTGTTCCAGAGCTATGCGCTCTTTCCGCACCTGAGCGTGCTGGACAACGTGGCCTACGGGCTCAAGCTGCGCAAGGTGGACACGGCCCCACGCCGCCAGCGCGCGCAGGAACTGCTCGACATCGTGGGGCTGGGCGACCACGCGCAGCGCGCCGTGGCGCAGCTCTCCGGCGGGCAGCAGCAGCGCGTGGCACTGGCCCGTGCGCTCGCCATCGACCCGCGTGCGCTGCTGCTCGACGAACCGCTGTCGGCCCTCGACGCCAGCGTGCGCGGCCATCTGCGCGACCAGATCCGCTCGATCCAGCAGCGCTTCAACGCGACCACGCTGCTGGTCACGCACGACCAGGAAGAAGCGCTGGTGATGGCCGACCGCGTGGCCATGCTGAAAGACGGCCGGCTGCTGCAGATCGCCACGCCGCGCGAGATCTACGAGCACCCTGCCAGCCGCGCAGTGGCCGAGTTCGTCGGGCTCTCGACCATCCTGCCCGCCAAGGTGGCCTCGCCGGGCCGGCTCGACATGGGCTTTGCCGAGCTCTTCGCCGAGACCGGCAGCCGGCCCTTCGGCACGCCGGTGCATGTGCTGGTGCGGCCCGAACACATCCGGCCCGACCCGGCGCCCGACAGCGTCAACCGCCTGGCCGGCCGCACCGGCGCGCAGCGCTACCTGGGCGCGCTCACGCGCTACGACTTCGACGTGGCGGGCGCGGGCAAGCCCTTCCTCGCCGAGTCCGCCGCGCCGGCGGCCCAAGCGATCGCCATCGCCCCCGAACACCTTCGCCTGCTCGACCACTGACCTTTCCTCTCAAGGAGCCACCATGCAACGCAGACATCTGATCCAGGCCGCCGGCGCACTGCCCGTGCTGTCATTGGCCCGCACCGCCTTTGCCTTCGACGGCCCCGAGCTCTACGCGGGTGAAAAGGCGCTGTACGCCGAGGCGCAGAAGGAAGGCCTGTGCGTCTCCTTCGACACCGGCCCCGAATGGGCCAACTGGAAGTCGCTGTTCCGCGACTTCAAGAAGCGCTACCCCGAGATCGAGCTGACCTACAACGACATCGGCTCGGCCGCCACCGTGGTCGCGCTCGAAAAAACCAAGCGCCGCCCGCAGGCCGACACCGCCTACTACTTCGCCGCCTCCGCCGTCGACGCCGCGAAGAAGGACGTGGTCGCGCCCTTCAAGCCCGTCAACTTCGACAAGCTGCCCGCCGTGTTCCGCGAGGCCGAGGGCCGCTGGTTCACCATCCACACGCTCAACATCGCGTTCCTCGTGAACAAGAAGCTGGTGAAGAACGTGCCCACGGGCTGGGCCGACCTGCTCAAGCCCGAGTTCAAGAGCACGGTGGTCTACCTCGACCCGCGCTCCACCGGCATCGGCCAGGTGCTGACCTTCGCGGCGGCCTACGCCAACGGCGGCAGCGTCGACAACGTGCAGCCCGGCACCGACTACCTGGGCAAGCTGCATGCGGCCGGCAACGTGCTGCGCGTGGAAGGCACCACGCCGTATGCCAAGTTCCTCAAGGGCGAGATCCCGGTGTGGATCAGCTACGAGAACGACGGCCTCAAGGCCAAGCATGTCGACGGCATGGGCGATGCGGTCGAGGTCGTGATCCCGAAGGAAGCCAGCGTGGCCGCACCGTACGCCATCAGCCTGGTGAAGAACGGCCCGAACCCGAACGCCGGCAAGCTGTGGCTCAACTTCATCATGAGCGAGGCCGGCCAGTCGCTGTTCGCGCAGGGCTTCGTGCGGCCCGCCGTGCCGGGCACGCCGCTCTCGGCCGATGTCGCGGCCAAGATGCCGGCCGCGCCGCAGATCAAGCCGCTCGACGTGGTGAAGGCCTCGGAGCGCAAGGCCGAGGTCGACAAGCTCTGGGCGCAGGCCGCGCTGGGCAAGTAAGAGGCCGTGATGCGACGCTTTGGCGCCTGGCCCGCCTGGGCCTTCATGGCGCTCTTCTTCGCGGTGCCGCTGGCGGCGCTGCTGCCCGAGGCCTTCGGCGAGGGCGGCAGTGCCTTCGGGCGGCTGTTCGGCAACCCGCTGTTCCTGGGCGCACTGCGCAACACGCTGGGCCTGGGCCTGGCGGCGGGCGCGATCTCGGCGCTGGTGGGCACCTGCATCGCCATCGAACTGGCGCGCCAGCCCGAAGGCCGGCGCCAATGGATGATGACGCTGCTGGGCCTGCCGCTCGCGTTCTCGGGGCTGGTGATCGCCTACGGCTTCATCCTCGCCTTCGGCCGCGCGGGCTTCGTGACGCAGCTGCTCGCGGGGCTGGGCGCCGACCCGGCCGTGATCGGCAGCTGGATCTACAGCGTGTCGGGCCTGGGTTTGGCCTATGCCTACTACCTGATCCCGCGCGTGGCGCTGTCGCTGTACCCCGTGTTCGCCAACCTCGACCTGCGCCCGGCGCAGGCGGCGCGCACGCTGGGTGCGTCGAAGGCGCGCGCCTTCCGGGACACGGTGCTGCCCGAGGTGCTGCCCTCGGTGCTGTCGAACGCCTGCATGGTGGCCGCGATTGCCATGGGCACCTACGGCACGGCGCTGGCGCTGGTGGGCACGCAGCTGAACATCCTGCCGCTGATGCTGCTCGCGCAGGTGGGCGACGGCGGTTCTGATTTCGCGGTGGCGGCGGCCCTGTCGCTGGTGCTGATGGTGGTGTGTGTGGTCGTGATGGGAGTGGGCGATGTCTTTACACGAAGGCGCGAGCGCGGTGCTGTCGGCGCCGGTCACTGAGGCGCTGACGCGCCTGGCGCAACGGCAGTGGGGGCCGCAGCGCCACCGCCAGCCGGTGGCGATGCTCGGCCCGGGCGACGGCGGCCCGGCCGAATGCGAGGCCGCCTACGCGGTGGCGCATGCGCTGGCCGGCGCGGGCATGACGGTGGTCTGCGGCGGGCGCGGCGGCGTGATGGCCGCGGCCTCGCGCGGCGCGGTGGAGGCCGGCGGCATCGCCGTGGGCATCCTGCCCGAGGACGACGACCGCCATGCCAACGAATGGCTCAGCGTGGCCATTCCCACCGGCATGGGCGAGATGCGCAACGGCATCATCGCGCGCAGCGGCGTGTGCCTGGTCGCCATCGGCGGCAACATGGGCACGCTGTCGGAGATGGCCATGGGCCTGAAATGGGGCAAGCCGGTGTTCGTGATGCACGGCGACGTCGCCCTGCCCGGCGCGGTGCAGGCCACGGACGTGGACGACATGCTGGCCAAGGTGCTGGCCTGCCTCTTGGACTGACCGACTGGCCTCCCCGCCGACACGGGCGCATTGCACAATGACGGCATGCCCTACATGCCCACCTTTGTCGCTCCCGCCCGCTTCACCGACGCCGCCGAGGCGCTCGACCAGGTCAAAGCCATCTACCAGGGCGGCCTGGCCCACCTGCGCGAATCGATGCTGCGCTTCGTCGCCGGCGAGGCGCTGCCGGGCCGGGTGCGGGCCTGCTACCCGTTCGTGCGGGTGCACACGCACACCGTCTCGCGCCACACGCCGCCGGCCAACGCCGGCCTGAGCTACGGCTTCGTGGCCGGCCCGGGCCGCTACGAGACCACGCTGACGCGGCCCGACCTGTTCTCGCGCTACTACCTCGACCAGTTCCGCCTGCTGCTGGAAAACCACCAGGTCGAGATCGAGGTGGGCACCAGCACGCAGCCCATTCCGATCCACTTCTCGTTCGCCGAGAACGACCACATCGAAGGCACCATGAGCGCCGAGCGCCGCGCCCTCATGCGCGACGTGTTCGACCTGCCCGACCTGGGCGCCATGGACGACGGCATTGCCAACGGCACCTTCGAGGCGCTGCCCGGCGAGCCGCAGCCGCTGTCGCTGTTCACGGCGGCGCGCGTCGACTATTCGCTGCACCGCCTGCGCCACTACACGGGCACGGCGCCCGAGTGGTTCCAGAACTTCGTGCTGTTCACCAACTACCAGTTCTACATCGACGAGTTCGTGCGCCTGGGCCACGAGGCCATGGCCGACGAGAACAGCGAGTACATCGCCTTCATCGAGCCCGGCAACGTGATCACGCGCCGGCGCGGGCTGGCCGCGGGCCACAGCGACACCTTCGCCCACCTGCTGGACGGCAGCCAGGGCACCGCGCCGCCGCGCCTGCCGCAGATGCCGGCCTACCACCTCGTGCGCGAGGACTACAGCGGCATCACCATGACCAACATCGGCGTCGGCCCGGCCAACGCCAAGACCATCACCGACCACATCGCCGTGCTGCGCCCGCACGCCTGGATGATGCTGGGCCACTGCGCGGGCCTGCGCAACACGCAGCAGCTGGGCGACTACGTGCTGGCCCACGCCTACGTGCGCGAGGACCACGTGCTCGACGAGGAGCTGCCGCTGTGGGTGCCGATTCCGGCGCTGTCGGAAATCCAGCTGGCACTCGAACAGGCGGTGGCCGACGTCACGAAGTGCGAAGGCCCCGACCTGAAGAAGATCATGCGCACCGGCACCGTGGCCAGCACCGACAACCGCAACTGGGAACTGCTGCCCGGCAACCAGCCGCAGCGCCGCTTCAGCCAGAGCCGCGCCGTGGCGCTGGACATGGAAAGCGCCACCATCGCGGCCAACGGTTTCCGCTTCCGGGTGCCCTACGGCACGCTGCTGTGCGTGAGCGACAAGCCGCTGCACGGCGAGATCAAGCTGCCCGGCATGGCCAACCACTTCTACCGCGAGCGCGTGGAGCAGCACCTGCGCATCGGCATGCGCGCCATCGAGATCCTGCGCGAGGAAGGCACGACCCGGCTGCACAGCCGCAAGCTGCGAAGCTTCGCGGAAGTGGCTTTCCAGTAGGCTCCGACGCGTTTCGTTTGCTTTTCCTTTGCTTTCCCCTCAGGGTTTCTCCCTGTGAGGGCGAGGGTGTGATGGCCATGTTTCGCGGACATCATTGGCTGTCACGTACACAACTGGAAACACGATGCGCCCGTCTTCGCTGCCTGCCGCCGCCCTTCCCCTGTCCCGCCGCCGTTTCGGCACCTGGCTGGCAGCCTCGGCCGCTGCCGCCGGTGCGGGCCAGGCCGCGCTGTGGGCCGGCAACGCCCGCGCGGCCGACGCGCCGCTGAGCAGCAAGCTGCGCATCGTCATTCCCGCGAACGAAGGCGGCGGCTGGGACCAGACCGGCCGCGCCCTCGGCGCCGCCCTGCTGGCCTCGGGCGCCGTGGGCAACGTCACCTACGAGAACATCGGCGGCAAGGGCGGCACCATCGGGCTGGCCAAGTACGTCGAGAAGTACGACGCCGACCCCGAGGCGCTGCTGGTCAGCGGCATGGTGATGGTCGGCGCGGTGGCGCTGCAAAAGCCCGCCGTCACGCTGGCGCACGTGTCGCCCGTGGCGCGCCTCACCAGCGACTACGAGGTGGTCGCCGTCAAGGCCGACTCGCCCATCAAGACCCCCAAGGACCTCATTGCCCAACTGCGCGCCGATGCCGCCAACACGGTCATCGCGGGCGGCTCGGCCGGCGGCGTGGACCACATGTTCGCCGGCATGCTGGCGCGCGTGGCCGGCGCCTCGGCGTCGCTGAACTACCAGCCGCACCCGGGCGGCGCGCAGGTGGTCGAAGCGCTCGACACGGGCAAGGCGGCGGTCGGCATCTCGGGCTACAGCGAGTTCGCCGAGAACATCGCGAACGGCAAGCTGCGCGCCATCGGCGTGTCGTCCAAGCACCCGTTCCAGGGCATTTCGTCGGTGCGCCAGCAGGGCGTGGACGCCGACCTGGCCAACTGGCGCGGCGTGATGACCGGCAAGAAGGTGCCGCCCTACCGCCGCGGCCAGCTGCTCGACGCCGTGCAGCGCGCCACCACGCACGACCTCTGGCAGAAGACCATCAAGCGCAACAACTGGGACCCGTACTGGATGGCGGGCAAGGACTTCGAGAGCTTTCTCGAACTCGACATTGCGATGGCCGGGCCGCTGATCTATCTGCTCAAGCTGAAAGCCTGAAACAGGCTCACCCCCAGGCTTCGCGCACTTCGTGTCGCTGCGCCAACCCCCTTCCGGGGGCGACGCCTGCGGCCCGGCAAAGCCGGTTCCGCGTCGTCCCTGGCCTCTTGGGCCGCGCCAGCACGAAGCCATGTGGCGAATCAACCGTACGCGTTCAAGCGAAGAGCTCCGGCATCTCGCGCTGCGCCTTCGGCGTCAGCGTGAGCGCACGCCCGTCGAGTTCCTGCCGCACCCAGCCGCGCCGCAGCGACAGCTGCAGCCACGCGGCCCCGAGCGCGCCGCCCAGGTGCGGGCGGCGTTCGCTCCAGTCGAGGCAGGCGCAGGCGAAGCGGCGGCGCGAGCGGCGCACGGCGTCGACCTCGACGCCCAGGCTCTCCAGCGCGATGGCGCCGTCGGGCGTGAGTTCGTACGAGCCGCTCGCAAGGCCGCTGAGCCAGCCCTGCGCATGCAGCCGGTCGTGCAGCGCGACGCCCGCGGTGCCGGCCATGTGGTCGTAACAGGTGCGGGCGCTGCGCAGTCGGCTCGGCGTGTTGGACTGGAAGGCGGTGGCCGAGGGGCGCGGCGCGCCGGCCACGACCATGAGGCTTTCGAGCGCGGCGGCCACGTCGTCGCTGGCCAGGCGGAAGTAGCGGTGCTTGCCTTGCACGAGCACCTCGACCAGCCGCTCTTCTTTCAGGCGCGCGAGGTGCGCGCTCGCGGTCGAGGCCGCCACCTCTGCCACGGTGGCGAGCTCGGTCGCCGTGCGGGCGTGGCCGTCCATCAGGCAGTTCAGCATGCGGGCGCGCGCCGGCTCGGCGATGGCGCCGGCGAGGCGGGCGAGCTGGAAGTCGGAAGCAGTGGTGTCGTCCATGCGGGCATCCTAAAGCGGCGGCGCATCCCACACTTCGTTCGCGACCGAAGTGTGCCGGCGCCTGCGAACGCACACTGCGCGCCATGACTACCGCCACGCTCACTCATCCCGCCGACCCGGTCGCCGCCGCCACGCATGCCGACCCGTACCCGTACTACGCCACGTTGCGCGACGGCCCGCCGCTCGCGTGGCACGCCGGCTTGCGCGTGTGGGTCGCGAGTCGCGCCGATGTGGTCATGCAGGTGCTGCAGGCCCACGGCGCGCTGCGCGTGCGCCCCGCCGCCGAGCCCGTGCCGCGCGCGATCGTGGGCAGCCCGGCGGGCGAGGTGTTCGGCCACCTCGTGCGCATGAACGACGGCCCCGCGCACCAGGCGCATCGGCCGGCACTGCAGCGCGCGCTGGCCGGGCTCGACCCGCATGCGGCGCATGCCGCCGCGCTCGACGTCGCGCGGCAGCTGCCTGCGCAGGCGCCGCTGTCAGACGCGCTGTTCTCGCTGCCCGTGCGGGCGATGGCGCACCTGCTGGGTTTCGACGACGCGGCGTTACCGCAGGTGGACCGCTGGATGCGCGATTTCGTCGCCTGCCTTTCGCCGCTGTCGAACGCCGACCAGCTGCAGGCGGCGAGCGTGGCGGCCGGCGAACTGATGAACCGCTTCGAAGCCCTGAGCACGAACGCCTCGCCACGCGACGGCACGCTGCTGGCGGCGGTGCTGGCCGAAAGCGCCGCGAGCGCACCGCTCTCGCGCGCGCTGCTGGCGAACCTCGTGGGCCTGCTCTCGCAGACCTGCGATGCCACGGCGGGCCTGCTGGGCAACAGCCTCATTGCGCTGGCGCGCGAGCCCGCGCTGCGCCCGCTGGCACGCACGCGCGACGGGCTGCTCGCCATCGTCGAGGAGACGTCGCGCCACGATCCGTCGGTGCAGAACACGCGCCGCTTCGCGATCGAGCCCGTCGCGATCGCCGGCACCTCGCTGGCGGCGGGCGATGCGGTGCTGGTGCTGCTGGCCTCGGCGCACCGCGATCCGGCGTTCAATCCCGAGCCCGACCGCTTCATGCCCGTCCGCGCCCAGCGCCGCGTGCTTGGCTTCGGCCATGGCATGCATGCGTGCCCTGGGCAGGCGCTGGCCTGCACGCTGGCAGCTGCTGGCCTTGAAGCGCTGTTGCGCCAACGAAGTGCACCCGATCTCGATGCGCTCAGTTGGCACTACCGCCCGTCAGTCAACGGGCGCATTCCCGTCTTCGACTGAGTCAGTGCGCGGCCCAGCGCCCCGTGCCCGCCAGGTGCGGCGACAACGCAGCCTCGCCCCAACGCAGCGGCAGCGCGGCCGACCGGCGCAGCGCGCGCGTGACATGAAAGCGCATCAGCCGCTCAGCGCCCTCGAACGCCGCCACCTCGGGCCCCTCCGTGACGATCTCCGCCGTGGCGCTCAGGTGCAGCAACTCACCGGTGTCGAAGTCGACGAACAGCAGGCCCGCGCGCGGGTGCGCCTGCAGGTTGCCCAGCGTGTTGAAGAAGCGGTTGCCGTTGAAGTCGGGCACCGTGAGCACGCCGCCCGCGTCGACGCGCACGAAGCCCGGCCGTCCGCCGCGGTGCGACACATCGACGCCGTGCGAGCGCGCATCGGCCGCGTCGCCCGCCGCCACCGCGTCGGGATACGCTGTGGCGATGAACAGCGTGTCGGCCGCGCCGATGAGCCGTTCGGCCGCGAGGTCGAGCGTGTCGAGCCACTGCACGGCGGGCTCGTTGGCGGGCGGCGCGGCGAACACCGGCTCGCGCGCCTGGATGTAGCGCGGGCAGTTGCCGAAGCTCTGCTGCACCTCGACCATGAAGCCCGCCGCGTCGAGCGCCTCGACCGTGCCGTTCATGCGGTTGCGCCGCCGCGTGTGCGGCTGGATGCCCAGCAGCCCCAGCGTGGCGCCGGGCGCGAGCTGGCCCGCGAGCGGGTCGCCGGCGCCCGGCAGTGCGTCGATGCGCAGGTGCGTCGCGTCGGGCGAGTGCGCGAAGCCGGCCGGTGCCGCGAGCATGCTGGCCCACGGCTGCAGGTCGGCATCGAGGCTGCCGACCACGAGGAACGGCAGCAGCGCGAAGAACTCGCGGTGCTGGTCGGGCATGTAGTCGCGGATCACGCGCGGGCCCATGGCCTCCATCTGCTCGCGCGCGCCCACCAGCGACTGCAGCGCGCGCTCGCCGGCATGGAAGGGCGCGGCGATCATGACGCCACCGCCAGGCCTACTGACGAACGCACCATCGGCACGA
The DNA here is from genome assembly GCF_058788795.1 of Variovorax sp. FW301-JW7. Classification (NCBI taxonomy): domain Bacteria; kingdom Pseudomonadati; phylum Pseudomonadota; class Betaproteobacteria; order Burkholderiales; family Comamonadaceae; genus Variovorax; species Variovorax sp. FW301-JW7. Next base: position 54,168 of record NZ_JBYTBC010000020.1, read on the forward strand.
ACCCCGGCAAGGCTTCCACGCGCGCCAGCCAGGCGCGCAGCTGCGGGTAGGCGTCGAGAGACACGCTGCCCTCGGGCGCATGCGCCACGTAGGCGTAGTTCGCGATGTCCGCCAGCGTGGCCGACGGGCCCGCGAGGAAGGGCTGCTCGGACAGGCAGGTCTCCATCACCGCGAGCAGCGCGTGCGAGCGCTTGACGGTCTCGGTGCGGTCGGCGTCCACGCCGAACAGCACCATGATGCGCGCCGCCGCCGGGCCGTAGGCCAGCGGGCCGGCCGCCACCGAGAACCAGCGCTGCACGCGCGCCGCGCCCACCGGGTCGCGCGGCATCCAGCGCGCCGGGTCGGGGGCGTAGCGTTCGTTGAGGTACACGAGGATGGCGTTGGAATCGGCCAGCGTGACCTCGCCGTCCTCGATCACCGGCACCTGGCCGAAGGGGTTGCGCGCCAGGAACTCCGGCGTGCGGTGCTCGCGCTGACGCAGGTTGAGCTCGACGATCTCGAAGGGCAGGCCCAGCACCGAGAGGAAGAAGCGCACGCGGTGCACGTGGCCCGAGATGGCGCTGCCGAAGAGCTGGATCGGCTGGGCGGGCTGGCGGGTGTTGGTGCTGTTCTCGGTCATGAAGAGTCCTTCGGTTGGGTATGGCCTCGATTCTTCTCTCTTCCACCAAATGAATGAATAGCCTTTTCCGGATTTGACTGCTGCGTTTTCCGGTTTAATCGCGCCATGGATCGCTTCAAAGCCATGCAGACCTTCGTGCAGATTGCCGACCAGGGCAGCCTGACCCGCGCCGCCGAGACGCTCGGCAGTTCGCTGCCCGCCGTGGTGCGCGCGCTCGCCGCGCTCGAGGCGCACCTGGGCGTGCGCCTGTTTCACCGCACCACGCGGCGCCTGTCGCTCACCGAGGAGGGTCGCCACTACCTGCCGAGCGCGCGCGAGGTGCTGCTCGCGGCCGACGCCGCCGACCAGGCGCTGAAGGCGGAGGCGCGCGAGCCCGCGGGGCAGCTGGTCATCACCGCGCCGGTGCTGTTCGGCCACATGTACGTGGCGCCGGCCATCGTGCGCTTCATGCAGCGCCACGAGAAGGTGCGCTGCAGCGTGCAGCTGCACGACCGCACCGTGAACCTGCTCGAAGAGGGCATCGACGTCGGCATCCGCATCAGCCCGCTCGAAGACTCGTCGCTGGTGGCGCAGACGCTGGGCACCATCCGCCGCGTGGTGGCGGCCAGCCCCGCCTTCCTGGCGCAGCACGGCGTGCCGCGCCATCCGCGCGACCTGGCGGGCGCGCCCTGCGTGCGCGGGCGCATCGATGCACCGCCGCAATGGGCGTTCCGCGATGGCGGCAAGACCGTGCACGTGACGCCCGAGAACCGCCTGGAGTTCAACCACCTCGCGCCCGCCATCGAGGCCTGCGCCGCGGGCATGGGCTTCGGCACCTTCTTCTCCTACCAGGTGCTGCCGCACGTGGCGCAGGGTCGGCTGCAGCTGGTGCTCGAAGACTACGAGCCCGCGCCCCGGCCCGTGAGCGTGATCTACCCGAACGCGCGGCTGCTGCCGGCGCGCACGCGGGCCTTCATCGACTGGATGAAAACCGAGTTCAGCGGCTTGCGCATGTAGCTGCTGCGCCAATCGGCCGGCTGCGTCAGAATGGCCGCGTGCCATCCCACACCACCCCCTCCCCGCCTTCCTCTTCGTCCTCTTCCCCGTTGTTCCAGGTCCGTGGGCTGCGCAAGCGCTACGGCGAGACCACGGTCGTCGACGACCTCTCGTTCGAGATCGCGCCCGGCGAGTGCCTGGGCGTGATCGGGCCGAACGGCGCGGGCAAGACCACCACCATCCGCATGTGCCTGGGCCTCACCGCGCCCGACGGCGGCAGCATCGACGCGCTGGGCCTGCAGATGCCGCGGGACGCGCTGGCCATCAAGGCGCAGCTGGGCGTGGTGTCGCAGTTCGACACCCTCGACCCCGACTTCAGCTGCGCCGAGAACCTCGTGGTGTACGGCCGTTATTTCGGCTTCAGCAAGGCGCATGTGCGTGCGCGCGTGCCGCAGCTGCTGGAGTTCGCGGCGCTCTCGCACAAGGCCGACGCCAAGCCCGGTGAGTTGTCGGGCGGCATGCGCCGGCGCCTGTCGCTGGCGCGTGCGCTGGTGAACGACCCCAAATTGCTGCTGCTCGACGAGCCCACGACCGGGCTTGACCCGCAGGCGCGGCACCTGATGTGGGAGCGGTTGCAGGTGCTGCTGCAGCAGGGCAAGTCGATCCTGTTGACGACGCACTTCATGGACGAGGCCGAGCGCCTGTGTTCGCGGCTGCTGGTGCTCGATCACGGCCGCAAGATCGCCGAGGGCCGTCCGCGCGATCTGATCGCCGAGCATCTGGAGCCTGATGTGGTCGAGGTGTATGGCAATGGGGCGCTGTCGCTGGCGGGGTCGGCCGAGCTGCAGGCGCTGGCTGCGCGCGTGGAGGTGAGTGGCGAAACCGTGTTCTTCTATACGCAGGATGCGCGCCGTCTGCTCGATGCGCTGACGCAGCATGGCGGGCTGCGCACCTTTCATCGGCCGGCCAATCTGGAAGATCTTTTCCTCAAGCTCACCGGTCGGCAGATTCGCCAGGATGGCTAGGCCTTCTTTCTATGAACACAACCACTGCTTCTTCTGCTGCTGTTTCTCCCGAGGCACCTGTGCCGCCTTCACCCTCCGTGTGGCGCGCGCCTGAACTGTCGATGCGATGGTGGCCGGTGTTTTTGCGCAACCTGCTGGTGTGGCGCAAGCTGGCGCTGCCGAGCCTGATCGGGAACATCGCGGAGCCGCTGATCTGGCTCGTGGCGTTTGGCTACGGCATGGGCGCACTCGTCGGGCAGGTGACGGTGGATGGCACGCAGGTGCCGTACATCCTGTTTCTGGCGAGTGGATCGATCTGCATGAGCGCGATGAATGCGGCGAGCTTCGAGGCGCTGTATTCGGCGTTTTCTCGGATGCATGTGCAGAAGACTTGGGACGGGATCATGAATGCGCCGGTGGGGCTGGATGACATCGTGCTGGCGGAGATGTTGTGGGCGGCGTTCAAGTCGATTTTTACTGTGACTGCGATCTTGTTTGTGATGCTTGGACTTGGGATCAGTCACAGCCCTAAGTTGATCGTGGCCTGGATGGTGTTGATTGGGTGTGGGATCACGTTTTCTTCTGTGGCGTTGATCTTCAATGCGTTGGCTAAGGGGTATGACTTTTTTACCTATTACTTCACGCTGTTCATGACGCCGATGATGTTTTTGAGTGGGGTGTTTTTTCCTTTGGAGCAATTGCCTTCTGTGGTGCGTTCTGTGGCTGCCTGGTTGCCTTTGACGAATGCTGTTGCTTTGGTGCGGCCGCTGTTTATGGATCGGTGGCCTGAGGGGTGGTGGGTGCATGCGGGTGTGTTGGCTTTGTATGCGGTCGTTGCTTTTTGGATTGCGTTGGCTTTGACTCGGAAACGGTTTCGGGGGTGACTTCTGGTTAGTGGGTCTGGTTTGCTTTCCGAGGCCGGGTCTCGCCCCGGCGGGCGACCTACTTTTCTTTGCTTCGCCAAAGAAACGTAGGCAAAAGAAAGGCGACCCTACTGTCTGCGTCCCTCCGCT
>NZ_JBYTBC010000021.1:0-41012 GCF_058788795.1 Variovorax sp. FW301-JW7
CTTTTGCCTACGTTTCTTTGGCGAAGCAAAGAAAAGTAGGTCGCCTGCCGGGGCGAGACCCGGCCTCGGGAAGCAAAACGAGGCACGGCGATGAACCTGTCGCGTCCTTTCGTCCGCCGCCCCATAGGCACAGTCCTCCTGACCATAGGCATCGCCCTGGCAGGAATCGCCGCGTTCTTCGTCCTCCCAGTCTCCCCCCTCCCTCAGGTCGACTACCCAGTCATCTCAGTAAGAGCCTCGATCCCAGGAGCCAGCCCCGAGACGATGGCAACAAGCGTCGCCACGCCACTGGAAAGACACCTGGGAACCATCGCAGGCGTCAACGAAATGACGTCCACCAGCTCGGTAGGCTCCTCCCGAGTCACCCTGCAGTTCGACCTCAGCCGCAACATCGACGGCGCCGCCAGAGAAGTCCAGGCCGCCATCAACGCCAGCCGCGTAGACCTGCCAGCGACATTAAGAAGCAACCCCACCTACCGCAAAGCCAACCCGGCTGCGTCGCCAGTCATCATCCTGGCCCTGACGTCCAAAACAAAGACCCCAGGCCAGATCTACGACGCCGTCTCCAACATCGTCAGCCAGCGCCTGTCTCAAGTAGACGGCGTAGGCGACGTGGAGATCGGCGGCGGTTCGCTCCCCGCGGTGCGCATCGAACTGCTCCCCTTCGCCCTCAACCGCTACGGCATCAGCACCGAAGACGTGCGCGCTGCCATCCAGGCGTCGAATGCGAACCGTCCCAAAGGCATGGTGCAGGGAGAGGGACGCAAGCTGCAGATCTACACCCAGACCCCGGCACTGCGCGCAAGCGACTACGCCTCGATGGTCGTGGCCTGGCGCAACGGCGCGGCGGTGCGGCTGCGCGAGGTGGCCGACGTGATCGACGGCGTGGAAGACACGCGCACGCTGGGCCTGTTCAACGGCGAGCCAGCGATCATCGTGCTGATCACGCGCCAGCCCTCGGCCAACATCATCGAGACCGTCGACAACGTGCGCGCGCTGCTGCCCGAACTGCAGGCGCAACTGCCGCCGGACGTGACGCTGCAGGTCGCCTCGGACAGCACCAACTCCATCCGCAGCTCGCTGCGCGAGGTGGAGATGACGCTGGTCATCGCGGTGCTGCTCGTCGTGCTGGTGGTCAGCCTCTTCCTGCGCAGCGTGCGCGCGACGGTGGTGCCGGCGGTGGCCACGGTGGTGGCGCTCTTGGGCACGTTCGGGGTGATGCACCTGCTGGGCTTCAGCCTCAACAACCTGAGCCTGATGGCGCTCACGGTGGCCACGGGCTTCGTGGTGGACGACGCCATCGTGGTGCTGGAGAACACCAGCCGACACATCGAATCGGGCATGTCGCGCATGAAGGCGGCGCTGCTCGGTGCGCAGGAAGTGGGCTTCACGGTGCTGTCGATCAGCGTGTCGCTGGTGGCGGTGTTTATTCCGCTGCTGTTCATGGGCGGGCAGGTGGGGCGGCTGTTCCGCGAGTTCGCGGTCACGCTGTCGGCGGCGGTGCTGATCTCGCTGGTCATCTCGCTCACCACCACGCCGATGATGTGCGCGTGGATGCTCAAGCCCGGCGGCGAGCACGAAAAGAACAAGCCGCAAGGTCGCTTCGGCCGCGCCGCGGCGCGCAGCTACGACTGGATGCTCAAGCGCTACGAGAGCGCACTCGACTGGGCGCTGGACAGCAAGGCGATCGTCATGGTCGTGCTGCTGGCGGTGGTGGGCCTCAACGTCTACCTGTTCAGCGCGGCGCCCAAGGGCTTCTTCCCGCAGCAGGACAGCGGCCAGCTCAACGGCGGCCTGCGCGCCGACCAGAGCATTTCGTCGCAGGCCATGGGCGCCAAGCTGCGCGAGGTGGTCGACATCATCCGCAAGGACGAAGCGGTCGACACCGTGGTGGGCTTCACGGGCGGCGGGCGCGCGGGCGGCGGCTTCATGTTCGTCAACCTGAAGCCGGCGAACCAGCGCAAGGACAGCGGCCTGGCGGTGATCGCGCGGCTGCGCCCGCAGCTGGCGCAGGTGACGGGGCTGCGCGTGTTCCTCGGCCCGGTGCAGGACGTGCGCTCGGGCGGGCGCTCCAGCAACTCCACCTACCAGTACACGCTCAAGAGCGACAGCCTGGCCGACCTGCGCACCTGGGCCGTGAAGCTGGCCGACGAGATGAAGCAGCAGCCCACGCTGACCGACATCGACACCGACCAGGACCAGAACGGCGTGGAGACGGTGGCCAAGGTCGACCCCGACAGCGCGCGGCGCCTGGGGCTGACCTCCACCGCCATCGACAACGCGCTGTACAACGCCTTCGGCCAGCGGCAGGTGGCCACGATCTACACCGAGCTCAACCAGTACCACGTGGTGATGGAGTGGGCGCCGGCCTACACGCGCAGCCCGAACGCGCTGCGTGACGTGTACGTGCCGGCCACGAAGACCTCGGTGGTCGCGGGGCAGGCCGTGACCACGCAGGTGGCGGCAACGACCACGGCATCCACGGGCAGCAAGGCGGCCTCCACCAGTGCCGTCGCGACGGTGCCGGTGTCGGCCAACGCCGGCTCGCGCAACGCCTCGACCGGCAACGTGCTGAGCAACACGGCCACCGCGCTGGTGCCGCTGTCGGCGGTGGCGAAGTTCGAGGAGCAGTCGGTGGCCACGTCGGTGAGCCACGAGGACGGCGAACTCGCCACCACCATCTCGTTCAACCTGGCCGAGGGCGCCAACCTCGGCGACGCGCGCGAGGCCATCGCCAAGGCCGAGGCCAACATCGCCATGCCGACGAATGTGCGCGGCGCCTTTGCCGGCACCGCGCTGAGCGCGCAGCAGTCGCAGGGGCAGCAGGCGATGCTGATCCTGGCGGCGCTGGTGGTGATCTACATCGTGCTGGGCATCCTGTACGAGAGCCTGGTGCATCCGGTGACGGTGCTCTCGACCTTGCCTTCGGCCGGCGTGGGCGCGGTGCTGGCGCTCTTGATGTTCCGCATGGAGTTTTCCATCATCGCGCTGATCGGCGTGTTCCTGCTGATCGGCATCGTGAAGAAGAACGCCATCCTGATCATCGACTTCGCGCTGGAGGCCGAGCGCTCGCGCGGCCTGAGCCCGCTCGAGGCGGTGCGCGAGGCCTGCCTGCTGCGCTTCCGCCCGATCCTGATGACCACGCTGGCCGCCGCGCTCGGCGCGCTGCCGCTGGCCATCGGCTTCGGCGAGGGCGCCGAGCTGCGCCGGCCGCTGGGCGTGGCGATCATCGGCGGGCTCATCGCGAGCCAGTTGCTGACGCTGCTCACCACGCCGGTGGTGTACCTGCTGCTCGACAAACTGCGCCGCCGCGGCAAGAACGAACACGCGCTGGGCCGCGCCACGGCCGCCTGAGATCCATGACCATGAATGCCTCCTTCTCTTCTCTCGGCCCTTCACGCCGCTTCTTCGCGCTGAGCACGCTCGCGCTGGCCGCCGTGCTCGCCGGCTGTGCTGTGGGCCCGGCCTACAAGGTGCCCGAGTCGGCGGCATCGGCCGGCTGGAAGGAACAGCCCGCCGCCGACGGCTGGCTGCCCGCCGCGCCGGCCGACGCGCTCGATCGCGGCGAGTGGTGGAAGCTCTTCGGTGATGCCACGCTCGACGAACTCGCGGGGCGCGTGCAGGTGTCGAACCAGAACATCGCCGCCGCCGTCGCCAGCTACACGCAAGCGCAGGCGCTGGTGCGCGAGCAGCGCGCGGGGCTGTTCCCGTCGGTGTCGTTCGACGGCAGCGGCAAGCGCTCGGGCACGGTGGGCGGCAACGCCTCGGCCAGCCCGTCGAACACCTTCGGCGCCACGCTGGGCGCGAGCTGGACGCCCGACGTGTGGGGCCGCCTGCGCGAAACCGTGAACAGCGCGCAGGCCAACGCACAGGCCAGCGAGGCCGACCTGGCCTCGGCGCGGCTGTCGGCCGTCGGCGCCCTGGCCACCAACTACTTCTCGCTGCGCGAGGCTGATGCCGAGATCGTGCTGCTCGACGAAACCATCCTCGGCTACCAGCGCGCCTTCGAGATCACGAGCAACCGCTACGCCGCCGGCATTGCGGCGCAGACCGACGTGCTGCAGGCGCAGACGCAGCTGGTGAATGCCAAGGCCGACCGCGTGGGCCTGCAGCGCACGCGTGCCACGCTGGAGCACGCCATCGCGATGCTGGTGGGCGTGGCGCCGGCCGACTTCAGCCTGCCGCCCGCGCGCTGGACGCCCACGGTGCCCGGCGTGCCGACCGGCGTGCCCTCGACGCTGCTGCAGCGCCGCCCCGACATCGCAGCGGCGGAGCGCGCGGTGGCCGCGGCCAATGCGCAGATCGGCGTGGCGCGCTCGGCCTACTACCCGAACATCTCGCTCACGGCCTCGGTCGGCAGCAACGCGAGCCGCGTGAAAGACCTCTTCGGCGCGACCAACACGTTGTGGGGGCTGGGCCTGTCGGTGGCGCAGGTGGTGTTCGATGCGGGCGCCATCAGCGCCAGCGTCGATGCCGCCAAGGCCGGCCACGAGGCCAGCGTGGCGCGCTACCGCCAGACCGTGCTGGCCGCGTTCCAGACCGTCGAAGACCAGTTGACCACCGGCGCCACGCTGGCGCAGCAGGAAGGCTTGCGCCGCGAGGCCACGGCGGCGGCCGACAAGACGGAGCAGCAGTTGCTCAACCGGTATCGTGCGGGGCAGGTGAGCTACACCGATGTGGTGCAGGCGCAGGCCGCTGCACTGAGCGCGCGGCGCGCGCTCGTGCAGCTTCAGGTCAATCGCCAGGCCGCGGCAATCGCGCTGATCCAGGCCATGGGCGGCGGCTGGCAGGCCGACTGGATGGGCGATGCCCGCCCGGCCGGCAACAGCACTTCAAACAACAACGCCGCTTCCCGCACACCGTAAGGGGCGGGCGTCGCGGGCGGGCATGGGAACCTGCCTGGCCCGTCGGCCCGGCTCGGCGCGAACACCGGACCGGGCGTCGTCGCTTCGCGGCGGTGGTCACCGCTCGGCGCTCACACTATCGCTCTCTCCCCATCAGTGCGCCGGACGGTCGATGGCACCGCCCAGGTAGTCCTTGTCTGTCACCAGGACCCAGAGGGCGAGCACCATGATCAGCGCGGCAATCAGCACCGCGTTGACCAGCGCCGGCTCGACCATGCGGAAGTTGAGCAACCAGGGCGACACCGCCAGCCAGGCTGCCAGCGCCACTTCGGTCCACTCTTCCCACTGGTGCGGCACGAAGGTCGCGCCCAAGGCCACGGCGCCCAGCAGGATGCCGGTCGCCACCATGGTCCACATGGCGAGCGAATTGCCCTGAAAGCCCAGTACCCATGGCGAGACGATCAGCCACACACCGGCGACGGCGTTGACGGGGTCCTGCCAATGCTTCACATGCTTCATGGTCGTTACCTCCTGTCGCAGCACGACGCCACGACTCTGGTTGGATCGTTGTGTTACGCCGTGGTTCCACGGGGCCAACGCAGCGGGGGCTTGCGGATCGGCGCTGCGTTCCTATACTTGAGTGCGCACTCATTTAAACGAACGATGGAGATCATCGACGCATGGCCCGACCCCGCAGCGCAGACAAGCACAACGCGATCCTCGAGGCGGCGCTGGTCGAGTTCGGCCGGCGCGGCGTGTGGGCCACGCCGACCTCGGCGATCTCGCGCACCGCGGGTGTGGCCGAGGGCACGCTGTTCACCTACTTCGCAAGCAAGGCGCTGCTGACCGACGCGCTGTACCGCGTGCTGAAGACCGAGCTGGCCGGCGTGATGCTGGCCGACTGGCCCGAAGCCGCCGACCCGCGCACCCAGTTCCACCACATCTGGGACCGCTATGTGCAATGGGGCGTGGCGCATCCCGGCAAGCTGCGCGTGCTGGCGCAGCTCAAGGTGTCGGACGAACTGAGCGACGAGAGCCGCGCCGCCGGCATGGCGCCGTTCGCGCGGCTGGAGGCGGTGGCGCAAGACTGCATGCGGCGCGGCGAAGTCGTCGAGCGGCCGATGGAATTCCTGGGCGCGATGTTGACCGCCATGGCCGAGACCACCGTCGGCTACATCGCGCAGGCCGGTGATGAACAAGAGGCCTTTGACTACGCCGAAGCTGGCTTCGAGATTTTCTGGCGAGGCATCGCCGTGCCGCCCTGACGACGACGACCCCACCTCCCGCACGAACGACAAGACCCACCGAAGAAAGACCACGCCATGCCTCAACTCAAACGCCGCCACTTCGTGCTCGGCACCCTCGGGGCCGCCGGCGCCCTGGTCGTCGGCTGGGCCGCCACGCCGGCGGCTTCGCGCCTCGTACCCGGCGCGCCGCTGCCGGCGGGCAACGGGCAGGTCGCGCTCAACGGCTGGGTCAAGGTGGGCAGTGACGACACGGTCACGCTGGTGATGACGCAATCCGAGATGGGGCAGGGTACGCACACCGGCCTGGCGATGCTGCTGGCCGAGGAGATGGACGCCTCGATGTCGCAGGTGCGGCTCGAGCAGGCCGGCTTCGACGCCATCTACAACAACCAGGCCATGATCCTCGACGCGCTGCCCTTCAAGCCCGGCGACGAGGGCTTCGGCAAGCGCGCGGCGCACCAGGTCGTGGGCAAGCTGCTGCGCACGATCCCGGGGCTCTCGGGCACGGGCGGTTCGTCGAGCGTCACCGACCAGTGGGGCCCGGTGCGCGAGGCCGGCGCCTCGGCGCGGCTCATGCTGGTGGGTGCGGCGGCGGCGCAGTGGCAGGTGCCCGCCAGCGAATGCCGCACGGAAGCGGGCCGCGTGCTGCACCCGGCGTCCAACCGCAGCGCGCGCTTCGGCGAACTCGCGGCAAAGGCCGCGCAGCAGCCCCTGCCCACGGCGGTGAAGCTCAAGGCACAAGCCGACTTCCGCGTCATCGGCCAGCCGCAGCGGCGCATCGACAACGCCGGCAAGCTCAACGGCACCGCCACCTACGGCATCGACGTGCTGCCGCCGGGCTTGCTGTACGCCAGCATCGCCATGTGCCCGACGCTGGCCGGCCGCGTCGCGCGCTTCGATGCGAAAGCCGCCGAGGCGCTGCCCGGCGTGCGCAAGGTGATGGCGCTGGAGCCAGTGGCCGCGAGCCTCGTCGGCACGGGCAGCACGGCGGGCGGCGTCGCGGTGATCGCCGACACGCCGTACCACGCGATGCGCGCGCTGAAGCAGGTCGACATCGAATGGGACCACGGTCCGGCCGCGAGCCTGTCGAGCGCCGAGATGATCGACCGCCTCGCGCGCACGCTCGACGCCGAAGCGGGCAATGCACGCCTCGATACCGGCGGCGTGGCGGCGGCGCTGAAGTCCGCCGCGCGCACGATCGAGGTCGAGTACCGCGTGCCTTTCCTGGCGCACGCCACCATGGAGCCGATGAACTGCACCGTGCAGTTCAAGGACGGCGCCGCCACCGTCTGGGCGCCCACGCAGGCGCCGGGCTTCGCGCGCGCGGCGGTCGCCAAGACGCTGGGCATCGATGCCGACAAGGTCACGCTGCACGTCACCTACCTGGGCGGCGGCTTCGGGCGGCGCTACTTCATCGACTTCCTGGTGCAGGCCGCGCAGCTCGCACGCGAGGCCGGCGGCGCACCGGTGCAACTGATCTGGTCGCGCGAGGAAGACATGACGCACGACTTCTACCGCCCGGCCTACGTGGCGCTGTGCAAGGCCGGTTTCGACGCGGCGGGCGCACTGGTCGCGTGGCAGACCACCAGCGCCGGCTCCAGCCTGGGTGCGCCGTCGTTCATGGACAACTCGACCGACGGCGCCTGGAACACCGCCTACGACTTTCCGCAGGCCCGCGTGGCGCACGTGCCGGTCGAATCGGCCGTCACCACCGGCATCTGGCGCTCGGTGGCGCATTCGCAGAACGGCTTCTTCGTCGAGAGCTTCATCGACGAATGCGCCGTCGCCGCCGGCAAGGACCCGGTGGCTTTCCGCGCCGGTCTGCTCGCCAAGGACGCACGCCACCTGGCGGTGCTCAAGCGCGTGGCCGAACTCTCGAAGTGGGGCGAGCCGCTGGCCGACGGGCCCGACGGCACGAAGCGCGCGCGCGGCGTGGCCATTCACCGGGCCTTCGGCAGCATCGTGGCGCAGGTGGCCGAGGTGTCGGTGACGCCCGAGCGGCAGATCCGCGTGCACCGCGTGGTGTGCGTGATCGACTGCGGCCTGCCGGTCAACCCGAACCTGATCCGCCAGCAGATGGAAGGCGGCATCGTGTTCGGCCTGTCGGCCGCGCTGCGCGGCGAGATCACCGTGGCGCGCGGCCAGGTGCAGCAGAGCAACTTCCACGACTACACGCCGCTGCGCATCGACGAGTGCCCGGTGATCGAGGTCGACATCCTCGCCGGCACCGGCGCCGAGGTGCCGCCCGGCGGCGTGGGCGAGCCGGGCACGCCGCCCATCGCGCCCGCCGTGGCCAACGCCGTGTTCGCGCTGACCGGCCAGCGCCTGCGCAGCCTGCCTCTGCGGCTGGCCTGATCTCCCAGAACAGCAAGAAAGACACCCCATGACCACCACCACGCTGAAGATCAACGGCCAGACCGCCACCGTGAGCGCCGAGCCCGACACCCCGCTGCTGTGGGTGCTGCGCGGCGAGATGAAGCTCGTCGGCACCAAGTTCGGCTGCGGCAAGGCGCTGTGCGGCGCCTGCACCGTGCACCTGGACGGCCAGGCCGTGCGCTCCTGCGTCACCCCGCTGGAGGCCGTGGGCGGGCGCGAAATCACCACCATCGAGGGCCTGAAGGGCCGGGAAGCCGACGCCCTGCGCGCGGCCTGGACCGAGGTCGACGTGGTGCAGTGCGGCTACTGCCAGAGCGGCCAGCTGATGTCGGCCTGCGCGCTGCTCAAGACCACGCCCAAACCCAGCGACGACCAGGTGTCGGACGCCATGCGCGGCAACATCTGCCGCTGCGGCACCTACCCGCGGATTCGCGTGGCGATCCATCGGGCGGCCGAAACGGTGGGGCGTTAACGCAGAAACCGGGGTTGTTGTTTACAGAAGTTAATAATTTCTACGTAACTATCGAAAAAGTCGCCAGAACGGGATTTTTACGGAAATTGGGGATATGAAGCTTCGATACGCCGCCGTACCATCCGCGCGGCCTGCTTCGGGCCGTCCCCTGTTTTCGACTTTCGATGACCCCCCCAGACCCCTCGCGGACGCGCGTGCTGTCCGTGGCCGACACGTTGCGCACCCGCATCTTCGACGGTGCGATCGCTCCCGGCGCCCACCTGATGGAGATTTCGCTCGCCAACGAGCTCGGCGTGTCGCGCACCCCTGTGCGCGGCGCGATGGCGCGGCTGGCCGATGAGGGGCTGTTGGTCTACCACCCGCAGCGGGGTTTCCAGGTGCGCCGTTTCGACGCCAAGGACGTGTTCGACGCCTTCAGCGTGCGCGCCACGCTCGAAGGCATGGGCTGCCGCCTGCTCAGCGAGCGCGGCCTGGGCGGCGAGGCGCTGGCCGAACTGACGGCCATGGTCGACGAGCAGCACGCGCTGCTGCACGCCGATGGCGACTGGACCGACGAGCGGGCCGATCAGTGGCAGGACCTGAACCAGGCCTTCCACCACAAGCTGCTGTCGCTGGCCGACAACCGCTGGCTCAGCGAGGCCGTGCAGCGCGCCTGCCAGCTGCCGGTGATCTTCGACAGCCGCTCGCGCCCGCACAAGCACGACGCCGCGATGCTGATGTACCGGCACGGCCAGGCCCTGCAGGCGCTGGAAGAGCACCGATGCATCGTCGAGGCGCTCGGCCGGCAGGAAGCGGCGGGCGCCGAAGCCGCCATGCGCGAGCACATCAACGCCAACCGCGACCTGCTGGTGCTCTACCTGCGCCAGAGCGCTGGCCGCACCCGCGCGCTCGCCTGATTTCGTCTCTCAGCCGCCGCGCGCCACCGGCGCCATGAGGTAGGCCCCCGACTCGAACAGCTGCGCCTCGGCCTGGTCGATGCGCCGGATCACCGGCTTGCCCGCGCGGCTCGCCAGCAGCTCGACCAGCGCTTCCGTCACGGCCACGCCGGCGGCGACCGAGGGGAAGAACGAGGGGCTGTGGATGGTGAAGAGCAGCGTCTCGTCCGCCAGCAGCGACAGCGGCGAGGTCACGCTGTCGGTGATCGCCACGATGCGGCAGCCGGCCGCCTTTGCCGCCTCGGCCACCTGCAAGGCTTCACGCGAGTAGGGCGCAAAGCTCGCCACCACCAGCGCGTCGCCCTTGGCGAAGGCGCGCTGCTGCATCTCGAGCGAGCCGCCCTGGCCGTCCACCAGGTGCACGCTGGTGCGAAAGAGCCGGTACACGTACACGAACGAGAAGGCGATCGGAAAGCAGGCGCGAAAGCCCGCCGCGTGCACGGCCGGCGCCTTCTCCAGCAGCGCGCAGGCCTTGAGCAGCGCCGGCCCGCTCTGCTGGTGCGTGAGCTCCAGGTTGCGTCGCTGCACCTCGAACATCTCGCCCGCCAGGCTCTGGTCGGCGACACGGCCCACCAGCTGCTTGGCGCGCCCGCCGTAGGTCTCGGTGCCCAGGCCCATGTCGGCGGCGAAGGCCTCCTTCAGCTGCGGCCAGCCCTCGAAGCCCAGGTGCTGGGCGAAACGCACCAGCGTGGCCGGCGTGCTCTGTGCGCGCGTGCCGACATTGCGCATCGAACCCGTGACCACTTCGTTCGGGTGGTCGAGCACGTAGCGCGCGACCTGCTGCAGGGCAGGGCTCAGGTCGTTGAAGCGTTGGCGGATCTGTTCTTTGGCGTTCATCGAAATACCTTCGTGCTTCGCACTGCGGTGCGAGCTTGCTTGGGGCGGCCCGGCGCAGCGCTCATGGCAGTGTCTCTTTTCGTGCGGTGTCTGGAACGAATGTACCGGAGCAGGGAAATCCCGGAAGTTGACGGAACAAATGTTCCAAACAATAATTGGGCCGAAACGTTAGTTCCAATCCCAGTCCAGTTGCCAGCCGCCATGACGCACGTCTTCCACCGCCACCTTCGCCAGACCCCGCCCGTTGCCGCCAGCGCGCAGGGCATGTTCATCCGCGACGCCGAAGGGCGCGAGTACCTCGACGCCTCGGGCGGCGCGGCCGTGTCCTCGCTCGGCCATGGCCATCCCGAGGTGATGGCGGCCATGCACGCGCAGATCGACAAATTGGCCTACGCCCACACCAGCTTCTTCACTAGCGAGGTGGCCGAGCAGCTGGCCGATGAACTGATCGGTTCTGCCCCCGAAGGCATGAGCCACGTGTACCTCGTGAGCGGCGGTTCCGAGGCGGTGGAGTCGGCGCTGAAGATGGCGCGCCAGTACTTCGTGGAAATCGGCCAGCCGCAGCGCACGCACTTCATCGCGCGCCGCCAGAGCTACCACGGCAACACGCTGGGCGCGCTCGCGGTGGGCGGCAACGCCTGGCGGCGCGAGCCCTTCGCGCCGATCCTCGTGCCGGCCACGCACGTCGCGCCGTGCTACCCCTACCGCGAGCAGCGCGAAGGTGAAAGCGCCGAGCAGTACGGCCTGCGCCTGGCGGCCGAGCTCGAAGCAGCCATCGTCGCGCAGGGCGCCGACCGCGTGATCGCCTTCGTCGCCGAGACCGTGGGCGGTGCCACCGCCGGCGTGCTCACGCCGGTGCCGGGCTACTTCAAGGCCGTGCGCGCCGTGTGCGACAAGTACGGCGTGCTGCTGATCCTCGACGAGGTGATGTGCGGCATGGGCCGCACCGGTTCGCTGCACGCCTGCGAGCAGGAGGGCGTGGTGCCCGACCTGATGACCATCGCCAAGGGCCTGGGTGGCGGCTACCAGCCGATCGGCGCGGTGTTGGCGCAGCGCCGCATCGTCGAGGCCATGTCCAAGGGCAGCGGCTTCTTCCAGCACGGCCACACCTACCTGGGCCATCCGATGGCCTGCGCGGCGGCGCTCGCGGTGCAGCAGGTGATCCGCCGCGACGGCCTGGTCGCCAAGGTGCGCGACGACGGCTTGGCCTTCGGCGCGATGCTGGCCGAGGCGCTGGGCGATCACCCGCACGTGGGCGACATCCGCGGGCGCGGCTTCTTCTGGGGCGTCGAGCTGGTGGCCGACCGCGCGAGCAAGCAGCCCTTCGATCCGGCCCTGGCCATCAATGCGCGCCTCAAGAAGGACGCGATGGCGCGCGGCCTGCTGTGCTACCCCTTCGGCGGCACGGTGGACGGGCGCCAGGGCGACCACGTGCTGCTGGCGCCGCCGTACATCGCGACGCGCGACCACCTGCAGGAGATCGTCGCGCGGCTCACGGCCTCGGTCGACGCGGTCACGCGCGACGCGATGCGCTGAGCCACCGCCCCTTTTTCTTCAACCGCCGTTCCGAGGAGCGTTCCATGCCCCAGCTTCGCCTGTCGCTTTCCATCGCCGCCGCCTTCGCGCTGGCCTGTGCCGCCCTGGTGCCGACCACCGCCGCGCAGGCGCAGGCCGCCAACGACACGCTCGCCAAGATCAAGGCCAGCGGCGCCATCACCTTCGGCTACCGCGAGGCCTCGTTCGGCTTCTCGTACCTGGACGCCAACCTCAAGCCCGTGGGCTACAGCATCGAGATCTGCAACCGCATCGTCGACGCGCTGAAGACCGAACTGAAGCTGCCGGCCCTCGACATCAAGTACCAGGCCGTGACGTCGGCCAACCGCATCCCGCTGGTGCAGAACGGCACGGTGGACATCGAGTGCGGCTCCACCACCAACCTGGTCGAGCGCCAGTCGCAGGTGGCTTTCTCGCCGGACATCTTCCGCTACAACGTGCGCACGCTGGTGAAGGCCGATTCGGGCATCAAGAGCATCGCCGACCTGCAGGGCAAGACGGTGGTCACCACCGCCGGCACCACGTCGTTCCGCCTGCTGCGCGCGGCCGACAAGGGCCGCAGCCTCGAGGTGAACCAGCTCTCGGGCAAGGACCACACCGACTCGTTCCTGCTGGTCGAGAGCGGTCGCGCGCAGGCTTTCGTGCTGGACGACATCCTGCTCGCGGGCCAGATCGCCAACGCGCGCAACCCGAAGGACTTCGTCATCACCGGCGAGAGCCTGCGCACCGAGAACCAGTCGCTGATGTTCCGCAAGGACGATCCGGCCTTCAAGGCGCTGGTGGACCGCGTGGTGTCGGGCATGATGAAGTCCGGCGAGATGGACAAGCTCTACAGCAAGTGGTTCATGTCGCCGATTCCGCCCAAGGGCATCAACATCAACTACCCGCTCAATGCCGAGACGAAGGAGGCCTTTGCCAACCCGTCGTCCAAGGGCATCTGATCCCACCTGACTTCATGACACGCATCGCCCTCATCCACGCGCTCTCGCATTCCGTCGCCCCCATCAACGAAGCCTTCGCACGCGACTGGCCCGAGGCCGTGCGCATGAACCTGCTGGACGACAGCCTTTCGGCCGACCTCGCGCGCGACGGCAAGGGGCTCGACGCGGCGATGCACGAGCGCTTCCAGCGGCTGGCGCAGTACGCGGTGGACACGGGCGCGCGCGGCATTCTCTTCACCTGCTCGGCCTTCGGGCCGTGCATCGAGGCGGTGGCGCAGCGGCATGCGGGCATTCCGGTGCTCAAGCCCAACGAGGCCATGATCGAGGAGGCCGTGCAGGGCGAGGGCCGCCTGGGCCTGATCGCGACTTTCGCGCGCACGCTGGAATCGATGCCGCCGGAGTTTCCTTCGGGCATGGCGCTCGAACTCGCACTGGCCGAGGGCGCGCTGGCCGCGCTCGATGCGGGCGACACGCAGCGCCACGACGCGCTCATCGCCGAACAGGCGGCCGCGCTGCGTGCGCGCGGCTGCACGCGCATCGCCCTGGCTCAGTTCAGCATGGCGCGGGCGCGTGGCGCCTGCGAGGCGGCCAGCGGCCTGCCAGTGCTGACGACGGTCGACAGCGCGGTGCGCGCGCTGCGCCGGCGTGCTTCAGCTTCAGTGTGAGCCGCCGTTGCCGACGACCGTGAACAGCGTGGTCATCGCCACCTGCGCCGCCTCGCCGCGCGCGAGCGGGCGGCCCGGGCCGGCGTTGCCGCTGTCGGTTTCCAGGCCCTGCGCCAGGCGGCGGTAGATGTCCGACGAGGGCATGGTCGCCGCCGTGCCGAGTGCGTCGCAGTAGGTGTCGGTGAGCACGGCGGCCAGCCGTTCGCGCTCGGCGTTGGACCGCATGGGCGCCTCGGCGGCGAAGACCGACGCCACGCAGTGCATCAGGTAGGCCTGGGTCTCGAGCGAGAAGGCCTGCTGGCGCACGTAGTCTTCTACTGCATGCCAGAAGAGGGTGTCGGAGGTGCGGCGCCAGCTTTCGAGCACCTTGCGCGACCTGGCGACCAGGTCGGCGTGCGCGTCGTGCGGTTCGGCCGGGCGCAGCGCCAGGCCCTGCAGCGTGAGCGCGGCCACCGGGCCGGCCGCGCCGAGCAGGAAGCTCCAGAACTTCCAGCGCGCGAACCATTTCTTGTCGTGGGCCGGGCCCAGCGGCTCCAGCAGCCGGAAGTCGATGCACAAGGCGGCGTCGGCCTGCAGGCCGGAGGCCATGCGGTCGGCTTCCACGTGGCCCTGCGCGACGATGCAGGCGCTGGCGCCGCAGTGGTCGATGTCGGCCAGGCGCTGCGTCAGTTGACGCAGTTCGTGGGCCGAGGCGCCGGTGGCTTCGGCCACGCGCAGCATGCCGTGGCACTGCTCCCGCTCCAGTTGGCAGGGGCTCTTGAGACGGTCTTCGACATGGTCGTCGAGCGTC
This sequence comes from Variovorax sp. FW301-JW7, assembly GCF_058788795.1. Taxonomy (NCBI): domain Bacteria; kingdom Pseudomonadati; phylum Pseudomonadota; class Betaproteobacteria; order Burkholderiales; family Comamonadaceae; genus Variovorax; species Variovorax sp. FW301-JW7. The sequence continues at coordinate 14,662 of NZ_JBYTBC010000021.1, forward strand.
GAGGGGCGTTCTTCAGCGACGCACGCCTCGAGTTCACTCCCGGTGGTGAACGTTGACATGGATGCTCCTTCGGACGCAGATGAATAACTGTTACCAATATGTATTAATGCGCCGACGTCGAACATCACCCGAACTAGGTATTTCCGTGGGTCGGCTGCCTGGCGTTTCGCCGGCGCAACGGCGCCTGAACAGGGCCTGACCGGGGGGCTCGCCATAATTGCCGCTCTTTCAAGGAGTACGCGTGGATATCGTTTTGCTGGCCAAGGCCGCTGTCATGGGCATCGTGGAGGGTCTGACTGAATTTCTCCCGATCTCGTCGACAGGCCATCTGATTCTTGCGGGCTCATTGCTCGGCGGCTTCGGCGACGACCGGGGCAAGGTCTTCGAGATCGCCATCCAGACCGGCGCGATCTTCGCGGTGATCCTGGTGTACTGGCAGAAGATCCGCTCCACCGTGGTGGCGCTGCCCAGGCAGCCCAAGGCGCAGCGCCTGGCGCTGAACATCTTCATCGGCTTCCTGCCGGCGGTGGTGCTGGGCCTGCTGTTCGGCAAGGTCATCAAGGCGCACCTGTTCATTCCGACCGTGGTGGCCAGCACCTTCATCATCGGCGGCTTCATCATCCTGTGGGCCGAGAAGCGGCCACCGGGCTCGGTGCGCGTCGAGCACGTGGACGACATGACGCCGTGGGACGCGCTCAAGGTGGGCCTGGTGCAGTGTTTCGCGATGATTCCGGGCACCAGCCGCAGCGGCTCGACCATCATCGGCGGCATGCTGCTGGGCCTGTCGCGTCAGGCGGCGACCGACTTCTCTTTCTTCCTGGCCATTCCCACGCTGATCGGCGCGGGCGTGTACAGCGTCTACAAGGAGCGCGCGGCGCTGTCGATGGCCGACCTGCCGCTGTTCGCGGTGGGCCTGGTGTTCTCGTTCATCAGCGCCTGGCTGTGCGTGCGCTGGCTGCTGCGCTACATCAGCAGCCACAGCTTCGTGCCGTTCGCCTGGTATCGCATCGCCTTCGGCATCGTGGTGCTGGCCACGGCGTGGACCGGCGCGGTGGTCTGGGCGGAATAAGCCAGCAGCCTCAGGCCGCCGCGCCCAGCAGCGCGCCGGCGGCCTTCGCCTCCCGCCGCACGGCGATGGCGATCGGCCCGTCGATGGCCGGGTCGAACCCGCCCGTGGCGCCCAGCGCGGTGATCACGGCGCACACCCTTCCTGCGTAGTCGTACACCGGTGCCGCCACGGCGCTGATGCCGCGCAGGTAGGTGTCCCGCACGATGGCGCAGTGCGCCTGCTGCACCTCGCGGCGCAGCGCGCCGATGGGGTCGTCGGCATCGAGCAGCGCCCGCATGTCCTCGGTGGCGTCGGCCAGTTCCTGCTCGGCCAGCGCCACCACGCGCGATTCGTCGAGCAGGCCCAGGAAGGCGCGCCCGGTGGCCGACCACAGCATCGACATCACCGAACCGGCGCGCACGTTCACCGTCACCGGCAGGCCCGGCTCCTCGAAGCGCACGATGGTCGGGCCCTTGTTGCCCATCACGGCGACGAAGCAGGTCACCTCCAGCGATTCGCGCAGGCGGATCAGGCAGGGCTCGGCCGCGCGGATCGGGTCGGCCTGGCGCATGGCGGCCAGGCCGATCTGGATCGCCTCGGGCCCCAGGTAGTAGTGCTGCGAGGCGGTGTCCTGGCGCACCAGGCTTTCTTCCATCAGGCTCGCGAGGTAGCGGTGCACCTTGGCCGGGCTCTCGCCCACGTGGGTGGCCAGCGCCGTGAGGCTGCTGCGCCCGCCCAGGTGCGCCAGGCCCTTGAGCACGGCCATGCCGGTCTCGGCGGACTGCACGCGCTGGCGGCGCTCGCGGGGAGGGGAAGAGGGTGCTTCGGCGGGGGAGGTCATGTCGTCGGCATCTTAGGTGGCGGCCCCAATGGCCGGGTAAACCCGTGGATCGGTGATTACGCAATGCGTATGATAATTACGCAATACACAATTTCTACCCCGGAGACACCCCGATGAAGAAGCACTTCGCCCGCGGCCTTGCGGTCCTGTCCCTGGCTGCCCTGGCCACCGCCGCCAGCGCCCAGACCGCCTTTCCGAACAAGCCGATCCGCTGGCTCGTGCCGTACGCAGCGGGCGGCGGTTCCGACTTCCTCGCGCGCACCGTCGCCCAGACGCTGTCGACGCAGGTCGGCCAGCCGGTGCTGGTGGACAACAAGCCCGGCGGCAACACCGCGCTGGCCGCCGCCGAAACCGCGCGCGCCCCGGCCGACGGCTACACCGTGCTCTCGGCCGACAACGGCACGCTGGTGTTCAACCCGGCGCTGTACAAGTCGCTGAGCTACAGCCCCACGAAGGATCTGGCGCCCGTCACGCTGATGGGCAAGTTCCCGATGATCCTGGTGGTCGGCGCCAACTCGGGCTTTGCCACCGCCAAGGACTTCATCGCGCAGGCCAAGGCCAAGCCGGGCGGCATCAACTACGCCTCGGCCGGCGCGGGCAGCCCGCACCACCTGGCGATGGAACTGCTGAAGGTGGAAGCCAAGCTCTTCATGGTCCACGTGCCGTACCGCGGCGCGGCGCCCGCGCTGGCCGACGTGGTCGGCGGGCAGCTGCCGGCCATGATGGTCGACATGGCCGCCGGTGCCGGCTTCATCAAGGGCGGCAAGGTGCGCCCGCTGGCCGTGGCCAACCCCACGCGCCTGCCGCAACTGCCCGACGTGCCCACCTTCGCCGAGCTTGGCTACAAGAACGTCGAAGCCGCCGCGCTGGTCGGCGTGGTGGTGCCCGCGGCCACGCCGGCCGACGTGGTGAACACGCTCAACCGCCAGCTGGTGGCCGCCATCCACGAGCCCTCGGTGAACAAGCGCATGGTCGACTTCGGCGTCGAGCCCGTGGGCAACACGCCCGCGCAGTACACCGAGCTGCTCAAGGCCGAGACCGCGCGTTGGCACAAGCTGATCCGTGATTTGAAGATCACGCTCGACTGAGTCTGCTGCCATGTCCGACACCGCCATGCCTTCGCGCACTTCCGGTTGCCCCGTCGCGCACGGGGCGCTCTCCGCCGAGCGCACGCCCACCGGCTGCCCCGTGAGCCAGCGCGCCGCCGAGTTCGACCCCTTCGAAGACGGCTACCAGCAGGACCCGCCCGAGTACGTGCGCTGGGCCCGCGAGCAGGAGCCGATCTTCTACAGCCCCAGGCTGGGCTACTGGGTGATCACGCGCTACGACGACATCAAGGCGGTGTTCCGCGACAACCTCACCTTCAGCCCGTCGAACGCGCTGGAGAAGATCACGCCCACGGGCGAAGAAGCCAACGCCGTGCTCGCAAGCTACGGCTTCGCGCTCAACCGCACGCTGGTGAACGAGGACGAGCCGGCCCACATGCCGCGCCGCCGCGCGCTCATGGACCCGTTCACGCCCGAGGCGCTGAAGCACCACGAGCCGCTGGTGCGCGAACTCGCGCGCAGCTATGTCGACCGCTTCATCGACGACGGCCGCGCCGACCTCGTCGACCAGATGCTGTGGGAAATCCCGCTCACCGTGGCGCTGCACTTTCTCGGCGTGCCCGAGGAAGACATGGACACGCTGCGCAAATATTCCATCGCGCACACCGTCAACACCTGGGGTCGCCCCAAGCCCGAGGAACAGGTGGCCGTGGCGCACGCCGTCGGCAACTTCTGGCAGTACGCCGGCAAGGTGCTCGACAAGATGCGGCAAGACCCCGACGCACCGGGCTGGATGCAGTACGGCATCCGCAAGCAGATGCAGCACCCCGAGGTCGTCACCGACTCGTACCTGCACTCGATGATGATGGCCGGCATCGTGGCCGCGCACGAGACCACCGCCAACGCCACCGCCAACGCCGTGAAGCTGCTGCTGCAGCACCCGCAGGTGTGGCAGGAGTTGTGCGACGACCCGGGCCTCATTCCCAACGCGGTGGAAGAGTGTCTGCGCCACAACGGCTCGGTGGCCGCCTGGCGCCGGCTCGTCACCAAGGACACGCAGGTCGGCGGCGTCGACTTGCCGGCGGGCTCGCGCCTCTTGATCGTCACCTCGTCGGCCAACCACGACGAAGGCCACTTCGCCGATGCCGACCTGTTCGACATCCGCCGCGACAACGCCAGCGACCACCTGACCTTCGGCTACGGCTCGCACCAGTGCATGGGCAAGAACCTGGCGCGCATGGAGATGCAGATCTTCCTGGAGGAGTTCACGCGCCGGCTGCCGCACATGCGCCTGTCGGCGCAGCGCTTCAGCTACGTGCCCAACACCTCGTTCCGCGGCCCCGAGCACCTGTGGGTCGAGTGGGACCCGCGTGCCAACCCGGAGCGCGCCAACGCCGGCCTGCGCGACGTGCAGGTGCCGGTGCGCATCGGCGAGCCGTCGGCGCACGCCATCGCGCGGCCCGTGGTGGTCGAGCGCGTGACGCCGGTGGCCGACGGCATCGTGCGCCTGCGCCTGGTGTCGCCCGACGGCAAGCCGCTGCCGCGCTGGACGCCGGGCTCGCACATCGACGTCGAATGCGGCTCGCCCGAGTTGTCGCGCCAGTACTCGCTGTGCGGCGACCCTGACGAAGCCCATGCGCTGGAGATCGCCGTGCTGCACGAGCCCGAAGGCCGTGGCGGTTCGGCCTGGGTGCATGCGAACGTGAAGGTGGGCGACCGCCTGCGCATCCGCGGCCCGCGCAACCACTTCCGGCTCGACGAGTCGCTGGCCAAGGCGATCTTCATCGCCGGCGGCATCGGCATCACGCCCGTGAGCGCGATGGCGCGGCGCGCCAAGGCGCTGGGCATGGACTACGAACTGCACTACAGCGGCCGCAGCCGCGCCACCATGGCCTTTGTCGACGAGCTGGCCGCGCTGCACGGCGAATGCCTGCACGTGCACGCCGCCGACGAAGGCCGGCGCAACGACCTGCGCGCGCTGCTGGCCACGCCCGTGCCCGGCGCGCAGGTGTATGCCTGCGGCCCGCTGCGCATGCTCGAAGCGCTGGAAGATTGCTGCGCCGCGTGGCCCGAGGGCGCCTTGCGCGTGGAGCATTTCGAATCGACGCTCGCCACGCTCGACCCGTCGAAGGAACATGCCTTCGAGGTGGAGCTGAAGGACTCCGGCCTCATGATCACCGTGCCGCCCGACCAGACCTTGCTGACGGCCTTGCGCGCGGCCAACGTCGATGTGCAGAGCGACTGCGAGGAAGGCCTGTGCGGTTCGTGCGAAGTGCGCGTGCTGGCCGGCAAGGTCGATCACCGCGACGTGGTGCTCACGCGCAGCGAGCGCGATGCGAACACGAAGATGATGGCCTGCTGTTCGCGTGCTTGCGAGGGGCGGCTGGTGCTCGAGCTTTGAGGCCTTTCGCCGCGCATTGATCCATCGCAAGCGTTTCGTGGCACGCCCACCGCACAGTGGGGCGTGCCGAATCGGCACCTCACCGAAGGAACCATGTGATGAAGACGAGAACCACCGCGGCCCTGCTTTTCACGGCGCTGCTCGCCGGCCCCGTGCTGGCCGCCACCTGCGACATCGAGATCGAAGGCAACGACGCGATGCAGTTCAACAAGAGCGCCATCGCCGTGCCGGCCAGCTGCAAGCAGTTCACCGTGAAGCTCAAGCACGTCGGCAAGCTGCCCAAGGCCTCGATGGGCCACAACTGGGTGCTGAGCAAGGCCACCGACGCACAGGGCGTGGCGGCGGACGGCATCGGCGCGGGGCTGGACAAGGCCTACGTGAAGCCGAGCGATGCCCGCGTCATCGCGCATTCGAAGGTCATCGGCGGCGGCGAGGCCGATGCCGTGAGCTTCGATGTGAGCAAGCTCAAGGCAGGGGACAGCTATGCGTGGTTCTGCTCGTTCCCGGGCCACGCGTCGCTCATGAAGGGCACGCTGGCGCTGGTCAAGTAGCCGCCGCACCGCCCAGGGGCATCCGCAGCACCACCTGCGTTTCGCCGGGGCGCGACTGCAGCTGCAGCTGCGCGCCCAGGCGGCGTGCCCGCGCCCGCAGGTTGCGCAGCCCCGCGCCGCCGCTCACGCCGTCCACCGCGAAACCCCGGCCGTCGTCGCGCACGCTGAGCTGCAGCTCGGCGCCCGCGCGCGCCACCGTCACGTCGACGCGACGGCCGGCGCTGTGCTTGAGCACGTTGGTCAGCGCCTCCTGCAGGAAGCGCATCAGGTCCAGGCTCTGCGAGGGCGCGAGTTCGAGCGTGTCGATGCCCGAGACCTTCCAGCGGCAGTCGATGCCGTTGGCGTCCAGCAGCTGCGCGCTGCGGTAGCGCAGCGGCGCCAGCAGCTCGCCGAGCGCGCGCGCCCCGTCGTCGCGGCCGGTGGCGTCGATGATCAGCCGCAGGTCGTCGCGCAGGCTCTTGAGCATCGCCAGCAGCTGCGGCGCGTTGAGGTGCTCGGGCGTGCGCTCCAGCGTCGCGATGCTGCCCACCAGCATGCCGCCCAGGCCGTCGTGCAGGTCGCTCACCAGCGCCACGCGCTCGCCAATGCGCGCGTGCGCGAGTTCCAGCGCATGCTGCTGCGCGAGCGTGGACGCGAGCTCGGCCTTGGCGGCGTTCACTTCCTCGAGCAGCTCGGTGTTGAAGTTCTCGATGCGCCGCAGGCTCTGCACGAAGCGCCCGGCCTGCGTCAGTGCCATGCCCAGCAGCAGCACGTACGAGGACATGGTCGTGTAGTAGATGTTGCTGTCGATCACCTGCGTGAACACCAACAGGTCGTGCGCGCCCGTGAGCGCCGACACCGCCATGAACGGCGCGAGCGAGCGCATCGGGCTGCCCCGGTGGCGCAGCGCATGGAAGATGCCGCTGCTGTTCACCACGATGATGGTGAGGCCGCCCACCAGCGTCCAGATCGCGCGGTGGGTGGGCAGGTTCGCAGCGCCCGCGAACCACAGGTCGAGCACGCCGACGGCCGCCACCGCGAACGCCGCGATCTCCAGGCGCGGCAGGCGCCGCCCGGCAAAGCGCAGCACGAATACGCCGTACGACACGCTGAACACCAGCAGCAGCGAGGTGTTCAGCGCCTGCCAGCTGTGGTTGCTGGCAAAAGGCCACGGGCTGGTGGCGATCTGGTTGTAGCCGAACAGCAGCCACAGCACCGACATCGCCGCGAACCAGCCGTAGGCCGTCTCGCGCCGGCGCAGCAGCCACCATGCCGCAAAGAAGGCCGACACCGCCGCGCTGGTCGCCAGGCCGAACACCTGCAGGTCGCGCCGCATGAGCTGCTCGCGGTCGAACTCCGCCTGCAGGGCGGCGGGCGTGCCCAGGCTCACCGGCCCCAGCCCGGCCTGGTAGGCCGACAGGCCCGACACGCGCACGAGCAGCGTGTTGGTGCCGGCGCGCAGCTGCGGCGCGGCCAACACCCAGTAGCGCGACGAGTTCCACGCGCGCGTGAGCGGCTCGACCAGGCTGCGGTCGCGCCAGATCGTCGTGCCGTTGAGCGAGACTTCGCCGGCCATGTTCAGGTAGTGCAGCAGCAGCCCGGTTTCGGTCACGGGCGCGGGCTGCTCCCAGGTCAGCCGGTACCAGACCACGCCGTCGAAGCCGGGCCAGCGCGTGGCCCAGCTGTCGGGCAGGGCGACGGGCGTCCAGCCATCGGCGGGTGGGGCCGTGTCGTCCCAGCCGGTGCCGCGTGCGGCTTCGGCGCGCAGTTCAGGAACCACCGGTGTTTGTGCGTGTGCGCTGCCCGTCGAGAGCAGCAGCCACAGGGCCCACAGAACGAGGCCCGCAAAGAAGTTCAGCGCAGCAAGCCCTGCCTTCGGCCCTGGTAGACCGCCTCGGTGCGCGAGTTGACGGCCAGCTTGCGGTAGATGTTCTTGGTGTGGCATTCCACGGTCAGTCTGGAGATCGACAGCGCCTCCGCCATGTCGCGGTTGCTCATCCCTTGCGACACGAGCTCGAGGATTTTGCGCTCGCGCGGCGTCAGCATGACGGGCGTGGTGGCCGGCGTCAGCGACGGGTCATCGGGCGGCGTGGGCAGGCTGGGCAGCTGGGTCGCGACCCAGCCGAGGATGCGGCGGGCGATGGCCGGGTCGATCGGCGCGCCGCCTTGCTCGATGCTGCGCAGCGCGATGCTGAGCTCGAGGTCGTCGCGTTCCTTCAGCAGGTAGCCGATGGCGCCGGCACGCAGCGCCGCGAAGATCACGGCCTCGGTGCGCCAGGCCGAGATCACCACCGCGGGCACCAGCCGGTGGTGCTCGTGCATCCACTCGATCAGGTCGACGCCGCTGCCGTCGGGCAGGCCGATGTCGATCAGCGCCACACCGAAATGCTGCTGCTCCAGCAGCGAGCGGGCCGAGGTCAGGCTGTCGGCCCAGGCGATCTGGGGCTCGTCGCATCCGAGCGTCGACAGCACGTACGCCAGGCGCTCGCGCATCGCCGGATCGTCTTCGACCACCAGCGCGGGGCTCAGCGAGACCACTTCAACGTCTTCCAGGAGAGGGGCAGACATAGGACGACATTTTTGAGCCGTGGTGTACGTGGTGCAACGTTTTTTCTTAAATGAAACGACTGTTTCTAAAGTTCCTATTTGTATCTTGATGTTAATTCAAAGCGACCACAACCCTAATCGAGGATGACCCCTCCGCTCAGGTTGACTATTGCGCCCGTCATGGCCCCGGCCAGCGGCGAGGCCAGGAACACCGCGGTGCCCGCGAGCTGGTCCAGCGAGGGCAGGCGCGCCACCAACAGCCCCTCGGGCCGCGCGGCCAGCATCTGCTCGACCGTGAGGCCCATGCGCTCGGCCGCCGGGCGAAACACCTCGCCGCTGTGCGAGCCCGCGGCCACCGCCTCGGGAATCGCGTGCGAGCGGATGCAGGCGGTGCGGATGCGAAACGCCGCCAACTCGCCCGCCATGTGACGCGCGAGCCCCTCCACGCCGGCGCAGGCCACGGCATGCCCGAGGTACCCCGGGCCGGGCAGGCGCGAGGCGGGCGTCGACACCGACAGGATCACGCCGCCGCCGCGCGCCGCCATGTGCGGTGCCACGGCCTTGGCGGTGAGGAAGTTGGCGCGCGTGTAGGCGTGGATGGGGAGGAAGAAGTCCTCCAGCGACAGCTCGGCCAGCGGTCGGCCCTGCACGTGGAAGATGCCGACGGCGTTGAAGGCGAGGTCGATGCCGCCGGCCTGCTCGGCGACCTCGGCGGCGTCGCGCAGCATCGCGGCCTCGTCCAGCGCATCGACCACCGCGGCCTGCGCACGGCCACCGGCTTGGGCGATGTCTCGCACCACCGCGTCAAGCTTGTCGCGGCTGCGGCCGGTGATGAACACGCGGGCGCCTTCGCGAGCAAAGGCGCGGGCGACGGCGCCGCCGAGGGCACCGCTGCCGCCGTGGATCACGGCGCAGCGGTCTTGCAAAGACTGAATAGTCGAGGGCATGAGTGCTTCTCCTTGGAGTGGCGACCTGCGATATGCAGGCGCTCGTTCCAAGGACGGCGCAGGCCCTGGCGATCCGACAGCGCAGTGGAGTTTTTTCAGACCTGCGGGATGCGCGGCGCGATCACGCCCGGGTCGTACCAGGTCACCGGGCGGATCTCGAACACGCCGCCCTCGAAGTCCAGCCGCCGCGCCGCATGCCGCGCGTCTTCGAGCGACTCGCACTCGACGATGTAGATGCCCATCAGCTGCTCCTTCGTCTCGGCGAACGGCCCGTCGGTCACCAGCGGGTGCGCGGCGCCGGCGTGCCGCACGGTGGTGGCGGTGTCGGGCATCAGGCGCAGCACGGTGCCGAGGCGGCCGGCGGCCTGCAGCTCGTCGCGCAGGTCGGTGTGGCGCTCGAGCATCTCGTCTTCGACCTCGGGCGCCCAGCCGGCCGCCGCAGCTTCGGAACCGTAGATCAGGATGGAATAGAGCATCGTGCGTCCTTTGCTTGAAGGGAGTCGGAAGAGGCGCCCGCGCCGAGGCGGTCGAGCAGCAGGCGGATGTGCGCGGCCTCGGCGGCGGTGCGGGCCAGCGCGAGCGCGTCGGCAAAGGCGCGGCGCGCCTCGTCGGCACGGCCCAGCTGCATCAGCAGCCCGCCGCGCAGGCCGTGAAAGTGGAAGTACGCCGACAGCGGCTCCGCCAGCGCGTCGACCATCGCCAGCGCCGCCTCGGGCCCGCGCACCTTGGCCACGGCGACCGCGCGGTTGAGCGTGACCACGGGCGAGGGCTGCAGCTTTTCGAGCCCGGCGTAGAGCCGGTCGATCTCGGCCCAGTCGGTGTCGGCCGCGCGCACCGCCCGCGCGTGCGTGGCCGCGATGGCCGCCTGCAGCTGGTACGGCCCGATGCGGCGCTGGCGCAGCGCGGCGTCGAGCAGGGCCAGGCCTTCGTCGATTGCCGCGCGGTGCCAGCGCCTGCGGTCCTGGTCTTCGAGCAGCACGACCATACCGGCCGCGTCCAGCCGCGCATCGGCACGCGCGTGCTGCAACAGCAGCAGGGCGCACAGGCCGGCGGTCTCGGGCTTGTCGGGGAACAGGTCGTACAGCAGGCGCGCGAGCCGGATCGCCTCTTCGCACAGCGCCACGCGCACATGGGCCGTGCCGCCGCTGGCCGCATAGCCTTCGTTGAACAGCAGGTAGACCACCGCGCCCACGGCCGCCAGCCGCTCGCCGCGTTCGCGCGCGCCGGGCGCATCGAAGGGCAGGCCGGCCGCGGCCACGCGCTGCTTGGCGCGCGTGATGCGCTGTTCCATGGCGCGCTCGCCGACCAGGAAGGCGCGCGCGATCTCCGCCACCGACAGGCCCGAGACGATGCGCAGCGCCAGCGCGATCTGCTGCGCGAGCGGCAGCGCGGGGTGGCAGCAGACGAACAGCAGGCGCAGCACGTCGTCGCGGTAGTGCGACTGGTCGAGCTGTTCGGCGAGGTCGGGGTCGAGGGCCATGTCCGCGTCGCCGTCGTCCGCTTCGGGCAGCGGATCGTGCCGGTCGCGCCGCCGCAGCTCGTCGAGCGCCGCGTTGCGCCCTACGAGGATCAGCCACGCCAGCGGATCGTCGGGCGGCCCGTGCTCGGGCCAGTGCCGCAGCGCGCGCAGGCTGGCTTCCTGGAAGCCTTCCTCGGCCGTGTCCAGGTCGCGGAAGTAGCGCAGCAGCGCCGCCACCGCGCGCGGGCGCGCGGCGGTCAGCGTGGTGGCGATCCAGCTCAGCTCGGTGGTGGTCATCGTCGGCGCGGTCGTGTCGCTTCGAAGAAGGTCGGTTCAACCCCAAGGACGCGCCAGTATGCGGCGGGCCGACAGCGACGCGCAAAAAAAGTCCGCGTGGACAATGCGGCGCATGTCCGACCTCCACGCCCTGACCCGGCAGTTCCCGCACCCCGGCCGGCTCGACGCCATCCTGCTGCGCCCCGCGCGGCGCACGCCAGTTCAATCGGTGAACGAGGTGCTGGCGATCGAAGGGCTGGGCCTGGCCGGCGACCGCAGCAGTGCGGGGCGCGGGGGTGGCAAGCGGCAGGTCACGCTGATCCAGGCGGAGCACCTGCCGGTTGTCGCGGCGCTCGCGCAGCGCATGGAGGGTGTGGATGCGAGCCTGCTGCGCCGCAACCTCGTCGTGTCGGGCCTCAACCTGCTGGCAGCGCGCTCGCTGTTTCGCGACCAGCCGCTGGTGCTGGCGCTCGGGCCCGAGGTGCTGCTCGAGATCACCGGGCCCTGCGAGCCCTGTTCGCGCATGGAAGAACTGCTCGGCCCCGGCGGCTACAACGCCATGCGCGGGCATGGCGGCGTGACGGCGCGGGTGCTGCGTGGCGGTGTGCTGCGCGTCGGCGACGCGGTCGCCTGCCGCACCGCCTGAACACCACCTACATCAGGTTGCGCAGCGAGGCTTCGATGGCCGCTGCCGTGGCCAGCGGCTTTTCCATTGGAAACAGGTGGCTGCCGTCGAGCATCGTGATGCGGCCCTTGGTGACCTGCTCGGTCATCGCCATGCCCACCTGCTTCATCTCGACCGACTGGCGTCCGCCGATGAAGGCCACCTTGCACTTGATCGGGTGGCGGCGCAGCAGCCCGCCCAGCGTGTGGGGCAGGGTGTTGTAGATCGCGGTTTCCACGTCGCGGTCGAAGCTCAGGGCGCGCGTGTCTTCGCTGTCGAAGGTGCCGTGGTCGATGTAGTCGTGCAGCACCTGCTCGTCCCACTTCGCGAACGCCTTCTTGCTTCGGAAGTGCTCGAACACCGCCTCGCGGTGCTCCCAGCTGTTGCGGCGCTTGCGGCTGGTGGCGCCGGGCGAAATGCTCTTCATGAGCGGCGTGCGCTTGACCACGTTGAGCGTGTTCGCGCGCCAGCCGCCGAGGATCGGCGAGTCGATCAGCAGCACGCCGCGCGCCAGCTCGGGGTGGCGCGCCGCGCACATCAGGCTCAGGAAGCCGCCCAGCGAATGGCCGATGAGGAACACCGGGCCGCCCGCGCGGTCGGCGCGCAGCTTGGCGAAGTCGGCCAGCTGCTGCACCAGGTGCGGCCAGTTGTCGGTGACGGGGTACTTCGGGTCATGCCCGAATTTCTCGATGGCGTCGACCTCGAAGCCCCGGTTGCGAAGGCTGTCGAGAACGACGCGGTAGGTGCTCGCCGGAAAGCTGTTGCCGTGCGAAAAGATGACAGGAGGCACGGACAGATTCAGATGAGCTTTTCGTCGGGCGTGGAGATCTTGCGCAGCGGGCTGTGGCGCGTGGCCGGCATCCGCAGCGGGTGTTCGGTGGCGCTGTCGTCCCACACCGGGTCTTCGATGCTGTCGAACACCTCGCGCAGCTTCTGGCCCCAGCTGTTGTGCATCATGCGGTAGTAGGGGTTGTCGGCGTCGATGCAGATCACGCGGTCGGTCTCGAGCTTGTTGGCTTCGTACACCACCAGGTCCAGCGGCAGGCCGACCGACAGGTTCGACTTCATGGTCGAGTCCATCGACACCAGCGCGCACTTGGCGGCTTCGTCCAGCGGCGTCTCGGGCGTGAGCACGCGGTCGAGCACGGGCTTGCCGTACTTCGACTCGCCGACCTGGAAGTAGGGCGTCTCGGTGGTCGCTTCGATGAAGTTGCCCGCGGCGTAGACCAGGAACAGGCGCATGCCTTCGCCCTTGACCTGCCCGCCGAAGATGAACGACACGTTGAAATCGAGGCCCGCGTGCTTGAGCGCCTCGGCGTCGCGGTCGTACACATGGCGAACGGCCGAGCCCAGCACGCGCGCGGCGTCGAACATGCTCTTGGCGTTCCAGATGGTGATGGGTTCGCCCTGCGTGCCGTCTTCGCGCGTTTCGCGCAGCTCTTCGATCTGCAGGATTTCGCGCACCGACTGCGAGATGCTCAGGTTGCCCGACGACAGCAGCACCATGACGCGGTCGCCCGGCTGCTCGTAGACGATCATCTTGCGGAAGGTGCTGATGTGGTCCACCCCCGCGTTCGTGCGCGAGTCGGAGAGAAACACCAGGCCGGCGTTGAGTTTGATGCCTACGCAATAAGTCATGGGTTCGCCTTGCAGGAACTGGGCCCGCTCATGCGGTACTGCGTTCACGTGCGTTCAGTTTCTGGAGGGCATAGAGCGCGTCGAGGGCTTCGCGCGGGCTCATGGCGTCCGGGTCGAGGGCAGCCAGCGCGGATTCTACGGCGCTGGCCATGGGGGTTTCGGTGGCCGGCGGCGGCGCGAACAGGTCGACCTGCGCACGCGTTTGCGCATGCTGCGATTCGAGCGCATCGAGCGCCTGCCGCGCATGGTTGACCACCGCCGCGGGCATGCCCGCGAGGCGCGCCACCTGGATGCCGTAGCTCTTGCTGGCCGGGCCCGGCTGCATCTCGTGCAGGAACACGATGTCGCGGCCCGACTCGGTCGCGCTCACGTGCATGTTCACCGCGCCGTGGTGCGTGGCCGGGAACTCGGTGAGCTCGAAGTAGTGCGTGGCGAACAGCGTGAAGGCCTTGCTGCGGTCATGCAGCTGCGCCGCGATGCCGGCCGCCAGCGCCAGGCCGTCGAAGGTGCTGGTGCCGCGGCCGATCTCGTCCATCAGCACCAGCGACTGCGCCGTGGCGCCGTGCAAAATCTGCGCGGCCTCGGTCATCTCGAGCATGAAGGTCGACTGCGCGTTGGCCAGGTCGTCGGCCGCGCCGATGCGCGTGTGAATGGCGTCGATCGGCCCGAGCCGGCAGGCCGTGGCCGGCACGTGCGAGCCGATGGAGGCCAGCAGCACCACGATCGCCACCTGCCGCATGTAGGTCGACTTACCGCCCATGTTCGGGCCGGTGATGATCTGCATGCGCTGCTGCGGCCCCATCTGCGTGTCGTTGGCAATGAAGCCGCCCGACGACTTCTCGGCCAGCCGCGCCTCCACCACCGGGTGGCGGCCCTGCTGGATCTCGATGCACGGGTGCGACACGAAGGTCGGCGCGCGCCAGTTCAGCGTGTGCGAGCGCTCGGCCAGCGCGCACAGCGCATCGAGCGCGGCAATGCCGCCGGCCAGTTGCGTGAGCGCGGGCACCGAGGGCTGCAGCGCGTCGAGCAGCTGCTCGTACAGCCACTTCTCGCGCGCCAGTGCGCGGTCTTGCGCGCTCAGCGCCTTGTCTTCGAAAGCCTTGAGTTCGGGCGTGATGAAGCGCTCGGCGTTCTTCAGCGTCTGGCGGCGGCGGTAGTTGTCGGGCACCTTCGAGAGCGCGCTTTGCGTCACCTCGATGTAGAAGCCGTGCACGCGGTTGAACTGCACGCGCAGGTTGCTGATGCCGGTGCGCTCGCGCTCGCTGATTTCGAGCTTGAGCAGGAAGTCGTCGCAGTTCTCGCTGATCTCGCGCAGCTCGTCGAGCTCGGCGTCGTGGCCGGTGGCGATCACGCCGCCGTCGCGCACCAGCGCCGACGGATCGGGCTTGATCGCGCGCACCAGCAGGTCGGCGCAGCCCGGCGGTGGTGCGAGGCGTTCGGTGATCTGCGCCAGCAGCGCAGCGGCGCCCGGCAGCAGCGGCGCCAGCTGCTCGGCCTTCGCCAGCGCGAGCTGCAGCGCCACCAGTTCGCGCGGGCGCACCTGGCGCAGCGCGATGCGCGCCGCGATGCGTTCCACGTCGCTCGTGTTCTTCAGTTGCTCGCGCAGCGTGCGCCAGGGCGCGGCGGTGGCGCCGGGCCCGGGGGACTGCAGCGCACCGATGGCGTCGAGCCGGCCTTGCGCTTCGCTGCGGTCGCGGCGCGGCGAGAGCAGCCAGCGCTTGAGCAGGCGGCTGCCCATGCCCGTCATGCAGGTGTCGAGCAGCGAGAACATCGTGGGCGCGTCTTCGCCGCGCAGCGTCTGTACCAGCTCCAGGTTGCGGCGCGTGGTGGGCGGCAGCTCGATCAGGTCGCCGTCGCGTTCCACCGACAGGCGCTGCACGTGCGACAGCGCGCGGCCCTGCGTGTGCTCGGCATAGCCCAGCAACGCGGCGGCGGCGGCATGCGCATTGCCCAGCGATTCGGCGTTCCACGCCGCGAGGCTGTGGCTGCCCATCTGCTCGCTGAGCTTGCGCTCGCCCAGGCCGGGATCGAACTGCCAGGCCGGACGCAGCGACAGCGTGAACGGCACGGCCGCGCGCGCGGCCTTCAGGCGCTGCTCGAAAGCGGGCGTGACCTCGGCGCTGTACAGCAGCTCGCTCGGCGCGATGCGCGCGATCCAGGCTTCGAGCGCATCGGCCGGGCACTCGGCCAGCCGCAGCTCGGCGCCCGTCACGCTGAGCCAGGCCAGGCCGCAGAAATTGCGCGTGCCCGCATGCACGGCGAGCAGCAGCGAATCGCTCTTGTCGTTGAGCAGTTCCGAGTCGGTCAGCGTGCCGGGCGTGACCACCCGCACCACCTTGCGCTCGACCGGCCCCTTGCTGGCACCGACCTCGCCCACCTGCTCGCAGATGGCGACCGACTCGCCCAGCTTGATGAGCCGCGCGAGGTAGGTGTCGACCGAGTGGAAGGGCACGCCGCACATCAGCACCGGCTGCCCGGCCGACTGGCCGCGCTGGGTGAGCGTGATGTCGAGCAGGCGCGAGGCCTTTTCGGCGTCGGCCCAGAACAGTTCGTAGAAATCGCCCATCCGGTAGAACAGCAGGGTGTCCGGGTGGTCGGCCTTGAGGCCTAAGTACTGCGCCATCATCGGCGTGTGCCCGGCGAAATCGCCAGCCGAGGGGGCTTGATCTTTGGTGCTTTTCACCGGTAAGGTCATTGAATCCGTGGAGAAGAAAAGAGGGTGCGCGCTGCGCATCCCGGGGATCGGGTCATTATCGGGGACGGCCATCGGCGTGCGCGCCGGCCTCCCCGCACCGGCATCCCCGCCGCGTCCACTTTGGCCGCATTCCCCTGAATCCAGACAGCTCCCCCGCGCGTAGTCATGCGCATGCGCATGACTACGCGGGCGCACGCGACCTTCATCGATGGAGACCCCAGTGAGCTACGAGGACATTCGGAAACGATTTCATGTGCCTGCCCGCAAGGGCGCCAGGGTGCTGGTGCACGGGCAGCCCGGCACCGTGACCACCGTGCGGGGGCTCACGCTGCGCGTGCGGCTGGACGGCATGAGATGGTCGCGGCCGTATCTGCCGGACGAGCTGCAATGGCTGCCGGCCCCGGCGCCCGAGCCGCAGGGGCAGGGCGGCCCCGAGCACTGACGCGGCCGGGCGGCCTGCACCGCCGCTCCTAAAATCCCCCGGCGCAAACCCCGCGTGAAGAACAAAGGCGCCCATGGCCCCGTCGGATGAAATCAAAGGCCCTGCAGCGGACGCGCTCCCGGACACCGCCACCTTGCCCGCTGAACTCGCGGCGCTGTACCTGTGCATGTCGCCGGCCCAGTTGGCGGACCTGCGCAAGTCGAAACGGCCCGAAGGGCGCCCGGGTACGGGCAACGCCCCGTCCGTCATCCGGCCCGTGGAAGGCACAGGCGGCGCCAAGGACCCGGCGCTCTACCAGCTTGGCACGCTGCGCGACTTTGCCAAGGCGAACGCTGCCCCCTCGGCCTTCGACACCGCGCTGAACACCGGCCTGCCGGGCTGGTTCGGCGCCAAGTTGCCCTTCTTCGCCGAGCGCGAACCCCGCATCAAGCGCGGCAAGCGCGTGCTCATCGGCGGCGCCTGGGACCGGGCCGATCCGCTGCGCGAGCAGCGTTTCGTCGCGTTGGCCAAGGGCCGCATCCGCTTCACGTCGCTGACGTGTGCCGAAGCCGCGGCGAGCCTGTGGGCCGACGTGGACAGCCACCGCGCGTTCGCCGACAAGGGTCTGGCCCTGCTCGCGCGCGAGACGCAGGCCATCGAGGCCTCGCTGGCCGACACGGCCACCCTGGCCGCGACCGCATCGACCGATGCAGCCGCCTGAGTTCATTCCAAGTTCGAAGAGGGAAGCGTCCCGATGCTGATCAACTGCGTGGCCTATGAAAACGGCGCCAAGCTCGCCGACATTCCCGTCGAGGACATCAGCGACTACATCTCCCGCGCCGGCTGCTTCGTCTGGGTGGCGCTGAGCGATGCCACGCCCGAAGAGTTGGCCCAGATGCAGGACGAGTTCGACCTGCACCCTCTGGCCGTCGAAGACGCCCAGCATGGCCACCAGCGCCCCAAGGTGGAGGAGTACGGCGACTCGCTGTTCGTCGTGATGCACCTGGTCGAGCCTTCGACCGAAGCCGACGGCGAGCACAGCGTGAACGTGGGCGAGGTCAACGTGTTCGTCGGCCGCAACTACGTGCTGTCGGTGCGCAACCGCAGCCAGCAGGGCTTCCTGGGCGTGCGCGAGCGCTGCGAGCGCGAGCCCGACCTGCTGCGCAACGGCGCGGGCTTCGTGCTCTATGCGCTGATGGACGCAGTGGTCGACCGCTACTTTCCGGTGATCGACGCGCTCGAAGTGGAACTCGAATCCATCGAGCAGCAAATCTTTGCTCAGGGCGGCGCGGCGCGCGACAAGATCAAGCAGCTGTACGACCTGAAGCGCCGCAGCCTCATCCTCAAGCGCGCGGTGGCGCCATTGGTAGAGGCGGCGGGCAAGCTGCATGGCGGGCGCGTGCCGCAGATCTGCGTGGGCACGCAGGAGTATTTCCGCGACGTGGGCGACCACCTGGTGCGCATCAACGGCTCGATCGACGCGGTGCGCGACACCATCGCCACAGCGGTGCAGGTGAACCTCTCGATGGTCACCATCGAAGAGAGCGAAGTGACCAAGCGGCTCGCCGCCTGGGCCAGCATCTTTGCGGTGTGCACCGCGTTCGCAGGCATCTGGGGGATGAACTTCGAGCAGATGCCGGAGCTGAAATTCCGCTATGGGTACGCGATGGCGCTGGGGCTGATCGTCAGCACCTGCGGCTATCTGTACTACCGGTTCAGGCGCGTCGGCTGGCTTTGAAGGGTTTGGCTCCCTCCCCTTCGGGGGAGGGCTGGGGTGGGGGCTCGCGGCCTCTCAACCCTCAGCGGCTTTTTGAAGGCCGCTTGCCCCCATCCCAGCCTTCCCCCGGGAGGGGAAGGAGCAATACCAACACTTACTCGTCGTGCGTGTCGTGCGTCGCCACCGCACCGCGACGCCAGTAACCCGACGCCCGAACCCACTTCGGGTTCGCGCCGCGCTCGCCCACGAGGTGCGCGCGCAGCGCCTTCGCAATCGCCGATTCGCACCCGACCCAGGCGTGGAAGTCGCCGGCTGGCAGCGCCATCGCCTTCAGCGTGTCGACCAGCACAGGGCTCAGGCCCGGCGCGGCGCCTTCGCGGTGCACCCAGCGCAGCGTGAGTTCGGCCTGCGTCTCGAAGGGAATCTCGTCGGCCGCGCTGTCGACTTCCGCCAGCACCACCACGCGCGCACCGGCCGGCAGTTCGGCCAGGCGGCGCGAGATGGCGGGCAGGGCGGTGTCGTCGCCGATCAGCAGGTGCCAGTCGAATTCGGTCGGCACGATGAACGAGCCGCGCGGGCCGCCCACGCCGACGATGTCGCCGGGTTTGGCCTGCTCGGCCCACTGCGTGGCGGGGCCGGCGTCGTGCAGCGCGAAGTCGATCTCCAGCGTATTGGCTTGCGCGTCGTGGCGGCGCGGCGTGTAGTCGCGCATGGCGGGGCGCCCGCCCTCGGGCCACACGGGGCCGTCGGGGCCGGCGGTCGGCAGCGTGAGCTGGCCGGTGGCGGCGTCGGGAAAGAACAGCTTCGCGTGGTCGTCGAAGCCGGGGCTGGTGAAGCCTTCGAGCGCGTCGCCGGTCAGCGTGATGCGGATCAGGTGCGGCGTCACGCGCTGCACGGTCTTCACCGTGAGTTGGCGAAAACGAAGTTCGTGGCGCACGCGGCGCGGCGTGCGGTCGGGCGTGTTGGAAGAAGAAGCAGTGGTGGTGAAGTCGGTCATTTCAGGTTGAATCAAATGCGTTCGAGCTGTTGTGCGGCGCTGTCGAGCACCGCGGCGAATTCGTGGGCTTGTTGTTCGGTGAGGGGGGCGCCGCCGAGGCGCAGGCGCATCGCGAGCTTGAGGTTCTCGATGGCGCGGGTGACTTGCGGGGGCCGTCCGGCGCGCGGGCCGGCGCCGTCCACGCCGCCCGCCATGCGGGCCATCATGGCGTCGGCCGTCTCGCGGTTGGCGGCCAGGAACTCCTGGCCGCTCGGCGTGATGCTGTAGCGCTTGCGACCGCCGACGTCGGCGGTTTCCACGCTCAGGTAGCCCAGCTCTTCCAGCAGCGTGAGCGTGGGGTAGACCACGCCGGGGCTCGGCGCGTAGGTGCCGCCCAGGCGGTCTTCGATGGCCTTGATGAGCTCGTAGCCGTGCGAGGGCTTGTCGGCAATGAGCTGCAGCAGCACGAAGCGCAGCCCGCCGTGGCCGAACACCCGGCCCGCGCCGCCGCCGCGCCCGCCGCGCATTCCGCGGCCACCGCCGGCCAGGCCGTCTTCGTGTTCGCCGCGCGGGGCGTGGCGGTGGTGATGGTGGTGCGGAGCGTGGTGAAGGTGGCGCATGGGGATGGCTTTCTTGAGTGGGTCGAGACTATTCTAGATATATCGAAATAGAAAGCGAAAGCCCACCCATGGTGCGACCCTGCCGGTCGCATGGGTTCTGGCGCGCGGCCCCGGCGGGCGAGAGCGGGCTACAGCGGACGCAAAGGCGCCGCGCGCGCCATCAGGCGGATCTGCTCGAAGTCCAGCCGGTCCAGCGCCTGGCGCAGCGTCAGCACCATCGGCTGGCTGTGCGCCTCGGCGGCCAGCCGGTTCACCCATTCGTGCAGGTCGCTCCAGCGCCCGTCGCGGGCGAGCGCTTCGAGTTCGTCCTTCTGCGCCGGCGACAACGGCGTCAATACCGGAAGTGGCCGGCGTGCCCGGGGCTTTGGGCGCGGACCGGGCGCGGCGATGGGTTCCGGCAACGGCGGCGCAGGCGCAGCCGACGAAGGCGCCGGCTCGGTCGACAGCGAGAACACCACCCGCGTCCCCGCGCCCATGCCGCTGTGAATGGCGAGCCGCCCGCCCATCCGCTGCACGATGCGCTGCGCGATCACCAGCCCGAGGCCGCCGCCCGCCATGCTGGGTGCGTTGTCGGCCAGCAGGCGGGTCATGCGATCGAGCGTGTCGGTGTCGATGCCCGTGCCGCTGTCGGTCACCTCGAAATGCAACAGCCACGCGCCGTGGGACGGTTGCGCTTGCAAGCGCAGCCCGATGGCGCCGTTGCGCGTGAACCTGGCCGCGTTCGACAGCAGGTTCAGCACCACCTGCTGCAGCCGCTTGCCGTCCAGGTGGACCAGGGCCGGCAGCTCACCGTCGATCGTCAGTTCGAAGCTGTTGTGCTGGCGCTGCGCGAGCGCGTCCGCGTACTGCGCGACGTTGTCGACCAGCGTGCGCAACTGCACCGGCTGCGCCTCGACGGCGAGCGGCGCCAGCTCGCCCTTGGCGTAGTCGACCAGGTCATCGATGAGCTCCAGCTGGTAGGCCGCGCTGCGTTCGATGGTGGCGAGCCGCGTGGGCGCGGGCATGTCGCCGGCGTCCTGCATCAGCCGCAGGTTGCCCAGGATGGTGGCCACCGGCGCGCGCAGGTCGTGGCTGATGTAGGCCAGCAGCTCCTTCTGCTCGCGCGTGCGCTGCTCGGCCTGGCCCAGCGCCTCGCTCAGCGCGCGCGTCTTGCGCACCACTTCTTCCTCGAGCCGCTGCTGCTCCTGGGCCTGCCACGCCAGCAGCGTCTGCTGCGCCGCGTTGCGCTGGCGCGTTTCCTGGAACGACCACGCCGTGATCGCGAACGCGCCCACCAGCATGCCCGGGAACGCGAGCGCATAGTGGTCGAAGTCGGACATCGAGCGCTCCGCGAACATCAGCGCCGACATGCGCATCAGCGCGCCCACGCAGATCACGAGCATCACCAGCAGCGACAGCCGCCCGCCCGGCCCGGCGCGCCGTTGGTAGATGAAGGTGCAGACCGTCAGCGCGAGCACGATCAGCGGCGCGTTCACGATGCCGATGGCGGCGAAGGTCGCGTAGGGGCCGAACAAAGTGCCCAGCAGCACGACGATCTCGACGCCGGCCAGCACGAACAGCAGCGGGCGCCCGGGCACGCGCACCGGGCTCTGGCGGCCGCGCTCGTGAAAGTACAGCAGCAGGCACAGCGCCGTGGCCGCCACCATCACGCTGTGGCCGCGGTAGCTCCAGGTGGTGCTGTCGGGCCACAGCGCAATGCGCGCGTAGCCCCGGTAGGTGGCCTCGTACAGCGCCAGCAGCGCAAAGCTCCCCGCCTGGAAGGCCAGCATCGGCGCGCGCGAAATCCACCACAGCGCCGCCGAGTACACCGCGAAGGCCAGCAGTCCGCCGATCAGCAGGCCGCTGAGCAGCGCGTGGTTGCGCTCGATGTGATGCCACGCCTCGTCGGTGTGCAGCTCCAGCACCAGCTTGATCTGGCCCGTGCTCATCACGCGCACCAGCACCTGCACCGACTCGCCCGGCTGCAGGTCGATCCGCAGCTGGGGAATGCGGTCGTAGCGATGCGTGCTGTCCATCGGGTCGGACACGCCGGCCTGCGCGTGCGTCCATGCGGGTTGGCCATTGCGCGTGCGCAGCAGATGAAAGTCGACATGCCGCAGCCACGTCACATTGAGCCCGAGCCGCGCCGTGCGCACCTCCTGCGCATCGTTGACCAGCGACAGGCGCAGCCAGACCGCCGAGGTCGAGAACCCGCGCATCAGCTGGTCGGGCGTGGCGGGCACGAACCCGTTCGCACCGCCACTCGGCAAGGCGAGCACCTCGCGCGCCGACAGGCGGGCCGTGGGGTCTTCCAGCACCTCGACGGTCTGTTCGATGGCGACCTTGCCCCGGGTCAACGCGCTGAACCTGACGGCTTCGGCCGCGCTGGCCGCGAAGCCCCACAACCACAAGGCCAGGCCGAGCAGCAGACCGCTTGCCCACCAGGGGCGTGTGCGCACCGGATGCATCGCGCGTCAGGTGCCGGAACGTTCGACACCGGCCTGGCGGCAGGCCGAGGGCGTGCAGTCGAAGTACTCGCGAAACGCCGTCGCGAAATTCGCGGCGCTCGAGAACCCCACCGCCGCGGCGATCTCCTCGATGCGCATGGCCGATTCGAGCAGCAGGCGCTGCGCCTCGTGCAGCCGCGCCTCGCGCACGAACTCGAACACCGTGCGGTTCGCGAGCTCCTTGAACACGCGCGACAGGCGCTTCTCGTGCGTGCCCACGCGCGCCGCCAGCTCGCGCAGCGGCAGCACGCGGCTCAGGTCGGCCAGTATCAGCCGCTCCGCCGCCTGCATGAGCGCGCGGTCCATGCCCGAGCCCGGCGCGCCGCCGTCGTTCGCAGCGGGGTCATCGGGCGGGGGCGCCGCCTGCGTGGCAGGGGCGGTGCGCGCCCTGCGGGATTCGGCCAGCGCCAGATGAATTTCGACGCGGGCCATCACCTCGGCCGGGTCGAAGGGCTTCACGATGTAGTCGACCGCGCCGGCCCGCAGGCCCGTCAGGCGCTCTTCCAGGCTGGCCGACGAGGTCACGAAGATCACCGGAATGTCCGCCGTGGCCGGGTCGGCCTTCAGCAGGCGGCAGGCGGCGAATCCGTCGGTGCCGCCCAGGCGCACGTCCAGCAGCACCAGGTCCATCTGCAGCGTCGTCGCCCGCCGGTAGCCCTCCATCGCGTCGAAGGCGAGCGTGATGCGGTAGCCCGTGCCCCGCAGCGTTTCCAGCAAGAGCTTGAGTTCGTCGACGTTGTCGTCGACAACCAGAAGATGAGCTCTCCGGGGCTCCGGAGGTGACCAATAGGACATGGAAAGAGGGGGCGCCGGCACCGCGTGTGAACGCCCTGTGACCGAAACAATGTAACCAAGAAATTAATTTGGTAATCATTGTCACAAGAAATGCAAATTCATCCAATGACCGGTCTTCATTCCTGATCGATTCACCCGCCATTGCCGCCCGAGGCCTTAAAAAAGGTGCCGCGGCGAGGGGGTCTGTCAGAGGGAAAACAGGGTGCCGGACAGGGCCCGTTCGGTATTGCAGGAAATAGCCGGGCCGATTCCGTCCATCAAAAGAATTGGACGCTCCAGCAAAAGCCCGTAAGCCAAAAGGCCGCCAGCGCTCGCTTTCCTAACTTGCGAATTGCTGAATTTCTTTGGCCAATCGTGTGAAGTATTCGACATTCACACACGTTTGTGAACAGTTGTACGCCACGGCAAACGCCACGGCCTCTCCGGCAAAAGTCCGGACACCCCCCCGAACCAAGAATCCGGCCCCATGCAAGCGCAAGCCTGCGTGACCCGCGCACCGGGTCGCGCCGGCGAGTCCTCGAGAGCCACCCGCGGCCTTCGAGATTTCCCAACGTGCGACCCGGGCTGTTCGCTGAAAGCGAGGGCTCGCCCGAGGTTCGGAGTCAAGGAGAAAGACCAATCATGGAAGCTGTTTACAAGTCTGGTGGCGCGTCATCCCGCAAAGCGACGGCGGAAGCCCCTCTGGTTCTGGATCGCCCGTCGATCGTCACGCTGAAGATCGCGCCCGAGAGCGTGCTCAAGTTCGAGCGCCGCGGCGACGACCTCGTGCTCGTGCTGCGCGACGGCCAGGAAGTCGCCGTGCGCGGCTTCTTCGCCGAGTACCCCGACGCCGGCCGCAACGACCTCGTGCTCGAAGACGGCGCCGGCGTGCAGTGGTGGGGTCAGTACACCGCGCCCTGGAAAGACTTCCACTTCACCGAGATCGAATGGAACGACGCCGGCGGCGCCTTGCTGCCCGACGGCGTGCCGGGCTGGCTGCTGGGCGCGCTCGGCGTGCTGGGCGTCGGTGCCGCCGCGAGCGGTGGTGGTGGTGGCGGCGGCGGTGGTGGCCCGGCCTTCATCCCGCCGTTGCTGCCCGCGCAGAACCGCGGCCCCGAAGGCAAGGCTGAGCCTGTCGTCACCGATCAGGACAAGCCCGTGCAGGGCCAGGTGCATGCCACCGACCTGGACCGCGACACGCTGACCTACACCGTCGCCAAGGGCCCCGAGCACGGCACCGTCACCGTCGATCCGACCACGGGCCAGTTCGTCTACACCCCCAAGCCAGGCTACGAAGGCCCCGACAGCTTCGAAGTGACCGTCAGCGACGGCAAGGGCGGCACCACCACCGTCAAGGTGCCCGTGACCGTCTCGCCCGTGAACGACGCGCCCACCGCGCCCGACTACACCGAGACGACGAACGAAGACACGCCCGTGAGCGGTCGGGTGACCGGCCGCGACATCGACAGCGGCGACACGCTGACCTACACGAAGGGCAGCGACCCGGCGCACGGCACGGTGACGGTCAACCCGGACGGCACGTACACGTACACGCCGAACCCGAACTTCAACGGCACCGATACGTTCACTGTCACAGTGAGCGATGGCCATGGCGGGACGACGACGAGCACGGTGACGGTGACGGTCGATCCGGTGAACGATGCACCGACAGCGCCGAACTACACCGAGACGACGAACGAAGACACGCCAGTCAGTGGTCAAGTCGTCGGCAGCGACGTCGATGGCGACACGCTGACGTACACCAAGGGCAGCGATCCAGCGCACGGCACGGTGACGGTCAATGCCGATGGCACCTACACCTACACCCCGGGTGCCAACTTCCACGGCACGGACAGCTTCACCGTGACGGTGAGCGACGGTCATGGCGGCACGACTACCAGCACGGTGAACGTGACCGTCAACCCGGTCAACGACGCACCGACCGCGCCCAACTACAACCAGTCCACGGACGAAGACACGCCCGTCAGCGGCAAGGTGATCGGCAGCGATATTGACGGCGACACGCTGACGTACACCAAGGGCAGTGATCCCGCGCACGGCACGGTCACGGTCAATGCCGACGGAACGTATACCTACACCCCCGGCGCGAACTTCAAGGGCACCGACAGCTTCACGGTCACCGTGAGCGACGGCCACGGCGGAACGACCACCAGTACGGTGAACGTGACCGTGAACCCGGTGAACGATGCACCGACGGCACCGAACTACACCGAGACCACGAACGAGGACACGCCGGTCAGCGGGAAGGTGATCGGCAGCGACGTCGATGGCGACGCACTGACCTGCGTGAAGGGCAGCGATCCGGCGCACGGCACGGTGACGGTCAATCCTGATGGCACCTACGTCTACACGCCGAACCCGAATTTCAACGGCACCGACACATTCACTGTGACAGTGAGCGACGGCAACGGTGGCACGGTCACCAGCACCATCACGGTCACCGTCGATCCGGTGAACGATGCACCGACGGCACCCAACTACAACCAGACCACGGACGAGGACACGCCAGTCAGCGGGAAGGTGATCGGCAGCGACGTCGATGGCGACGCACTGACTTACACGAAGGGCAGCGATCCAGCGCACGGCACCGTCACAGTCAATCCCGATGGCACGTACACCTACACCCCGGGTGCGAACTTCAATGGCACCGACAGCTTCACCGTGACGGTGAGTGACGGCCACGGCGGCACCGCCACCAGCACCGTCAATGTGACCATCAACCCGGTCAACGACGCCCCCACGGCACCCAACTACACCCAGACCACGAACGAAGACACACCGGTCAACGGCAAGGTGACGGGCACTGACGTGGACGGCGATGCGCTCACCTACACGAAGGGCAGCAATCCTTCGAATGGCTCCGTGGTCGTCAACCCCGACGGCACCTACACATACACGCCGAACCCGAACTTCAACGGCACCGACACGTTCACTGTCACGGTGAGCGATGGCCATGGCGGCACGACGACGAGCACCATCACGGTCACCGTCGATCCGGTCAACGATGCCCCCACGGCGCCCAACTACAACCAGACCACGAACGAGGACACGCCCGTCAACGGCAAGGTCGTCGGCAGCGACGTCGACGGTGACGCGTTGACCTACACCAAGGGCAGCAATCCTTCGAACGGCTCTGTCACGGTCAATCCCGATGGCACGTACGTCTACACGCCGAACCCGAACTTCAACGGCACCGACACGTTCACTGTCACGGTGAGCGATGGCCATGGCGGCACGACGACGA
>NZ_JBYTBC010000021.1:41104-53333 GCF_058788795.1 Variovorax sp. FW301-JW7
ACGGACGAGCACGGTGACGGTCACGATCGACCCGGTGAACGATGCACCCACGGTGCCCGACTACACCAAGACCACGAACGAAGACACGCCGGTCAGCGGCAGCGTGGTCGGTAGCGACGTCGATGGCGACGCACTGACCTACACCAAGGGCAGCGACCCATCGCACGGCACGGTCACCGTCAACGCCGACGGCACTTACACGTACACGCCCAGCGCCAACTTCCACGGCACGGACAGCTTCACCGTGACGGTCAGCGACGGCCACGGTGGTACGACGACCAGCACGGTGAATGTGACCGTGAATCCGGTGAACGATGCACCGACGGCACCGAACTACACCGAGACGACGAATGAAGACACGCCAGTCAGCGGAAAGGTGATCGGCAGCGACGTCGACGGCGACGCACTGACCTACACGAAGGGCAGCGATCCGGCGCACGGCACGGTGACGGTCAATCCTGATGGCACCTACGTCTACACGCCGAACCCGAATTTCAACGGCACCGACACATTCACTGTGACAGTGAGCGACGGCAAAGGTGGCACGGTCACCAGCACCGTGACGGTCACCGTCGATCCGGTGAACGATGCACCGACGGCACCCAACTACAACCAGACGACGAACGAAGACACGCCGGTCAGTGGAAAGGTGATCGGCAGCGACGTTGATGGCGATGCGCTGACGTACACCAAGGGCAGCGACCCAGCGCACGGCACGGTGACGGTCAATGCCGATGGCACCTACACCTACACCCCGGGTGCCAACTTCCACGGCACGGACAGCTTCACCGTCACGGTGAGCGACGGCCACGGCGGCACGACGACGAGCACCGTGAACGTCACGGTCGACCCGGTGAACGACGCACCCACGGCGCCCGACTACACCAAGACCACGAACGAAGACACGCCGGTCAGCGGCAGCGTGGTCGGCAGCGACGTCGATGGCGACACGCTGACCTACGCGAAGGGCAGCGACCCCGCGAACGGCACGGTCACCGTCAACGCCGACGGCACCTACACGTACACGCCCAGCGCCAACTTCAACGGTACCGACAGCTTCACCGTCACGGTCAGCGACGGTCACGGCGGAACGACCACCAGCACCGTGACGGTCACGATCGACCCGGTGAACGACGCACCCACGGTGCCCGACTACACCAAGACCACGAACGAAGACACGCCGGTCAGCGGCAGCGTGGTCGGTAGCGACGTCGATGGCGACGCACTGACCTACACCAAGGGCAGCGACCCCGCGAACGGCACGGTCACCGTCAACGCCGACGGCACCTACACCTACACCCCGAATGCCAACTTCAACGGCACCGACACGTTCACCGTCACGGTGAGCGACGGCCACGGCGGAACGACCACCAGCACCGTGACGGTCACGATCGACCCGGTGAACGACGCGCCGACGGTGCCCAACTACAACGAGACGACCGATGAAGACACGCCCGTCAGCGGCCAGGTCGTCGGCAGCGACGTCGACGGCGACACGCTGACCTACGTGAAGGGAAGCGACCCCGCGAACGGCACGGTCACGGTCAACGCGGACGGCTCCTACACCTACACCCCGAACGCCAACTTCAACGGCACCGACAGCTTCACCGTCACCGTGAGCGACGGCCACGGCGGCACGACCACCAGCACGGTGACCGTGACCATCGACCCCGTCAACGACGCCCCCGTGTTCGTCGACGGCGGTGGCACGCCGGTCGACACGGCCACTGGCTACGTCTTCGGCTACGACGAGAACCGCCCCGCGGGCACCGTGCTCGGCACAGTCCAGGCCACCGACATCGACAGCGCAACCGTCACCTACAGCATCCTCTCGGGCAACGACAACGGCTACTTCGCCATCAACCCCGCCACGGGCGCGATCAGCCTCACGGCGGCAGGCGCAGCAGCCTTCGTCAACGACTACGAAGCAGGCGCCAACGCGCACGCGCTGGTGATCGGTGCGACCGATGGCACGGCCACGACCACCATCCCCGTCACGCTCAACGAGCAGAACATCAACGACGCACCGACGGTGCCCGACTACGCCAAGACCACGGACGAAGACACACCCGTCAGCGGCAGCGTGGTCGGCAGCGACGTCGACGGCGACACGCTGACCTACGCCAAGGGCAGCGACCCCTCGCACGGCACGGTCACCGTCAACGCCGACGGCACCTACACGTACACGCCCGGCGCCGACTTCAACGGCACCGACAGCTTCACCGTCACGGTGAGCGACGGCCACGGCGGCACGACCACCAGCACGGTGACCGTGACCATCAACCCCGTCAACGACGCCCCGGTGTTCGTCGACGGCGGCGGCACGCCGGTGGACTCGGCCACCGGCTACGTCTTCGGCTACGACGAGAACCGCACGGCGGGCACCGTGCTCGGCACGGTCCAAGCCACCGACGTCGACAGCGCGAACGTCACCTACAGCATCCTCTCGGGCAACGACGCCGGCTACTTCGCCATCAACCCCGCCACGGGCGAGATCAGCCTCACGCCGGCAGGCGCTGCAGCCTTCGTCAACGACTACGAAGCGGGCGCCAATGCGCACGCGCTGGTGGTCGGTGCGAGCGACGGCACCATCACGACAAACATCCCCGTCACGCTCAACGAGCAGAACGTCAACGAGGCCCCAGAGGCTCCCGACTACGCAAAGACCACGGACGAAGACACGCCGGTCAGCGGCCAGGTCATCGGCAGCGACGTCGACGGCGACACGCTCACCTACACCAAGGGCAGCAACCCGTCGCACGGCACGGTGACGGTGAACCCCAACGGCACCTACACGTACACGCCCAACGCCAACTTCAACGGCACCGACAGTTTCACCGTCACGGTGAGCGACGGCCACGGCGGCACGACCACCAGCACGGTGACCGTGACCGTCAACCCGGTGAACGACGCGCCCACGGCCACGGCGACCGACGCCGGCATCGTCTCCGAAGGCAGCCTGCCCGGCGGCATTGCGGCGGTGGGCGAGCCGCCGGTGCAATCGACCGGCAAGATCTCCATCGCGGACCCCGACAGTCTGGCGGGCGACCTGTCGGTGTCGCTCAGCGGCCCGGCCGGCGTCACCTCCGGCGGCCAGCCGGTGTCGTGGACCTGGGACGCGGGCACGCACACGCTCACGGGCAGCGTCACCGTCGGCGGCGTCACCACCCAGGTGATGACCGTGGCGGTGGGCAACGTCACCGCCACGGGCGCGGGGCAGTTCGAGGCGGGCTACACCGTCACGCTGAAGGCGCCGATCGACCATCCGGCGGGCAACGGCGAGGGCGTGTCGAACCTGCACTTCGAGGCGCATGTGAGCGACGGCCAGGCCAGCGCGACGCCGGTGGGTTTCAACGTGCCTGTCAAGGACGATGTGCCGGTGCTCGTGAACGGCGAGCAGTCCGTCGACGTGGCACCGATCAACACGAACCTGATGGTGATCCTGGACCTCTCCGGGAGCATGGAGGAGGAGACGCCGACGCGGCTCTCCCGTGCGAAGGCGGCCGTCCAGAACCTGATCGACGGCTACGACCTGTATGGCGATGTGCGGGTGCAGCTCGTCACCTTCAGCACGACCGGGCAGGCACAACAGGCCTGGATGACGGCAGCCGACGCCAAGGCGCTGGTGCAGAGCCTGCAGTCCGGTGGCAGCACCAACTACGACGCCGCCCTGGCTTCGGCGATGAGCGGTTTCTCGGCCGGCGGCAAGCTGCAGGGTGCCCAGAATGTGTCCTACTTCCTCACGGACGGCGAGCCGACGCGTGGGGACGGCAACCCCGACCAGCTCGGGAACAGCAGCAGCAGCAACGCGGCTGACAAGGGCATCCAGGCAGCGGAAGAAGCGATCTGGAAGACCTTCCTCACCACCAACCACATCAACTCGTTCGCACTGGGCCTGGGTTCCAGCCTGGGCCCGACGGAGCAGGCCTACATCGACCCCATCGCCTACAACGGCAACACCGGCACGAACACCAACGGCAAGATCGTCACCGACACGAGCCAGCTGAACGACATGCTGCAAGGCACGATCAGCGTGCCGCCCACGGTCAGCAACCTGCTGACCGGCGGCCTCGGCGGCTCGTCGGGCTTCGGCGCCGACGGTGGCCATGTGTCCACGCTGACCATCGACGGCACCACCTACGCCTTCAACAGCAGCACGGGCCTGATGACGAAGACCGGCCCGGCCACCGGCAGCGACTACAGCTACAACCAGGCCACGCACCAGGTCACCATTGCCACCGACAAGGGCGGCAAGCTGGTCGTGGACTTCGACACGGGCGAGTTCAGCTACCAGGTGGCACCGAAGACCGCCACCTCGCACAACTACGACGAGACCCTCAGCTACCAGGTGGTCGACCGCGACGGCGATGCGAGCAACGTGGCCACGCAGACGCTGCACGTCAACTACACGCCTGCAGCGGGTGCGGCGGCGCTGTACACCTCGCCCGATTCGCTGGGCCTGGCCGGCGTCGACGAGGTGACGGTGTCGATCGAGCAGCAGCAACCGCACGATGCGCCGCATTTCCCCTTCGGCGACGGCACGGCGTGGGGCGGGCTGCAACTGTCCGACATGCTGCAGGCCTACACCGCGGCCGAGTCGCTGCATGCACTGCTGCAGGCCGCGTTCCCACCGGCCTTCGGGGGCACGCAGGCGTCTCCCACGGCGCTGCCCTTCGCGACGTCGCCCGATTCGCTCGCGGCCTACGCACCGCCCGTGGCGCCATCGCTCACCGACGAGCTCCACATGGGCCTCGCGCTTCACCACTGACCGACCGGCGTGCCGGCGCCGCTTGCGGCGTCGGCACCTGGTGGTCTGCACGTCTTCACGCATGCTTGCTTCCCGTCATCTTTCGTCTGCTGCCGCGGGCCTTTTCTTCCTGTTCGCCGGATCGGCGGCGCTTGCGCAAGCGAGCACCGCCGCCCCGCTGGGCATGGCCGAGGCCGTGCGCCTGGCCGCCACCTCGCACCCGACCGTGCGCAACGCCGTCGGCCAGGCGCTGCAGGCGGGCGAGGGCATTGCCGCCGCGCGCTCGGGCTACTACCCGCAGGTCAGCGCCGGCGTCAGCGCGCGCACGGGCAATCGCCAGCTGCAGGCCGACGGTCGCCGCCAGGTGCACCAGGCCTCGCTGTCGGTGACCCAGCTGCTGTACGACTTCGGCAAGGTGTCGAGCGCCGTGAGCGAAGCCGAAGCCTCGGCCACCGCCGCGCGCGCCAAGCTGCTCGTGGCGGTCGACGACGTGGTGCGCGACGCCGCGCAGGCATGGATCGAAGTGCATCGCCAGCAGGCGCTCGGCGAGATCGCGCAGGCCCAGGTGAAGGGCGTGCAGTCGCTGGCGGGCCTCGTGGGCGAGCGCCAGGCCAAGGGCGCCACCAGCCAGTCCGACGTGGCACAGGCGCAGTCGCGCCTGGAGGCCGCGCGCGCCCAGCAACTCCACACTGCGTCGCAGGCCGAGCGCTGGCGCCTCAACCTCATGCACCTGACCCAGGGCCGCGCGCCGGCCGACATCGCCGGCGAAGCGCCCGCGCCGCTCGCGAGCGCCTGCGCCGCGCTGCCGCAGACGGCCTTGCCCGCACCGGCCGTGCAGATGGCGCAGGCCGAGCGCGACATGGCGCAGGCCGCGCTGCGCGGTGCGGATGCGCAGCTGCTGCCCACGCTGTCGCTCAACGCCGCCGTCAACCGGGGGCTCGAATCGGGCGCGCGGCCCGCCGGCCAGTCCGCCAACGAAAGCACGTTCACCGTCAACTTCACCGCGCCTCTGTACGAAGGCGGGCGCAGCCAGGCCCGCCAGCGCGCCGCCGCGCATGCCGTCGAGGCGGCCGAGGCCGCGCTGGGCTATGCAGAACTCAGCGTGCGCCAGCGGCTCGAAGACGCGCGCGTGCAGTCGCAAGGCCACGCGCTGCGCCTGCCCGTGCTTGCCGCGCGCGTGCACAGCACGCAGCGCACGCGCGACCTGTACCGCGAGCAGTACCTGCAGCTGGGCACGCGCTCGCTGCTCGACCTGCTCAATGCCGAGCAGGAGTTCCACGGCGCGCGCTTCGAGCAGGCCGAGAGTGCGCACGAAGTGCAGCGCCTCGCGGTCGAGTGTCTGTACCAGTCGGGCCGCCTGCGCGAGGCCTTCGGGCTGGTCGATGCGGGCGAGCTCGTTGCCGGAGGCCAGCCATGACCGCCACCACCGTGCCCGAACTGTCCGCCGCGCGCGGCCCCGAGCTGCTCGCCGGCTGGGTCGACGCCGTGCTGGCCGTGGCCGCCCACTACCACCTCGACACCTCGCGCGAGCGCATCCGTGGCGCCGCCGCATGGAGCGACCACGAAGACATCGGCGAGCGTGTGCGCCAGATGGCCCGCCAGGCCGGGCTCACCGTGCGCCAGGTCGCGCCGCGCCTGGACGCCCTGAGCCCCTGGCGCCTGCCCGTGGTGCTGCAGCTGCGCGACGGGCAGGTGGCCGTGGTCACCGCCATCTCGGCGCAGGGCCTGCGCGTGATGCTCGGTGGCGACCAGGGCGCGGAAACCGTCTGCACCGTGGACGAGCTGCAACCCGCGCTCGAAGCCATGGCCGTGCTGCGGCCCGCGCAATCGGCACCCGACTCGCGCGTGGACGCCTACATCCGCCCGGTGGAGCCGCACTGGCTGCGCCAGATCGTGCTGGCCGACTGGCGGCCGTACGCGCACATCCTCGTCGCGTCGCTGGCCTACAACCTCATGGCGCTGGCCGGCACGCTGTTCTCCATGCAGGTGTACGACCGCGTCGTGCCCGCGCAGTCGCTGCCCACGCTGCATGTGCTGTTCGGCGGCGTGCTGCTGTCGATCGCGTTCAGCTGGGTCATGCGCGGCGCGCGCATGCGCATCACCGACGTGGTGGGCAAGCGCGCCGACCTGCGCATTTCGGACCGCGTGTTCGGCCACGCGCTGCGTGTGCGCGGCTCGGCGCGCCCGCGCGCCACCGGCACCTTCATCTCGCAGCTGCGCGAGCTGGAGCCCGTGCGCGAAATGCTCACGTCGACCACCGTGGCGGCCGTGGCCGACCTGCCGTTCTTCTTCGTGTTCTGCGTGCTGTTCTGGTTCATTGCCGGCTGGCTCGTGCTCGTGCCGCTGGCCGCGTGCGTGCTGCTGATCGTGCCCAGCCTGCTGGCGCAGCCGCGCCTGCGCGCGCTGGCCCAGACGGGCATGCGCGAGTCGTCGCTGCGCAACGCCATGCTGGTCGAGGCCGTGCAGGGCATCGACGACATCAAGGGGCTGCAGGCCGAGCCGCGCTTCCAGAACCAGTGGAACCACTACAACGCCGTCAACGCCGACTCGGGCCTGCAACTGCGCGCGCTACTCAACACCCTGAGCAACTGGACCCAGACCGTGCAGGGCGCCGCCTTCGCCTTCGTCGTGTTCTTCGGTGCGCCGCTCGTCATGGACGGCCACATGAGCACCGGCGTGCTCGTGGCCGCATCGATCTTGTCGACCCGCATGCTCGCGCCGCTGGCCGGCGTGACGCAGGTGCTCAACCGCTGGCAGCAGGCCAAGGTGGCCGGCGAGGCGCTCGACCAGCTCATGAAGCTGCCGGTCGACCACCCGCCCCACGAGACCCGCGTGCACCGCCCCGCCGTGCAGGGCGACTACACGCTGCGCGACGCCGTCTTCAGCCACGACGGCCAGACCACCGCGCTGCACGTGAAGGCGCTGCACATCGGCGCCGGCGAACGCATTGCCGTGCTCGGGCGCAACGGCGCGGGCAAGTCGACGCTGCTGCAGGCGCTGTCGGGCCTCATCGAGCCGCGTGCGGGCAGCGTGCTGCTCGACGGCGTGTCGATGGCCCACATCGACCCCGCCGACGTGCGCCGCGACGTCGGCCTGCTCGCGCAGGACGCGCGCCTGTTCCACGGCACCCTGCGCGAGAACCTGCAGATGGGCACGCCCCACGCCACCGACGCCGAACTGGTGGCGGCCCTGCAGGCCACCGGCGCCTGGGCCTTCGTGCGTCGCCTGCCCACCGGGCTGGACCACCCGCTGCTCGAAGGCGGGCGCGGCCTCTCGGGCGGACAGCGCCAGAGCCTGCTGCTCGCGCGGCTCCTGCTGCGCCGCCCCGGCGTGCTGCTGCTCGACGAGCCCACCGCCTCGCTCGATGAAGTGGCCGAGCGCGAAGTGATCGAGCACCTGCGCGCGCTGCCCGCCGGCCGCACGCTGGTGCTGGCCACGCACCGCCCGGCCGTGCTCGAGGCGGTCGACCGCATCCTCGTGGTGGACGGCGGCGCCGTCGTGCTCGACGGGCCGCGCGAACAGGTGATGGCGCGGCTGCGCCAGGGCGCGGTCGCTTCGCGCGAGGCGATGGCCTCCGCGGGCCGTGGCAAGGAGGGGCAGGCATGAACGCCGTGACATTGACCAAGGCGCAGGTGCAGGCCGCCGCGCAGGCACCGGCCGTCTCCACCGCCACCGTGTGGGGCCCCGGCGGCGCCGACGACTTCGACGAGGCCCGCGCCAGCGGCTCCGCGCGCGTCGTGTGGTTCGTCGCGCTCTTTCTGCTCGCCTTCTTCGTGTGGGCCTGGGTCTTCGAGATCGACGAGGTGTCCAGCGGCATGGGCAAGGTGATTCCCAGCTCGCGCGAGCAGCGCATCCAGTCGCTCGAAGGCGGCATCCTGGCCGAACTGCGCGTGCACGAAGGCCAGATCGTCGAGAAGGGCCAGGTGCTCGCGCAGCTCGACCCCACGCGCGGCGAATCGAACGTGGAAGAAACCGCCGCGCGCTACCGCGCCGCGCTGGCCAGCAGCGTGCGCCTGCGCGCCGAGGTGCAAGGGCAGGGCAGCCTGCAGTTCCCCGCCGAGCTGAAGGCCTACGCCCAACTGGTCGATTCCGAAAGCGCGCTCTTCCGCTCGCGCCAGGGCAGCCTGCGCGACACCGTGTCCGGCCTGGGCCAGGCGCTCGCGCTCGTGCGCAAGGAGCTCGACATCACCCGCTCGCTGCAGGTGAGCGGCGCGGCCAGCAACGTCGAGCTCATCCGCCTGCAACGCCAGGCCGCCGACCTGGAGCTGAAGATCGCCGAGGCGCGCGCCAACTACATGGTGCGCAGCCGCGAAGAACTGGCCAAGGCCGATGCCGAGGTGAAGTCGTTGTCGTCCGTGGTGCGCGGGCGCGCCGACTCGCTCGAGCGGCTTACGCTGAACTCGCCCGTGCGCGGCATCGTCAAGAGCTTGCAGGTCACCACCATCGGCGGCGTCGTGCCGCCCAACGGATCGCTGCTGACGCTGGTGCCGCTGGACGACCAGCTGCTGGTCGAGGCGCGCATCTCGCCGCGCGACATCGCCTTCATGCGGCCCGGGCAGGAGGCGCAGATCAAGATCACCGCCTACGACTACGCCGTGTACGGCGGCCTCAAGGGCCGCGTGGTGACCATCGCGCCCGACACCCAGCGCGACGAGGTCAAGCCCGAGATCGTGTACTACCCCGTGCTCGTGCGCACCGACTCCGACGCACTCACCGACAAGGCCGGCCGCCGCATGCCCATCGTGCCCGGCATGGTGACCACCGCCGACATCCGCACCGGCCGCAAGACCGTGTGGGACTACCTGACCAAGCCGCTGAACAAGGCGCGCGAAGCCATGCGCGAGCGCTGACCCGCGCGCGCCCATTTCCCCACGAAACCCATCCGACACCCATCCGACCCAAGAGGACGCTAGCCATGAAAAACACCCCGCACGCATCCCCCGCCGCTGCCGCCTTCGTGCTCGCCGCCGCGCTGCTCGGCGCCGCCGCTCCTGCGGTGGCCCGCGACAACCCCGTGGACCCCGTGAGCAACCCCGACAAGCTCGACTACCGCGACGTCGAGGCGCGCCGCCCCGACTTCAAGGAACCCTTTCTGCGCGACGGCGTCGTGTCGCGGCCCGAGCGCTTTCGCGAGATCAAGCCCGGCCTCAACCAAGCCCAGGTGCTCGCCGTGCTCGGCCAGGCCCTGAAGCAACAGCGCGGCGCGCTCGGCACCGAGTGGGACTACCACTTCAAGTTCCAGATGCCCCAGTCGGCCAACTACCTCGTGTGCCAGTACAAGGTCGTGTTCGACGACAGCCAGGCCGTGCGCAGCGCCGTGTGGCGCCGCCGCCAATGCCTGGACCTGCTGCCGCGCTGAGCCGCAACGCCGGCCCGCAGCCCATGCCTCGCGACTCCACGCGCGCGCCCCGTCCCTACGAGGCCTTCGTGTACGGCAACTCCGCCGACGAGCCGACGCGGCTGGCCGAGCGTTGCCTGGAGGTGATCGAGGGCACGCTGAAAAGCGTCGACCGCGTCGTGGCCTGCCTGCGCGCGGCCGAGCTCGAACACGGCATCGGCATCGCGGCCATGACGCGCGCCCAGATCGCCGACGCCGCCGAATGGCACCGCGCCAAGCTGCAGGGCCTGCTGGCCGTGAAGCTGCAGCTCACCAACCGCGGCGGCGACCTTCATCTGGTGGACGACCTGCACCTGGTCGTGCGGCTCAAGTCGCGCCTCACCGCGCCCGGCGGCTTTCTGCCGGAGCTGTACCACCTCATGCCCCATGGCTGAGGTGGACGACGCGGCCTTTGCGGTGGATGCGGTCCACCGCATGGGGCTTGGTCTTCTTCCGGCGTCGAACGACGACGCCCGCACGGCCGCCCCGGGAGTCGCGCCGTGATCCGCCGCACCAAGCGCTTTCGCAAGAACCTCTACCGGTTGAGCGACGTGGCGCTGTGGCTGCTCCTTGCGCTCTTCCTTGCGCTGGCGGCCGACGCGCTGCCGGCGCGAGGCGTCAGCCAGGACCACCACGACAGCGAAGCCGAGCGCGCCACGCACGCGCACTAGCTGGCGGCCGGCCCCGAGCCGAACCTTGCTTCGCCTCGTTTCGCCTCCGGCGAAGCAGAAAAACCGGGGCACCTCAGATATCTCGTCGATTCGAGAAATCGTCGACGAATTCTTTTCTCTTGCGCGGCTTCG
This sequence comes from Variovorax sp. FW301-JW7, assembly GCF_058788795.1. Lineage (NCBI taxonomy): Bacteria > Pseudomonadati > Pseudomonadota > Betaproteobacteria > Burkholderiales > Comamonadaceae > Variovorax > Variovorax sp. FW301-JW7. The sequence goes on from NZ_JBYTBC010000021.1 coordinate 52,032, forward strand.
CTTCTCTACAGTGAATGCCCCCGCGACAAGACGGCCCGCTGTAGCGGCCGACGAACCCCGTGAAAGGAACGCCTTCTCCCCAGACATTGATTCATTGATCGATCGATTGATTCGTGCGAGCGAATGAACCGCCTTGCCTCACGGCGGGTGTCGATGCCTCTTTGTGAAGCAGCGACACGAATGTGAGGCACAAAAGGCGACGGCCAGGGTGCGTGAACACCCTGACCGTCTAACCACATGACGTGCAACCACTTTGGAAAGAGAGCACAACAAATGGCTGATCGAATTATGGCCGGGCGTTCCACGCCCCAATCTCCCCGCCGCACACGCGGCGCGACACCTTCGTCCACCCCCAAAGGCGAAGACGCCCGAGACCTCCTCGAAATCAAACTGGCCCAGCTGAACTCCCTGCTGTGGTGCTGCTACGGCGACGGCAACGGCTGGTTCGAGGAAGCCGGGGAGAAACACCGGGATCACATGCTGTGGATTGCGGCGGATCTGGCTAGGGAGGCGGAGAGGTTGTTGGGGGAGAGTGGGAGGGGGTAGGCAGTTGCTGACCGGCTGCCGCGTCTTTGTGACCGGCCGCCGCTCACTCTTTCATGCCGTTGAATGGCGGGGCGCCGATTCACGGTTTCGGTGCCCAATACCGTGGCGCGCAGTCGCGGCCCGACAAGAAATTTGACTGCCAGATTCTTATCGGTGGCTGCCGCGGAGCAGGCTGAGACTAGCTAAAGCGTTACGTCCACGAACCGGGCTCCGAACTCCGGGAAGTGAGTGCGGAAGCGGGGCCAGCTTGCTGGCTTGTTCTTCCAGTTTCCCGGCCACCCTTCTTCGTAGTTGAAGAAAATCTGCGGGTTTCCATAGTCAGCAACCAACCGTGCGATAAGAGCATGGTCCGGGTGTTTGTGAATTTTTCCACTCGTACTGATCAGAAATCGCGGGCACTTGAGCATCTGCAGCAGCGGCGTGTCCGTGTTCGCCTTGCTTCCGTGATGGGAGACCTTCAGTAGGTCAATCGAAGCTCCATCCGGTAGATGCTTTGCCAGCCCCGCCTTGAGCACACTAGCGGAGGCATCGGCTGCGAGCAGCACGCGTTTCCCGTCAAGAGTCAGCAACAACGCGATGCTGCTTCTATTCGGAACTGACGGATCGGGTTCGAATTTGAGCTGTGTTGCTTGGAGCGAACCCGGCGGCCAAGTATCTTTTTTCCCCAGCTGATCTCCAGGTGTTGATTGCCGCCGAAAATTGACCCAGCTAACGCAGTAATTTCCGTCTAAGACTGACCCACGTAAAACCCTACCC
>NZ_JBYTBC010000022.1:0-44080 GCF_058788795.1 Variovorax sp. FW301-JW7
GAAGCGGAGGGACGCAGACAGCAGGGTCGCCTTTCTTTTGCCTACGTTTCTTTGGCGAAGCAAAGAAAAGTAGGTCGGCCGCCGGGCCGAGACCCGGCCCCGGAAAGCAAACCCAAAACGGCGTTCACCTAGCAGGAGCAGGTCAATGACCGACAACGCCCTTCCCCCGGAAGACGACCGCACCCGAGTCGTCTCACGCACGCCCACAACCGAAGCTGACACAGGCGGAGCCACCGTCATCACCGCCGGCGGCTTCACCACAGCCTCAGGCACCCCCGTCACCAGCCCAGCAACCGCAACCCACGACGCAGGCCTCCTCCCCGTAGGCAGCCGCCTAGCCGAATTCGAAGTCACCCGAGTCGTAGGCCAAGGCGGCTTCGGCGTCGTCTACGAAGCCTGGGACCACACGCTGGAGCGCGTAGTAGCCATCAAGGAATACCTGCCGACATCGCTCTCCACAAGACAGCAAGACGGCACCGTAGTCCCCTTGTCAGAAAGACACAGAGAAACCTTCGACCTCGGCATGCGCAGCTTCATCAACGAAGCCCGCCTCCTCGCCCAGTTCGACCATCCCTCGCTCCTCAAGGTCTACCGCTTCTGGCAAGAAAAGGGCACCACCTACATGGTCATGCCCTTCTACAAGGGCGACACCCTGCGAGAGGCACTCGTAGCCATCCCCGCAGGCGTCGACGAAGCCTGGCTCACCCGCATCATGGACGGCGTCACCCAAGCCCTTGCGGTGATGCACAACGCCCACTGCTACCACCGCGACATCGCCCCCGACAACATCATCCTGCTCGAAGGCTCCGGCCGCCCCGTGGTGCTCGACTTCGGCGCCGCGCGCCGCGTGATCACCGACAAGACGCAGGCGATCACCGTCATCCTCAAGCCCGGCTACGCGCCCATCGAGCAGTACGCCGAGATGCCCGACATGTCGCAGGGCGCATGGACCGACGTCTACGCGCTCGCCGCCGTGATGCACGTCGCCGTGTGCGGGCGCGCACCGCCGCCCTCGGTGGCGCGGCTGCTGTCCGACAGCTACGTGCCGCTGGCGGGCAACGACATCCTGCGCCAGCGCTACAGCGACCGGCTGCTCGCGGCGATCGATGCGGGCCTGGGTGTGCGGCCCGAGGCGCGGCCGCAGTCGATGGCGGAGCTGCGCGCGGCATTGGGCCTGGAAGTCGGCCACAGCATCGCGCCCACGCCGCGCACCGTGCCGCCGTCGGGTGCGCGAAGCAGCAGTCAATCAGGTGCCGATGCACCGACCGTGATCGGCACGGCCCACATGCCCAAGCCCATCGCCGCCAAGGCACCTGCCGCGAACAACAACAGCAAGGGCAGCGGCAGCAGCAACAAGGCCGTCCTCGGTGCCGTCGCCGCCGCCGTGCTGGTCGCCGCAGCGGGCGGCGGATGGTGGTTCCTTGGCCGCTCGGGCGGCGAAGGCGATGCCGGCAAGACGGCGCAAACCGCCACGCCCGCGCCACCCCCCGACACCCCCACCCAGGTCGCCGAGGCCCCACCGCCACCTCCACCACCGCCGCCTCCGAAACCACGCACCCCCGCCGAATCGCTGCAGTCGCTCGCGGCAGGCGCCGCCCCGGGCTTCGAAGTCACGGCCACGCCGAAGAAGGCCGAGGTCGCCATCGGCAAGGACAAGCTGGCCTTCGAGGTGCGCAGCAAGCGCGACGGTTTCGTCTACGTGTTCCTGCTGTCCAGCGGCGGCGAGATGTTCCTGCTGTTCCCGAACCTGCTCGACAAGTACAACAAGATCACCGCCAACGCCGCGCTGGCGCTGCCGCGCGCCTCCTGGCCGATGGACGCCGGCGGGCCGGCCGGCACCAACCAGTTCGCGGTGCTCGTGAGCGAGCACGAGCGCGACTTCGGCGCCTCGGGCGTGCAGAACGAAGGCGTGTTCCCGCAGTTCCCGCTGCCGGTGCTCGCGGCACTCGAAGCCACGCGCGGCACGGGGCCGTCACCGCTGTTGGGCAAACCGGTCTGCGCGCCGGGCGCCCCGCCGTGCAACGACGTCTATGGCGTCGCGAATTTCAAAATCGTCGAGAAGTAATCGTCTGTAGAGCGTCGGCCGCTTTCGGCCCCCATTCCACGACCACGACCAGGAGACTTTCATGCACACGTCACCGTCGCCGCACTTCGCGCTTCCCCTTTGCCGAACGGCCGCCGTGGTCGCGCTGGTGCTGCTGGCCGCCTGCGCCAACACGCCGCCGTCCGCCACGGGCACGGCCGCCACCACGCTCACCACGACCGACACGGCACCCGCCGCGTCGCGGCCCACCGGCGGCAGCGTGGCCGGGCAGGCGCGCACCTTCTCGACCCAGCTCGCCACCTACACCTCGGTCGGCTTCGATGCCGTGCCGGGCTGGGCGCGCGACGACTTCTCGGAAAGCTGGCCGGCGTTTCTCGGCAGCTGCAAGGTGCTCAACGGCCGCGGCGCCGAGTGGAAGGACGTGTGCGACCGCGCACTGAAGGTCGACGGCAAGAGCACGCAGGCCATTCGCGGCTTCTTCGAGAGCGAGTTCTCGGCGTACCAGATCCGCGACGACGACCGCAAGCCCGACGGCGTGGTCACCGGCTACTTCGAGCCCGAGATCGCCGGCAGCCGCACCTACGTCGCGCCGTTCATCTACCCGGTCTACGGCCAGCCCGAGGACATGCTGTTCGTCGATGCGCGCAAGCTCCCGGCCGGCAGCGGCACGGTGGCCGCGAAGGTCGAAGGCCGCAACGTGATCGTGCAGACCGGCCTGAGCACGCGCGACATGGGCGCGCCGGGCCTGTACGCGCTCGACCTGTCCGCCATCACCCGCGACACGCTCGACCGCAAGGTGCGCCTGCGCATCGACGGCAAGCGCCTGCTGCCGTACTACACGCGCGAAGAGATCGAGACCAAGGGCGCGCCCAACGCCAAGGTGCTGGCCTTCGTGAGCAGCGCCACCGCGCTGTACGAGATGCAGATCCAGGGTTCGGGCCGCATCAAGCTGCCCAGCGGCGAGATCGTGCGCGTGGCCTACGCCGAGCAGAACGGCCAGCCCTTCCGCCCGACCATCGCGCAGGCCGCCAACGGCAAGCCGCGCAGCGCCGTGAAGGTGCGCGGCGGCTCGCTCGAACTGACGCTGGACGACGGCGACGACGAAGACACGGGCGCCGTCGACAACAGCGTGATCCGCACGCGCGGTTTCACGCTGGCGCGGCCCACGGCCAGCGGTGCGGTGGTGGTGCCGGGCCGTCGCACGGCCGGCGCGGTGACCGGCTCCGGCATCAAGGACCCGAGCTACGTGTTCTTCAAGGAATCGACCTCGCCCGCGGGCGGCCCGGTGGGCGCCTTCGGCGTGCCGCTGTCGGCCGGCCGCTCGATCGCGGTCGATCCGCGCAGCACGCCGCTGGGCTACCCGGTGTTCGTGTCGACACGCACGCCCGGCAGCGGCGCACCCATGCAGCGCCTGACCATCGCGCAGGACACCGGCGGCGCCATCCGCGGCGCGGTGCGGGCCGACTACTTTTTCGGCAACGGCCAGCAGGCCGCCACCAATGCACGCCGCATGAAGGAGCGCGGGCAGCTGTGGATTCTTCTGCCGCGCGGCCTGGCCGTGGCGCAGGCGGCGGTGTCGGGGGCGATCCGCACGCGCGGTGGGCCGGCCGGCGCCAATCTGCCGCAGTGCCTCGTGCCGACCGAAGGCGTCTGCGTCGACGACTGACCTCTTTTCTTTCGACCCCTTGGCCCTTCATGCAGGAAACCCTCTCGTCCGCGGAAAGCTCTGAACTCGTCCGCCTCTGGCGGCGCCGGCAGACGCTGTCCTCGGACGACATGGGCACCATGTACCGCATCGTGGGCGAGGCGCTCGTGGCCTGCAACCCGCCCGAGCTGCAAGTGCTGGGCGAGGGGCGGCAGGAGTTGGTGGCGCAGTTCATCTACGTGAAGGTGCTGCGGCTCGATGCCGACCCCGACGAGTCGGAGGAGCGCGCCGGCCACAGCGCGCCGTCTACCGCCTTCGCGCTGTGCGCGTACTTCCGCCGCTACCTCATCGACTGCACGCGCGCCAGTTCGTTTCGCCGCAAGGTCTCCATCGGCGACCAGATCACCGAGGCCCAGCTCGAAGACGAGCTCGGGCCGGGCGAAGACCTCGACGGTTGCCTGGCCGAGCACGGCCTCAGCGCGCAGGCCGTGCAGCTGGCGGCGCGCACCTTCATCGCCGGGCTGCCCGAGCCCGAGCGCATCCTGCTGTGCGAGGGCTTCGGGCAGGAGGCCGAGGGCGGGCTGTCGGGCGTGGCCTCGCGCCATGCCATCGCCTCCTACCACTACCGGGCCGGCCGGCTGGGCCTCGTGCACAAGCGCGAAGGGCTGGGCGCCGGCTATGCGCAAACCCGCATCGGCAGCTGGATCGGCCAGACCCTGGGCATCGCCATCGAGGCCGACAACATGGCGGCGATCCTGCAGGTTTTCAAAATCCTCGGGGCTGAAGCGTCTTATGTCTGAAGACATAGCCATTCAGGAACAGACGCCATGACCACCGACCTCTGGCCCCCGCTCAGCGTGATCCGCCATGCGTTCGAAACCGGCGCGCCGCCCAACGATGCGCCGCCGGACGCCGCACCCGTCGCGATGCCGCACGGCAGCGGCGCGGGCGCGCCCGGGGTGTCGGACCTGCTGCTCCCTTTGACCGAATTGGCCCGGCGCCGCGAGGCTGTCGCCCGGCGCGCCTTCACCGCGCGCTGGGCGCCGGGCCGCCTCGTGAGCGTGGTGCACGACGGGCGCCTGCTCGGCGTGCTGCTCGACCGCTGCATCCACGGCGACCTCTGGCAGGGCTGGATGGCCGCCGGCGAGCCCGACTGGGCCTCCGACTTCGACGTGCTGCTGGAGCCCGACGACGAGCCCTTCGAGCCGATGTTCGGCGTGGTCCAGGCGTGGAACATGCTCACGCTCGAACCCAGCCCGCAGCTGGCCGCGCGCGTGCTCGGCGAGGTGTCGGCCACGCGGCTGGCCGCGATCCGCGCGGTGCACGACGAATGGGCCGCGCACGCGGCGTCCGCCATTGCACCGGAGCCGGGGCGCATTGCGCTGCGCGCCGTGGGCGGTGCGTTCTCGGTGCTGTCGGGCACGCCGCTCGGCCCGCAAGACCCGCGCACCGATTACCAGGCGCTGTACCGCGATGCCGGCCTGCAACTGGGCCGTGCGCTGGCGCAACCACAGGACGAGGCTCCGGCGGCCGCGCCGCCGCCATCGCCCGCCCGGCCGCTACCGCGGCCCGAGGACGGCTGGTGGGGCAGCATCCGCCGCTGGTTCGGTGCCGAGGGCTGGGTGCGCCCGGCCTTCGCGGCGGTGGCGCTGTTCGCGGTGATCCAGAACGTGGGGCTGATCGGCGGGCGCGGCACCGCCGAAGACGACGAGGTGCGTTTCCGCTCGGTGCCCACGGCGCCGGTCGCGGCGCAGGCCAACCTGGTCGTGCGCTGGAACGACGGCGTGCGCATCGACGAGGCCGATCGCCTGCTGCGCACGATGTCGGCCGAAGTGGTCGGCGGGCCGGGGCCCAATGGCGTCTGGCGCCTGCGCGTGGCCGATCCGGTCGGCGGTTTGTCGGTGCTCGCGACGTCGCCGTTGGTTGCGTCGGCTGGACCGGCTTCGGAACAGCCATGACACGTGCCGCGCGGCCCCCGTCTGTCTCCCTCCCCTTCCGGGGGAGGGCAGGGGTGGGGGCAAGCGGCGTATCCATCGGGCGCTCTGCCTGCCCCCATCCCAACCTTCCCCCGGAAGGGGAAGGAGCAATGCAGGGGTACTTTCTGCGAGCGTTGCTGATGGCGTTGCTGCTCATCTGCACCAGCACCGCCTTCGCCACCCCACGCGCCCTGCTCGTCGGCGTCTCCGAACTCGTCAACCAGCCGCAAACCCTGTGGCTGCAAGCGCCGCGCAACGACGTCACGCTGATGCGCGACGCACTCCTCAAGCAGGGCTTCGCCGCCACCGACATCGCCGTGCTGGCCGACGGCGTGCCCGGTGCTGCGCTGCCCGAGGCTCAGGCCATCCACGCCGCGCTCGGCCGCCTGCTCGCGCAATCGAAGAGCGGCGACTTCGTGCTGCTGTACTTCTCGGGCCACGGCACGCGCTGGCGCGACACCACCAAGCGCTACCAGGAGCCCGACGGCCTGGCTGAGAACTTTCTTGCGCGCGACGTGCGCGGCGCCATCGGGGCCGACAGCGCCCTCGCAGGCGGCGTGCGCGATGTCGACTTCGACGCCTGGGTGCAGGCCTTCCTCGCGCGCGACGTGTTCGTGTGGTCGGTGTTCGACACCTGCGCCGCCACCTCGATGACGCGCGGCGCCGCAGCCGCCGCCGTGCCCGCCACCGCCGAAGGCCCGCCCGACGACGAGGTGCGCTGGCGTGGCCTGCGCGCCGCGCAGCTGCGCGCAGGCCCGCCACCGGCCGCCGCATCGCCCGCGACGCCGCCCGCCGTCGCCCGCGTGGCGCGCGCCCGCTACGTCGCTTTCTACGCCTCCGAAAGCCACCAGATCACGCCCGAGCTGCGCCTGCCGCGCCAGAGCCGCGCGGCGCGCCCGCAGGGCCTCCTGACCTGGGCCGTGGCCGGTGCGCTGGAGCGCAAGCCCGCCACCTGGCGCGCGCTGTTCGACGGCGTGCTCGCGCTCTATCCGCCGGTGATCGACGAACTCGCCCAGCGCTTCCCCACACGCGAGCTGCCCTCGCCGGTGGCCGAAGGCAACCTCGATGGCCGACTGTTCGCCAACAGCGTGGCCGCGGCCTCGACCCAGCCGGTCTGGCGCGCGCAGCGCAGCGGCGACATGCTCACCGTGCCCGCCGGCCAGATCGACGGCCTGCAGCCGCGCCAGACGCTGCGCGTGCTGGCCACGCGCGAGGACGGCACCGTGCGCAGCGCGCAGGCCACGCTGGTGCAGGCCGAGTTCGACAGTGCGCGCCTGCCGGTGCCAGAGGCGCTGCGGGCCCTGTCGGGTGCGGCGACCTGGAGCGTCTCGCCGCTGGCGCCGCCGCCCGCGATCGCGCTGCGCGTGCGCAGCGACAGCGGCCAGCCGCCACCGCGCCTGAACCTCGACTACCCGGCCTCGGTGCTCGCGGCCGACGCAGACAGCACCGCCGACGTGCGCTGGACCGATCTGGGCGCCGGCGGCCAGCGCCTCGAGCTGCTCGCGCCGTCGCTCGGTGGCAATGCCGTTGGCCGCGCCGAGCTGCTGCCCGACAGCACCGCCGTGCAGCGGCGCCTCGAGGCGCTGGCCCGGCTCAAGTGGTGGAACCAGCTGCAGGCATTGGGTGCGGGCGCTGACGACACGCCGCTCGACGGCTTCGACGCCGTGCTCGAAATCTGGAACGGCGACCGCTTGGTGCGCAGCGAACCCGCGCGCCGCGCCGCCGGCCCGGCGCTGGCGCTGCGCCCCGGCGAGCGCGCGGCGCTGCAGGTGCGCAACACCAGCGGCCACTCGGTCGACCTCGTGGTGGCCGGGCTCGATGCGCAGGGCGGCCTGCGCGCCGTGTACCCCGACGACCCCGGCGACAGCAACCGCTTCGAGCGCGGCACGCGCGAGGCGCCCGCCGCCAAGCGCTTCGATCTGCCCTGGTTCGCCGGCGCCGGTGCGCGCCTGTATGTGTTTGCCATGCCCGCCACGCCGCAGAGCGCACCGCGCCTGTTCGGCTCGGGCGTGGCCGAATCGCCGATGGCCGAGCTGCGGCTGCGCGGCCAGCCGAATCCTCAGAAGCGGCCGTTGTTCGCCGCCATGGTGTCCTGGTCGGCCGGGGACGCGCCCGTGCGCTGATGACCGGAATTTTTTCTCAAGGAGATTGCAATGAGTCTGTCCGCTGAAGGCATCCTGGACCCCGACGAGCTGCTGCGCATGCTCGACCTGCTCGCGGGCGAGACCGCCAACGACTTCATGATGTCGATCGACAGCCGCGGCACCAAGGTCAAGGGCGAGTCGGAGCGCGGCATCGAGTTCATCGACATCGGCGGCTACTGCCACCAGATGGAAGTGGCCGCGCCGCCCGGTTCCACCAAGGGCAAGGTGCGCATCTTCCCGCTGGTGGTGGTGCGCGAGTGCGACGCCGCCACCGCCTCGATCTCGAGCCTGCTCGCGAGCCAGGAAGACAAGCTCGAGGTGTCGATCTTCGTCTACCGCGCCAGCGGCGACCACATGGTGTCCGACCCCTTCCTCGAGATCGTGCTGACCGATGCGCGCGTGATCAGCCAGGCCATCCTCACCGGCGGGCGTCCGCGCCAGCCGCGCGAGGTCACGGTGTTCGCCGGTCGCAAGGTCGAGATCAAGTCGGCCGCGCAGCAGCACTCCGGCCTGCGCGGCGCGGTGCGCACCGCCACCATCACCGCCACCCAGTGACGACCTTCACGGAGCCCTCACCATGACCACCGCTTCCGCCGCGCTGCTCCAGTCCGCCGACCCGTCCGGCGCCCTCCAGGCCCTGAGCGACGAGGTGCGCGCCAAGCCCGCCGACGCCAAATTGCGCGTCTTCATGGCGCAGCTGCTGTGCGTGCTCGGGCAGTGGGAGCGCGCGCTCAACCAGCTCACCGTCGCGGCCGAGCTCGACGCGCTCGCCGTGCCCATGAAGCAGGTGTACGGCGAGGCCGTGCGCTGCGAAGGCCTGCGCGCCGAGGTGTTTGCCGGCACGCGCACGCCGATGATCTTCGGCCAGCCCGACGAATGGCTGGCACTGCTCATCGAATCGCTGCTGCGACAAGGCCGCGGCGAGAGCGGGCTGGCCGAAGACCTGCGCCAGCGCGCCTTCGACGGCGCACCCGCCATCGCCGGCACGATCGACGGCGCGCCCTTCGAATGGCTGGCCGATGCCGACATGCGCCTGGGCCCCGTGCTCGAGGCCTTCGTCAACGGCAAGTACTACTGGATTCCCTACGCGCGCCTGGCGCACATCAAGATCGAGCCGCCCGAAGACCTGCGCGACTGCGTCTGGATGCCCGCGCACCTGCAGTTCGAGAACGGCGGCGAGACGCTGGCGCTCATTCCCACGCGCTACGAAGGCACCGAGGCGCAGGACGACGGCGCGCTGCGCCTGGCGCGCAAGACCGACTGGCGCGAGCTGCGCCCCGAGGTCTGGGCCGGCTACGGCCAGCGCGTGCTCGGCAGCGATGCCGGCGAGTACGCGCTGATGGACGTGCGCGAGATCCTCTTCACGCCCGCCGCCGCCGAAGGTGGTGAAGAAAGCAGCGGCGGTGGCTGATGCCAACGCGCCGGCCGCGCAGGAGCGGCTGCAGCCCTCGCTGCTCGACCGGCTCGTCGACCACGCGCCCGATGAAAAGCGCGAGGGCGACGACAAGCGCACGCTGACCAAGCAGGCGCTGCGCCAGGCCGTGCTGCGCGACCTGAGCTGGCTGTTCAATGCCACCGGTTTCGGTCTGCAGATGGACGACCGCCAGTACCCCAATGCCGCGCGCTCCGTCATCAATTACGGATTGCCTATGCTGTCTGGCCAGTTCACCTCGTCGGTGCAGCGTGTCAGCATGGAACAGGCTTTGAAGAACGCAATCCTGCAGTTCGAGCCACGCATCCTGTCCCGCACTCTCGAAGTGGAACTCGTCATGGAAGGCTCGGCATTGGACTCCCACAACAGCATCGGCCTGCAGATCCGCGGCATGCTCTGGGCGCAACCCGTGCCGCTGGAGTTCCTGATGCGCAGCCGTGTCGACCTGGAAGAAGGCCGCATCGAGATCGAGGACGTTTCACAAAGCCCGAGATAAGTCCCCCGCATGGACCCCCGGCTGCTCACTCTCTACGAACAGGAACTGCGCTACTTCCGCGAAAGCGCCTCCGAGTTCGCGCGCGCCTTTCCGAAGATCGCGCACCGCCTGGGCATCGAGGGGCAGGAGGTCGCCGACCCGTATGTCGAGCGGCTGATCGAGGCCACGGCCTTCCTGTCGGCGCGCGTCAACCTCAAGCTCGATGCCGAGTACCCGCGCTTCACCGGGCACCTGCTCGACATCGTCTACCCGAACTTCCTGGCGCCCACGCCAGCGATGGCCGTGGTGAGCTTTGCGCCCGACCCCGACGACGCCAACCTGGCCATCGGCCCCACGCTGCCGCGCGGCAGCGGCCTGCGCGCGCGCCAGGCCGTGGGCCAGAACACGCACTGCGAGTTCCGCACCGCGAGCGCGCTGCGCCTGTGGCCCATCGAAGTGCAGCGCGCGCAGTACTTCACCTACGCGCCCGACCTGCCGCTGGGCACGCACCCGCAGGCGCGCAGCATCCGCGGCGGCCTGCGCATCGGCCTGCGCGCCACGGCGGGGCTGAACTTCAGCCAGCTCGCGCTCGACGACCTGATGCTGCACTTCGGCGGCAGCGAAGACGTGGCCTGGCAGCTGCACGAATGCGCGCTCGGCCAGCCCGTGGGCGTGATGGTGCGTCCGCTCGCGCCCTCGGGCGCGCTGCAGGGCGAGGCGCGCAGCCTGCCGCCGTCGGCGATCCAGGCCGTGGGCTTCGAGGACGACGAGGCGCTGCTGCCCGTCACCGCCACCGGCTTCTCGGGCTTCCGGCTGCTGCAGGAGTACTTCGCCTTTGCGCCGCGCTTCCAGTTCGCGCGCATCGCGGGCCTGCAGCCGCTGCTCGCCGCCATGCCCGTCACCGACATCGAGATCGTGCTGCTGTTCTCGCGCGGCGATGCGGCGCTCGAAAAGCTGGTCGGCACCGACAACGTGCAGCTGCACTGCGTGCCGGCCGTCAACCTGTTCAGCCGGCGCCTGGACCGCGTGCCGCTGACCGAAGGCGTGAGCCAGTTCCACCTGCTGCCCGACCGCACGCGACCGCAGGACTTCGAGGTGCACACCGTCACCGAGGTCATCGGCCACGGCGCGCCGGGCACCGACAGCGCGGCGGTCGAGCAGGCGTTCCGCCCGTTCTACTCGGCCTTCCACGGCGCGCGCCACAACCACCCGGCCTACTTCACGACCACGCGCGAGCCGCGCATGCTGTCGGTGCGCCAGCGCACCGAAGGGCATCGCAGCAGCCACATCGGCTCCGAGGTTTACCTGCAGATCGTCGATCCGCAGCAGGCGCCGTACCCGGCCGCGCTGCGCCAGCTCGCGGTGACGGCGCTGTGCACCAACCGCGACCTGCCGCTGCTGCTGCCGATGGGGCGCGACAACGATTTCGACTGCGTCGAGTCCTTCCCCGTGCAGCGCGCGCGCATGGTGCGCGGACCCTCGCGCCCGGTGTCGCCGGTCGTGAGCCAGGGGCTGGGCTGGCGCGTCATCGACCACCTGGCACTCAACTACCTCTCGCTGTCCGACAGCACGCCCGAGCAGGGCGCGGCGGCACTGCGCGAGACGCTCATGCTCTATGCCGTGCATGCCGACGAGATGCGCCAGGGCCAGGTGCGCGGGCTCTTGTCGGTCAAGAGCCAGCCGGTGGCGCGCCGCCTGCCGATGAAAGGGCCGATCGCCTTCGGGCGCGGGCTCGAGGTGACGCTCGAGGTCGACAAGGACGCCTTCCACGGCCACAGCGTGTTCCTGTTCGGCGCCGTGCTCGCGCGCTACCTGTCGCGGCATGTCGAGGTGAACCATTTCGTCGAGACCGTGCTGCGCCTGTCGGGCAAGGGCGAGCTGATGCGCTGGAGGCCGCTGTGCGGGACGCGCCAGATCCTGTAGCGCGCGTCCATCCGGCGGCCCCCGATGTCGGTGCGCGCGCGCGTGTCGATGCCGCGGTGCAGGCCTGGTCGAGCGATCCCTGGGCGTACGACTACTTCGCGGTGATGCGCCGGCTCGAATCGATTGCGAAGACCACGCCGCGCTGGGGCCGCGCGCTGCTGCCCAGTGCCGAGCCGGTGCGCGTGGGGCAGGAGCCGTCGCTGTCGTTCGCGCCCGCCAGCTTCAGCCGCTTCGAGCGCGCGACCGAGGCCTCGCCGCCGCGCCTGCGCCAGCACTTCTTCGGCTACATCGGCCCCAACGGTCCGCTGCCGGTGCACCTGAGCGACTTCATCCGCGAGCGCAGCCTGAACCATGGCGACCCGACCTGGCTGGCTTTTCTCGACAGCTTTTCGCACCGCTTCTCGCTGCATTTCTACCGCGCGTGGGCACAGGCCCGGCCCGCCGTGGCGCTCGACCGGCCGGGCGAAGACCGCTTCCGCCTGCAGGTCGGTGCGCTCGTCGGCATCGGCACGCCGGGGCGCATCGGGCGCGACGAGATCCATGACGACGCGCGGCTGCACTTCTCGGGCTGGCTCGCGCGCCGCGTGCACAACGTGGAGGGCGTGGCGTCGGTGCTGTGCAGCTACTTCGGCGTGCCGGTGACGCTGGAGCGCTGGGTCGGCCACTGGATGCGCGTGCCCACGGACGAGGTCACGCGGCTGGGGCAGGGCGAGAGTTCGCGTTCGATGGGCATGGGCGCGATGCTCGGCACGCGCGCCTGGGACCGCCAGCACCGCGTGCGCCTGCACCTGGGGCCGCTCACGCTCGACCAGTACCGCATGTTCCTGCCCATCGGACCGGCACGCCCCGTGCTGCAGCGCTGGATGCAGCAGCTGCTGGGCGACGAACTCGAATGGGACGCCGAGCTGGTGCTCGAGAAGGCCCAGGTGCCACCCACCCGGCTCGGCCAGCGCGAGGGCAACGCGCCGCGCCTGGGCTGGGCCTCGTGGCTCGGCACGACACCCCGCGCGCGCGACGCGGCCGACGTGCGCATTGCGCGCCGTTCGGCCCCGGCGTTTCAAACCACCTCCTCGCCAATCGTCTAGATGAGATACGGAGTCCTCCATGAGTGAAATCAGCCGCACCGCCCTCTTCGGCAAACTCAACTCGCTGGCCTACAAGGCCATCGAGGGCGCCACCGTCTTCTGCAAGATGCGCGGCAATCCGTACGTGGAGCTGGAGCACTGGTTCGCCCAGCTGCTGCAGGCGCAGGACTCCGACCTGCACCGCGTGATCCAGCACTACGGGCTCGACGTGTCGGTGATCGCCAAGGACATGACGGCCGCGCTCGACCGCCTGCCACGCGGCGCCACCGCCATCAGCGATTTTTCGCCGCACATCGAGAACGCCATCGAGCGCGCCTGGACCTACGCCACGCTGCAGTTCGGCGAGGCGCAGGTGCGCACCGGCTACATCCTGGTCGGCATGCTGAAAACGCAGAGCTTGCGCAACCCGCTGTTCGGCTTGTCGAAGCAGTTCGAGAAGATCAAGGTCGAAGACCTGGCCGACAACTTCCCCAAGATTTGCGACGCCTCGCCTGAAGCGCAGATGCGTGCCCAGGACGGCACCGGCATGGGCAGCGGCGCACCCGGCGAAGACTCGGGCGCCATGGCGCCGGCCGCCATGGGCAAGGGCGATGCCCTCAAGAAATTTGCTGTCGACCTCACGGAGAAAGCCAAGAAGGGAGAGATGGATCCGGTGACCGGGCGGGACGAGGAAATCCGCCAGATCGTCGACATCCTCATGCGCCGCCGCCAGAACAACCCGCTGCTGACGGGTGAGGCGGGTGTGGGCAAGACCGCGGTGGTGGAAGGCTTCGCGCAGCGCCTGGCGCGCGGCGATGTGCCGCCGCAGCTCAAGGACGTGAAGCTGCTCACGCTCGACATCGGCCTCTTGCAGGCGGGTGCGAGCATGAAGGGCGAGTTCGAGCAGCGCCTGCGCCAGGTGATCGACGAGGTGCAGAGTTCGCCCACGCCGATCATCCTGTTCATCGACGAGATCCACACGCTCGTGGGTGCGGGCGGCGCGGCCGGCACCGGCGACGCGGCCAACCTGCTCAAGCCGGCGCTGGCGCGCGGCAACCTGCGCACCATCGGCGCCACCACCTGGGCCGAGTACAAGAAGTACATCGAGAAAGACCCGGCGCTCACGCGGCGCTTCCAGGTCGTGCAGGTGCCCGAGCCCGACGAGACCAAGGCCATCCTGATGCTGCGCGGCGTGGCCAGCGTGCTCGAGAAGCACCACCGCGTGCAGCTGCTCGACGAGGCGATCGAGGCGGCCGTGAAGCTCTCGCACCGCTACATTCCCGCGCGCCAGCTGCCTGACAAGGCCGTGAGCCTGCTCGACACCGCTTGCGCGCGCGTGGCTGTGAGCCAGCACGCCACGCCGCCTGAAGTCGAAGACTGCATGCGCCGCATCGAAGGGCTCACGGTCGAGCAGGAGATCATCGGCCGCGAGGCCACCATCGGCATCGACGTGACCAAGCGCTCGGCGCAGGTGGAAGCACTGTTGGTCGAATCGAAGCTGCAGCTCGAAGGGCTGAATGCGCGCTGGCAGGAAGAGAAGGGGCTGGTCGATCGGCTGCTCGAACTGCGCGCGAAGCTGCGGGCGGGGAACAAGCCGGTGGATGCGGCGCCGGCCGATGGCGATGCGAACGCCGCCGTGCCCCCACCCCAGCCCTCCCCCAGCGGGGGAGGGAGCGAAGACAGGGCCGCGTTGCTGGCCGAGCTGCACGAACTGCAGGCAAAGATCCACGCGGTGCAGGGCGAGTCGCCGCTGATCCTGCCGTCGGTCGACGAGCAGGCCGTGGCCTCGGTGGTCGCCGACTGGACCGGCATTCCCGTCGGCCGCATGGTCAAGAACGAAGTCGAAGCGGTGCTCAAGCTCGCCGACACGCTGAATCAGCGCGTCATCGGCCAGAAGCACGGCCTGGAGATGATCGCGCGCCGCATCCAGACCTCGCGCGCACGGTTGGACAACCCGCAGAAACCCATCGGCGTCTTCATGCTCTGCGGCACCTCGGGCGTCGGCAAGACCGAGACCGCATTGGCGCTGGCCGAGGCCCTGTACGGCGGTGAGCAGAACATCATCACCATCAACATGAGCGAGTTCCAGGAGGCGCACACCGTCTCCACGCTCAAGGGCGCGCCCCCCGGCTACGTGGGCTACGGCGAGGGCGGCATCCTGACCGAGGCCGTGCGCCGCCGGCCCTACAGCGTGGTGCTGCTCGACGAAGTGGAAAAAGCCCACCCCGACGTGCACGAGATCTTCTTCCAGGTCTTCGACAAGGGCTGGATGGAAGACGGCGAGGGCCGCATGATCGATTTCAAGAACACGATCATCCTGCTGACCACCAACGCGGGCAGCGAGTTGGTGATGAGCATGTGCCGCGACCCCGAGCTGCTGCCCGATTCGAACGCGCTGGCCGATGCGCTCAAGGCGCCGCTCATGAAGGTGTTCCCGCCCGCGCTGCTGGGCCGCATCGTCACCATTCCCTACTACCCGCTGTCGCCCGAGATGATGAAGAAGATCGTGCGGCTGCAGCTGGGCCGCATCAAGAAGCGCGTGGAAACGAACCACGGCGTGCCCTTCGAATACACCGAGGCGGTGATCGAGCAGGTGGTCGCGCGCTGCCAGGACCCGGAGTCGGGCGGGCGCGTGATCGACGCGATCCTCACCAACACCGTGCTGCCCACGATTTCCGTCGAGTACCTGCAACGCCTGGCCTCCGGCGGCGAGATCCGCCGCGTGGCGCTGGACGTGAAGGACGCGGACTTCACCTACGCGTTCGACTGAGACGACCGGACGCCCCAACCTCCAGAGACACAAGATGGCCGACCTCGAGTTCCGCATCGACAGCGATTCCCCCGCCAACGACGACCTGAAGTTCTGGCGCATCGTGGGACACGAGGGACTGGCGCGGCCGTCGAGCTACGAGCTCACGGTGCTGTCGGCGCGCGAGGACATCTCGGCCAGCGACATCCTCGGGCGGGCCTTCGACGTGGTGATCGAGTTCTTCGATGCCGACGAGGGCAAGCACGAACGCCATGCCAAGGGCCATGCCGTGCGCTTCACGCGCATGGCGCAGATCGGGCGCTACTTCGAGTACCGCATCAGCCTGCGCTCGTGGTTCTGGCTGCTCACCAAGCGCATCAACTCGCGCATCCTGCAGGACAAGCCGGTGCTCGAGGTGCTCGACGCGGTGTTCGAGGACAGCCCCATCACGAGCATCAAGAAGACCAACGTCGACGGCGTGATCGCCACGCACGACCCGCGCCGCTATTGCGTGCAGTTCCAGGAAAGCGACTTCAGCTTTCTCTCGCGCATCCTGGAAGACGAAGGCATCTACTACTGGTTCGACGCGCACGACACGCCCGGCACCATGTGCCTGTCCGACGCGAGCGACATGGCGCACGCCGCGCTGCCGGTGTCCGGCGTGATGCGCTTCATGCCCAAGGGCGCGGGCGAGGCGCGCTTCAACGAGTTCGAGCAGTGGGTCAGCGCGCGCCAGTTCCAGTCGGGCACCTACGCCTCGCGCGACACCGACTACAAGGCGATCAACCGCGTGCTCAAGCCGACCGCGACGGTGGCCGACGACCACGAGCTGTCCAGCCTCGAGGTCTTCGAGTACCCCGGCGGGTACTTCAAGCCGAAGGAATCCGACGTGGTCGTTCCGCGCCGCGCCGACGAGATGATGGCGCGCCGCCAGCTGCATTGGGCGATCACGCATTGGCCCGACGTCACGGCCGGGCGCAGCTTCACGCTCGAGGGCGACCCCGACGGCACGCGCAACGGCGACTACCTGATCGGCGGCTGCATCTTCGCCGTGACCCACCCGGGCTACGAAGGCCTGGGCCAGGAGGCCGCCTCGCAGCCCGTCGAAGAAGTGCTGCGCGAGGCCATCGCGGCCGACGCGGTGAATGTCGACTGCCTGGCACCGTGGGTCGAGATGATCCGCAGCACGCCGGCGCTGCGCAGCGCCACGCGCGGCACCGGCACCTTCCTGATCACGGCGCTGCCGGCCAAGACCTCGTTCCGCCCGCCGCGGCTCACGCCGCGCGTGACCATGCCGGGCCCGCAGAGTGCCATCGTGGTCGGCGGCAAGGGCAAGGAGCACGACGTGGACGAGATGGGCCGCGTGATGGTGCACTTCCACTGGGACCGCTACGACCAGCGCGACGACAAGTCGACCTGCCGCATCCGCGTCTCGCAGCCCTGGGCCGGCAAGGGCTGGGGCGGCTACTTCGCGCCGCGCATCCACCAGGAGGTGATCGTCGACTTCATGAACGGCGACCCCGACCGGCCGATCATCGTCGGGCGGGTCTACAACGACGACCAGCCGATCCCGTACAAGTCGGCCACGCAAAGCGGCTTCAAGACGCGTTCCACGCCGGGCGGCGGCAACGCGAACTACAACGAGATCATGTTCGAGGACAAGAAGGGCGAGGAGCTGGTCAACATCCACGCCGAGCGCAACATGTCCCGCTCCGTGGAGGTGGACGACTCGACCACCGTGGGCCACGACCAGAGCATCACGGTGGACAACGACCGCACCGTCCACACCATCGGCAACGAGAAGCGCGAGGTCGACAAGGACCAGCGCAACATCATTCACCAGCACCAGCACACCAACGTGACCTGGTGCCAGTACAACCACATCGGCCAGCACCAGCAGAACATCGTCGGCGACAAGGGCCAGTTCAACCAGATCGCCGGCAAGGTCGACATGATCATCGGCCAGACGCTGAACACCAACGTCACGGGCGCCATGACGCAGTACTCGGCTTCGCTGGCGCTCACCTCGGGTCCGGTGACCATGGCGGTGGGCACGCTGGGCATCGGGGCCTCGGGCAACATCAGCGTGGCCTCGGCCGCCGACCGCAAGGACACCAGCGGCGGCAGCCACATGATCGCGGCCACCTCGGGCATCAAGATCGTGAGCGCGGGCGACGTCGACCTGATGTCGTACGCGAACATCAACCAGACCTCGACCGGCTCCAACACGACCGTGCTCGGATCGAACAGCAGCGGCTACCTGGGCATGTCGAACGAAGCCAACATGGGCCTGGCGACCAGCACTTTTCTGGGCCTGCAGATGGGCAACTTCATGGGCGCCTCGATCGACAACGCCCTGGCCATCAGCATGGAGAACTGCGCGGGCCTGCGCATGGGCAACATCGGCGCGCTCGACCTGAGCCTGTCGGCCTTCGACATCGACTCGACCGGCATCAAGGTCGTGAACCCCGGCGCCGGCGGCGGCGCGGCGGCGGGCGCGATGGTGGCGGTGTCGGCACTGGCCGGGCTGGGCGCCGCGGCCATGGGGGTCTCCGGCGTCGCCGCCACGCTGCAGCAATACGCCGACGCGGCCAAGGCGCTGCGCGACACGGCGGCCGAACTCGACGACATGCCGGTGCTGCAAAGCAAGTTGAACGAGATGGCCACGGCGGCCGATCGTCGCCTGGCGCGGGGGCGGGCCGGTGCGGGCGCGGCCATCGGTGCCGTGGTCGGCGGCGCTGCCTTGGGACCGGGCGGCGTGCTGATCGGCGCAGGCATCGGAGCCGCCGCCGGCGATGCCGCGTTGCCGGCCACCGTCGCAACGCCACCGGGCCCGCCGGCCCCGCACGAGGCGCCCCGGGCGGCGCCCACGCAGCCGACGCCGCCGACCGCGCCGCCTGCACCCGGTCCGTCGGGTGGCGGGTCAGGAAGCGGTGGATCGGGAGGTGGATCGGGAGGTGGATCAGGCGGCGGATCGGGAGGCGGCTGATGCAGGTCTACAAGCCGCTGTCGCTGGGGCTGCTCAGTCGCGCGGTCGAGTACCGCAAGCGCTTCGGCCTGTGCCTGAGCGGCTTCCTGCACGTGCCTTTCGAGCAGGGCGACAGCGGGCGCATCTGGGGCGAGCAGTCGCTGTGGAACTTCGTGGCCGGCGAGATGGCGGTGCCGATGCTCGACGAGGGCATTGCCAAGCTCACGCCGGAATTCCTGGTGCACGGCCATGCGTACCCGGGGCCCGAGGCCACGCAGGGCTGCGCCGTGCGCGTGCGCCTGGGCGGCACCGAGAAAACCATCCTCGCCTTTGCCGACCGCTACTGGGACGGCGACGCGCCCAAGGCCGTGCCGCCCGCCGCGGTCGAGCCGATTCCGCTGACCTGGGACAAGGCCTACGGCGGCCCCGACTACCCGCTCAATGCGGTGGGCGCGGGACGCGTGGAGACCCAGGGGCGGCGATGGCTGCCCAACCTGGAGCTGCCGCGCTCGCGCGTGCTCACGCCACGCTCCGAAGTCATTCCCGCCGGCTTCGGCCCGCTCGACACCGTGCACCCGCAGCGCGTGGCCTACCGCGGCACCTACGACGAGACCTACCTCCAGGCGCATTCGCCCGGCTTTGCGCCGGACCTCGACTGGAAGCATTTCAACCTCGCCCCCAGCGACCAGTGGCTGGCCGCGCCGCTGAAGGGCGACGAGCCTTTTGCGCTGGACAACCTGCATCCCACGCAAAGTCGCATCGAAGGCCGGCTGCCTGCGCTGCGCGTGCGGATGTTCGTGAACTACAACCTCGCCGGCGGCAAGGGCGCGCCGCAGCAGCAGAAACTGCGCGAAGTGCCGATGCGCCTCACGACCGTCTGGTTCTTTCCGCATGCGCAGCGCATGGTGCTGGTCTTCCACGGCATGGCCGAGTGCGCGGAGGACGACGGCTCCGACATCGCCGCCGTGCTCGGCGGCGTGGAGCGCCTGGGCGAAGCGAAGGACGACGCCCACTACGTGGACGTGCTCGCGCGCCGCAGCGACCCGGTGGACGGCGGCATCGAGGCCTTGAACGACACCGACCTGCTGCCCGACGGCATCGACATGACCGATCCGTCGAGCGAGCAGGTCCAGGAGGCCTTCCAGATGGACGGCCTGCAAGGCGACGCGCAGCGCCGCCGTGCAGAGATGGAAATCCAGCTCGCCCGCGAAGCCGCCGCCGCGCAGGGCAAGGACCCCGATGCGCTCGGCCTGAAGCTGCCGCCGCCGGAAAAAGCGCCGCCCCTGGCCGAACTGCCGGCCTACATCAAGGCCAAGCGCGAGGAAGCGCGGGTGCAGCAGTGGGCCGGCGTCGAGCGCATCGTCGACGAGCTGAAGCGCGCCATGGACCTGGAAGACGCGGGCAAGGTCGACCTGAAGAAGCTCGCGCACCGCGGACCGCCGCGCTACAACGCCGACCGGCACATGGCCGAGCTGATGGCCCAGCGCAGCCAGGGCGCCGTGTTCGATGCTGCCGTGGTCGAGCGCAAGCTGGGCCAGCGCGAAGCGGCGGAACGCGCCGCCTACTTGCAAAGCGCCCATCTGCAGCCGCCCGTATATCCGCTGCAAGGCCAGGCCGCCATCGACGGCCGCACGCAGCTCAAGTGGATGCTCGACCACGGGCTGCGCAACCTGCCGGGCATCGATCTCACGGGCGCCGACCTGTCGGCTCTCGACCTGCGCGACGTGAACTTCACCGACGCCTGGCTCGAAAGCGCCAACCTGCAAGGCGCCAACGTGTCGGGCGCCTGCTTTGCGCGGGCGGTGCTGGCGCATGCGAAGCTCGACCAGGCCGTGGCCATCGGCACCGACTTCACGGCGGCCAACCTCGGGCGCGCCACCCTGGCCGATGCCGTGCTGGACGATGCCACGCTGGCCGGCACGATGCTCAGCGGCTGCGACCTGGCGCGCACGCAGCTGCGCGGCGCGCGCATCGCGGGGGCGCATCTGCTCGACACCACCTGGGGCGTGGCGGACTGGAGCCGCGTGCAGGGCGCGCAGTCGCTCTTCTACAAGCTGAAGCTGCAGGGGCTGCAGCTCACCGAGGCCGACCTCTCGGGCAGCAACTTCATCGAGTGCGACCTGGGCGGCATCGACCTGCGCGGCGCACGCCTGGGCGCCGCCACGTTCCTGCAATGCAACCTGGCCGGCGCGCGGCTCGAAGGCGCGCAGCTCGACGGCGTCGTGTTCGCCAAGGCCTGCTCGCTCGCGGGCGCCGACCTGTCGCAGGCCAGCCTGAAGAACGCGAACCTGGCCGAGGTCGATCTGCGCGGCGCCAAGCTGGTCAAGGCGCAGCTCATGGGCGCGCACCTGTCGCTGGCCCAGCTGGACGGCTGCGACGCGCGGCTGGCGAACCTCGAAGGCGCGCTGCTGCGCCGCACCGGGCTGTCCCGCGCGCGGCTGGCGGGCGCCAGCTTCAAGGACGCCGTGCTGCAGCATGCCGACCTGCGCAGCGCCGATCTGCGCCAGGCCAACCTGTTCGGCGCCGACCTGTCGCGCACCAGGCTCGACGGCGATGTGCGCTTCGACGGCGCCCTGCTCGAGCGCGTGCGCACCTGGCCGCGCCTGTCGCCGGACCAGCAGGCGCAGTACGCCGCGGAGCGACCGCTGTGAAAGCCGAGACGCTCTCCTTTGCCCTCAGCATGGGCGAACCGGTCGACGGCCTGAACCTGCGCAAGGGCCAGTTCGCGCGCACCTTCCTGGGCGGCGGCGTGTTCACCCAGGCCGACCTGCAGGACGCGGACTTCCGCGAGTCGGACCTGCGCGAGAGCGTGTTCGACCAGTGCACGCTCGACGGCGCGATGTTCAGCGGCGCCAACTTGCGCCGCGCCGTGTTCAACCGTTGCAAGCTCGACCACGCGGACTTTCGCGGCGCGAACCTGCACAACGCCACCTTCAGCGAATGCGCGCTCGCGCATGCCCAGCTGGGGCAGGCCTGGCTCGGCATGGCGACGGTGTCGCGCTGCAAGCTCGACCACGCCAGCCTGGCCGGCGCCGACCTCGAGGCCGCGACGTTCACCGAGACGTCTCTGCTCGACGTGAACGCCGACGACACCCACTGGAAGCACACGACGGTGCTGCAGTGCGACTTCGCGCAGCTGACCTGGGCCCGCGCCCGCATGACGCGCAGTGCCTTCATCCAGAGTGCGATGCCCGGCCGCTCCTTCGTGGGGCTGGTGCTCGACGGCTGCCAGTTCTCCTCGGCGGACCTGAGCGGCGCGGACTTCTCCGGCACATCGATCCAGCAATGCAACTTCCAGGGTGCGCGGGTCGGCGGCGCCAATTTCTCGCGCGCCAGCGGAAGCCACGTGCTGTTCTGCGAGGCGCAGGGCGCGCAGGCGAACTTCACAGGCGCGAAGCTGCGGCAGTCGTTGTTCACGGCGGGCCAGTTCCAGGGTGCGCGCTTCGACGAGGCCGACCTGTACCAGTGCCACTTCGCGAAGGCGCAACTGACGGGCGCGAGCATGACCGGGGCCGAGCTGACCTACGCCGATTTCCGCCACGCCGACCTGAGCGGTGCCGACCTGCGCCAGGCCACCATGCTGCGCGCCTGCCTGCACGGCGCCGCCACCGACAACGCCCGCATGACGGACCGCGCCCGCGCGCTCGAAACCGATCCCGAACTGGCCAAGGCCGAACGCTGGGCCGTGGTCGGCTGAAGGCCACGCCGCACCGCTCGTCCGCACCTCACATGCTCCCAGGAGATCCTCCATGACACACAGCAGCAACAGCACCGCCGCGATGCCCCGCAAGCGCACCGTCGACCTCGGCGGGCCGACGATGGCCCAGCACTGCGTCGGCCTGGTCGTCGCCAGCGACGAGGGCGGCTTCACCATCGCCAGCGGGTCGCAGCGCGTGCGCGGCCGGCGCGCGGCCAGCTGTCTGCTCGAGCCCTGCCGGGGCGACACCGTGGCCGGCCTTCTGGTGGCGCCCGATGAGTTGTGGGTGGTTGCGGTGCTGCAGCGCGAAGACGACGTGGAGAACGTGCTGCGCTGCCAGGGGCCGACGCGGCTGGAGGTCGAGGGCGGCGCGCTCACGCTGGCCGCCGAGCACTTCGCGTTGCGCGCGCAGACGGCCCGGTTCGCCGTGGACGACACGCAATGGGTCGGGAAGAAGCTGCACTTCATCGGCAGCACCATCAAGCTCGTGGGCTCGGTGTTCTCGACGGTCTTCGAACGGGTGGCGCACTTCAGCAAGAGCCATGTGCGCACCACCGAGGGCATCGACCGCGTGCAGGCGACGCACCTCGAATGCGAGGCCCAGCAGCTGGCGCGCATCTCCGGCCAGCACCTGCTGCTGAACGGGCAGGACCTCGTGAAGGCGCGCGGCGGCCAGATTCATTTCGGCTGAGCCGCACACATCCCTCTGCAACGGAGTCCGACATGTTCGCCAACTGCCAGATGATGGGCACCGACATGGGCTTTCCCGATGTCTGCATCACGCCGGCCGCGCCATCGCCCATTCCCGTGCCGTACCCCAACATCGCGATGGGGCCGATGGCGATTCCCAACTGCCCGACCATCCTGCTCATGGGCATGCCGGCGCACAACCTGGGCACCACCATTCCGATGACCAACGGCGACAACGCCGGCGTCATGATGGGCGTGGCCTCGGGCACGGTGATGGGGCCGAGCCGCCACCTCACGGCCGCCTTCACCGTGCTCTTTTGCGGCATGCCGGCCACGCGCCTGACCAGCGTCTCGCTGCAGAACAGCACCAACTGCCCCGGCGTGCGCGTCGTGCCGAGCCAGGCGCTGGTGCTGCTGCTGGCGCCGTAGTGGTGCTTGCCCATCGACGACCTGAACCGGACCGATCGATCCCCTTGAAAGGCATACCTCTTCCGGCGAGATTGCCAACGCGGCACCCGAAATGAATACTCCTTCAGCGTTTCCTTGCTTGCCGCATGCAAGCAGCGTTTGGGCGTCGCCCTGAGGGCCGGTTCATGATTCAAATCACTGTTGTCACCCGGCAAGGCCTCCCGGCGGGGCCGCCGATGGCCGCGGAGTTCGGCCCCCACGGCGGCACCATCGGCCGCGCGGAGACCAACACGCTGGTGCTCGACGATCCCGACCGCACCGTCTCGCGCGTGCATGCGCAGGTGCTGTGCCGCGACGGACAGTACGTCGTCATCGACCGCGGCAGCAACCCGATGCAGTGCAACGGCGTGTCGCTGGGCTCAGGCAAGGAGGCCGTGCTGACCGACGGCGCGCGCCTGGTGGTGGGCAGCTTCGA
This sequence comes from Variovorax sp. FW301-JW7, assembly GCF_058788795.1. Lineage (NCBI taxonomy): Bacteria > Pseudomonadati > Pseudomonadota > Betaproteobacteria > Burkholderiales > Comamonadaceae > Variovorax > Variovorax sp. FW301-JW7. The sequence goes on from NZ_JBYTBC010000022.1 coordinate 23,691, forward strand.
GCTTGCGGTGCGCGTGATGGCTGCGGCTGCGGCGCCGTCTTCGCCACAGACCATTCCCGACACCCTGTTCGGCGGCGCCTCGGCGGTGCCCGTGGCGGCTGCGTCATCATCGAGCGACGATCCCTTTGCCGATCTGCTGGCGGGCCTTGCACCGGCCACCGCGCCTGCGGCGCCGGCGCCTGCTGCTTCAGCGGCGCCTGCCGATGCCCTGCTGTTCCCCGACCCGATGGCCACCGGCTCGCGCAATGCGCAGGCCGCGCAGATCGATCCCTTCGCCGACCTGCTGGGCGCCGCGCCGTCGGCCGCACCCGCTGCCGGGCTCGGCGCGCTCGACGACTTCTCGGACCTGGGCGCACCACCCGCGCACGGCAAGGCGGCGAGCATCGATTCGCTGTTCGGTGGCACGGCAGGGGCCGGCGGCATCGGTGGCGATCCGCTCGCGCTGTCGCCGCTGGCCGATCCGCTGCTGCAGCCCAACACCGCGTCGGACGCCGACCCGCTGGCCGCGTTCCAACGCGCCGCGCCCGCCACGCCGGTGCCGCGCTCCGATCACCTCCCGATCGACCAGTTCGGCTTTGCGCCGCCGAAGGCCATCACGCCGCCACCGCCGCCACCCCCCCCTGTTGCCGCACCGCTGGCCAACTTCGACGACATGACAGGCCAGCCGATCCGCATCAGCGGACCCGAGAACGCCGGCCGCGTCGCGGAGCCGCCACCGCCGCCGCCACCACCGCCGCCCGTGCATGTCGCGCCGCCGGCAACGCCGGCAGCCACACCATCCGCACGCGCGGCCTCCGACGACGAACTGCTCGCCGCCTTCCTGCGTGGCCTGGCCAGCACGCACCAGCCGCCCGAGATGCTCACACCCGGCCTCATGGAGCGCATCGGTTCGATGCTGCGTTCGGCCACCGAAGGCACGCTGCAGCTGCTGCTCACGCGCCAGGAGTTCAAGCGCGAGGTGCGCGCCGAGGTCACGATGATCGCGGCGCAGGCCAACAACCCGCTGAAGTTCTCGCCCACGGTCGAGGTCGCGCTGGCGCATCTGCTGGGGCCCGGCGTGCGCGGCTTCATGCCGCCCGAGGCCGCGATGCGCGACGCCTTCGACGACCTGCGCGCGCACCAGTTCGGCGTGATGGTGGGCATGCGCGCGGCGCTGGCCCATGTCATCGGGCGCTTCGAGCCGGCCGAGCTCGAGAAGAAGATCAGCGCGAAGACCGCGCTCGACGCGCTCTTTGCCGCCAACCGCAAGGCCAAGCTCTGGGACCAGTTCGTGGCGCTGTACGGCGGCATTGCGAGCGAGGCCGAGGACGACTTCCACAGCCTCTTCGGCAAGGCCTTCCTCGCGGCCTACGAAGAGCAGATGGCGCGCCTGAAGTCCGACACCTGAAGACCACCAGAACCACCCCAGCACTCGCGAGGCACCCCGCTTGGAAATCGAAATCGTCACGCTCTCCCGGCAGGGCGGGCGCACCTACAACGAGGACGTGCACGGCCACTGGCACGACGAGCGCTACGTCGCCTGCCTGGTGGCCGACGGCGCGGGGGGGCACGGCGGCGGCGACGTGGCGGCGGCCACGGTGCGCGCCAGCATGCTCGGCGGTTTCTCCGCCGCGCCCTCGCTGGACGAGGCCGCGCTGCGCGCGCTGGTCGAACGTGCCAACCTCGATGTGGTGGCGCGCCAGGCTGAAGGCGGCAAGCTCGCCGGCATGCGCTCCACGGTGGTGTTCGCGGTGATCGACCTGGAGCGCGAGGTGCTGGCCTGGGTCCACAGCGGCGACAGCCGCGCTTACCTGTTCCGCGGCGGCGCCATCGTGGCGCGCACCACCGACCACAGCCTGGTGCAGCAGATGGTCGCGGGCGGCATGCTCGACGAGGAGGGCGCGCGCCTGCATCCGCAGCGCAACATGCTGCTGTCGGCATTGGGCTCGATCGAGGAGCCGCCCGACATCGCGGTGTCCGACCGCATGCGCCTGATGCCCGGCGACGTGCTGCTCTTGTGCAGCGACGGCGTGTGGGAGCCGCTGGGCGACGAGTGCCTGGTCGACACGCTGCATGCGTCGCGCACGCCGAGCCAGTGGACCGAGCTGCTCGACGCGCAGATCAAGGCCAACGCCAAGCCGGGCCACGACAACTACACGGCGCTCACGCTGTGGGTGATCCGCGATGACGACGACGCGACGCGCTTGCTGGCCATCGACGAGCCGGCCGCGCCGACCCCCTGAAAGAAAAAGCCGCCCGGGTGGGCGGCGCGAGAGGCTTTCTTTCCGTCTGCCGCAGCGGCCCGGTATCCCGGGCCGGCTGCGCACTCACGGATTGAAGGCGGGCTTCTTCTTCGGGGGGTGGTAGGCGTACTGCGCCGGGACCTTCTTGTGCTGGTGCAGCGCATTGCGCAGCGTGATCGGCGCTTCCGGGTTGTTGGGCAGGTCGCGGTACGAATACACCCCGGTGTCGATGTCGCCGAAGTGGCAGTACCGCGACAGCAGGGTCAGCGCATAGGGCTCGTGCTGGATCGGGCTGTACGACGATCCGAAGAACGGGTCCATGCGATGGTCCGGGCGCATGCTCCAGGCGTCCGCCGCGCGCAGCGTGTCTTGGAAGTGGTCGATGTAGCGCTGCGTCAGCGGACCGTAGCGCCCGTCGACCACCAGCGCTGCCGCATCCCCTGGCGGGAAGTAGCGTTGCGAGCGGCTCTCGCCCGGGTTGCCTTCGTGGTCGAAGTACAGGATGTTGAACAGCGTCTGGATCAGCATGACGTCGGCCTGGCCGTTGGTGCCGGTGGCACCCACTGCCCAGTCGATGTTGTAGGCCGACCCACCCAGCTTGGTGATGTACGTGTGTGCCATGTGTGCTCCTTGGGCTGGCGGACGCGGCCGGGCACGGGCCCGGCCCTCGCTGCCGCGCAGCGCCGGAAGGGGGCTTATCGGATTTCGGTGGACGCGGTGTTCCAGCCGAACTTCACGTCACCGGTGGTGGCGCCCTTGTCGTTCTGGGCCTTGTAGGCGAACTCGATGTCCTTGTAGCTCACCGCGACGTTCTCCATCACGTCGCCGCCCTGCGAGCCGGCCGGCGAGACGTGGGAGATGAAGACTTCCTTCATCGTGACCTTCAGGTACTCGCCCTGGCCGTCGCCGGACTTGCGGCAGGTCAGCACGGCGTCCTTGAAATGCTTGCCGCTCACGCAGTTCTTGGCCAGCACCGGCGAGGCCTTGTCGAAGGTGTGCACGAAGCTGAAGCTGCCCGGCGTCGCCTTGCCCTTGCCCGAGCCGCCGCCCGAGGAGGCGCCCGAGGCGTTGCTCACGTCCCACGACCAGGACAGGACTTCGATCTCGTCCTTGTGATCCTTGTGGGTGGATTCACCGGTGACGCCGTCGAACTTGATGTGAAAGTCAGAAGACATGTTCCTACTCCTTGGAGCCCGATTGCATGCGGGCGGTTGATGATCGAAACGAAAAAATTGGCTGCCGGTGGTGGGAGGAAAGTCCCGATGCCCGGCAGTTACTCATAGAACGAAACGGAAGCGGGATTTCAAGAAGATTGCGCAGATTTTTTTCAACCCGCGCCCTTGGCCGTGGGCAGCTTCGACACCAGCCGCAGCGAGACCGTGAGGCCTTCGAGCTGGTAGTGCGGGCGCAGGAAGAACTTGGAGGTGTAGTAGCCCGGGTTGCCCTCGACCTCTTCCACCACCACTTCGGCCGCCGCCAGCGGCTTTTGCGACTTCGTGATCTCCGACGAGTTGGCAGGGTCGCCGTCCACGTAATTCATGATCCACTTGTTGAGCCAGCGCTGCATGTCGTCGCGCTCCTTGAAGCTGCCGACCTTGTCGCGCACGATGCACTTCAGGTAGTGCGCAAAGCGGTTGCAGGCAAAGAGGTAAGGCAGGCGCGCCGCCAGGTTGGCGTTGGCCGTGGCGTCGGGGTCGTCGTACTCGGCCGGCTTGTTCAGCGACTGGGCGCCGATGAAGGCCGCGAAGTCGGAGTTCTTGCGGTGGATCATCGACAGCAGGCCGGCCTTCGAGAGCTCGGCCTCGCGCCGGTCGCTGATGGCGATCTCGGTGGGGCACTTCTGGTCCACGCCGCCGTCGTCGCTGGGGAAGGTGTGCAGCGGCAGGTTTTCCACCGCGCCGCCCGACTCGATGCCGCGGATGCGCGAGCCCCAGCCGTACAGCTTGTAGGAGCGGTTGATGTTGGTCGCCATCGCATAGGCGGCATTGGCCCAGGCGTACTTGCTGTGGTCGGCGCCGGCGGTGTCTTCCTCGAAGTCGAACTCTTCCACCGGGTTGGTGTTGGCGCCGTAGGGCGTGCGCGCCAGGAAGCGCGGCATGCACATGCCCAGGTACTTGGAGTCGTCCGACTCGCGCAGGCTGCGCCAGCCGGCGTACTCGGGCGTGGAGAAGATCTTGGTCAGGTCGCGCGGGTTGGCCAGCTCCTGCCACGACTCCATCTGCATCAGGTTGGGACTGGCGCCGGTGATGAAGGGCGCATGCGCCGAGGCGGCGATCTTGGCCATCTCGCCGAGCAGCTCGACGTCGGGCGGGCTCTGGTCGAAGTGGTAGTCCCCCACCAGCGCGCCGAAGGGTTCGCCGCCGAACTGGCCGTACTCTTCCTCGTAGATCTTCTTGAACATCGGGCTCTGGTCCCAGGCCGCGCCCTTGAATTTCTTGAGGTTCTTGGCCAGCTCCTGCTTGGAGATGTCCATCACGCGGATCTTCAGGTTCTCGTCGGTCTCGGTGTTGTTCACCATGTAGTGCAGGCCGCGCCATGCACTCTCGAGCTTCTGGTAGTCGGGGTGGTGGATGATCTTGTTGACCTGCTCGGTGAGCTTGGCGTCGATCGCGGCGATCATGGCCTGGATCGACTTGGTCACGTCCTTGCCGATGACGGTGCTGTTGCTCAGCGCCTGCTGCGCCAGCGTGAGCACGGCGGCTTCGACGGCGCTCTTGGCTTCGTCGCTGCGCGGCTTGAATTCCTTTTGCAGCAGCGACGAAAAGTCGCTTCCCGCATACGCAACGTCTTTCAGTGCGCTCTGCTCGAGTGCGTCGGCCATGATGGTTTCTCCTCGTGTACCGGTGTGTGTCTGTCAGGAAATTCGGGCGGGCTCAGGCGGCGGCTTCGCCGTCTTCGGGCTTCTTGCTGGCGGCCAGCGTCTGCAGCAGGGCCGGGTCTTCGAGCACCTTGGCCAGCAGGTCTTCGGCGCCGCCCTTGCCGTCCATGTAGGTCACGAGGTTCGACAGCTGCGTGCGCGCCTCGAGCAGCTTGTTGAGCGCGCCCACCTTGCGGGCCACGGCGGCGGGAGAAAAATCGTCCATGTTCTCGAAGGTGAGCTCGACCTTGAGGTCGCCCTCGCCGGTGAGCGAGTTCTCCACCGCGAAGGCGGCGCGCGGCTTCATGGCCTTCATGCGGGCGTCGAAGTTGTCGACGTCGAATTCGAGGAACTTGCGGTCGGCCACGGACGCGAGCGGGTCGGCGGGCTTGCCCGACAGGTCGGCCAGCACGCCCATCACGAAGGGCAGCTGGATCTTTTTCTCGGCGCCGTACAGCTCGACGTCGTATTCGATCTGGACCCGGGGCGCCCGGTTGCGTGCGATGAATTTCTGACTGCTCTTGGCCATGGCGATGCTCCTTGCGGGAATGAAAGGGGACGGGTGGAAACGGGGGCGGTCATTCGGACTGGCGTTTGCCCGTCACGGTCTCGATGGCGTCCATCGCACCGGGCGCGAGGTTGGCCATGATGTCCAGGAAGCTCACGCCGATGAGCTTCTTGGCGCGTTCGATCAGGAGCGGCGCGGGGTTGCCGGGCTCGGCCTGTTCGAGGTAGCGGATGACGCGGTCGAGCATCTGCACCGCGTCCTGACGGTTCTGGATCTCGCCGCGCGCTGCGGCGGGTCGGGCGGCGTTGCCGGAGGGTGCTTCGCCGTCTGCGGTTGTGCCTTCATCGGCAGACGCCTCCGGCGCGCCGGCTGCCGCCGTGCAGGCCTTCGCGACCGCGCGTGCGGTGGTGCGCAGCGTGCCCAGGTCGATGGCGTCGGTGCGGCCGGTGCGCTCGCCCAGCAGCTTCTGCAGGCGGTCGAGCAGCGCGGGAAGGCCGATGGCGGCCTGCAGTTGTTCGGGGTGCGCGGCGTGCAGGGCCTCGAGCCCGCCATGCACCTGCGCCGGCGAATACGAAGCCTCGCCGCCGACGGCGTTCAGCACGCCGTGCGCGATGGCGATGTCGCGCACGCGGATCGGGCCCACGCCGGGCGCGTTGCCGACCGTGGCGTCGTACAGGTCGCGCGGCACCATGCTGTCGTCGCCCAGCGGCGCGAGCGCGTTCAGGCGCATGGTGGGGTCGTTGTCGTCGTCCGCATCCAGCTTTGGATGTATGCCGTCCCAGAAGGTGTCGAGCAGCCCGGTGAGCAATTGCAGGCCGGCGGCGAAGCCGGCCGCGCCTTGCAGGCGTGTGGCGCCGCGCAGCAGCAGCACGGCGGCGCGCACGTCCTTGCTGCGGCGCAGTTGCGCATCGGCGCGTTCGGCCACGTCGCGCCAGTCGGGTTCGACAGCGGGGATCACGGTGTCGCCGAACTGCTGCTCGGCCTTGCCCTGCGCCGCAGCGATGAGCGCCATGAAGTCCGCGTCGTACTCCAGGTCGTCCCCGCAAGGCGAGGCCTCGCCGATGGGCGTGAGCAGTGCGTCGACGAGTTGTGGAGTCAGCATGTTGCCTGTTCGAGTTCGCTGGTGATAATCAAAGATGCGTCAGGACCGGTCAATGCAACGAAGGGAATAGCATGCGCACGCTGGGTACACACCATTCGTCCTATGAGGGCCTCCTTGCAGTCGCATCGCGACGCCGTATCGCGGCCCTTGGCCTTGCTGCAGCGGGTCTTTGGCTGGCGGGCTGTGCGAGCAAACCGGTGGTCACGCCGGTATCGATCACGCTCACCGCCGGCGCCGATGCCAACCCCGATGCGCGCGGGCGCGCTTCGCCGCTCACGGTGCGCGTCTACGCACTCAAGTCGCCAGGGCCCTTCGAAGGTGCCGACTTCTTCTCGCTGTTCGAGAAGGACCAGGCCACGCTCGGCGCCGAGCTGGTGCAGCGCGAAGAGATGCTGCTGCGCCCCGGCGAGAGCCGCAAGCTCGAGCTCACCCTGCCGGCCGATGCCAAGGCGATCGGCGTGATGGCCGCGTTCCGCGACCTCGACCGCGCCCGCTGGCGCGAGGTGCGCGCGGTCGTTCCGGGCCAGGCGCAGGTGCTCAACGTGAGCTTCGGCGCGCGGCAGATCCGCGTGGACGCTGCGGCCAAGTAGCGTCAGCCGCACAAGAGGCTTTCAGCGCAGTTCCGCCGGCACCGTGGGCGCAAAGCGCCCCGGCCGCACCAGCGGTTGGTCCGCCGGCAGGAAGCGGCCGAACAGGTCGCTCACGAACGCGGCGCCCGCACCGCCCTCCGATGCGGTGGCCGTGAGGTAGAGCCCGCGCCAGCGCGGCGCGCGCGCCCCTTTGCCGTGTCCCTCGAACAGCCCCTGCGCCACTTGCCGCAAGGCCGGCTGCAAGGTGCGCACGCTTTCCACGAAGCCATGCAGCGCGAGCCGTCCCGCGGGGCCCGGCTGCTCGCGCAGCAGGGCCATGCGCAGGCCGTGCAACTGGTCCACGAGCGGATCGAACAGCGCATCGAGCCGGTCGGCGGCGCGCGTGGCGTGCGCTGCGAACGGGTGCTCCACGCGGTGGCCGAGCGCCTGCGCGAGCACCTCGGGCGGCAGCGCGGCGCGCAGCGTGGCGTAGCCCTTCAGTCCTTCGAGGCCTGTGACGACGAGGTAGACCGGCAGTTGCAGGCGCAGCGTCTCGCCGGCCTCGTCGAGCAGGCGGCGCATGTTCGCGGTGGCGCGCTTGCGCAGCGCCGGATCGCCGTGCAGCAGGTCGCCGGCCGCCACGCACACCACCACGCCGTGCAGCGGCAGGCGTTCACGCCGCTCGGCGAGCGCCAGCAGCGACTGCAGCCAGAGCCCGCGCGCGGGCGCCGTGCCGGCCTGGTCGCCGATGGCGTCGGGATGCAGTTCGATGGCCGTGAGCGCGCCGGTGGTCCACCAGCGCCACCAGGGGGTGCCCGGCGCCTCGTTCGCGGGCGGCGCCACGCATTCGGCGCGGGCGGCCGAGAGCAGCCCCGGCAGCCCGGTGGCCGGGCCGCCGATGAAGAGGAACCACGGCGCCGTCGCGCGCGTGCGCGGCGCCTGCCGCAGCGAGTTGCGCGCCTGCGCCATGGCCTCTTTCAGCGCATCGACGGCGGCGTGGTCGGCCGGCGCACCGAGCGCGTCGACGCGCCGCAGCAGCCCCCGGCGCCGTGCGCCGCGGCCAGCGTCGCGCACGGCGGCGTACAGCAGCGCCAGGCCAATGAGGCAGGCCGCAAGCAAAGGCCAGAAGAGGTGCGCGGGCGAGAGCGTGTCGAACATGGGGAGGAAGGGCCCGGTCAGCGCGCCATGGTTTCGAGGAAGATGAAATCGGCGATGAGCCGCTCGCTGTTCTTGCTGGCCGCCAGCGCCTCGCGCAGGCGCAGCAGGTAGGCCGAGGCCATCTCGTACGGCGGGCGGTCGGAGGTTTCGCTGAACGGCATCGGCGCCGACAGCACGGTGATCAGCACGTTGCCGAACGGCGGGCTCACGAGCCAGCTCGAGGGGATGTCGCGGCCCAGCTCCAGCGACTCGCCCGCGCGCAGCCGCGTCGGGGCCTGGCCGGTGTTCAGGTGCATCACGGAGCCGTCGGCGGTGTAGTAGTCGACCCAGATGTAGCTCTCGTGGCGCGGCGCGACCACCTGCACGCGCACAGGGTCGCCCTCGCGCAGCCGGCCGTCGTGCGCCGACGGCGCGCTCACGCTCAGCCCGTAGCCCTTCTGGCGGTTGCGCGCCTGCGAGGGCTTGAGGATGGCGAACACCTCGCAGTGCGGCCACACGCGCAGCCCGATGTCGAAGTGGGGCGCGCGCACGCCGGGAATGGCCGCGACGTCGTCCGCCACTTTCAGCAGGTCGTCGCGCTGCGAGACAAAGCCGGTCACGCGCGGGCGGCCGTCGGGGTCGATCGAGGCTTCGAGGTCGGCGCAGGCATAGCTGGCGAGTTGCCGGTCGATGCGCTGCGTGAGCGCCGTGTCGGCGGCCGGCGGCCCGGCCAGCCAGTGCCACAGCAGGAACAGCGCGGGCACGAGCACGGCCAGCGCGGTGCCAGTGCGCAGCACGGTGCGGTCGCGCCGCCGCATGTCGGCCGGGCCGCGCGGGTCGGGCACGCCGTAGGGCTGCGGCGTGATGCGGTCCTGTGCGAGGCTGCCGAGTTCGAGCGGCGGCGGTTGCAGCTGCCGGCCGTGCAGGTCCTTCAGCTTGCCCAGCTCGCCTTCGTCGCCCGACTCGAAGTAGTACTGGCCCTTGAAGCCGTGCGCCAGCGCGTGCCAGTAGACCTCGCGCACTGCGTGGTCCTGCGCGCCGAGCGCCGAGAGGTGGTGGAAGAACTCGCTGTGCGCGTTGTTGGAGTTGAACAGCTGCACCTGCAGCGGTGCGGCGCCGTCCACCGCATCGGGGTGGCGCCCCAGGATCTCGTCGAGCCACGCGACCATCGCGAAGGCGGCCGATTCGATCTGCGCCGCGCTGGCGCCCGCCACCTTGGCGTCGGCACGTGCGATGTCGAGCAAGCGCAGGGCTTCGCGCTGGGCGTCGCCGTGGGGGAGGGTGGGCTGCCCGGCGGCGATCGATGCGTCCAGGCCGAGACCGAAAGCGATGAAGGGCGAGAAGCAGTCGAGCAGGCGGGCCATGAGGGGTGCCCGCTTCTCAAGCGTGCATTGCGAAGCATGCCGTGCACCGGCGTCTGCAGCGATCGCACATGCCCATGTCCCCGGTGGTTCGAGTGGGCGTTCATTTTTTCAAGGGGTCCACCGGGCCGCCATACCGCTTGGGGTCTATGCCGTTGGTAGGGCGCAGCGGCCTTGCTGGACGGGGCAATCGCCGTTATCTTCGCAGTCGCAGAAGAATCCAATGCACATTGACGTTGGGACACTGGGGTATGCCATGAAAATTCTGATCGCCGACGACCACCGGCTCGTCATCGAGGCGGTCAAAGCCAAGTTGTCGGAACTGGGTGCCGGCATCGAGTTCGTCCTGGCGCTGAGCGTCGACGAATTGCTTGCCGGCGCGACCGACGATCTCGACCTGGCCCTGATCGACCTCAACATGCCCGGCGCGGACGGGCAGGCCCACATCGACGAGATCCGGCGACGACACCCGGCCGTGCCCGTGATCGTGCTGTCGGGCTACGAAGACCCGGCCATCATGCGCAGCGCGCTCGAACGCGGCGTGCTCGGTTTCATTCCCAAGGCCTATTCACCCGAAGTCATGCTGTCGGCGGTGCGCCTGGTGCTGGCGGGCGGCGTGTATGTGCCGCCGATGATGCTCACGGCGCTGCCGCCGGGCATCGTGGCCGGCGTGTCGGCATCGTCTGCTGCGGCGGGCGAACCCTTTGCGCGCGGCAATGGCGGCACCCAGACCCTGGAACACCTGCGCAGCGTGCTGACCGAGCGGCAGGTCGAGGTGCTGCAGCTGCTGTCGCAAGGCAAGCCGAACAAGCTGATCGGGCGCAGCCTGGGCATCAGCGAAGGCACGGTGAAGATCCACCTTGCAGCCATCTTCCGTGCGCTCAACGTGCGCAACCGCACCGAGGCGGTGGTGGCGGCGCAGGCGCTGACGGAAGCGCAGCAGGCCTGAAGAGGCTCAGTCGGCGACAGCCGACGCCGGGCGGCGCATGAAGCCGCGCGAGGGCACGATCCATTCGACGGTCTGATCCGTCTCGGGCGCGGGCGTCGTTGCGTCGTCCGTGAACAGCATGCGCTCTTCGACCAGCAGGAGACCTCGCGCGCCCAACACCCGCAGCGTGGCACCGCCAAGGTCCTGGGACTGCGGCGCAGCATCAGCCGATAACACCCATCGCACCGGCCCGGGCGCCGCGGCCCTCAGCGCGGCCTCGTGCGCCGCGTCGCCGGGCACGCGGTTGATCAGCGCCCAGCCCTCGGTACCGCCGATCACGAAACTGTTGAGGCCGCTGTCGTGCACGACGCGCACCACGCGCGCGGACAGCGGCGTGACCAGCCCCGCTTCGAGCGCATAGCGACCGCCGCCCTGGCCGTCGGGGTCGAGGTGACCGATCTCGTCGTAGGCGGGTTCTTCCATGTTCACCGGCCGACGACCTGCGGGGCCATCGGCCAGTCGCGGCATGGTCAATGGAATGCGGCGCAGTGCGCGCGCATGGGCCATGAAGTCGTCGACGCAGGCGAAGGTGGCCAGGTGTTCGAGCACGCGCCGCGTCACGTTCAACAGCTTGAGGCCGCGTGCAGGGCTCACTGCATCGGCAGGCTTCAGCCACAGGTGCTCGACGGTCTCGCGACCGTCGGGGCGCACGGCCTGGCCGACGGGCATCGCCGCCGCAAAGAAGCGCGTGTCGAAACGGCGCGGCATGCCGGGCGGCGTCAGCCAGTGGCTGAAGTACGCGATGCGATCGACGGCGAGACGCCAGCCCCGGTCCGCGCACAGCGCGAGGAGGGCGTCGGTGCTGCGCTCGGCGGCGGCGCGCATCGCGTCGAGTTCGCCCGACGTGAGCGCGAGCAGCTCGACCGGCCGGCCCTGCGCATCGTTCGCGAGCAACAGACCGGCCTCTTCGAAGCATTCGCGGATCGCCGCGGCGTGGAAGTCGAGCCCGCCTTCGGGCAGGCCCAGGCGCGCACTCGCGGCGGCGTCGTCCAGGCCGGTGCACAGCGGGTGCAGCAGGCGGTCGTGCGCATCGACCATGCCGCCCGGAAAGACGCTGGCGCCGCTGTTCTGGTCGTTGGCCTTTTCGGACCGCCTCAGCATCAGCACTTCGAGGCCTTCGGGACCGTCGCGCAGCACGACGAGCGTGGCGGCGGTGCGGATGGGGCGAGGGGCGGAGGGCGGGGGCGTCGTGGGGGTCATGGGCGCCTATTTTGCGGCCGGGGGAGAATGCGTGCCTCGCGCATCCTCCACTTACTTTGCTCTCCGGGAGCCGCCTGTTTTGGACACTCTTCGCACCGATCTCTCCCGCTTCGACGCTGCCATCGTCGACCTCGACGGCACCATGGTCGACACGCTCGGCGACTTTGCCGAGGCCCTGAACCGCATGCTGCGCGACCTCGAGTTGCCGCCGGTGCTGCCCGCCGCCATCGAGCGCATGGTGGGCAAGGGCTCGGAGCATCTGATCCTGTCGGCGCTGGCGCACGTGGGTGCACCGGCCCCGGCGGCGCTGTTCGATCGCGCGTGGGAGCGCTACCAGCACCACTATCTGGAGATCAACGGCCGCCATTCGGCCGCGTACCCCGGCGTGGTCGAAGGTCTGAAGGCGCTGCGTGCGCGCGGGCTGCGGCTGGCCTGCCTCACGAACAAGCCGACGGCGTTCGCCAAGCCGCTGCTGGCCGCGAAGGGGCTCGACGGCTTCTTCGAGCAGGTGTTCGGTGGCGATGCCTTCGAGCGCAAGAAGCCCGACCCGCTGCCGCTGCTGAAGACCTGCGAGGCGCTGGGCACGGTGCCGTCGCGCACGCTGATGGTCGGCGACTCGAGCAACGACGCGCGCGCCGCACGCGCCGCTGGCTGCCCCGTGGTGCTCGTCACCTACGGCTACAACCACGGCGAGCCGGTGCGCGGCGTGGATGCGGACGGCTTCGTGGATTCGCTGGCCGACCTCGCGACGGCCTGACGGGCTGTCCGGCTCTTACTGTTTTCCGAGCAGCGCGTCTTTCAGCTTCCAGTCGGCCGGGTTCGGGCCGAGCCAGATGCGCATCAGCGCATTGAAGAACGCGACTTCCTTCACCGGATCGGGCTGCGGCACGCCGCGCACCGTGATCAGCGTGCCCGTGCCGGGCACCCAGTCGATGGTGAAGGTGTCGCCGGCCTTGAGCTGCTTCTGGTCCGCGAACATCTGGCCCATGCGCAGCAGGCCGGGGATCAGGTTGACCATCTCGCTCTTGGGCGAGTTGTCTTCCACGCCCTTCACGAAGAGCTTGCCGAGCTCGTTGGCGTCGATGTCGCGCAGCATCGTGATCGCCACGCGCTTGGGGCCCGGCACGGCCAGCGCTTCTTCGGTGGTCGAGGCCTTCTTGCCCAGGTACAGGCCGGCCGTGTAGACCTTGATGATGGTCTTGTAGCGGATGCCTGCGCCGTTCAGTACCAACGGGGCGCCGCGCAGATCCATCTGGTCTTCGAGCTTGACGCCGGCCACGTCGACCTGCGCGGCCGAGGCGCCGGTGCAGAGCACACAGGAGAGAAAAGCGAGCGCCGCGAAGCGGGAGAACACGGCCGGAAGCGAGGGTGCGAGCAAGTGAGTCTCCTTGAATTTGCGAACGGTCGTGCGAATGTATCTTTTTGTTTTATGTCGCAGGCTCCGGGGGAACCCTGAAGCCAGCGGTTGCACAAGGCCTCGTTTTCGTGGGCTAAACTCAGCGCTCCATGTTCGTTCATCACATCATTCAAACAGGTGAAGGCAGCCGGGGAGCCTGGCCCTGGCGTCGCCATACATCGCTGACTGTTTGATTGCGCGGCGCACGCCGTGCGCCCGCGGTTCCGAGCCGGCACGCATGCCGACATCGGGCCACTCTCGTGAATGACCTTGCCACCGGCCAAAGGAGCGTCGGCAGGCAACTGGAGAACGATCCGTGATCACCGAACTTGAATTCAAGAGCCTCAGCGCCCAGGGCTACAACCGCATCCCGCTGATGGCCGAGGCCTTTGCCGACCTCGAAACGCCTCTTTCCCTGTACCTCAAACTCGCCCATTCGCAGGGCGGCGGCAAGCACAGCTTCCTGCTCGAATCGGTCGTCGGTGGCGAGCGCTTCGGGCGCTACAGCTTCATCGGTTTGCCCGCTCGTACGTTGCTGCGTGCCTCGGGCTTCGGCGACGAGGCTGTCACCGAAGTGGTGACCGACGGGCAGGTCGTCGAGACCGCCAAGGGCAACCCGCTGGACTTCGTGGCCGACTACCAGAAGCGCTTCAAGGTCGCGTTGCGGCCCGGCCTGCCGCGCTTCTGTGGCGGCCTCGCCGGCTACTTCGGCTACGACACCGTGCGCCACATCGAGCGCAAGCTCGAAAAAAGCTGCCCGCCCGATGCGCTGGGCTGCCCCGACATCCTGCTGCTGCAGTGCGAAGAACTCGCCGTCATCGACAACCTCTCGGGCAAGCTCTACCTCATCGTCTACGCCGACCCGAAGCAGCCCGAGGCCTATGCCGTGGGCAAGCGCCGCCTGCGCGAGCTGAAGGACAAGCTCAAGTACTCGGTGAGCGCACCCGTCGTGAAGCCCACGCAGGCGCACCCGCCCGAGCGCAGCTTTGCCAAGGCCGACTACATCGCGGCCGTGGAGCGCGCGAAAGAGATGATCGCCGCCGGCGACTTCATGCAGGTGCAGGTGGGCCAGCGCATCAGCAAGCGCTACACCGAGTCACCGCTGTCGCTGTACCGCGCGCTGCGTTCGCTGAACCCGTCGCCCTACATGTACTACTACAACCTGGGCGACTTCCACGTGGTGGGCGCTTCGCCCGAGATCCTGGTGCGCCAGGAGAACACGGGCGACGGCGAGCAGAAGATCACCATCCGCCCGCTGGCCGGCACGCGCCCGCGCGGCGCGTCGATCGAGCTCGACAAGGCCGCCGAGGTGGAACTCATCAACGACCCGAAGGAGCGCGCCGAGCACGTGATGCTGATCGACCTGGCGCGCAACGACATCGGCCGCATCGCCAAGACCGGCACCGTGAAGGTGACCGAGGCCTTCGCGGTGGAACGCTACAGCCACGTGATGCACATCGTGAGCAACGTCGAAGGCACGCTGAAGGACGGCATGACCGCCATCGACGTGCTCAAGGCCACCTTCCCCGCCGGCACGCTGACCGGCGCGCCGAAGGTGCATGCGATGGAACTCATCGACCAGCTGGAGCCCACCAAGCGCGGCCTCTACGGCGGCGCCTGCGGCTACATCAGCTATGCCGGAGACATGGACGTGGCCATCGCGATCCGCACCGGCATCGTGAAAGACCAGATGCTGCACGTGCAGGCGGCGGCCGGCGTGGTCGCCGACTCGGTGCCCGAGCTGGAGTGGAAAGAAACAGAAGCCAAGGCGCGCGCACTCCTGCGTGCCGCCGAACTGGTCGAGGAGGGCCTGGAATGAGCAACGCACCCGACATTCAGAACGACTTCTCGCACGAGATCATCGGCGCAGCCGTCGAGGTGCAACGCGTGCTCGGCACGGGGCTCGACGAAGGGGCCTATGCCGCAGCGCTGGCCATCGAACTCGCCGAGCGCGAGATCGGCTTCACGCGCGACGTGGCGCTGTCGGCCAGCTACAAGGGCCGGTCGCTCGGCGAGGTGTACCGCGCGGGCTTCGTGATCGAGCAGTCGGTCATCGTCGAACTCAAGGCGGTCGATGTGCTGACCGACCTGCACCGCGCGCAGGTGCTGGCCGCATTGCGCCTGTCGGGCCTGAAGCTGGGCCTCCTGATCAACTTCAACGTGTTCCCCGTCGTGAAGGGCGTGCACCGGATTGTGAGCAAGCCATGAAACTGCTGATGATCGACAACTACGATTCGTTCACCTACAACATCGTCCAGTACTTCGGCGAGCTGGGAGCGGACGTGCAGGTGCACCGCAACGACGAGATCACCCTCGAGCAGATCGGCGCGCTGATCGCTTCGGGCGTGACGCGGCTGGTGGTGTCGCCGGGTCCGTGCTCGCCGGCCGAGGCGGGCGTGTCGGTGGCGGCCATCGAGGCCTTCGCGGGCAAGCTGCCCATCCTGGGCGTGTGCCTGGGCCACCAGGCCATCGGTGCGGCCTTCGGCGGCAAGATCGTGCGCGCGCAGCAGCTCATGCACGGCAAGACCAGCGAGATCACGACCACGCAAGAGGGCGTGTTCGCGGGGCTGCCGCAGAAGTTCATCGTCAATCGGTACCACTCGCTCTCGATCGAGCGCGAGAGCTGCCCGAAAGAACTGGCTGTCACCGCGTGGACCGACGACGGCGAGATCATGGGCGTGCGGCACACGGGCTTTGCGCATGACGTGCGCATCGAAGGCGTGCAGTTCCATCCCGAATCGATCCTCACAGAACATGGCCACGCCATGCTCAAGAACTTCCTGGACTGATCACCATGACCGACCGCTCCTCCCTCGTCGACCTGCGCAGCGACACCGTCACGCAGCCCACGCCCGCGATGCGCGAGGCCATGGCGGCCGCACCGCTGGGCGACGACGTCTTCAGCGCCGACCCGAGCGTGAACGCGTTGCAGGAAAAGATCGCCGCGCTGCTGGGCTTCGAGGCGGCGCTGTTCGTGCCCACCGGCACGCAGAGCAACCTGTGCGCGATCCTGTCGCACTGCGGCCGTGGCGACGAGTACATCGTCGGCCAGCAGGCGCACGCCTACCGCTGGGAAGGCGGCGGCGCCGCGGTGTTCGGTAGCGTGCAGCCGCAGCCGTTGGACCACGCGCCCGACGGCACGCTGCCGCTCGCGCAGATCGAAGCGGCCATCAAGCCCGACGACGCGCACTTCGCGCGCACCAAGCTGCTGGCGCTGGAGAACACGCTGGGCGGCAAGCTGCTGCCCTTCGACTACGTGCAAGCCGCCACCGACCTGGCGAAAAGCAAGGGACTGCAGCGGCACCTGGATGGCGCGCGGCTCTTCAATGCCGCCACCGCGCAGGCCGCGCTGAACAAGCGAACCGACATTCGCGCCGAAGCCCGCCGCATCGCGCAGTGCTTCGACAGCGTGTCGGTCTGCTTCAGCAAGGGCCTGGGCGCACCCATTGGCTCGGCGCTGGTCGGCTCGCGTGACTTCATTGCTCGCGCGCACCGCATCCGCAAGATGGCGGGCGGCGGCATGCGGCAGGCCGGCCTGCTGGCGGCTGCGGCCTCGCATGCGCTCGACCACCACGTCGACCGCCTGGCCGACGACCATGCGTTGGCGCAGCGCCTCGCACAGGGGCTCGAGGGCATCGAGGGCCTGACCGTCGAGGCGCCGCACACGAACATCGTGTTCGTCGATCTCACGGGGGTGGCGCAGGCGCGTTCTGCGGAGCTGCTCGCCAGCCTCAACCAGCAGGGCATCCTTGCGACCGGGCTGTACCGCCTGCGCTTCGTGACGCACCTGGATGTCGATGCCGCGGGCGTCGACCGCGCAGTCGCGGCGATCCGCGGCTTCTTCAAGGCCTGAAGTCTGGCTACACGCACACACCGAGGAGACATTCCCATGATCACCCCCCAGGAAGCGCTGCAGCGCACCATCGAACACCGCGAAGTCTTCCACGACGAGATGCTGCACATCGTGCGGCTCATCATGAGCGGCGAGTGTTCGCCCGTGATGATGGCCGCGCTGATCACCGGCCTGCGCGTGAAGAAGGAAACCATCGGCGAGATCACCGCTGCGGCAGAGGTGATGCGCGAGGTGTCGACCAAGGTGCCCGTGGCCGACACCACGAACCTTGTCGACATCGTCGGCACCGGCGGCGACGGCTCGCACACCTTCAACATCTCGACCTGCTCGATGTTCGTGGCGGCCGCGGCCGGCGCCAAGGTGAGCAAGCACGGCGGGCGCAGCGTGTCGAGCAAGTCGGGCAGTGCCGACGTGCTGGAGTCGCTGGGCGTCAACATCAACCTCAAGCCCGAGCAGATCGCGCAGTGCATCGCGCAGGTCGGCATCGGCTTCATGTTCGCGCCGAACCACCACCCGGCGATGAAGAACGTCGCGCCGGTGCGCAAGGAACTCGGCATCAAGACGATCTTCAACATCCTCGGCCCGCTGACCAACCCGGCCGGCGCACCGAACATCCTGATGGGCGTGTTCCACCCCGACCTCGTGGGCATCCAGGTGCGCGCGCTGCAACGCCTCGGCGCCGAGCATGCGCTGGTGGTCTACGGCCGTGACGGCATGGACGAGATCTCGCTGGGCGCCGCCACCATGATCGGCGAGCTCAAGGACGGCGAGATCCGCGAGTACGAGCTGCACCCGGAAGACTTCGGCTTCCAGATGGCGAGCAACCGCTCGCTGCGCGTCGAGACGCCCGAGCAGTCGAAGGCGATGCTGATCGGCGTGCTGGACAACCAGGCCGGCCCGGCGCTGGACATCGTGCTGCTGAATGCGGGGGCGGCGCTTTACGCGGCCAACGTGGTCGACTCGGTGCCGGCGGGCGTGGAGCGTGCGCGCCAGGCCATCGCATCCGGTGCGGCGAAGGCCAAGCTCACTGAGCTGGTCAAGGCCTCCACCTCCTTCTGAGAATCAGGCCGTCGTGCCACCGAAAGCAGAGCAAGCCATGTCAGACATTCTCGACAAGATCGTCGCCGTCAAACGCCAAGAAGTCGCTGCCGCGCTGAAGCGCGCCCCGCTCGAGGCCGTGCGCTTCGACGCCGAAAGCCGCGTGCTCACGCGCGACTTCGAAGCCGCCTTGCGCGCCAAGATCGCGGCCGGCCAGGCGGCGGTGATCGCCGAGGTCAAGAAGGCCAGCCCGAGCAAGGGCGTGCTACGCGAAGACTTCATTCCGGCCGACATCGCGCAAAGCTATGCCGAGGGCGACGGCGTGGTCAGCGCGGCCTGCCTCTCGGTGCTGACCGACAAGCAGTTCTTCCAGGGTGGCGTCGACTACCTCAAGCAGGCGCGCGCCTCGTGCGACCTGCCGGTGCTGCGCAAGGATTTCATCGTCGACGCCTACCAGGTGTACGAATCGCGCGCGATGGGCGCCGACGCGATCCTGCTGATCGCCGCCTGCCTCGACGACGCGCAGATGAAGGACTACGAAGCCATCGCGCGCGGACTGGGCATGGCGGTGCTGGTCGAGGTGCACGACGCGGCTGAACTCGAGCGCGCGCTGAAGCTCAAGACGGCGCTCATCGGCGTCAACAACCGCAACCTGCGCAACTTCGAGGTGTCGATCCAGGCGACGATCGATCTGCTGCCCAGGCTGCCGGCGGATCGCCTGCCAGTGACCGAATCGGGCATTGCCACACGCGAGGACGTCGCCACGCTGCGCGCCGCGGGCGTCAACGCCTTCCTGGTCGGCGAAGCCTTCATGCGCGCCAAGGAACCCGGCGAGGCCCTCGCTGCGTTGTTCAAATGACGCGGCCGGATCAGCTGTCGAGCAGCGATCCTGCCGACTGGCCGGTGGCGCCGGGCTGGCAGCCGCTGGTCGACGATTTCTTTGCTGGCGCGGTCGGCCAGAAGCTACAGGGCTTCCTGCGCGAGCGCCTCGACGCCGGCGCGGTGATCTTTCCGCCGCAGCCGCTGCGCGCACTCGAACTCACGCCGCCGGAGGACGTGCGGGTGGTGATCCTGGGCCAGGACCCGTACCACGGGCGCGGGCAGGCCGAGGGCCTGGCCTTCTCGGTGGCGTCGGGCGTGGCCCTGCCGCCGTCGCTGCGCAACATCTTCAAGGAGCTCCAGCGCGACCTGGGTACGCCGCCGCCGGCGTTTCCGAACCCGGGCGGCAGCCTCGTGAAGTGGGCGACGCACGGCGTGCTGTTGCTCAACACCTGTCTCACGGTCGAGGAAGCCCAGCCGGCCAGCCATGCAGGCCGCGGCTGGGAGGTGCTCACCGACGCCGTGATTCGCCATGTGGCACAGGGCGAACGACCTGTTGTTTTTATGCTATGGGGCTCGCACGCGCAAAGTAAGCGCGCGTTGATTGATGTTGAGCGCCATAAGGTGCTGATGTCGAATCATCCGTCGCCGCTCTCTGCGCTCCGGCCGCCGGTTCCGTTCATCGGCTGCGGTCATTTTGGCCAAGCCCGTGCATGGCGTGAGGCGCAGCAGTCGGGAGGCTCCGAACTTCGCTCATAATCAGAGGCTTCACACCTCGAGCAGGTTTCCACGCTTCATCTTTTGCTGGGAATCCTGTGTAGTCACAAAATCGTGCTATATTTCGAGGTTCGCCGGAGAGGTGGCCGAGTGGTTAATGGCAGCAGACTGTAAATCTGCCCTCTTACGAGTACGCTGGTTCGAATCCAGCCCTCTCCACCAGCGATGAATTTGGTTTCTAAGAGCGATTGGATCTAGCGCTTTGGGTGCCTTGAAGTGCCCCCGATGCGGGAGTAGTTCAATGGTAGAACCCCAGCCTTCCAAGCTGATGACGCGGGTTCGATTCCCGTCTCCCGCTCCAGAGACCCGGTTCGGCGCCGGAAGCGATTTGGTTAGAACAAAAGCCCTTTTGGCTCAGTGGTAGAGCACTCCCTTGGTAAGGGAGAGGTCGCGGGTCCGATTCCCGCAAAGGGCACCAGTTTTCTGGGGTTGCAACGACAGGCTTGCGACCCATCTGCATGCGTTGAAATCGTTTTTTTCGGAGTCGAAAAATGGCAAAAGGTAAATTCACCCGCACCAAGCCGCACGTGAACGTGGGCACGATCGGTCACGTTGACCACGGC
>NZ_JBYTBC010000023.1:0-40146 GCF_058788795.1 Variovorax sp. FW301-JW7
AGGGTAGGGTTTTACGTGGGTCAGTCTTAGACGGAAATTACTGCGTTAGCTGGGTCAATTTTCGGCGGCAATCAACAGGCGTGGAGAGGGCTGAAAACCTGCCGGTTTGTCAGAACACTCCCTCATTTGTCAGACGCAAAGAAAAACGGGTCAGAGCTTGTGGCTCTAACCCGTTGATCTATCTACTGATTTTGGTCGGTGTGAAAGGATTCGAACCTTCGACCCCTTGCACCCCATGCAAGTGCGCTACCAGGCTGCGCCACACACCGAAGCTCTCGATTATAGCGGGCTAAATTCAGTGTCCGACAGTCAGCAGCTCACGAATTTCAAAGAGTTCGCGGCGAAGGTGCAACAACTGCGACAGGTCGACGGTCTGTGCGGCCGCCGCGGGCCCCGGTTCCTCGTGCACGGCGGCGTCAAATTCTTCCTGGCCGATCTCGATGGCCTCCAGGCCTTCGAGCGGTACTTCGCCTGCCTTGCGGCGGTCGCGCTCGCCTTGCGTGAGTTCCTGCAACTTGTTGCGCGCACCGCTGATGGTGAAGCCCTGGTCGTAGAGCAGGTCGCGGATGCGGCGGATCATCAGCACCTCGTGGTGCTGGTAGTAGCGACGATTGCCGCGCCGCTTCATCGGGCGCAGCTGCGTGAACTCCTGCTCCCAGTAGCGCAGCACGTGCGGCTTCACGCCACAAAGTTCGCCGACCTCACCGATGGTGAAGTAGCGTTTGACGGGAATCGGCGGGAGCGTTTTCTCCATTGAAATCAAGACTGTGCGCGGGAAACCTCATAGATTACTCTACGCGGCCGCACAGCACCAAGCACTATTCCGCGCCCAGGCTCCACTCGACTTCGGAAGTGCCGCCCTGCGGCTCGACGCTGCCCTGGATCTGCTCCTTGAGCTTCGCACTCGCATGGAAGGTGGCCACGCGGCGCTCGCCGATCGGAATGGCTTCGCCGGTGCGCGGGTTGCGCCCCGGACGCGGCGCCTTCACGCGGATCTGGAAGTTGCCGAAGCCCGAGATCTTCACATCCGTGCCCTCGATCAGGCTGCTGGCAACGAGCTCGAAGAACGCCTCCACCATGTCCTTCGACTCACGCTTGTTCAGGCCGATCTGCTCGAACAGCAGGTCGGCCAGGTGCGCTTTGGTGAGCGCCGGCGTTTCGAGGGCTTCGAGCGTGAATTCGGCGGCGTTCATCTTCATCCTCTCAAGCGGCCGCCCAGGGTGGCGCCCAGTTGTTCGACGATTGCACGGACAGCGGGTTCGACCTGCTCGTCCGTCAGCGTGGCGGCATCGCTCTGGAAGGTCAGGCGCACGGCCATGCTCTTCTCGCCCGGTGCGAGCGCACCCGGCGCGGCCATGGCGCCTTCGCGCAATGGCTGCGGACGGTAGATGTCGAACAGCGTCGCATCGCGCAGCAGGCCCGAGGCGGACGCGCCCGCGCGGATGGCCTGCATCAGCGCGTCGTGTGACACCGCTTCGGCCACGACCACCGCGATGTCGCGTTCGACGGCCTGGTGCTTGGGCACCGGCTGCGCCACGGGCACGGGCCGCGCCGTGACGGCGTCGAGGTCGAGTTCGAACAGCACGGGCGCCTGGGTGAAGTCCCACTTCTGGCGCCAGCGCGGATGCAGTTCGCCGATGAAGCCGATGGCCTGGCCGTCGAGCAGCACGCGGGCCGAACGGCCGGGGTGCAGCGCGGGGTGCTCGGCCGCTTCGAAGGTCGGCACGCGCGGCGCGAGCAGCGCTTCGACATCACCCTTGACGTCGTAGAAATCGACACGCTGCGGCTTGCCGTCCCAGCGCGATGCCTCGGCATCGCCCCAGGCCAGGCCTGCCACGCGCATGGGCTGGTTCACGCCGCGCACGGTGCTGTCGGTGGTGACGACGCTGTCGTCGCGCAGGAACACGCGGCCCAGCTCGAACACGCGCACGCGCGGCGCCTTGCGGTCGAGGTTGAACTTGAGCACCTGCAGCAGCGAACCGAGCAGCGACGAGCGCATCACGCTCATCTGGCTGGCAATGGGGTTCAGCAGCTTGACCGGGTTGGCGTTGCCCGCAAGGTCCTGCTCCCAATGCGCCTCGACAAAACTGAAGTTGATGGTTTCCTGGTAACCCAGCGCTGCAACGCTGCGACGCACAGCGAAGCGGCTGCGCTGCGCTTCGGGCCGCACGCGGGCCGTGATGGGCGCGAGCGGCGCGGTGGTCGGCAGGTTGTTGAAGCCGATCAGGCGCGCCACTTCTTCGATGAGGTCTTCCTCGATCAGCAGGTCGAAGCGGTGCGGCGGCGGCGTGACGGTCAGCGTGCCTTCGCCTTCGGTGATCGCGAAACCGAGGCGGTGGAGCGCATCGGCGCATTGCGCCTGCGTCAGCGGCATGCCGATGACGCGCGCGGCGCGGGCCACGCGCAGCGTGACGGCCGCGGCTTCGGGCAGGCGCAGCGTCTGGTCGTCCATCTTGCCGGCTTCGCCGCCGCAGATCTCGACGACCAGTTGCGTGATGCGCTCGATGATCTGCACGGTGCGGCTCGGGTCGACGCCGCGCTCGTAGCGGTGGCCGGCGTCGGTCGAGAAGTTGAAGCGGCGCGAACGGCCCTGCACGGCCTCGGGCCACCAGAACGCGGCCTCGACGTAGATGTTGCGCGTGTCGTCGGACACCGAGGTGGCGTCGCCGCCCATGATGCCGGCGAGCGATTCGACTTCGCGGTCGTCGGCGATGACGCCGACCTTTTCGTCGACGGTGATCGTCGTGCCGTTGAGCAGCTTGAGCTGTTCGCCCGCCTTGCCCCAGCGCACCGTCAGGCCGCCGTGGATCTTGTCGAGGTCGAAGATGTGGCTGGGCTGGCCGTACTCGAACATCACGTAGTTCGAGATGTCGACCAGCGGCGTCACGCTGCGCTGGCCGCAGCGCGCGAGGCGTTCGACCATCCAGGCCGGCGTCGCGACCTTGGTGTTCACGCCGCGCACGATGCGGCCAGAGAAACGACCGCACAGGTCGGGTGCCTCGACCTTGACGGGCAGCACATCGGAGAACGACGTGGCCACGGGGGCGATGGCTGGCGTCTTCAGCGGTGCGCCGGTGAGCGCGGCAAGTTCGCGCGCCACGCCGTACACACTGAGGCCGTGCGCCAGATTGGGTGTGAGTTTGAGGGTGAGCAGCGCGTCGTCGAGCTTGAGCACGTCGCGCACGTCGGCGCCGAGGGGTGCGTCGGCGCCGAGTTCGAGCAGGCCGCCGTGGTCTTCGCTCAGCTTCAGTTCGCGCGCCGAGCACAGCATGCCTTGGCTCTCGACGCCGCGCAGCTTGCCGAGCTTGATGAGGAAGGGTTTGCCGTCTTCACCCGGTGGCAGTTCGGCGCCGACGAGGGCGCACGGCACCTTGATGCCGACGCGCGCATTGGGCGCACCGCACACGATGTTCAGCAAGGCGCCCTGCCCCACGTCGACCTGGCACACGCGCAGGCGGTCGGCATTCGGGTGCTGCTCGGCTTCCTTGATTTCGCCGACCACGATGCGCGTGAAAGGCGGCGCCACCGGACGGCGCTCTTCGACCTCGAAGCCGCCCATGGTGAGCGTTTCGGCCAGTGCGGCGCTGTCGAGGGGCGGATTGCAGAACTCGCGCAGCCAGGATTCCGGGAATTGCATCTCTTCGATCTCGATCTGGTTTTTCTATCTGTGGAAAGGACGTGCTTACTGGAACTGCGAGAGAAAACGCAGGTCGCCGTCGAAGAAGAGGCGCAGGTCGTTCACGCCGTAGCGCAGCATCGTGAGCCGGTCGGGGCCCATGCCGAAGGCGAAGCCGATGTAGCGCTCGGGGTCCAGGCCCATGTTGCGCACGACGTTCGGGTGCACCTGGCCCGAGCCGGCGACTTCGAGCCAGCGGCCGGCCAACGGGCCGCTCGCGAACTGGATGTCGATCTCGGCGCTCGGCTCGGTGAACGGGAAGAAGCTGGGGCGGAAACGCAGCACGAGGTCGTCGCGCTCGAAGAAGGTGCGGCAGAAGTCAGTGAAGACGACCTTCAGGTCCTTGAAGCTCACGTTCTCGCCGAGCCACAGGCCTTCGCACTGGTGGAACATGGGCGAGTGAGTGGCGTCGCTGTCGACGCGGTAGGTCCGGCCCGGCGCGATCACGCGGATCTCGGGCGCCTTCACAGTGCCGGTGGTGTCTGCTGCCGCAGCGGCGAACTCGGCCGCGTACTTCTTGGTGTGCTGGTGGGCGTAGCGCACCTGCATCGGGCTGGTGTGCGGACGCAGGTTGTACGGGATGCCGTCGTCGCCCTTGAGGTCGACGTAGAAGGTGTCCTGCATCGAACGCGCCGGGTGGTTCGGCGGGTTGTTGAGCGAGGTGAAGCTGTGCCAGTCGCTCTCGATCTCGGGGCCGTCGGCCACGTCGAAGCCCATGCTCGAGAAGATTTCCTCGATGCGCTCCAGCGTGCGGCTCACGGGGTGCAGTCCGCCGCCGGCGCGGTGGCGGCCGGGCAGGCTCACGTCGAGCGCTTCGGCGCGCAGCTGCAGCGAAAGCTCTTCGTCGGCGAGTTGCTGGCGGCGATCGGTCAGTGCAGCCTCGATGGCCTGCTTGCCGACGTTGATCGCAGCGCCGCGGGACTTCTTCTCTTCGACACTCAGCGCAGCCATGCCCTTCATCAGCTCGGTGATGCGGCCCGACTTGCCAAGGAACTGAGCCTTGGCGTTTTCGAGCTCTGCGGGCGTTTTCGCTTCAGCGAAGGCGGCGCGTGCGGTGTCGACCAGGGAGTCCAACTCGTTCATAGCAACAAAAATCTTCGAGGGGAAATAAAAAAGAGCTGGAGCCTTTTCAAGCGCCAGCCCTTGAGCCGTGGGCGCAAGAAGCCGTCCGGAGACGGCGACCTGCTGTGCAAAATCAAGCAGCCAGCTTGGCCTTGACCTGCTCCACGATGCCGGCAAAAGCGGCCTTGTCGTGCACGGCGATGTCCGCAAGCATCTTGCGGTCGATCTCGATACCGGCCTTGCGGATGCCGTTGGCGAACTGGCTGTAGGTCAGGCCCAGTTCACGCGAGGCGGCGTTGATACGCGCGATCCACAGCTGACGGAACACGCGCTTCTTGGTACGACGGTCACGGTAGGCGTATTGCCCAGCCTTCATCACCGCCTGTTTGGCGACGCGGAAGACATTACCGCGGCGACCGCGAAAACCCTTGGCGAGTGCGAGAACTTTTTTGTGGCGGGCGCGAGCCGTTACACCACGTTTGACGCGAGGCATGTGTTTACTCCTTGTTCGTCTGAATTAAATGCCACGGCCGGGCAGCATGGCGGCGACAGAAACCATGTTGGTTTCATGCACTGCGACTGCACCACGCAGGTGACGCTTGTTCTTGGTGGTCTTCTTCGTCAAGATGTGACGCTTGAAGGCTTGACCGCGCTTGACGGTGCCACCGGGACGAACGCGGAAACGTTTTTTCGCGCTGCTCTTGGTCTTCATTTTGGGCATGTAAATGCTCCTTTAGTTTGTGCTCGTGAGGCGCCGCGGATACTCCACGGACTTGTTGGCCCCGAGACACTTCTTTATCTCGCCCCCGCCTGCACTTCTTTCGAAATGCGGGCCAGGGCGAAATCCCTTCAAAACCCGTCTACTGCAAATGCCTCAGGCGGTTGCCGTGGGCGCTGCTGCCGGCGCAGCATCTGCTGTCGGCTTCGGCGCCGCGCCGCCAACCTTCTTGCGGCCCGGTGCGATCATCATGATCATCTGACGGCCTTCCAGCTTCGGGAACTGCTCGACCATGATCGTGTCGCCCAGCTCGTCGCGAATACGCTGCAAGAGTGCCAGACCGAGCTCCTGGTGCGTGATCTCGCGGCCGCGGAAGCGCAGCGTGATCTTGCATTTGTCGCCCTCTTCAAGAAAGCGCCTGATGTTGCGCATCTTGATGTTGTAGTCGCCATCGTCGGTACCGGGCCGGAACTTGATTTCCTTGACCTCGATGACCTTCTGCTTCGACTTCGCCTCGGCTGCCTTCTTCTGCTCGTGGTACTTGAACTTTCCGTACTCGATCAGGCGGCACACGGGCGGATTGGCCGCAGCAACGACCTCCACCAGATCCACGTCGGCCTCACCCGCAAGGCGCAAGGCTTCGGAAAGGCTCATGACACCCAATGGCTCGTTTTCCGGGCCGACCAGGCGGACTTCCGGGGCCATGATTTCCCGGTTCAGGCGGTGTTGGCGTTCCTCGCGGTGGCGGCGGTCGCGAAATGCAGTAGCGATGGTCAGAATCCTTCAAAGTTTGCTACAAAATCTGTAGCGATCGCCGCTCAGTCTTCGCGGACAGGCGGCACGAGATGGCAGAGAAACATATGGGGTGTTTCAGAGACAAATCAACGCTTGTCAGCAACGTCCTGGACGAGCCGTTGCGTGAACGATTCGAGGGACATTGCACCGAGGTCTTGATTGCCCCGGGCGCGCACTGCGACGGCACCTGCTTCCTTTTCCTTGTCACCCACGACGAGGATGTAAGGGAGCTTTTGCAACGAATGCTTCCGTATTTTATACGTAATCTTTTCGTTGTGCAGATCCAGCTGAACTCTAAGCCCTTGATTTTGCAGCGTTTTCGCAACTTGCGCAGCGTAGTCGGCCTGTCCTTCGCTGATATTGAGCACCGCCACCTGCACCGGAGCGAGCCACGCGGGCATGGCGCCGGAGTGGTGTTCGATGAGCATGCCAATGAAGCGCTCGAGGCTGCCGACGATGGCGCGGTGCAGCATCACCGGGTGGGCGCGGCCGCTCGATTCCGTGACGTATTCGCCGCCCAAGCGCTCGGCCGTGTTGAAATCGACCTGCATCGTGCCGCACTGCCAGTGACGACCGATGGCGTCGCGCAGCGTGTATTCGATCTTCGGGCCGTAGAAGGCGCCGTCGCCGGGCGAGATGACGAAGTCCACGCCCGAACGGCGCAGCGATTCCATCACCGCGTGCTCGGCCTTGTCCCACAGTTCGTCGGAACCGACGCGGTTTTCGGGCCGCGTGGCGACCTTGTAGAGAATGTCCGTGAAGCCGAAGTCGGCATAGACCTTCTGCAGCTGCGCCGTGTAGGCGATGCATTCGTCGAGGATCTGGTCTTCCGTGCAGAAGATGTGGCCGTCGTCCTGCGTGAAACCGCGCACGCGCATGATGCCGTGCAGCGCGCCGCTGGGCTCGTTGCGGTGGCACTGGCCGAACTCGCCGTAGCGCAACGGCAGGTCGCGGTAGCTGCGCAGGTCGCTCTTGAAGATCAGCACGTGGCCCGGGCAGTTCATCGGCTTGAGCGCGTACTCGCGCTTCTCCGACTCCGTTGTGAACATGTTGTCGCGGTAGTTCTGCCAGTGGCCCGTCTTCTCCCACAGGCTCTTGTCCAGGATCTGCGGGCCCTTCACTTCCCAGTAGCCCGTGTCGCGGTAGATGCCGCGCATGTACTGCTCGACCTGCTGCCAGACCGCCCAGCCCTTGGGGTGCCAGAACACCACCCCCGGCGCCACCTCGTCGATGTGGAACAGGTCGAGTTCCTTGCCCAAGCGTCGGTGGTCGCGCTTCTCGGCTTCCTCGATGCGCTGGATGTACTGGTCGAGCTGCTTCTTGTCGGCCCAGGCCGTGCCGTAGATGCGCTGCAGCTGCTCGTTCTTGGCGTCGCCGCGCCAGTAGGCGCCGGCCAGCTTCGTGAGCTTGAAGACCTTCAGGAAACGCGTGTTCGGCACGTGCGGGCCGCGGCACATGTCAACGTATTCCTGGTGGTAGTACAGGCCCATGGCCTGCTCGTCGGGCATGTCTTCGACGAGGCGCAGCTTGTAGTCCTCGCCACGCGACTTGAAGACCTCGATGACTTCCGCGCGCGGCGTCATCTTCTTGATCACGTCGTAGTCCTGCGCGATCAGCTCGCGCATGCGCGCCTCGATGGCGGCCATGTCTTCGGGCGTGAACGGGCGCTCGAACGAGATGTCGTAGTAGAAGCCTTCGTCGATCACAGGCCCGATCACCATCTTGGCCGTCGGATACAGCTGCTTCACCGCGTGACCGACCAGGTGGGCCGTCGAGTGGCGGATGATCTCCAGGCCCTCGTCGTCCTTGGGCGTGATGATCTGCAGCTTGGCGTCATGGTCGATGACGTCGCTGGCATCGACGAGCTTGCCGTCGATCTTGCCGGCCACCGTCATCTTGGCGAGGCCGGGGCCGATGGACTGGGCCACTTCGGCCACCGAAACCGGGCCGGGGAACTCGCGGCGCGAGTTGTCGGGGAGCGTGATCTGGATCATGTGAAAACCTCGGGGAGAAAAACAAAAAAGCGCGGTGGATGCCGCGCTTTGCTTGGTTGGTGCGCTGGAAAAACCAGCGAGCGCGGGGCTACCGGCCCTTTCCTTCGAAGAAGAAAAAGCCGCTGAATCCTTGCGGGGTAGTTCGCGGTGTCATAACCAAGGTGCCTTTCTCGCTCTTGTTGAGTGCAGAGGGGGGGGATTCTAGCCGCTGCCTGCTCAGGCTGTGGAAGCCGTTCTTTCGAGTCCGAACCCACGAAAAAGCCCGGCGCAGGGCCGGGCTCGGGGGTGACAGCGCAGCGCGCCGTCACTCAGCGATCAGCGAAGGCAGCTCAGTGGAACTGTTCTTCTTCGGTCGAACCGGTCAGCGCCTTCACGCTGGACGAGCCGCCCTGGATCACGGTGGTCACGTCGTCGAAGTAGCCGGCGCCGACTTCCTGCTGGTGCGACACGAAGGTGTAGCCCTTGTCGCGTGCGGCGAACTCGGGTTCCTGCACCATGTTCACGTAGTGCTTCATACCTTCGCCGCGGGCGTAGGCGTGGGCGAACTGGAAGGTGTTGAACCAGTTGATGTGGATGCCGGCCAGCGTGATGAACTGGTACTTGTAGCCCAGCGCCGACAGGTCTTCCTGGAACGAGGCGATCTGCTTGTCGTCCAGGTTCTTCTTCCAGTTGAACGACGGCGAGCAGTTGTACGACAGCAGCTTGCCAGGGCAGGCGGCGTGCACGGCTTGCGCGAACTCACGGGCGAAGCCGATGTCCGGCACGCCGGTTTCGCACCACACCAGGTCGGCGTACGGTGCGTAGGCGACGCCGCGGCTGATGGCTTGCTCCAGGCCGTTCTTGACGCGGTAGAAGCCTTCTTGCGTGCGCTCGCCCGTCAGGAAAGGCTTGTCGTTGGCGTCGTGGTCGGACGTGATCAGGTTCGCGGCTTCCGCGTCGGTGCGCGCCAGGACGATGGTCGACACGCCCATGACGTCGGCGGCGAAACGTGCCGAGATCAGCTTCTCGCAGGCTTCCTGCGTCGGCACGAGCACCTTGCCGCCCATGTGGCCGCACTTCTTGACGGCCGCCAGCTGGTCTTCGAAGTGCACGCCGGCAGCGCCCGACGCGATCATGTTCTTCATCAGTTCGAAAGCGTTCAGCACGCCGCCGAAGCCGGCCTCTGCGTCGGCCACGACCGGCAGGAAGTAGTCGATGAATTCCTTGTCGCCCGGGTTGATGCCGCGGCCCCACTGGATCTCGTCGGCGCGCTTGAAGGTGTTGTTGATGCGACGGACCATCGTCGGCACCGAGTCGTAGGCGTACAGCGACTGGTCGGGGTACATGGTTTCAGACGTGTTGCCGTCGGCGGCGACTTGCCAGCCCGACAGGTACACGGCTTCCAGGCCGGCCTTGGCTTGCTGCATGGCTTGGCCAGCAGAGATCGCGCCGAAGGCGTTCACGTAGCCCTTCTTGGCGCCGCCGTTGATCTTGTCCCAGAGCTTTTCAGCGCCGCGCTTGGCCAGCGTGTGCTCGATGGGGAGCGAACCACGCAGGCGAACCACGTCGGCTGCGCTGTAGCCGCGCTTCACGCCCTTCCAGCGCGGGTTGGTGGCCCAGTCCTTTTCGAGGGCGGCAATTTGCTGTTCGCGGCTCAGTTGTTCGTTCAGGGTCTGGGGCATGGTCACTCCGTGAGGTTGATTGAAGGTTGGCGTTGCGGCCGTGGGGTTACTGTAATCCGATTGCGGACTCTTATGTCTTATAGAAGACATATTTTTGAACCAACGAAATCAACAACTTACGGAGATATTTCTCAATGAGAAATTATTTTTCTCATATCGAGAAAAAATATTGCGGCGCAGCAGTTCGAGTTTTCGCGATGCGGAATCACTCTTTCGGTTGTGAAAACGAACGCGCTTCCGCCGCGATGTCCGCCGCATGCGCGATCCAGTCGCCGCCGTCGATCACGCGTCGGCCCGCGATGCGCGTCGGATGGATCTCGTAGACCAGGCAGTCGATCGATTGCGCGCCCACCGCCACACGCACGCTGCGCCGGATGTACTCGCCCGAATCGTCGTCCGCCACTTCTTCGAGCCGGTCGAGTTCGCGCTCGACCTCCGGTGCGATGCGATAGACCTCGCCCTTCACGCGCCCTGCCCCGCCGAGCACCACGCCCGGGTACGCACCCAGGTCGTACAGCGTGCCGGCGATGAAGGCCTCGCCGACGAACACCGGCGCCGGCCGGTAGCGCGCGATGTCGTTGCACCCGTCGCGCCGCAGCGTGCCGTAGACAAGAACGTGGGGCATCATCGAATCCATCCGATCAACAACCAGCGCCCAGTCTATTGAACCCCGCCGCTTCCACCTCCGGCCGCCTCGTGGCCTACGGCTGCCTGGCCTTGAGCATGTCGCTCGTCGGCATCTACGTCGCCCTCTCCAAGCCGCTGGTGGCCGCCTTCCCGGTGCTGCTGCTGGCCTGGCTGCGCTTCGGCATCGCGGCGCTCGCCATGCCGCATTGGCTCCAGCCCACGCCCGACGAGCCGCCCATGAGCGCACGCACGCGCGGGCTCGTGTTCCTCGAGTCCTTCCTCGGCAACTTCCTGTTCTCGATCTGCATGCTGTTCGGCGTGAGCCTCACCAGCGCCGTGTCGGCGGGCGTGATCATGGCGTCGATCCCCGCAGTGGTCGCGGTGGCGAGCTGGCTCTTCCTGCGCGAGCGCATCACGGCGCGCATCGGGCTGGCCATCGGCTGCGCCGCGCTCGGCATCGGCCTGCTCGCATTCACGCCGACGCATGCACCGGCCACCACCGGCCCTACGGTCGGCGCACCGTCGATGCCCTGGCTGGGCAACCTGCTCGTGTTCTGCGCGGTGCTCTGCGAGGCCGCCTACGCGGTGATCGGCAAGTCGCTCACCGGCAAGCTGGGGCCCAAGCGCATCGCCTCGCTCATCAACCTGTGGGGCTTCGTGCTGTCGATGCCCTTCGGCATCTGGTTCGCGCTGCAGTTCGACTTCACCGCCGTGCGCTTCGGCACCTGGGCACTGCTCGTGGCCTACGCACTGGCCGCCAGCATCTGGACCGTGTGGCTGTGGATGACCGGACTTCGCCACGTACCAGCGGCACAAGCGGGTGTCTTCACTGTCTTGCTGCCCGTCAGCGCGGCCCTCGTGGGCGTGCTCGTGCTCGGGGAAAACCTCACTTCGCCGCAGCTGCTTGCGTTCGCGATCGCCCTCGTGGGCGTGGTGCTGGCGACGTGGCCGGGGCGACGAACGTGAACAACGTCCCTTCGCCCCTCTGAAAAAACAACAGCTCCCAATGAAAAAAGCGCTTTTTCCCTTGGAAACGCGTTTTTTCTCATTTAGCATCCGCATTGCCACTGGAGACGCAAGTTTTTCATTGGTGAACGTTCAACCAAAAAAGGAAATCAACCATGGCAACTGCAAAGAAGGCTCCGGCCAAGAAAGCTCCGGCAAAGAAGGCCGCTCCCGCAAAGAAGGCTGCGGCTCCTGCAAAGAAGGCCGCTCCGGCCAAGAAGGCAGCGGCGCCCGCCAAGAAGGCTGCGGCTCCTGCAAAGAAGGCTGCACCGGCGAAGAAGGCTGCTCCTGCAAAGAAGGCTGCTCCCGCCAAGAAGCGCACTCCCAACGCTGCGTTCATGAAGGCCCTGACCCCCAGCCCGGCCCTGGCCGCTGTGGTCGGTTCGACGCCTCTGCCGCGCACCGCTGTGGTGAGCAAGCTGTGGGACTACATCAAGAAGAACAACCTGCAAGACAAGGCCAACAAGCGCAACATCAACGCCGACGCCAAGCTGAAGGAAATCTTCGGCAAGGCCCAGGTTTCGATGTTCGAACTGGCTGCGCTGATTGGCAAGCACGTCAAGTAAGCGTTCGGGGGCCTCGTGCTCCTGAGTCAAAAAGCCCGCGTCATGCGGGCTTTTTTTTCGCCTGCAGCAAGCCCTCGCCCGCCTCGAAGAAACGCGCGGGCGTGCAGCTGAAGTGCTTGCGGAAGGCCTCGATGAAGGCGCTCACCGAGCTGTAGCCCACCGTCAGTGCCACGGCCGTCACCGACTCACCCAGACTCAGCAACTCCACCGCCTTCAGCAAGCGCGCCTGCTGGCGCCACTGCGCGAAGCTCCATCCGGTCTCTGCAGCGAAGCGGCGCGTGAGCGTGCGGCGGGCCATGCCGATGCGATCGGCCCAGTCGTCGATGCCGTCGGCCAACGCCGGATCGTTCGCCATTGCGCTCGCCATCGCCACCAGCCGCGGGTCCTGCGGCATGGGCAGGTGCAGCGACTCGCGCCCACTGGCCGCCAGTTCGTCGACCAGCACACCCACCAGTCGCGTGCGGCGGGGCTCCAGCAGCGCATCGGATGCCTCCAGCGACATCAGCCGCGCCACCAGCTCCCGCACCAGCGGCGTGGCGGCAAAGACATGCGGCCCGTCCGGCAGCGCCGCCGCATCCGACGCATCGATGTGCAGGCTCCACCCCGACGTGGCACCGAAGCTCTGTGCGGCATGGGCGCAGCGCGGCGCAATCCAACCGATCCATCCCGGCGGCTGCACCCAGCGGCCCGCAGGCGTCTCGATGACCTGCAGGCCCTCACGCAGCGCGAACAGCTGGCCAGTCTCGTGCGCGTGATAGCCCGTGACGCGCGGTGCTTCGTGCGCGTAGCGCCAGAGCGTCGCGGGCGACTCAACCGCCATGGCTGGCCCGCGGGCGGTATCGATTGGCCCCGCGCCGCAAGCCGAGCAGCGCCCCGCCGCCTAGCATTGGACGCATCTCCACCAAGGAACCGCCATGAAAGCGCAAGACCTCATTCCCGACGGACAGGACTTCACCGTCATCGACGGCCACACCGTGCGCAAGGGCTCGGTCGGCGCTTTCCTCGCCAATGCGCGCGTGCTCGAAGACGCCAACGCCACGGCCGACGAACGCCGCGTCGCCCGCGACGACCTCGCGGCGCTGATTCCCACGCTCGACGCGCTCGGCCTGTTCGACGTCTTCGAACTGCGCTCGCCCGCGCTGCGCGACGAGGTGGCCCGCCATCGCGTGACGCTCAGCCCTGCGCCTGCTGCTTCGCCGCGCGCGTGATCGACGCCAGCGTGCCGCGCGTGGTGATCACTTCGGGGTCGAGCGGGATCTCGATCAGCGTGCCCGTGTCGGCCGCCAGCGCGCGCAGCAGCGCCGCCTCGAACTGCGCCGTCTCGGTGACGCGCTCGGCCGCGTAGCCATACGCACGCGCCAGCCCGCAGAAGTCGGGGTTGCGCAGCGCGGTGCCGCTGGTGCGCTCGGGGTACTCGCGCTCCTGGTGCATGCGGATCGTGCCGAACATGCCGTTGTTGAGCAGCACGACGATGCTCTTGCCGCCGTGCTGCGAGGCCGTGGCCAGCTCCTGCCCGTTCATCAAGAAGTCGCCGTCGCCCGCGATGGTGAAGGCCACGCGCCCGGTGGCGATGCTCGCGGCAATGCCCGCCGGCACGCCGTAGCCCATCGCACCGCTGGTGGGCGCCAGCTGCGTCTTGGCGCCCTTGGCGAGCCCGTGGTAGCGGAAGTAGCGGTGCACCCAGCTCGCGAAGTTGCCGGCGCCGTTGGTGATGGCCGCATCCGCGGGCAGGTGCTTCTGCAGCAGCGCCACCACGGCGGCCATGTCGACCGCGCCGCGTGGCGTCTCGGCCGGCATGCCGGCGAGCGCCTGCGGCTGCAGCCAGGCTTCGTAGTCCGCGTGCAGCTGTTGCGTCCAGGCTTCCCACGGCAGCGACGGCGGCGCGCTCAGCACCTCGAGGCTGCGCGCCGCGGCGCTCATGCCGGCATTGATCGCCAGGTCGGCCTGGTAGACGCGGTTCAGTTCCTCGGCGCTCGCATGGATGTGCACCAGCGTCTGCTTGGCCTTCGGTGCTTCGAGCAGCGTGTAGCCGCCGGTCGTCATCTCGCCCAGGCGCGGGCCGATGGCCAGCACCAGGTCGGCGTCCTTCACGTGCTGCGCGAGCTTCGGGTTGATGGCGATGCCGACGTCGCCCGCGTACTGCGGGTGGTGGTTGTCGAAGGTGTCCTGGAAGCGGAAGGCGTTCGCCACCGGCAGGCGCCAGTTCTCGGCGAAGCGCTGCAGCGCCTGCGCGGCCTGCGGCGTCCAGCCGCCGCCGCCGGCGATCAGCAGCGGGCGCTGCGACTTCAGCAGCAGCTCGCGCAGCGTGCGCAGCGCGCCCGGGTCGCTCCACGGCTGGACCGCTTCCACGCGCGCCAGCGGCCGTGCCGCCGTCTCGGTGCGCAGCATGTCCTCGGGCAGCACCAGCACGACCGGGCCCGGCCGGCCGTTCATCGCGGTGGCGAAGGCGCGCGCGATGTACTCGGGAATGCGGTCGGCGTCGTCGATGCGCTCCACGCGCTTGGCGAAACCCTTGGTGCTCGGCCCGAAGAAGCTGGCGTAGTCCACTTCCTGGAAGGCTTCGCGGTCACGGAAGTCGCTGCCGACGTCGCCCACGAACAGCACCATCGGCGTCGAATCCTGGAATGCGTTGTGCACGCCGATCGAGGCATTGGTCGCACCCGGCCCGCGCGTCACGAAGCACACGCCCGGGCGCCCGGTGAGCTTGCCGTGCGCCTCGGCCATGAAGGCCGCGCCGCCCTCCTGCCGGTTCACCACGAAACGCGCGCGGTCGCGGTAGGCATGGAAGCCGTCGAGCACCGCCAGGAAGCTCTCGCCCGGCACGCCGAAGGCGAGTTGCATGCCTTGTTCGACCAGGCACTCGACGATCAGGTGGCCCGCGGGTTGTGATGTACTCATGGAAAGTTCGAACCTCAGTTGCAAATGTCTCCGGCGATTATGTGTGCCTGCCTTCCACGCCTTGTCTTAATTCCCCAATTGGTTAAATTCGCGTCATGAAGGCCCCCAAGGACTCTTTGCCCGAAACGCTCGAGCCACGCTCGCGCGACGCCGACCGCTCGCAGCTGGCCATCCTCGCGTCGGCGCGCGACGAGTTCGCCGCGCGCGGCCTGGCCGGTGCGCGCATGGACAGCATCGCCGAGCGCGCGGGCCTGAACAAGCGCCTCATCTACTACTACTTCGGCAGCAAGGACGACCTGTTCCTGGCCGTGCTGGAACGCGTGTACGCCGACATCCGCGCCGCCGAGCAGCGCCTGCACCTGGACGAGATCGAGCCCGTCGAGGCGATCCGCCAGCTGGTGTCGTTCACCTGGCACTACTACCTGGAGCATCCCGAGTTCATCACGCTGCTCAACAGCGAGAACCTGCACGGCGCCGCGCACCTGAAGCGCTCCGACCGCATCCAGGAGATGAACTCGCCGCTGGTGCAGCTGCTCGACACCGTGCTCGAGCGCGGCAAGAAGGACAACCTCTTTCGCGCCGGCGTCGACCCGGTGCAGCTGTACATCTCGATCGCCTCGCTGTGCTACTTCTACCTCTCGAACAACCACACGCTGTCGGCCATCTTCGGGCGTGACCTGCGTGCCCCCAAGGCGATGGCGCAACGCCTCTCGCACATGACCGACCTCGTGCTGGGCTACGTCCTGCACTGACCTGACCGATCGGCGCGCGTCCCGCAGCGGGCCGCGCCCCCTCTTCCTCGCTCTCCGGGTATTCACTAGGCGGCCGCCGTTGACGCTGCGGCGCAGCCGTTTCTAGAATCGGCAATTCACTCATTGGTGAATTGATCGATCCAAGCATGCGGCCCGACCGCGCGGAGACACCCCTTGAAGCCCTTTGCCAGCACTGCACGCACCACCGTCCTTGCCTCGCTGACCTGCATCGCCGCCCTGCTGCCGGGTCTGTCTGCGGCGCAGAACGGCTACCCCACCAAGCCGATCCGCGTGATCGTTCCGTTCGCCGCCGGCAGCACGACGGACATCATTGCCCGCGCCATCGCCGACAAGATGAGCCTCAGCATGGGCCAGACGCTGGTCATCGACAACCGCGGCGGCGCCAGCGGCACCATCGGCCAGCAGGCGGTGGCCACGGCCGCGCCCGACGGCTACACGGTGATGATCCATTCGTCGTCGCACACGGTCAGCCCCTCCACCTTCGCCAAGCTGCCCTTCGACACGCTGCACGACTTCGCGGGCGTCACGCCGATCTCGTCGCTGCCCAACGCGCTCGTCATCTCGCCGAGCAAGAACATCAAGACCCTGCCGCAGCTGCTGGCCGCCGCGCGCGCCAAGCCCGGCAGCATGAACTTCGCCTCGGCCGGCCAGGGCAGCGCCACGCATCTGAACGCCGAGAAGTTCAAGATGGCCGCGAAGATCGACGCGACCAACATCCCCTTCAAGGGATCGGGCGAGGCCGTCACCGAAGTGCTCTCGGGCCGCGTCGACTACTACTTCTCGCCCATCGCGCCCGTCATCGGCCAGATCAAGGACGGCCAGCTGCTCGCACTGGCCGTGGGTTCGCCCAAGCGCGCCGCCGCCCTGCCCGACGTGCCCACCACCACCGAGGCCGGCGTGCCCGGCTCCGAGTTCAACTTCTGGATCGGCATGATGGCGCCCGCCAAGACGCCGCGCGACGTCGTCAACCGCCTGCACGACGAGGTGGTCAAGGCCCTGGCCACGCCCGAGGTGAAGGAGCGCTTCCTCAAGCTGGGCGCCGACGCCTGGACGCTCAAGCCCGAGCAGTTCGACGCCTACATCAAGGACGAGATCGCGAGCAACGCGCAGCTCGTGAAGGCCGCGGGCCTGTCGGTCCAGCCGTAGTCCGAACCCAGAGGCTCCCGTCGTCGTCGCCGCCATGTTCCGCAAGCTCCTGCTCTCCCCGGCCCTGCGCCCGTTCTTCCTGATCCTGTTGCTGCTGGTGCTGTGGGACCTGGTGATCCGCCTCTTCAAGATTCCGGCCTACCTCGTTCCCCCGCCGTGGGAGGTGGTGAAGCAGCTCGTGGCCGAATGGCCGCGCCTGCTGGCCGAAAGCTGGAAGACCACGCTCGCCACGCTGGGCGGCTTCGGCCTCACGATCCTCATCGGCATTCCGATCGCGATGGTCATCGCCTACTCGCGGCTGGTCGAGTCGTACGTGTACCCGCTGCTGGTGTTCTCGCAGAGCATTCCCAAGGTGGCGATCGCGCCGCTGTTCGTGGTGTGGTTCGGCTTCGGCATCTTTCCGAAGGTGATCAGCGCCTTCCTGCTGGGCTTCTTCCCGGTGGTGGTGTCCACGGTGATGGGCTTCAAGTCGGTCGAGCCCGACATGCTCGACCTGGCCCGCTCGATGGGCGCGAGCCGCCTGCAGACCTTCTTCAAGATCAGCCTGCCGCAGGCCCTGCCCGCGATCTTCAGCGGCCTGAAGGTGTCGGTCACGCTGGCCGTGGTGGGCGCGGTGGTCGGCGAGTTCGTCGGCTCCAACTCGGGCATCGGCTACGTGCTGCAGGTGGCCAACGGCAACTTCGACCTGCCCTTGATGTTCGCTGCGCTCGTGGTGCTGTCGAGCATCGGCGTGATCCTTTTCGTCGCCGTCGACCTCGTCGAGCGCGTGATGATTCCGTGGCACGCCTCCCAGCGCCACGCGCACTGAGTTCCTTCGCCATACCCAGAAAACTCCCGGAGACAACGCCATGAAGAAACTGCTTCCCTCGCTGCTTGCCGCAGCCGCGCTCGCCACCTTCGCCATCGCCCCCGCCCACGCGCAGGGCGACAAGCCGAAGGACAAGGTCACGCTGATGCTCAACTGGTACCTGTACAGCGAGCACGCGACCTTCTTCCTCGGCAAGGACAAGGGCTTCTACGCCGAGGAAGGCATCGACCTGGACATCCAGGAAGGCCGAGGCTCCGCCGTCACCGCGCAGGCGGTGGCCGCCAAGTCGGCGACCTTCGGCTACATCGACGTCACCACGATGATCAAGGCGGCTGCCAAGGGCGCGCCGCTGAAGTCGACCGGCGTGCTGTTCCAGGTGAGCCCGATGTCGGTCATGGGCTTCACCGAGAAGAACATCAAGACGCCCAAGGACATCGTCGGCAAGACCGTGGCCGTGACGCCGGGCGATTCGATGTCGCAGATGTGGCCACTGTTCCTCAAGGTCAACAACATCAAGCCCGAGCAGGTGAAGATCGTCTCGGGCGACGCGCAGACCAAGCTCAATGCGGTGACCAACGGCCAGGCCGACCTGCTGCTGGGCTACGTGATGGACCAGGCCATCAAGCTGCAGGACGCCACCGGCAAGCCCGTGACGCCGATCCGCTTTGCCGACTCGGGCGTGAACCAGATCAGCTCCGGGATCATCACCAACAAGAACCTGCTGACCGAGAACCCCGACCTCGTGAAGCGCTTCATGCGCGCCTCGACCAAGGCCGCCGAAGCCGCCGAGAAGAGCCCCGAGGCGGCCGTGGACGCGATGCTCAAGGCCAACCCGAAGGCCGGCGTGCGCGACACGCTCATCGTCGGCATGAAGCAGAGCGTGGCGCTGTACCACACGAAGGACACGGCCAACCAGCGGCCGTTCCGCGTGGCGATGAAGAACGTCAACGACTCGCTGGACCTGCTGGTGCAGTACGGCGGCATGGATGCGTCCACGCGCGGCAAGCCGGAAGACTACGTGACCCTCGACTTCCTGCCGAACTGATTCCCTGCCCTGCGCGCTCGCTGTTGCCACCTCTCACGCATCCCATGTCCCAAGTCAACCTGATCGAAGCGCGCGGCGTCTCGAAGACCTACCAGAGCAAGGACGGCCCGGTCGAATCGCTCAAGCCGCTCGACTTCGCCATCCGGGAAGGCGAGTTCGTCTCCGTCGTCGGCCCCTCGGGCTGCGGCAAGAGCACGCTGCTCAAGATGGTCGCGGGCCTGCTGCCGATCAGCGGCGGCGAGCTCACGCTGGCCGGCAAGCCCATCAAGGGGCCGCAGAAGGACGTGGGCATCGTGTTCCAGGGCGCCGTGCTGCTGCCCTGGCGCAGCGTGGAAAACAACATCCTGCTGCAGGC
This sequence comes from Variovorax sp. FW301-JW7, assembly GCF_058788795.1. Taxonomy (NCBI): domain Bacteria; kingdom Pseudomonadati; phylum Pseudomonadota; class Betaproteobacteria; order Burkholderiales; family Comamonadaceae; genus Variovorax; species Variovorax sp. FW301-JW7. The sequence goes on from NZ_JBYTBC010000023.1 coordinate 19,130, forward strand.
CGAAATGCGCCACCTGCCCAAGGCCGCTTCGCAGGCCCGGGCGCGCGAGCTCATGGACATGGCGGGCCTCAAGGGCTTCGAAGGCAAGTACCCGTGGCAGCTGTCGGGTGGCATGCAGCAACGCGCCTCGATCTGCCGTGCGCTGCTGCACGACCCGTCGGTGCTGTTGATGGACGAGCCCTTCGGCGCGCTCGACGCAATGACGCGCGAGAAGATGAACCTGGAGCTGCAGCGCATCTGGATGGCGTCGAAGAAGACCGTGATGCTGATCACCCACAGCATCCCCGAAGCCATCTTCCTGTCGGACCGCGTGATCGTGATGAGCGAGCGCCCCGGCTCGATCGCCGCCGTGTACGACATCGAACTGCCGCGCCCGCGCACGCTGGACATCATGGCCTCGGCCGAGTTCGGCGCCTACACCAAGCAGGTGCGCGCGCATTTCTTCTCGCAGGGCATCCTGGACCACTGAGGCGGCCATGACCGACGCGCCCCGTTTCCACATCGAGGAGATCCGCTTCGCCGAGCGCGACGTGGCCCTGCGCCTGCCGTTCCGCTTCGGAGCCGCCACGGTCACGGCCTGCCCGCAGGTGTACGTGCGGGCACGCCTCCGCTTCGCCGACGGACGCACCACCGAAGGCTGCGCGGCCGAGATGATGATTCCCAAGTGGTTCGACAAGAACCCCGCGCTGAACAACGAGCAGAACTTCGAGCAGCTGCGCTTTGCGCTGCGCGATGCGCGCGACGCCTACCTCGGCGAAGACGATGCGCAGACCGCCTGGACGCACTTCGCCTCGAACTACGCCGCGCTGCAGGCCCGCGCGAAGGCCAAGGGCCTGCAGGCGCTGGTGGCCAGCTACGGCCCCGCGTTGATCGACCGCGCCGTGATGGACGCGCTGTGCCTGCACGCCGGCACCAGCTTCGCCAGCGCCATGAGCGGCAACCTGTGCGGCATCGACATCGCGGGCAGCGGCCTTGCCGACGATCTCGCGGGCTTCGACATGCCGGCCTTCCTGGCCAGCCGGTCGCCGCGCGCCAGCATCGCCGCGCGCCACACCGTCGGCCTGGCCGATGCCATCGACGACGGCGATGCGCGGCCCGACGCCCCCGCCGACGGCCTGCCCACCACGCTCGCGGCCGCCGTGCAGCGCTACGGCCTCACGCACTTCAAACTCAAGCTCTGCGGCCACACCGCGCAGGACATCGACCGCCTCCAGCGCATCGCCCGCGTGATCGACGGCCACGCGCAGCTCGTCACGCTCGACGGCAACGAGCAGTACGCCGATGCCGACGACTTCGCCGTCTTTCTCGACCGCATGCTTTCCACGCCCGTGCTGTGGAGCCTCGCGCAGAAGACCGTCTTCGTCGAACAGCCGATCCGCCGCGATGCCGCCTTGCAGCGCGATGTATCCGCACTGGGCAAGCGCATTCCGCTGCTCGTCGACGAATCCGACGGCACGCTCGACGCCTTCGTGCAGGCCCGCACGCTCGGCTACACCGGCGTGTCGAGCAAGAGCTGCAAGGGCTTCTACAAGTCGGTGGTCAACGCCGCGCGCTGCGCGCACTGGAATGCGGCACAAGACAAGCCGCGCCATTTCCTCTCCGGCGAAGACCTGACCATGCAGGCCGGCGTCGGCGTGCAGCAGGACCTGGCGCTCGTCGGCTGGCTCGGCCTGTCGCACGTGGAACGCAACGGCCACCACTACGTCAACGGCCTCGCCGCCGTGCCCCAGGCCGAGCAGCAGGCGCTGTCGCAGTTGCACCCCGGCCTCTACGAAACCAGCGATGGCGCCACGCGCCTCGCCCTGCGCGACGGACAGCTCGATCTGTCCTCGCTCGCCACCGCGCCCGGCTTTGCCACCGGCAAACCCGGCGCCGGCATCTCGTGGGACGCCATGCGTTCCGTCTACTGAAGCACTCCTCTCGCATCCCAAGGAAGAAAACGATGGCCACCCAACGTCTCGGAATCATCATGCACGGCGTCACCGGACGCATGGGCATGAACCAGCACCTGATCCGCTCCATCTGCGCCATCCGCGCCCAGGGCGGCGTGACGCTGTCGAACGGCGACAAGGTCATGCCCGACCCGATCCTCATCGGCCGCAACGCCGAGAAGATGGAAGCGCTCGCCAAGGCCCACAACATCGCACGCTGGGGCACCGACCTCGACCAGGCGCTCGCGAACAAGGACGACACCGTCTTCTTCGACGCCGGCACCACGCAGATGCGCCCCACGCTGCTGGCCAAGGCCATCCGCGCCGGCAAGCACGTGTACTGCGAGAAGCCGATCGCCACCAACCTCAACGAAGCCGTCGAGATCGCCCGCCTGGCCGACGAAGCCGGCAAGGCCACGGGCCTGAAGCACGGCGCGGTGCAGGACAAGCTCTTCCTGCCCGGCCTGCGCAAGCTCGACATGCTGCGCCGCGCGGGCTTCTTCGGGCGCATGCTCAGCGTGCGCCTGGAGTTCGGCTACTGGGTGTTCGAGGGCGACCTGCAGCCCATCCAGCGCCCGAGCTGGAACTACCGCAAGGAAGACGGCGGCGGCATGATCCTGGACATGATGTGCCACTGGCGCTACGTGCTGGACAACCTGTTCGGCGAGGTGAAGTCGGTGTCGTGCATCGGTGCCACCCACATCCCCACGCGCTGGGACGAAGCCGGCAAGCCCTACGAGGCCACCGCCGACGACGCGGCCTACGCCACCTGCGAACTCACAGGCCACAACGGCGAGCCGGTGATCGCGCAACTCAACATGAGCTGGGCCACGCGCGTGCGCCGCGACGACCTCGTGACCTTCCACGTCGACGGCACCGACGGCTCGGCCGTGGCGGGCCTGTCGAGCTGCCGCGCCCAGTCGCGCGTGGCCACGCCGCGCCCGGTGTGGAACCCCGACGAGAAGCAGACCATGAACTTCTTCGACCAGTGGCAGGAAATTCCGGATTCGCAGGTCTACGACAACGGTTTCAAGATCCAGTGGGAACACTTCATCCGCCACGTGGTGGAAGACGCGCCCTACAAGTGGACGCTGCCCGAAGGCGCCAAGGGCGTGCAGCTGGTCGAGGCCGCGCTCGCCTCGTGGCAGGAGCGCCGCTGGATCGACGTGCCCACGCTGAAGGTCTGAGGAAGAAGAAGACAAAGCCATGGCACTGTCGCTGACCCTCCCCACCGCGAGCGGCGCGCTCGCGTCCTACGCCCTGCGCGGCACCGCGCCGGTGAAGCCCGATGCGGGCGTCAATTTCAACCGCATCGCCTACTCGGCCGCGCACGTCGTGGCCGACCCGCTGGCCGCCATCGACCCGTGGCTGCAATGCGCGGTCGACTGGGACACCACCATCGCCTACCGCCGCCACCTGTTCTCGCTGGGCCTGGGCGTGGCCGAGGCGATGGACACCGCGCAGCGCGGCATGGGCCTCGACTGGCCCACCTCGCTCGAGCTGATCCGCCGCTCGCTCGATGCCGCGAAGGACGTGCCCGGCGCGCTCGTCGCCTCGGGCTGCGGCACCGACCACCTGAACATCGACGACGTGAAGAGCATCGACGACGTGATCCGCGGCTACGAGGAGCAGATGGCCGCCATCGAGGCGCTCGGCGGCAAGCTGATCGTGATGGCGAGCCGCGCGCTGGCCCGCGTGGCCAGGAGCCCCGCGGACTACGAGCGCGTGTACGACCGCATCCTGAGCCAGGCGAAGCAACCCGTGGTGCTGCATTGGCTGGGCGACATGTTCGACCCGGCGCTGGCGGGCTACTGGGGCACGAAGGATGTCGATGCGGCCATGGACACGGCGCTGGGCATCATCGCGGCGCATCCAGAGAAGGTCGATGGCATCAAGATTTCCCTGCTCGACAAGGACAAGGAAATCGCGATGCGCCGCCGCCTGCCGAAGGGCGTGCGCATGTACACGGGCGACGACTTCAACTACGCCGAACTGATCGCCGGCGACGGCTTCGGCAGCGAGCCGACGCACGGCAAGAGCGATGCGCTGCTGGGCATCTTCGACGCCATCGCGCCCGCCGCGAGTGCCGCGCTGGGCGCACTGGCGCAAGGCAACACCGAGAAGTTCCACGCGATCCTCGGCCCCACGGTGCCGCTGTCGCGCCACATCTTTGCGGCGCCCACGCGCTTCTACAAGACGGGCGTGGTGTTCATGGCCTGGCTGAACGGCCACCAGAAGCACTTCACGATGGTGGGTGGCCAGCAGAGCACGCGCTCGCTGCAGCACTTCGCTGAACTCTTCCGTCTCGCGGATGCAGCCAACCTGCTGGAGCAGCCCGAACTCGCGGTGCGGCGCATGAAGACGCTGCTGGCGCTGCACGGCGTGGAAGGCTGATGGCGACCATGCGCGACTTTTCGCAGAACCACGACTGGCTGTCGATCAACACGGCGACCATCCGCAAGCAGTCGGGCGCCGAGGTGCCGCTGGACCGCCTCATCGACCAGTGCGCCGAACGCGGCATTCGCGCCATCAGCCCGTGGCGCGATCAGGTCGCGGCCGTCGGGCTCGACAAGGTGGCCAGGCAGCTGAAGGCGCACGGCATCGGCCTCTCGGGCTACTGCCGCGGCGGCTTCTTTCCCGCGCCCGATGCGGCCGGCCTGAAGGCCGCGCTCGACGACAACCGCCGCGCCATCGACGAGGCCAAGACGCTCGACGCGCCCTGCCTCGTGCTGGTCGTCGGCGCCCTGCCCGGCGCGCTCGACGGCAAGGCGGCGTACAAGGACATCGGCCGCGCGCGCAGCGAGGTGCGCGACGGCATCGCCGCCTCGCTCGACTACGCGCGCGAGGTCGGCATGCCGCTGGCCATCGAGCCCCTGCACCCGATGCAGGCGGCCGACCGCGCCTGCATCAACACACTCGAGCACGCGCTCGACCTGTGCGACGAACTCGATGCGGGCAAGACCGGCATGCTCGGCGTGGCACTCGACATCTATCACGTGTGGTGGGCCCCAAAGCTGCAGCAGCAGATCGCCCGCGCCGGCCGCGAACGGCTGCTGGCGTACCACGTCTGCGACTGGCTCACGCCGACGCGCGACCTGCTCTCCGATCGCGGGATGATGGGTGACGGCGTGGTCGAGCTGAAGAAGATCCGCGGATGGGTCGAGGACGCGGGCTTCGCGGGGTTCAGCGAGGTCGAGATCTTCTCGAACCTCGACTGGTGGCAGCGCCCCGGCGCCGAGACGCTCGACGTCTGCATCGAGCGACACCGCAGCGCGGTCTGATCGATCCGGCCGAAGCGAAAGGCAGCCGCTTGTGCTGCAATTCGCTCCATGGCTGCCCCCACCCTCGACGACCTGCGCCGCTACGCCGTCGCGCGCACCCTCTTCACGCCCACGACGCTTCCCGCCGCCATCCGCAAGCTCGGCTTCGTGCAGGCCGACCCGATCCGCGCGCCCGCGCGGGCGCAAGACCTCACGCTGCGCCACCGTGTGAAAGACTACCGCGCGGGCGATCTCGAAAGCCGCTACGCGCGGCTCGCGATCGAGGAAGACTGCCTCGTCAACTACGGCTTCCTGCCGCGCGAACACCTGGCGCTGATGCATCCGCGCGAGGCCAAGAAAGCCTGGGACGCCGACACGCGGCGCAAGGCCGCCGAGGTGCTGGCCTATGTGCGCGAGCACGGTCCGGTGCATCCGCGCCAGGTCGAGCAGCACTTTGCGCATGGCCGTATCCAGAACTACTGGGGCGGCTCCAGCAACGCCACCACGCACCTGCTCGACGGCATGCACTACCGCGGCCTGCTGCGCGTGGTGCGGCGCGACAGCGGCACGCGGGTCTATGAGGCGGTGAGCCATCCGCCCGCCGACGACAGCCCCGCCGGGCGCGCGCAGCGTGCGGCGGCGCTCATCGAACTGGTGGTGCGCAAGTACGCGCCGCTGCCGGCCACGAGCCTGACGTACCTCGTGCGCCTGCTCGGCTATGGCGCGCCGCACCTGGCTGCGCAGACGCAAGCGGCGCTGCGGCTGGCGCGCGAGGAGCTGGCCAGTTGCCGCATCGACGGCACCACCTGGTACTGGCCCGCCGACGAGAACCCCGTCTCGCGCCGCCATGCGCCCAACGACGCGGTGCGTCTGCTCGCGCCCTTCGACCCGGTGGTGTGGGACCGCCGCCGCTTCGAGCTGCTGTGGGGCTGGACGTACAAGTTCGAGGCCTACACGCCCGCGCCGAAACGGCAGTTCGGCTACTACGCGCTGCCGATGCTGTGGCACGACCGCGTGATCGGCTGGGCCAACGTGAGTGCACCCGAGGGGCGGTTGCAGCCGGCCTTCGGTTATGCCGACGCGAAGAAGCCGCACGGCGCGCCCTTCCGCGTGGGCCTCGACGAGGAACTGCACCGCATGACGCAGTTCCTCGCGGGCCGCTGACGCCGCCTTTTATAATCGCCCGCCTCAGCCAGCCGCCCGCGCCCGCCGCGAGCCCGCCAGCCGTCTTCGAAGGAACGAAGACGCAGCAGCCCGAGCGACGACGCCCCCCGTCGTCGCCCTCGGCCACTGCCCCCACGACGCCGTAGACACACAACACCAGCCGGATGCGCTTTCCTTTCGGAATGCGCCACGGCACGCGTTCGTTCGTTTCCGTTTTTTTTCGATCGCACCCGAGAAGCCATGGCACGCCCGACCGCGCCGCAGCCACTCCCCGCCCTAGACACGCCTGACGCAGGACACAGGAGAAGCTGCACATGACACTCAAGAATCGTCGACCCGGAACGCCGCTCGCGCGGCGGGGCTATGCCACGCTCGCGGTCACCGCCGTGGCGCTTGCCGCCAGCGCGCATGCCCACGCGCAAGAAACCGCCGCTGCCGAAACGCGGCAGGCCTTGCCCACCGTCACCGTCTCGGGCGATGCCGGCGAGACCGCCACCGGCCCCGTGACGGGCTTCGTCGCCAGGCGCGGCAGCACCGCCACCAAGACCGACACGCCGTTGATCGAGACGCCGCAGGCCATCTCGGTCGTCACGCGCGACCAGATCGAAGCGCAGGGCGCGCTCACCCTGCGCGAGACCACCAACTACACGGCCGGCGTGGTGTCGAGCTACTTCGACAGCCGCGTGGATTCGTTCAAGGCACGCGGCGGAGAGGCCACGCAGTACCTCGACGGATTGCAGCGCACCTACGGCACCTACAACGCCAGCCGGCCCGACCCGTTCATGCTGGAGCGCGTGGAGCTGCTGCGCGGCCCTTCGTCGGTGCTCTACGGCCAGGGCGGCATCGGCGGCGTGCTCAACCTCGTGTCGAAGCGTCCGCAGGCCGAGACGCAGCGCGAGGTGCAGCTGCAGCTGGGCAACAACGCGCGCAAGCAGATCGCCGCCGATTTCACCGGCTCGCTCGATCCCGAGAGCAAGTGGATGTACCGCCTCGTGGCCGTGAACCGCGACAGCGGCACGCAGGTCGACCACGTGTCGGACGACCGCATCGCGATCGCCCCCTCGCTGACCTGGCGCCCGAACGCCGACACCTCGCTCACGCTGCAGGCGTCCTACCAGAAGGACAAGAGCGGCTCGATGATCGGCTTCTTCCCGTGGCAGGGCACGCTGCTGCCCTCGCTGTACGGCCGCATCCCGACCTCGACCTTCACCGGCGAGCCGGGCTTCGACCGCTTCGACACGCGCAGCACCTCGCTGGGCTACCTGTTCAGCCACCGCATCAACGACACCTGGACGGTGCGCCAGAACCTGCGCTCGACCGAGAGCAAGGTCTGGTACAACACCTCGTACACCAGCTTCGCGGCCAACCGCCTCACGGGCCGTCCGGCGCGCCCGGTGTTCAACGCCGACCAGCGCACCATCGAGCGCGACCTGAGCAGCGACATCAACGGCGGCAAGATGCTGCTGCTCGACAACCAGGCCGAGGCGCACTTCAGGACCGGCGAGGTCGAGCACACGCTGCTGCTGGGCGCCGACTTCCAGCGCAACACCACCTCCAAGCTTTCGGGCCGCGGCCGTGCGGGCGCGCTCGACGTGTATGCGCCGGTGTACGGCAACTACACGGCGCCGACCAGCTACACGCGCGCACCCGAAGTGGTGCAGAAGCAGGCCGGCCTGTACGTGCAGGACCAGGTCAAGTACGGCCGCTGGATCGGCCTGCTGGGCCTGCGCCACGACAAGGCCACCACCGACACCGAAGGCCGCCCCGCCGCGGCAGCCGACGACAAGGCCACCACCAAGCGCGCCGGCCTGGTCTACCTGGCCGACGGCGGCTGGGCGCCGTACCTGAGCTATGCCGAATCGTTCCTGCCGCTGGGCGGCGTCGACACGTCGAACAACCCCTTCAAGCCGCAGCGCGGCAAGCAGTGGGAAGCCGGCGTGAAGTGGGAGCCCGCGGGCCAGCGCACCTCGTTCCTGGCGGCCGTGTACGACCTGCGCGACACCAACCGCAAGACCACCGACCCGACCAACCCGCTCAACAGCGTGCAGCTCGGCGAAGTGCACGTGAAGGGCCTGGAGCTGGAGTACAAGGGCAGCATCGCGCGCGACTGGGACTGGACCACCTCGTACGCGTACACCGACGCGCGCGTGTCGAAGAGCAACGGCTCCGACCTGGGCAAGCGCATCTCGGGCGTGCCCAAGCACACGGCCTCGGCCTGGGTGACCAAGCGCTTCTCGATCGGCGGCCTGCACGGCTTCTCGGCCGGCGGCGGCGTGCGCTACATGGGCAAGTCGTACGACGGCATGGACAACAACCCCGTGCCAGCGGTCACGCTGTTCGACGCGATGTTCGCGTGGGACAACGGCCCGCTGCGCCTGGCGCTCAACGTGGCCAACCTGACCGACAAGGTGCAGATCACCACCTGCCTGGCGCGCGGCGACTGCTTCTACGGCCAGCGCCGTACCCTGACCGCGAGCGCGACGTACCGCTTCTGAAGCAAATCCCCGCGCGCTCGAAGGTCTGGCGCGCGGGCGACAACCGGCCCGGCGGCGTGCTTCTAGAATCGCGCCGTCGTCCGGTTCGCCGGACGGCAAGCGTTCTCAGGGCGGGGTGCAATTCCCCACCGGCGGTGATGGCAACGAAAGTTGCACAAGCCCGCGAGCGCCTCGGACCTGCCACAGGTTCGAGGGTCAGCAGATTTCGGTGCGATTCCGAAGCCGACGGTCACAGTCCGGATGAAAGAGAGCGCGAAATGCGGGCATGCCCGCGCGCCTTGCTTTGCTCTTTGTGGGCACACCGGCGCGCGAGCGGGCCTGTGGTTTCGTGCGCCCTGATTCAGGAAACCTGCTTTCAAGAGGCACACCATGAGTCAGATCAACGACCTTCCCCTTTCTGCCGTCACCGCGTCGGGTTCGCCGCGCGGCCAGCGCATCGCATTCGTCGAGGCGCAATGGCATTCCGACATCGTCCACCAGGCACGCGACGCCTTTCTCGAAGAGATGGCGCGGCTGGGCGTGGCGCGCGAGCGCATCGACATCTTCGATGTGCCCGGCGCCTTCGAGATTCCGCTGCACGCCAAGCGCCTGGCCAACTCGGGCAAGTACGCGGCCATCATCGGCTGCGCGCTGGTGGTGGACGGCGGCATCTACCGCCACGAGTTCGTCGCCAACACCGTCGTCAGCACGCTGATGTCGCTGCAGCTGGAAACCGACGTGCCGATCTTCTCGGCCGTGCTCACGCCGCACCACTTCCACGAGCACGTGGAGCACCGCAAGTACTTCCACCGCCACTTCGCGATCAAGGGCACGGAAGTGGCCGAGGCCTGCTTCAAGACGCTCGAGGCGCTGGACAAGGTCGACGCGCTGCTGGCCGCCTGACCCCGTAGTTGGCAAGCGGCGGGAGCCTGCAGTACCCTGCGCGGATGGCCTCTCCATCCGCCTCCAGCGACCGCTACACCCTCTACGGCGCGCCCGGTTCGGGCGCCACGCCGATCCACGCCGCGCTGACGCTGATCGGCGCGCAGGTCGAGACCGTCGACATGTCCCCGTGGGAGGGCGAGTCCGAACGCGAGCGCGTGGCGGGCATCAACCCGATGCGCCAGGTGCCCGCGCTCGTGCTGCCTTCGGGCGAGGTGATGACCGAGAGCGCGGCCATCCTGATCTGGCTCGGCGACCGCTACCCCGAGGCCGGGCTCTGCCCCGCGCCCGACGATCCGCTGCGCACACGCTACCTGCGTTGGATGGTCTATCTGCCGGCGGCCATCTATTCGATGTTCTGGGTGCGCGACGACCCGCAGCGTCTCGTGCCCGATCCCGCCGCACAGGCCGCGATGCTCGAACGTTCGGCCGAGCGCATCGCGCACTGCTGGCACCTGATGGACACGCAGATCGACGAGCCCGCGCCCTACCTGCTCGGCGACAGGCTGAGCATGCTCGACCTGTACGTGACCGTGATGTCGCGCTGGACGCCGGGCCGCCGACGCTTCTACCGCGTGGCGCCACGCATGACCCCGGTGGTGCGCCGCGTGGATGCCGAGCCGCGGCTGGCGGCATTCTGGGCAGCGCGCTTTCCCTTCTCGCTGGACCCGAGCGCACCGGGTGGCTGAACTCAGTTTTCTATCATCGACCCCATGACCGCACGCACACCGACCACCGCCTACCCGATGACGATCTATCACAAGCCCAACTGCAGCACGTCGCGCAACGTGCTGGGCTTGATCCGCGAAAGCGGCGTGGAGCCCGAGATCGTCCTGTACCTGGAAACGCCGCCTTCGAAGAAGAAGCTGCGCGAACTGGCGAAGGCCATGGGCCTGACGGCGCGCGACCTGCTGCGCACCAAGGAAGCGCCCTACGAAGAACTGAAGCTGGCGAACGAGCAACTGACCGACGACCAGCTGTTCGACGCGATCGTCGAGCACCCGATCCTCTTGCAGCGCCCCATCGTCGTGTCGCCGCGCGGCACGCTCATGTGCCGCCCCTGGGAACGCGTGCGCGAGATCCTGCCTGCTTAAATCGGTGGATCTTCAGGCTGCTGCGCCAGCCCCCACGCAACATGCTCGCGCACCAGCTCGCTCGGGTGTTCGGCGCGCGTGGCCAACGCTTCCTTCGCGCCGGCCTCGCCTGAGCGCACCGCATTGCCCAGCGCCACCGCGATGTTGCGCAGCCAGCGCTCGTGGCCGATGCGGCGGATCGGGCTGCCTTCGGCGCGGCGCAGGAAGTCTTCCTCGCTCCACGCGAACAGCTCGGCCAGCGTACGGCCCGTGAGCCCCTCGCGCGCGTCGAAGTCGGGCAGCGTGCTCTTCTTCGCGAACTTGTTCCAGGGGCAGATCAGCTGGCAGTCGTCGCAGCCGTAGATGCGGTTGGCCATCAACGGGCGCAGCGCCACCGGAATGGCGCCGGCGTGCTCGATCGTGAGGTACGAGATGCAGCGGCGCGCATCGAGCCGCTGCGGCGCGACGATGGCGCGCGTCGGGCACACGTCGATGCAGGCGCTGCAGCTGCCGCAGTGCGCGCTGACGGGCTCGCTCGGCGGCAGCGCCATGTCGACGTAGATTTCGCCCAGGAAGAACATCGAGCCCGCGTCGCGGTCGAGCACCAGCGTGTGCTTGCCGCGCCAGCCCTGGCCGCTGCGCGAAGCCAGCTCGGCCTCGAGCACCGGCGCCGAATCGGTGAAGGCGCGGTGGCCGAAGGGGCCGACCTCTTCGGCGATTTTCTCGGCGAGTTTGGCCAGGCGGTTGCGCAGCACCTTGTGATAGTCGCGGCCCCGCGCGTACAGCGACACGATGGCCTCGCCGGGCCGGCGCAGCCGGTCGAACTCGATGGCCTGCCACTCGGCGTCGGTGTCGCGCGGCAGGTAGTCCATGCGCGCGGTGATCACGCTCACCGTGCCCGGCACCAGCTCCGCGGGCCGCGCGCGGCGCGTGCCGTGCGTTGCCATGTATTGCATTTCTCCATGGAACCCATGGGCCAGCCATTGCATCAGACCGTCTTCGGCGCTCGACAGATCGACGCCCGCGATTCCGATTTGGGAGAATCCGAGTTCCCGGGCCAAGGCCTGAATACGAGCAACGAGTGGATGGCTGACGATCACTTGCCGATTGTAGAAACGCGCACCCTGCGCTGGCAGGGCGAAGACGACACCGACGCGCTGGCGCGCGCGCTCGCCGCATCGCCCGCGTTGCGCGACGCTTTCATCGCGCTGCAGGGCGACCTGGGCGCCGGCAAGACCACCTTCGTGCGTCACCTGCTGCGCGCGCTCGGCATCACCGGGCGCATCAAGAGCCCCACCTACGCGGTGGTCGAACCGCACGAGGCGCCGGACGGGCTGGCCATCTACCACTTCGACTTCTACCGTTTCGCCGATCCGCGCGAATGGGACGACGCGGGCTTTCGCGACATCTTCGCGGGCCCGGGCCTCAAGCTGGCCGAGTGGCCGGAAAACGCCGCGGGGCGCACCCCACCTGCCGACCTAGCTATTAAAATAGAAGCAATGACCGACGACACCCGCAGCGTGACCCTCCTGGCGAACACCCCTCGCGGCAGCGATCTGCTGGCGTGCCTGGCCGCATGAAGGCGACCGGCCTGAAACGGCGCGTGCTGCTGCAAGGCGGCAGCATCGCGCTGATGCTGGGCGTGCACCAGATCGCGCGCGGCGCCAGCATCCTCGCCGTGCGCGTGTGGCCCGCCGCCGACTACACCCGCGTGACCATCGAGTCCGACGCCCGCCTCAACTCGCAGCAGCTCGTGGTCGGCAGCCCGCCCCGGCTGGCCGTGGACATCGAGGGCATCGACCTGAACACCGAGCTGCGCGACCTGGTCGGCAAGATCAAGCCGGGCGACCCGTACATCAACGGCCTGCGCATCGGGCAGAACGCACCGAAGGTGGTGCGCATCGTGTTCGACTTGAAGCAGACCGTGCGCCCGCAGGTGTTCTCGCTGGCGCCCGTGGCCGCCTACAAGCACCGGCTGGTGCTCGACCTGTACCCCGAGCAGGCCATCGACCCGATGGAAGCGCTGATCGCCGAGCGGCTGCGCGATGCGCCCAAGAACGGCAGCACCACCACCACCGCCCCGAGCAACGGCCCTGTCGTCGCCACCGCCCCCGCCGCACCATCACCAGCCCCCGCGCCCGTGCGCCCCGCCATGCCGCCCGTCGACCCGCTGGGCGACCTGATGGCGCAGCAGGCCGCGCGCCCCGCGCCCTCCGGGCCCGCGCCGGCCCTGCCCCCTGGCGGCATGCCGCTGCCACTGCCACCGGCACCGCCGCCCGTGGTGGCTGCAGCGCCTCCGCCGGCGCGCCCCGTGACACCGCCCGGCCCGCCGCCGCGCGCCACGGCCAGCCGCACCGACCGCATCATCATCGTGGCGCTCGATCCCGGCCACGGCGGCGAAGACCCCGGCGCCATCGGCCCGAACGGCACGCGCGAGAAAGACATCGTGCTGCAGGTGGCGCACCGCCTGCGCGACCGCATCAACGCAGCCAGCGTCAACGGCAGCCCGATGCGCGCCTTTCTCACGCGCGACGCCGACTTCTTCGTGCCGCTGGGCGTGCGCGTGCAGAAGGCGCGGCGCGTGCAGGCCGACCTGTTCGTGAGCATCCACGCCGACGCCTTCACCACGCCCGCCGCGCGCGGCGCCAGCGTGTTCGCATTGAGCCAGAGCGGCGCCTCCAGCAGCGCCGCGCGCTGGCTCGCCAACAAGGAAAACGACGCCGACAAGGTCGGCGGCGTGAACGTGGGCAACCACGAGGCGCAGGTGCAGCGCGCGCTGCTCGACATGAGCACCACCGCGCAGATCAACGACAGCCTGAAGCTCGGCGGCGCGATGCTCGGCGAGATCAAGGGCATCGGCGCGCGGCTGCACAAGGCGCAGGTCGAGCAGGCCGGCTTCGCCGTGCTGAAGGCGCCCGACATTCCGAGCGTGCTGGTCGAAACGGCCTTCATCAGCAACCCCGAGGAAGAAGCCAACCTGCGCCGCGCCGACTACCAGGAGAACCTGGCCGACGCGCTGATGCGCGGCATCCAGCGCTACTTTGCGCAGAACCCGCCGCTCGCGCGCAGCCGCCAGCTCTGACCTAGAAGCCCGCCACGCGGGCGACCCACGCGGCCGCATAGAGGCCGACGCCGAAGACCACGTGCGTCACCACGCTCTGGAACCGCGCCATCGCAGGACGCGGCGTGCGGCGCGCCGCAAAGCCCGCGCCCATCGCGGGCTGCATCACGCAGAACGGCACGAGCACGGTGCCCACGCCGACGATCAACGCGGGCACCAGCGTCGGCTGGCGCGCCCACGCCAGCCCCCAGCCCGCGAGCAGCACCGCCGCGAACGCGATGCCGAGCAGGTAGTGCGCGGTCCAGCCGATGACGCCCTCGCCCGCCACGCGCGGCGACTTGCCGATGGGGTCGTGAAAGAAGCGCCCGCGCGTCAGGTGCACGAGCCAGCGACCCACGAGCGCGTAGTCCAGCGAGGGAATGCCGAACAGGCGCTGGCGCAGCACGGCCCACAGGTCCATCACCACGGTCGCGCCGACGCCGATCCACAGCGTGCGCAGCGCGAACTCGACGACCTCAGACATGGCCGCGCTCCCGCACCGGCGCGCGCGCCGCGATCATCCAGCAGGCCGCGACAAAGCGCACGTCGTCGCCCTGCACATAGGGCGCGAAGGCGGCATGCAGCGTCTCGACGACCTTCGCGCGCGTTGCGGCATCCACCCCCTGCAGGACCAGGCCGACCGGCCCGAGCCGCGTGAAGTAGTCGGCCAGCGCCGTCGCGGGGAACGCGCACTCAACCTCGAAGGGCTGGATATCGACCTCGCCCCATCCGCTCGCCTCGAGGATGCCCGCGACCCGCGCGCGGTCGGCGAACGCGAACTGGCCCGGTGCGTTCGGCAGGCGCGGCGGCAGGCCGGGCAGCAGCGGCGCGGCGGCGCGCTCGGCCGTGGTCATGAACGGGTTGTCGGCCCCGCCGCGCCAGGCGATGCAGCGCAGGGCCGCACCGTCCGTCGCAGCGTGCCGCAGGTTCGCGAAGGCCCGCACCGGGTCGTCGAAGAACATCACGCCCAGGCGCGAGATCAACGTGTCGAACGCCGCCGGCTCGAAGGCATGGCCCTGCACGTCGGCGCAGACGAAGCGGGCCGACGGGAGCACCTCGCGCGCGGCACGGGCCTTCGCCGCTTCGATCATCGGCGCCGAGATGTCGACGCCGAGGCACTGGCCGGTCGGGCCGAGTTGCCGCGCCACGGCGAGCGTCGTGCGGCCGGTGCCGCAGCCCACGTCGAGCACGCGGTGGGCGCCCACGGCGCGCACCGCGTCGCTCAGCCGCGCTTCGAGCGGCTGGAACATCGCGTCGAGCACGGCCTGCGTGTGGACCCAGGCGCTGCCGGCGTGGCCGTTCCACAAGGCGGCCTGCTCGGCATTGGCGGGAGATGTGTCGTCCATGATCGTTTTCCTTCAGGTGCCTTCAAGCGGCGAGAGCTAGACTGTGCCAATTCAAGTCGACTTGAAGTCAAGAGGGGGCCGGCACATGGACATTTCGGAAGTCGCGCAACGCGCCGGCGTTCCCGCCTCGACGCTGCGCTTCTATGAAGAAAAAGGGCTGATCGCCTCGACCGGCCGGCATGGCCTGCGCCGCGTGTTCGCGCCCGAGGTGCTGGAGCGGCTGGCGCTCATCGCGCTGGGGCGCGCCGCCGGTTTCTCGCTGGAGGAAATCGGCCACATGTTCTCGCCCGAAGGCAAGCCGCGCATCGACCGGCAGGTGCTCGCGGACAAGGCGCAGGACCTCGACCGCACGATCCGCCAGCTCACGGCGATGCGCGACGGCCTGCGGCATGCGGCGGTCTGCCCCGCGCCCAGCCACATGGAATGCCCCACCTTCCGCCGCATCCTGCGGGCTGCGTCGTCGGGCGCGCTGGAAGCCCCGAAGAAAAAGGCGCCGAAGCCGCGCAAGCCGCGCGCTGCTTGACCCCACGCGTTTGCTTGCAGGCCTTGCGTCCCGCAACACGCGCCCTGTCCCACGCGGTGCGGCCCACGACCGCGCACAGGCAAGCGCGGCAGGCTCCTACACCGCGAAATGCATACTTTTGACCATGATGGGCCATCACTCTCGAAAGGTGGACCTCATGTTGAAGACACGTCTCTGGATCGCCGCTGCAGCTGCCACTTCGGTCATGACGCTGGCAGGTTGTGCGAGCGGTCCGAACCAGAACCTCGGCACCGGCATCGGCGCACTCGGCGGCGCGGCGGTGGGCCATGCGATCGGCGGCAACACGGGCAGCACGCTCGGCGGCGCGGCCATCGGCGGCATCATCGGCAACCAGGTGGGCCGCAACGTCGACGAGCGCAATTACTACAACCAGCAGCGCTACCCGCGCGGCAGCGGCTACTACCCGGACAACGGGCCGCGCTACTGATTGATCGTTCCAACCCTCAACGAAAAAACGCGCCCTCCGGCGCGTTTTTTCTTGGGGGCGAGCCGGGAGCCGCTCAGGCCTGCGATGCCGCCGCCCGCGCCTTCTCGGCCTTCGAGGCGCGCCACGCGCCGAAGATCGCCAGCAGACCGGGCACGAAGATCAGCGCCCAGATGATCTTGTCCAGGTGCTGACGCACGAACGGCAGGTTGCCGAAGAAGTAGCCCGCGGTGGCAATGCCCAGCACCCAGAGCAGCGCACCGCCCACGTTGTAGGCCGTGAACTTCGCGCGGTTCATCTCGGCCACGCCGGCCACGAAGGGCGCGAAGGTGCGGATGAAGGGCATGAAGCGCGCCAGCACGATGGTGATGCCGCCGTAGCGTTCGTAGAAGCTGTGGGCCTGGTCGAAGGCCTTGCGGTTGAAGAAGCGCGAGTTCTCCCACTGGAACACCTTGGGCCCGAAGTAGCGCCCGATCGAGTAGTTGCACTGGTCGCCCAGGATGGCCGCCGCGATCAGGATGCCGCAGGCCAGCGGAAAGCTCATGAGCCCGATGCCGCACAGCGCGCCGACGATGAACAGCAGCGAGTCGCCCGGCAAAAACGGCATGACCACCGCGCCGGTCTCGACGAACACGATCAGGAACAGCAGCGCATAGACCCAGGGGCCGTAGGCGACCACGAAGGCCTCGAGGTGTTTGTCGACGTGAAGGATGAAGTCGACGAGAAAGCTGATGATTTCCATGGGCGCGGATTATCCTTGTTGGCATGCCGCACCCTTTCCGAATCACCCCATGATCCAGATCCGCGAAGCCCTCGATGCCGACTGGCCCGCCCTCTGGGCCGTCCTCGAACCGACGTTCCGCCGCGGCGACACCTACACCTACCCGCCCGATGTGACGGAAGAACAGGCCCGCCACTCCTGGATGAAGGTGCCCACGCTGACCTTCGTGGCCTGCAACGACGAAGGCGCCGTGCTCGGCACCTATGTGATCCGCCCCAACCAGCCCGGCCAGGGCGCGCACGTGAGCAACTGCGGGTATGTGGTGTCCGAGGCGGCGCGCGGCCTGGGCGTGGCCTCGGCGCTGTGCGAACACTCGCAGCAGCAGGCCCTGCGCATGGGCTTCCTGGCGATGCAGTTCAACTTCGTCGTCTCCACCAACGAGCGCGCGGTGCGGCTGTGGCAGCACATGGGCTTCGCCATCGTCGGCACCTTGCCGGGCGCATTCAGGCATCCGCAGCTGGGCTTCGTGGACGCCTTCGTCATGTACAAGCAGCTGCAGCCTTTCCCCGGCGCGGCATGAAGAAGATCGAGCCCCGGCTCCTGCAGGCCTTCGTCGCCGTGGCCCGCGAGGGCTCGGTGTCGCGCGGCGCGCAGCGCCTGTTCCTCACGCAGCCGGCCGTGAGCCTGCAGCTCAAGGAGCTGGGCGCGCTGGTCGAGCTGGAGCTGTTCCAGCGCACGCCCACCGGCCTGCTGCTCACGCGCGACGGCGCGGCGCTGCTCAACCATGCCGAACATGCGCTCGAGAGCCTGAACGATTTCGCGGTGGCCGCCGAGCGGCTCAAGGGCGGCGTGCGCGGCTCGCTGCGCATCGGCACCATCCTCGACCCCGACTTCACGCGGCTCAGCCCGTTCCTCACCGAACTGGTGGCGCTGGCGCCCGAGCTCGAGACCGAGCTGCACCAGGGCACGAGCGGCGACGTGCTCGCGCGCCTGCTCAACAAGGAACTCGACATTGGCTTCTACCTCGGCGACCCCGAGGCCACCGACCTGCCGCAGGCCAGCGCCGCGTCACGGCGCCACGACGGCGCGCTGTTCCATTCGCAGGTGCTGGCGCGCTTCAACTACCAGGTGATCGGCCCGAGCGGCTGGGCGCCGCAGGTGCTGGGCCGCGACTGGCCCGAGCTGGCGTATTTGCCGTGGGTGCTGGCACCGCCGACCTCGTCGCATTCGCGGCTGCTGGCGCCGGTGCGGCAGGCCCACAAGCTGGTGCTGAAGAAGGCCGCGCAGGCCGACCAGGAGATGTCGATGCTGGCACTGGTGCGCGCCGGCGTGGGTATTTCGCTGGCGCGCGACGCACTGGCGCTGCAGGCCAGCCAGCGCGACGGCCTGGTCATTGCCGACCGCGTGAGCATTGGCTGCGACCTGCGCTTTGTCTGCCTGGCCGGCGCGCGCAAGCGGCCAGAGGTGGACTGCGCATGGCAGGCCCTGTCGCGCGTCTGGCGACAGGCCTTCTGAACGATCAGGCGCGCGCCCGGCGGTCGAGCACGGCCTCGGGCGCCGCAGCCGCCCCACTCTTCTTCGCCACGCGCCAGCCCTTGGGCATGAGCGCCAGCATCAGTGCGGCCAGCAGCGCCGCGCTGCCCAGCGTGTACAGCCCCGCAGCCGAGCCGCCGTGGTTCTGCTCCACGTAGGTCCGCAGGTTGGGCGCCACGAAGCCGCCGAGGTTGCCGATGGAGTTGACCAGCGCGATGCCCGTGGCAATGCCCAGCCCCGACAGCCGCTCCGACAGGAAGGCATAGAAGATCGGCGTGCCCGACAGGTAGGTCGACGCACCGATGGATAGCGCCGCGATCGCGAAGATCGGCGAGCCATGCGCCGACAGGCACACGCACACGCCGAAGATCGTGTACAGCGTGGCCACGGTGACACGGCGGCGGTCGTGGTGCCGGTCGGACCAGCGCGTGACGAAGTACACGACGAACAGCGCCAGCAGCCACGGGATGCTGGTGACGAAGCCGACCAGCAGGCCGATCTTCTGGCCCAGGATCTGCCCCACCTGGGTCGGGAGATAGAAGATGAGGCCGTAGGCGGCGATCTGCACGATGAAGAAGTTCAGCGCGAAGAACATGACGCGCGGATTGCACAGCGTCTGCCACACGGTCTGCGGGCTGTCGGCTGACTTTTCCGCCGCTTCCTGGTCGAGCACGGCCTGCAGTTCGTTCTGCTGTGCGCTCGTGAGCCAGGGCGCGTTGTGCGGCCGGTCGACGATGACGAAGAAGGCCACGATGCCCACCACCACGGCCATCAGGCCTTCGATGAGGAACATCCACTCCCAGCCCTTGAGGCCGCCGATGCCGTTCATGTCGAGCAGCGCACCGGAGATCGGCCCGCCGATGACGAGCGCGCCCGCAAAGCCGAACAGCAGGATGCCGTTGGCCTGCGCACGCACCTTCGCGGGGAACCAGTAGGTCAGCGTGAGCAGCACGCCGGGGTAGAAGCCCGCCTCCGCGATGCCGAGCAGGAAGCGCAGCACGTAGAAGGAGGTCTCGGTGGTCGCGAACATCATGGCCGAGGCCACGAGCCCCCACGTGACCATGATCCGGCACAGCCAGATGCGCGGGCCGACGCGCGACAGGATCACGTTGCTCGGCACCTCGAAGATCGCGTAGCTCACGAAGAAGATGCCGGCGCCGAGCGCGAAGGCGCTGTTGCTCAGGCCGGTGTCGATCTGCAGCGCCTGCTTGGCGAAGCCGACGTTCACGCGGTCGAGGATCGACATGATGTACATGACGATCAGCATGGGCAGCAGGCGCCAGCGCGCCTTGTGGATGGCGCCTGTGACCAGCTCGCCGTAGGGACTCGTGGTTGTCATTGTTGTTGTCTCCTGAATAGGTATGTCTGTCTGGAAGCCGTGGAGGCTAGCCGCGTGCTAACCGCGTGCGATGGCGCCGTGGACCGGGTTCGTCACCGAACCCAGCCCGTCGATCTCGACCGAGACCACGTCGCCGCGCTTCAGGAAGCGTGGCGGCTTGAGGCCCAGGCCGACGCCGGCGGGCGTGCCGGTGAGGATCAGGTCGCCCGGCTCCAGCGTGATGGCGCGCGAGAGGTACGCGATGAGAAACGCGACCGAGAAGATCATTTCGCTGGTGTTGGACGACTGCACGGCCTCGCCGTTGACGAGGCAGCGGATGCCCAGCGATTGCACGTCGGCCACTTCGTCGCGCGTGACGACGGTGGGCGCGAGCGGGCAGAAGCCGTCGAGCGACTTGCCGCGCACCCATTGGGCCTCGCCCAGCTGCACGTCGCGCGCGCTCACGTCGTTGGCGGCGACGTAGCCGAACACGTGCGAGAGCGCATCCGCTTCGCTCACGCCCTGTGCGCGCTTTCCGATGACAACGCCGAGCTCGGCTTCCCAGTCGACCTTCTCGGTGAAGCCTTCGGGCCAGGTGATCGCGTCACCGTCGGCTGCCAGCGTGTTGGTGAACTTCGCGAACACGACGGGCTTCTCGGGGATCGCCAGGCCGGTCTCGATGCAATGGTCGCGGTAGTTGGCGCCGATGCAGATGATGTTTCTCGGTGCGAACGGCAGCGTGGGCTTGACGTCGGCGAGCGGGATCGGCTGGCCTGCGTCGCGCCAGGGCTGGCCTTCGACGATGTCCTGCATGCGGGCCGCATCGACGGGCTGCAGTGCGCCGTCCTTGATGTAGCCCACGCGGGGGCCTTGGGGCGTTTGAACGCTCATCCACTTCATGTCTGACTCCTTCTTTTGAATTGAAAAATTCTGGTTTGCGGGTGTTTGTTCAGGGTGCGTGCACAGGACATCGGGTACTCCCCTCCGCGAATGTCCCCCGCCTTCGGCTCCTCCTTGATTTCGCTGCGGGGAGCACCCAATGCCCTGCGCACGAGGGCACGCTGCTGGTTCGCGGCTGATCAACTGCCACCCCCTCGCAACGATCACGCCGATGGGGTGCCTTGCGCAGCGAAATCAAGGAGGAGGGGCGAAGCCCCGGGGGACATTCGCGGAGCAAGGTGCCCCGT
>NZ_JBYTBC010000024.1:0-37749 GCF_058788795.1 Variovorax sp. FW301-JW7
GGCAGCTACCGCAACAGCTTCGAAGCCCAGCCGGCCGAGGCGCAGGTCGTGCCGCTGTGGCGACCCAAGCCCACGGCCCCCGAGGCCATGGTCGCGCTCGTGGTCGGCGGCGATGACGACGAGGCACCGACGGCTGTCCACACCCAGCGCGACCATCGTGTGCAGGTGCGTTTCCATTGGCAGACCCAGCGGGCGGGCCAGCCGCAATCGACGGGCAGCGGACAAGGCAGCCTCGTCGCCGCCGGCCGCCACGCGAGCAATCGCCAGTCCGTCTGGCTGCGCGTGGCCGCGCCCGTTGCCGGCCCGAACTGGGGCGCACATCACCTGCCCCGCATCGGTTCCGAGGTGCTCGTGTCCTTCATCGAAGGCGACATCGACCGGCCGGTGGTCGCTCAGCAGCTGTACAACGGACAGGACCTACCGCCCTGGTCAGCCGGCACGGATTCATCCGCCAACCATGCAGGCGTGCTCTCGGGCTGGCACAGTCGCGCGCTCGACGGCAGCGGCTACAACCAGTGGATCGCCGACGACGCGCCCGGCCAGGTGCGCACCCGCCTGGCCAGCTCGCACGCGGCGAGCCAGCTGAACCTGGGCCACCTCAACGCCCAGTCGCCCGATGAGAGCAGCCGCGGCGCTTGGCGCGGTAGCGGTGCTGAACTGCGCTCCGACGCCTGGGTCGCCACGCGCGCCGGCGAGGGCTTGCTGATCTCCACGCTGGCCCAGGAACGCGCGGCGGGCAGCGTGCAGGACACCACCAGCGTGCGCGGCCAGCTCGCGGGCGCGCTGCGCGAGGCGCAGAAGCTGTCCGATGCGGCCGGTGGCGCGAAGGCGCTGGCGCTGAGTGCCACGGCGCTGCTGCAACCGCTCATCGACGACATCGATCCCCAGAAGAACGGGCACTATCCCGACAACGTCAACGGGCAGGACGCGCGCGAGCCGAAAGGTGGAGAAGGCGCAGGTTCACGTGAAGGGCAAGACCCCGTGCCCGCCTTCGCCCGGCCGCTCATGGTGCTCGATGCAGCCATGAGCCTGAACATGGCCACGCCTGCCAGCGCGACCGTGTACGCGGGCGAGGCGATCCACTGGACTGCGCAGGCACAGGCCCACATCGCAGCGGGCAAGACCGTGAGCTTTGCGGCCGCCAAGTCCGTGGGGCTGTACAGCCACGAAGGTGGCATCCAGGTCATCGCGCAGGACGGGCCGGTGAGCGTGCAGGCGCACACCGACGAACTCGAATGGCTGGCCAAGGAAGGCTTCACGGTCACCAGCAGCAATGACGAGATCCACGTGCTGGCGCAGCAGAAGATCACGCTCAAGGGGGGGCAGACGAGCATCGAGCTGGATGGGGTGAACATCACCTTGAAGATGCCGGGGCTGCTGGACATCAAGGGGACGAGCAAGAGCTTCGTGGGCCCGGGAGGAAAGCCCGCAAAGCTGCCGGCACTGCCCGTGGGCATCGCGGTGTTCGAAGAGCCACCGAACACCACGCCGCCGCCCCACAAGTTCAAGTTTTCGGTTTAGGCGAGCACGCGATGATCATCAGCCCACCCTTTCTGTCTCAGCCGGACATCCCCGTCTACAGCGAGCAGTGCGTCAGCGACGTGATGCCCGGCGGCATCGTCGGCAGCGGCGCCTTTCCCGTGAGCCAGGCGATGGCCTGGCATGGCGGCATCCACATCAACGCCCCCACGGCCGGCGAACCGGTGCGCGCCATCGCCGATGGCATCGTGATCTTCCGGCGCGATGGCGGCACCGCGCGCTATGACGCGCAAGACCATTCGACGGGGTGCGTCGTCATTCGCCACAAGACGGAGATCGGTGCCAACGGCGCCAACGCGGTCGAGGTTGTCTACTACTCCATCTATCAGCATCTGCGCCTGCTCGACGCCAATCTGCCGGCCGTCAATCAGGCCGTCTACCGCAAGGACAAGCTGGGTTTGGCCGGCACTATCTACGGTCGGGCCCACTGCATTCACCTGGAAATCGTTGCTGGCGATGCCGATACCCGGAACCTCGTGGGTCGCACCACCGGCGATTTGCTGCTTGGCAGTGATGGCCGCACCGACGCGGTGTACGGGGAGGTCTACGTGCTGGTGCCAGCCAGAACCCCCTGCTACAGCGCACAACCAACCGGTGCTGCCCTGCCCCCTGCGGCAGGTGACAGTGGCGGCTCCGATCTGATCGTGGGCATCAAGTACGAAGTCGCCAACGCCACTGTGACCACCTACAAACCAACGGGTGAGGTCATTGGTACGGCCCTGGTCGAAGCCAACGCCGAGTACAACCTCTACACCGAAGCGAACACGCGCCATGGTCGCCTCAGCGCAAGCGCACAGGCAACCAGCAGCCCGAGCGGCTGGTACGAACTGCTGCGCTTCGGTCGCAAACTGGGCAGCGACCCACTGCCCAGCGATGCCGCCCATTGGCGCAAGGTCGCTGTCCCCGGACAGCCCGGGGGCGTCTGGCTCGACCTGAATGCCAGCAACACCCGGAAGTTCAGCGATGCCGACTTCCCCCACTGGTCGGACTGGAAGCTCATTGACGACGACACCCAGGACGACAACAGCCAGTGCAACTCGGCCCTGATCGATGCCATGCTGGCCCCAGCGGCGCAGCCCGCGGCTCCACCCAGTAGCCCCCCGAACATGAATAGCCCCTCCGTGCCGACACCGCAAGCGCCGGAGAACGCCACAACCACGCCAGAGCAAAAGGCAGCCAACCGAAAGCACAACCTGTGCAAACCCGCGGTGCAGGCGAAGCTGGCCAAGACGATCTGCAAGTTCCCCACGGAGTGGGCCAAAGACGAGGTGCGCAAACGCTGGGCCTGGACGCGAGACAAAGGCAACCCTTACATGCCGTACCCGTTGGAGGACGAAACGGACTTCACGGAGATGACTGACTTTGCGCAAAAGCTTTGCTTCTGGGAGGAGCTTCCCGCCGAAGACAAGGCGCGCCTGACGATCAAGCACTGGCACTTTCACCCGAGGGAGTTCATCAAACACTTCAGGAAATGCGGGTGGCTAGGTCCGACTGAATTTGCAAGAACGCTTGATTCGGCTCCAGCCGCAGGCAGAACTCGCGCGGAGACACTGCGTCTTCCCATGAATGCCATGCTGCGCAAATACGGTGTCACCAACAGCCGCCAACGAACCGCGCATTTTCTCGCGCAAGTTGGTCACGAAACGGGGTGGTGGCTGTATCGAGAGGAACTCGGAGATACGAGGTACTTTCGTACGATGTACGAAGTAATCACGAGCGCAGAGGCAGCAGCGGACTATCAATCCGGACTGGCCCAACGTCTCAGGCTTGTCACACGAGGGGACACCGAGCAAGCCTATGCTGCGCGCAGACCGGGAACAGTCGACGCGAAGGCTCAGACGATGGACAACGGACTGGTTAGTGCCGCTACCGGTGGATTGGCTGGGGATGGTCCCAGATTCCGAGGCCGTGGATTTCTACAAATCACTGGACGACGTAACTACAAGAGCTACGGCACCTTTCGTGGCCGCAACTTCACAACCGATCCCAACCCACAACTGCTTGCTTCTGATGATTTCAATGCCTGCGATGCATCGGGCTTCTACTGGTCGAGAGAACGCGCCAACTTCGAAGCAGATGCTGGCGCCCTCGCAATAAATATCACGCGCGTAGGCGGGATCGTGAACCGAGGTAGCGCGACCCGGATTCCTCTGCACCATACAGAGCGCCAAACTACATTCAACAGCATTTGGAGTCGTTTGAATGATGCGATCTAGCAAATCATTTTTTTGTCTCTTGTTCGCGGTTGCTGCGCATGCGGCCATGGCAGACGGGGTGGCCGTCGAATGTCCTAGCGCATCCACCATTTCGGCGGATGGACTCGATCGGATCGGGTGCCAGGCTTCAGGATGGGTGGTCATCGAACAGTACCTCGGCCCCAAACCAGAATCTCCCTACGCTTCCGCGTTTGACCGACGAGAGCTGGCCGTCGCCTATGGAAAAACGCTGGATGCCGTGAGAGCGGTGGTCGGTATTGGGACTGGCTCCCGCAGCCCGCAGACGCAAAGCCTCCTGCTTCAACCACCGCTTATGGACTACGTTGTCAAACGCGTCCCTACATCAAAGGCGCGCAACTACAAGAAATGGTCCATATCTTCGGAAAGAATCGAATATGGAGCTCAAGGTGGCGCCCCAGGCTTTCTCTTGGAATGCGCCACAGCCATTCGCTCCACAAGCTCCAGAACAGTGGTCGTTGCGGAGTGCTTTCCGCTTGAAGAAAGGGCGCGCTTCGCAAAGACTCTAGATGCCGTTCGTTGATCCGTGAATGACAAAAATCCGACGATGCCGGCGGCATGCCTGTCGAAGGAGCCGAGGACGAGATGCATGAATGCTGGGCGTAGGTACGACACGATGCAGACTCCCGCGTGCCATTTCTCGAAGAAGAGGAAAGACTCTGTGGCCCTCAAGGCGCTCTTCGTTTTCTTTGTCCTTTTCTCGCCTCCATTGGCTTGGGCCAAAAATCTGAAGATCGAAGCAAAGAGCTTGTCACTGCCCTAGAGCCCTTCAGCCTTCCTCAACACATGGCCGATGCAGGGACAGTGCGCATGCACCGTGTCCATATGCTCGGGCCGGCAGCACCTTCGCGGGGTCGGCCGGTGGTGCGTGAGCAGCTTGAGGAAGGTGGTGCGGTTCATGGCGCGCGGGTTCTCCGGGTGCGCAAGGTGATCGAGTAGCGCAGCGCCTCGGTCGGCGCAATGGCGTGCTGCCAGGCCCAGCGCGCCGGCCCGCGCAGCAGGTACACGGAGCGCGGCTCGATGAGGACATCGAGCGCGGCCGGCCCCGACGCGGGCGCACCGGGCACGTAGGGCCGGAACTGCATCACCGCGTCGCCGCACAGCGAGACGCCGACGATGTCCTCGAAGTCGGGCACGTCGCGGTGCCAGCCCAGCGGCGTGCCGGGGCGGTACTCGGCGATCAGCACGTGGGTGAGGTCTTCGGGTGCCAGGCCGGCCCAGGCGGCGGCCTTTGCGCGCAGCGGATGCAGCGCCTCGGGCAGCGGCGCGCCGGGCTTGAGGCGGTTCGTGTCGAAGTCGTAGCTGCCGCCGAAGCTGGTGCCGCGCCGGCGGGCCGTGTATTCCTTGTAGCGCATCTCCTTGAGCGGCAGGCCCTGCACGATGCGCAGCAGGCCGGCCTCCTCGTCGCGCGACAGGAACCCGGCTTCGTAGCGCAGGCCCTCGATGGCCGCCACCGGCGCCTCGCCGAACAGGTCGGGCTGGCCGGCGTGTTCAAGGCGTCGGGCGGCGCGCATCGTCTTCCCCAGCCTGCCCGGCCTCCCCGGCCAGCTGCACATGCCACCAGCGCGGCAGCAATTCGCGGATCTCGGCGCGCGCAAAGCGGTCGTCGAGCAGGTGCAGCACGCCCGTGTCGGCCTCGGTGCGGATCACGCGGCCGGCGGCCTGCACCACCTTCTGCAGGCCGGGGTAGAGGTAGGTGTACTCGTAGCCCTTGCCGAAGCGCGACTGCATGCGCTCGCGCGTGATCTCGTTGAGTTCGTTGTATTGCGGCAGCCCCAGGCTGGCGACGAAGGCGCCGATGAGCCGGCTGCCCGGCAGGTCGATGCCTTCGCCGAACGCACCGCCGAGCACGGCGAAGCCGATGCCCTGCCCGCCTTCTTCGAAGCGCGCGACAAAATCGTGGCGGTCGGTTTCGCGCATGCCGCGCGTCTGCGTCCACACGGGCACGCCGGGGTGGCGCAGCGAGAACGCGGCGCAGGCCTTGTCCAGGTAGTCGAAGCTGCTGAAGAAGGCCAGGTAGTTGCCGGGCAGGCGTTCGAACTGCGCGCCGATGATGTCCGTCACATGGCGCAGCGAGCCGGCGCGGTCGCGAAAGCGCGTGGAGACGCCGGTCGCCACCTCGACGCGCAGCTGCTGGCCGCGAAACGGCGATTCGACGTCGAGCAGCGCCGTGTCTTCGGGCAGGCCGAGCGCGTCGCGGTAGAACGCGAACGGCGCGAGCGTGCCCGAGAAGCAGGTGACCGACACCGCGTCGGCAAAGCGGCCTTCGAGGAAGGGGCCGGGTACGAGGTTGCGGATGGCCAGGCCGCGCTGTTCCTGCGTGGCGCCCAGCGTGCGTTCGAACACCGAGTGGTCGTCGAAGACCTCGGCCAGCCGCGCGAAGTGCAGCGCGTCGAAGAAGAAGCGCTGCAGCGGCCCCTGCGCCGCATCGGGCGTGGCGGCGAAGTGCTCGGCCATCGCGGTGTTGGCGGCCTGCAGGGTGCGCAGGAAGCGCTCGGGGATCTCGTCGGCGGTGTCGTCGCCGGCGGTCTGCGCCTGCTGCAGCGTGTCCCATTCGCGGAACAGCCGCGCCAGCGGGCCGCGCACGGCGGCGGGTGCGGCGCGGTGTGCTTCTTCCAGCGCCGCGCCTTCGAGCCTGGCGGTGTACATGCCGCGTGCGCGCTCCAGCAGGTTGTGGGCCTCGTCGACCAGCACGGCGACGCGCCAGCCGGCGTCCTTCATGCTGGCGAAGAGGAAGGCGCTGCCGTCGAAGTAGTAGTTGTAGTCGCCCACGACGACATCGCTCCAGTGCGTCATTTCCTGCGCCAGGAAATAGGGGCAGACCTCGTGCGCGAGCGCGACCCGCCGCAGCGCCTCGCGGTCGAGCCAACCCACCTGTGCGGCCTCGGCGCGCGCGGCCGGCAGGCGGTCGTAGAAGCCGCGCGCCAGCGGGCAGGCCTCGCCGTGGCAGGCGCGGTCGGGGTACTCGCAGACCTTCTCGCGGGCCGCGAGCTCGAGCACGCGCGGCCGGTGCGCGCCGCCCTGCCCCAGCACGCGCAAGGCGTCGAGCGCCACGGGCCGCCCGGAGGTCTTGGCGGTGAGGAAGAACACCTTGTCGAGCTTGTGCGCCGCGCGCGCCTTGAGCAGCGGAAAGAGCGTGGCCAGCGTCTTGCCGATGCCCGTGGGCGCCTGCGCCAGCAGGCAGCGCCCGCCCACGGCGGCGCGGTAGACCGCCTCGGCCAGTTCGCGCTGGCCGGTGCGGAAGTCGGCGTGGGGAAATT
Source organism: Variovorax sp. FW301-JW7 (assembly GCF_058788795.1). Classification (NCBI taxonomy): domain Bacteria; kingdom Pseudomonadati; phylum Pseudomonadota; class Betaproteobacteria; order Burkholderiales; family Comamonadaceae; genus Variovorax; species Variovorax sp. FW301-JW7. The sequence goes on from NZ_JBYTBC010000024.1 coordinate 7,034, forward strand.
CGAGCCGCGCCAGCGCGTCGTCGAGCGCGCCGCGGTGCGCGGCCTCGCGCTGTGCCCAGTCGCTGTAGCAGGCACACAGGGTCTCGAAGTGCGTGCGCAGGGTGTCGCGCGTGTGCTGCTCTTCCAGCACGGTTTCGTCGCCGCTGGCCAGGTCGAGGTAGACCAGCGCGACGGTCAGACTCTCGTGCCCTTCCTGTTCGCACAGCATCCAGCCGTAGCAGCGCACCTGCGCCCAGTGCAAGGCGCGGTGGTTGGCGCGGATGGCGTCGAAGTCGCCGCGGAAGGTCTTGATTTCTTCCACCCGAGCCTGCGCCGGGTCGTAGCCGTCGGCCCGGCCGCGCACACGCAGCGTGCCGCAGGTGGTGGTCAGCGGCACCTCGCTCTGGTAGTCGCCGCCGCGCCGAGCCTGTACCAGCGCGTGGCCGGCCATGCCTTCGAGCGCGCTGGGCGCGGGCACGAAGCGCAGGTCGAGATCGCCCGCCTTGGCGCCGAAGGCGCACAAGGCCTTGACGGACACGACGTGCGCCGCCAGGACGGCGGCGGACGGCGGGAAAAAGCGGGCTTCGGAAGGCATGCTGCCGGTACTGTATGAAACAACAGTATAGCGAGCGCGACCCGTAGCAAAGCGTGACATACAGCCGTATCGGGGCCTTCTCCGACAGGTTCGGTCCTGTTTTTCGGCAAGACTTGGCAAGTTTTGCTTACAAATGCATTCATGAAAACTCCCTCCGCGATCGACCCTGTCGAATTCGACCGCCTGCTGGGGCGCAACCTCAAGCTGCCGCTGCTGGGCGGCCTGGTCGGCGCCGTGGCGTTCGTCGTGCTGATCCTGTATCTGCTGTCGACCATCAGCTGGGTGGAGCACACCGACCAGGTCACGCGCGCCGCCAGCGAACTGCAGCGCCGCTCCATCGACATGGAAACCGGCATGCGCGGCTATCTGCTCACCGGCGAAGAGAACTTCCTGGAGCCCTACCAGAACGCCGAGCCGCGCCTGAAGTCCGACACGGACGCGCTGCGCCAGCTGGTGTCGGACAACCGCCGGCAGGTGGAGCGCCTGGAGCGCATCGCCGGCCTGCAGGAGTCGTGGCTGGCGTTCTCGCGCGAGATGATCGAAGCGCGCCGTGCGGGCCAGGACACGCAGGCCACCGTCCGGCTGGGCCGCGGCAAGCACCTGACCGACGAGATGCGCGCCGAGTTCACGGCCTTCATGGACACCGAGCAGACGCTGCGCTTCCAGCGCAACAACGAGGCCAACCGCACGAGCTGGTGGGTGGTCGGGCTGTTCCTGCTGTTCACGCTGGTGTATTCGGGGCTGGTGTCGTACTTCGGGCGGCGCCAGCTGATGCGGCTGTCCGACAGCTACGACGTGGTGCTGGCCGAGCAGGCGGCGCATGCGGAGCGCCTGTCGCAGGAGGCCTGGCTGCGCAATGCGCAGACCGAGCTGGTGGGCGAGCTGGTCGGCGAACTCAGCGCGCCGGACATGGGCCGCAAGATCCTCGCGTTTTTCTCGCGCCACCTCGGCAGCTCGGTCGGTGCCCTCTACGTGCGCGAACGCCACGGCCCGCTGCGCCGCGCCGCGAGCTACGGCTTCTCCAGCGAGGCCGAGGCTTCGCCGCAGGTGTTCTCGCCCACCGAAAGCCTGGTCGGCCAGGCGGCGGCCGAGCAGCGCCGCATGCTGATCGACCCGGTGCAGGCCGATTACCTGAAGGTCAATTCCGGCCTGGGCGAGATGGCGCCCAAGGCCGTGCTGCTGCTGCCGGTGGCGAGCGACGGCGCCGTCAACGGCGTGGTCGAGCTGGGCCTGCCCGGCACGCCCGACGCGCGCAGCGGCGAGCTGCTCGACCTGGTGGCCGACGACATCGGCACCTCGCTGGCCGCGGCGCGCTACCGCGAGCAATTGCAGGACGTGCTGGCCGAAACGCAACAGCTCAACGAGGAACTGCAGGTGCAGCAGGAAGAGCTGCGCACCGCCAACGAAGAACTCGAAGAACAGTCGCGCGCCCTGCGTGCCTCGCAGGCCATGCTGGAGAACCAGCAGGCCGAGCTGGAGCAGACCAACAGCCAGCTGTCGGAGCGCACCGAAGCGCTCGACCAGCGCAACACCGCGCTGCGCCGCGTGCAGCGCGACCTGGAAGACCGCGCCGATGAGCTGCAGCGCGCCAGCCGCTACAAGTCGGAGTTCCTGGCGAACATGTCGCACGAGCTGCGCACGCCGCTGAACAGCGCGCTCATCCTGGCCAAGCTGCTGGGCGACAACCCGCAGGGCAACCTGTCGCTGGAGCAGGTGAAGTTCGCCGAGTCGATCTACGCCTCGGGCAACGACCTGCTGGTGCTGATCAACGACATCCTGGACATCGCCAAGGTCGAGGCCGGCAAGCTGGAGCTGGTGCCCGAAGAGGTGCCGCTCGACAAGCTGGCCCAGAGCCTGGAGAGCACCTTCCGCCCGCTCGCAACCGACAAGAACCTGGAGTTCCGCCTCGAGCTGCGGCCCGACGCGCCCGCGCTGCTGGTCACCGACCGGCAGCGCGTGGAGCAGATCCTGAAGAACCTGCTGTCGAACGCGATCAAGTTCACCGAGCGCGGCGAGGTGGCGCTCACGGTGTCGGCCACGGCCGACGGCGGCGCGGCCTTTGCGGTGCACGACTCGGGCATCGGCATCGACCCGCAGCAGCACGAGCTGATCTTCGAGGCCTTCCGCCAGGCCGACGGCACCACCAGCCGGCGCTACGGCGGCACGGGGTTGGGCCTGTCGATCTCGCGCGACCTCACGCAGCTGCTGGGCGGCTCGCTGACGGTGAAGAGCGAAGCCGGCCAGGGCAGCACCTTCACGCTGCAGCTGCCGCCGCGCGCGCCGCAGACGATGCCGGCGCCGGCCGTGCCAGTGGGCACGCTGCGGTCGGTGGCGAGCGCCTCGCCCTCGCATGCACCCGCCGTGCTGTCGCCGCCGCCGCTCGCACCCCCTGCCCCCGCGCCCGTGGTGCCGGCCCCGCGTTTCGCGGACGATCGCTCGATTCCGCGCGACCAGGTGCGCCGCGTGCTGGTCATCGAGGACGAGCCGCAGTTCGCCCACATCCTGTACGACCTGGCGCACGAGCTGGGCTACCGCTGCCTGGTGGCACATGGCGCGGCCGACGGCTTCGAGCTGGCCACGCAGTTCGTGCCCGACGCGATCCTGCTGGACATGCGCCTGCCCGACAGCACCGGCCTGGACGTGCTGCAAAAGCTCAAGGACTCGCCGCACACGCGCCACATTCCGATCCACGTGGTCTCGGCCGCCGACAACGCGCAGGCCGCGGCGCTGCACATGGGCGCCATCGGCTTCGCACTGAAGCCGGCCACGCGCGAGGAGCTGACCAAGGTCTTCGGCCGGCTGGAAGAAAAGCTCACGCAGAAGGTCAAGGTCGTGCTGCTGGTGGAAGACGACGCCTTGCAGCGCGAGAGCGTGATCAAGCTGATCGGCGACGACGACATCGAGATCGTCGCCGTCGGCTCCGGCGAGGAAGCGCTGGCGCTGCTGCGCACGCGCGTGTTCGATTGCATGATCACCGACCTGCGGCTGCCCGACATGCAGGGCAGCGAGCTGCTCAAGGCCATGGCGGCGGAAGAGATCGTGTCGTTCCCGCCGGTCATCGTCTACACCGGGCGCAACCTCACGCGCGACGAAGAAACCGAGCTGCAGCGCTACTCGCGCTCGATCATCATCAAGGGCGCGCGCTCGCCCGAGCGGCTGCTCGACGAGGTGACGCTGTTCCTGCACAAGGTGGAGGCTTCGCTGTCCAGCGAACGCCAGGGCATGCTGAAGACGGCGCGCGGGCGCGACCGCATCTTCGAGGGCCGCACCATCCTCCTGGTGGACGACGACGTGCGCAACATCTTCGCGCTCACCAGTGCGCTGGAGCAGCGCGGCGCCACGGTCGAGATCGGCCGCAACGGCCGCGAAGCGCTGGAGCGCCTGGACCAGGTGAGCGAGATCGACCTCGTGCTGATGGACGTGATGATGCCGGAGATGGACGGCCTGGAAGCCACGCGCCGCCTGCGCGCCGACCCGCGCTTCGTGAAGATGCCGGTGATCGCCATCACCGCCAAGGCCATGAAGGACGACCGCGACCAGTGCCTGGCCGCCGGCGCCAGCGACTACCTGGCCAAGCCGGTCGACCTGGAGCGCCTGTTCTCGCTGTTGCGCGTGTGGATGCCGAAGATGGAGCGCCTGTGACCCGCAAGCCCCTTCCCGCCGCGCTGCAGGACCCGGCCACCGCCCCCATGCAGCCCCAGCCGCTGAGCGACACCGAGATCGAGCTGCGCCTGCTGATGGAGGCCATCTACCTCAAGTACAGCTACGACTTCCGCAACTACACCACGGCCTCGCAGAAGCGCCGCGTGCTGTATGCGCTGGAGCAGCTCGAGCTGCCGAGCATCTCGGCGCTGCAGGACCGCGTGCTGCGCGACGCGGCGCTGTTCGGCCAGTTGCTGCAGTTCCTGACCATTCCCGTGAGCGAGATGTTCCGCGACCCGGCCTACTTCCTGGCGCTGCGCCGGCACGTGGTGCCGATCCTGCACACCTACCCGTCGGTCAAGGTGTGGGTGGCGGGCTGCAGCACGGGCGAAGAGGTGTTCTCGCTGGCCATCCTGCTGCGCGAAGAAGGCCTGCTCGAGCGCACGCAGATCTACGCCACCGACATCAACCCGGCCTCGCTCGAGAAGGCGCGCCAGGGCATCTTTCCGCTCGAGGCCATCCGGGGCTACACGACCAACTACCAGCGCGCGGGCGGCCTGAGCGCGTTCTCCGACTACTACACGGCCGCCTACGAGGCCGCGCGCTTCGACCCTTCGCTGTGCGCCGACGTGATCTTTGCCGACCACAGCCTGGCCACCGACAGCGTGTTCGCCGAGACGCAGCTGGTGTCGTGCCGCAACGTGCTGATCTACTTCAACCGCCAGCTGCAGGACCGCGCGCTCGGGCTGTTCCACGAGTCGCTGTCGCATCGCGGTTTTCTCGGCCTGGGCTCGAAGGAGAGCATCGACTTCTCGGGCTACGCCGACCGCTTCGACGCCCACGCGCGCGCCGAGCGCATCTACCGCAAGGTCGCATGAAGCGCGCCGGCACGCAGCACCGTCCGTTTCCGGTTCGCCGCGTCGAGGCCGTGGTGCTCGGCGCCTCGGCGGGCGGCATCGACGCGCTCAGTGCCGTGCTCGACGGCCTGCCGGCCAACTGGCGCATTCCGATGGCTGTGGTGCTGCACCTGCCCGAATCACACGAGAGCCACCTGGCCGAGATCTTCGCGCAGCGACTGCCGATTCCCGTGCACGAGGCGCTCGACAAGATGCCGCTGGTGGACGGCTGCCTGTACTTCGCGCCGCCGGGCTACCACCTGTCGATCGAGCGCGGGCGCCGCTTTTCATTGAGCTGCGAGCCGCCCGTGCTGTTCTCGCGCCCGTCCATCGATGTGCTCATGGCCTCCGCCGCCGATGCCTACGGGTCGTCGGTGGCCGGTTTTCTCATGACCGGCGCCAACGAAGACGGCGCCGAAGGCCTGCTGCGCATCCACCGCGCCGGCGGACTCACCGCCGTGCAAGACCCGAAAGAAGCCCTGGTTCCCACCATGCCCCTCGCCGCCATTGCGCGCCACACCCCCGACCACGTGCTTCGGCTGCGCGACCTGCGCATCCTGCTGCAGCTACTGGAGCCCGCCCATGCCCATTGAGGTCGAAAGCAAGCTGCTGATCGTCGACGACCTGCCCGAGAACCTGCTGGCGCTCGAGGCGCTGATTCGCGCGCCCGGGCGGCTGGTGTACCGCGCCGGTTCGGCCGAGGCCGCGCTGGCGCTGCTGCTGGAGCACGAATTCGCGCTCGCCATCGTCGACGTGCAGATGCCCGGCATGAACGGCTTCGAGCTGGCCGAGCTGATGCGCGGCACCGAGCGCACGCGGCACATCCCGATCATCTTCGTGAGCGCCGCCGGGCGCGAGATGAACTACGCCTTCCAGGGCTACGAAAGCGGCGCGGTCGACTTCCTGCACAAGCCGCTCGACCCGCATGCGGTGGTCAGCAAGGTGAGCGTGTTCGTCGACCTGCACCAGCACCGCAAGGCGCTGCGCCACGAAATGGAATCGCTGGCCGCCGCGCACCGCAAGCAGGAAGAACTGGTGCAGCAGCTGCAGCACACGCAGCGCGAGCTGGAGCGCGCGGTGCGCATGCGCGACGACTTCATGTCGATGGTGTCGCACGAGCTGCGCACGCCGCTGAACACGCTCTACCTCGAAGCGCAGCTGCGGCAGCTGCACCTGTCCAAGGGCAAGCTCGACACCTTCTCGCCCGAGAAGCTGCCCCTGATGATCGAGCGCGACCAGCGGCAGATCCGCAACATGGTGCGGCTCATCGACGACATGCTCGACGTGACGCGGCTGCGGCGCGACGCGCTATCGATCCAGACCAAGCCGGTCGACCTGGCCGAGCTGGCCCGCGCCGTGGTCGACAACCTGCGCCACCAGGCCGAGGCCGCGGGCTGCACCATCAGCCTGGACGCGCCCCCCGCGCTGCGCGGCGTGTGGGACGAGTTCCGCATCGAACAGGTGCTGACCAACCTCCTGACCAACGCGCTGCGCTACGGCGGCGGCAAGCCGGTCGAGATGGCGGTGCGACTGGACGGTGACAACGCCGTGGTCAGCGTGCGCGACCAGGGCATCGGCATTTCGCCTGAAGACCACCAACGCATCTTCGAGCAGTTCGAGCGCACCGACGTCAGCCGCAAGCACGCGGCCGGCCTGGGCCTGGGCCTGTACATCACGCACAAGATCGTGAGCCTGCATGCGGGGCGCATCGGCGTGGAGAGCACGCCGGGCCATGGCGCGCGCTTTTTCGTCGAGCTGCCGCTGCAGACGCCCGCTGCCGCGCCGGACGCCGAGAAGTAACAAACGAGGCCCCTGTTACGGTTTCCCGTAGGCGCTGCGTCGATACTGCGGGATCGCAATCAATGGATGCCGAGAGAAAACAACCGTGAATGTGCTGATCGTCGACGACAACGAGGCCGCAGCCGACCTGCTGCGGGAGCTGCTGACGCTGCAGGACCACACCGCCCGCTGCACCTACACGGCGCAACAGGCGCTGGACGCCGCGGCCGGCGAGCGCTTCGATGCGGCGCTGATCGACCTCACCCTGCCCGACTTTCCGGGCACCGAGGTGGCGCGCCGGATGCGTGCCACAGCCGCCGAAGGCACGCCGCGGCTGCTGGTGGCGATCTCGGGTTTTTCGGAACGGGACGCGGCGAATGCGGCGCCGGGCGAGGTGCTGTTCGACCACCACCTGCAAAAGCCCATCGACATCGGGGCGCTCGAGCGCATCCTCGCGCCGAGCTGAGCAAGCCCCCCTGCCTTTCAGCGCATCGCGCGGTAGCGGTAGAGGCGAAAACCTTCCTTCTGGATGAAGCCGCTGGGTTCCCAGCCGCGTGCGAGCGCGCGGTCGGTGATCTGCGCCATCTGCAGGCCGATGCTGTCCTGGAGGTTGTCCCCCACGGCCAGTTCGAACTTCCGGAGTTCACCGTCCAGGGCCTCCACCGCCGCAATGGCGGCGTCGACATCGGTGAAAGGCCGAACGCTGGTCTGCATTTTTTGTCGCTCCTTCGACGCCCTCCGCGCCGGTTGAACGATGCAAGGCAAGTGTCATGCCCCAGACCGAAACAGTCTTCCGGGCATGAAATGAATTCTTTGACCTTACAAATGTGACTGAATGTGACGTTTTCGTCAGCATTCACGCCAAGAATTGGCATGCCCGCACGCTTGTGGGTGGTGGGTCAATCGCGGTCGTCATCCTCGTCGTCGTCGTTCGGCGCACGGTAGGGATAGCCGGGGCCGTAGTAGAGGCGCCCGCGCGGCGGGACGTAGATCGGGGCCGGCCGGTAGTACACGGGCGGCGGCGGGCGGTAGTAGGCCCGCGGCGGTGGGGGCTCGTAGTAGATCGGGGCCGGGTACGCATAGACGGGCGGCGGCACGTAGTACGGCGGCGCATAGACCGCACCGGGCGTGCCGATCTGCACCGACCAGTTCGTGCGCGCGCTGGCGGCGCCCGTGGCGAGCAGCGCGCCGGCCGCGATCGCGGCCAGTGCGGCCCATCTGAAAACGGAAGAATCACTTGGGGAATGCATGGTGGCTCCAGGCCTGGCGCGAACGGCGCCGGCGTGGTCCTGCAACGCCACACGTCCCCGCGTGGTGCACCTCGAAGCGCACCAGCTGGTTGCCAAACGTGAACGGAATTCTCAGTCGACGATCGCGCGGCGCGACAGCATCACGTCGTCGCCGGTCGTGTTGAAGGCGATGGTCGGCGCGCTGAAGTCGCTCAGCGGCGCGCCCAGGCCGATCTCGCCGCGGCCGTGCAGCACGCACTCGTCGCGCCGCAGGGCGATCTCGTTGCTCGGCCCGCCGTTGCCATGGAAGCGCACCCAGGTGCCGTAGGTGCTGACGTCGATCAGCACGCAACTGCCCTGCCGCACCTCGATGCGCGCATGCAGCCGCGACACGCGCGGGTCGTTGACCACGAACTGCGCGTCGCCCACGCGGCCCAGGTGAATGGGCAACTGGTCGATGCGGAACATCGAGCGCACATCGAGCCACGCGAGCTCGATGTGGCCGAAGGTGGAATCGGGTGGCAGCCGCGCCGGCAGCAGCGCGGCCGGCACGGTGAGGAAGCTGGTGAGGTCCTCCTGCCAGTCGATGCGGTGGACGATCGACATCTCGCTGCGCCCGCGGATGCTGATGGGCCCGAGGTCGCGGTGCTGCACGGCACCTTCGTGCAATTGCATGATCACCGTCTCGGTGACCCAGATCTGGCCGGGGCCGGCCAGGTCGCTCAGGCGCGAAGCCAGGTTGACGGCGTCGCCAAAGCAGTCGCCCTCGACCTCGACCACGTCACCGCTGGCCACACCGATCTGCAGCGCCATGCGCAGCGGCACGGGCCAGCCGGCCAGGCGCTTCTGGTGGTAGCGCTGCAGCTCGATCACCGCGTGCGTGGCGGCAGCGCCGCTCGTGAAGATGGCGAACACGCCATCGCCCAACGACTTCACGACCCGGCCGCCGTGGGCCTCGCACACACGCCCGATCCATTGGGTCAGCCGCGTGACGGTCTCGGTGGCACGTGCATTCCCCATGGCCTCGAAGACCCTGGTACTCCCGGTCAAGTCCGCGAAAACGACTGTGGAATTGACACCCATACTGTTTTTTCTTGTGGCAGCAAGCGCTGGTTATGTTGCTCTGGACCTTTCGCCGCTCCTGCGAGAAGTTTCCCTGACATGCGCCATCACATGCAAGGAACGATCCGCAAAAGCTTCTTGTTGACGCTGCATCGACCGGGCCAGCTTGGCGCATCGTGCAGATGAATGCCAAAGTTTTTTAATACTTTTGCGCTCAAAATTCAAATGACAACAAAAGAGACCGCTAAAGCATGTTGTTTGCAAACAAGAAACGGTGTTTCACATCTTGTGTCTCGGCGAACTGAGGCTTAAGGTAGCGACCGTCCCAGCTCCCGGCAATACGCTTTTCGTGACATGCTGCTCTTTCGCCGCCTTTTTCAGCTCCTGAACGTACCCAGCCTGGGATCGCGGCAGGTTGCGGAAAGTCAGCTTGGCCGCATTCGCATGGCGATGCTGTCGGTGCTTCAAGGACGCGGCGGCCAATCGATCCAGCGCATCAGCCAACGCGTGCGCTTCGCCGGCGATGTCGAGACCCTCTGGTATCTGCGTCAGGACGTGATGGTTGCGCTCAGCGCCATCGACGGCGAATCGGCCGCGCGGCGCCAGATGAAAGACATCAACAGCATGTTCAAGGGCGGCCTGCCCGGCTCGATGGGCCCGCGCGTCCATCAGCGTTTCACCAACCAGTGATGTCCTGATCGGCCGGCATCGCAGCGGCACCGGTGGCCGCCTGCGTGCTGGCTCAATGGTCGTGGCCGTGATGGTCGTGACCGTGGTGAGCATGGTCATGGTGGCCATGCCGATGGCCCCACACCAGGAACACGTCGCGCCCCTCGGCGGCCAGCGCCACCTTCGCACCCACCGGCAGCAGCACCTTGGTCTGCACGTGCCCGAACGGCAGGCCGGCAATGACCTGCACCTTCTTCAGGCTGGCGCGCAGCCGGTCGATCACCGTGTTCATGCCGAAGCCGCGGTCGTAGCCGGCAATGTTGCGCACGCCCGTGAACTGGCCGAACACGACGGCCTTCTGGCGCGCCAGCACGCCCGCGAGCTTCAGCTGGTCGAGCATGCGTTCGACGCGGTACGGGTGTTCGTTGGTGTCTTCGATGAACAGCACGCCCTTGTCGACCACCGGGAAGTACGGCGTGCCCAGCAGGCTGGTCAGCACGCAGAGGTTGCCGCCCCAGAGCACGGAGTCTTCGACCGGCTTGACCTTGAGCTCGGCGTCGCGCACCGGCATGCGCCAGCCGGTGCCCTCGCCCTGCCCGCTCAACAGGTCGTCGAAGCAGGCTTCCATGATGTCGTCGGCACCGCCTTCGGCGCCGAAGTCTTCGCCGACCGCAGGGCCCGACCAGGTGACAGCGCCGTTCTTGGCCAGCAGCGCGTTCTGCAGCGCCGTGAAGTCGCTGCAGCCGACGAACTCGGTGCCCTTGTCGATCGCCTTGGCCAGTGCCTTGTACGGCAGCGCGTCGAGGATGCGCGTGAGGCCGTAGCCGCCGCGCGCGATCAACGCCACGTCGGCGCCGCTCGCGGCTGCGCGCGAGATGGCGGCGAGCCGCGTGGCGTCGTCACCCGCGAAACGCTGGTGCGCCAAGAGCGCGGCTTCATCGACTTCGACTTCATGGCCCAGGGCCTTCAGCCGCGCCACGCCGCGCCGGAAGGCGGCCTTGTCACGGATGGCACTGGAGGGGGAATAGATGTAGATATGTTTGGACGTCACGTCGTCGAGTATCCCATTGCGTCCCGGATCTGCCGGGCCAGGGGGGCGGCCTGCGCCACCGTTGGACCGCCCGATGCAGCCCGGGGGCCGAGCGCGCGCAGCGCAGCTTCGTAGCCGCGGTCGGGGAACGGCGCGCGCCAGGCGTCCTTGGCGCGCACGCCACTGTCGGGTGCAGCGAGCGTCGCGCTGAAGCGGCCCGGTGCCGCCGCTTGCAGCAGCGCGGCCAGTTCGCTGCCTGCCTCGCTGTGCACCAGCACGAGCGGTTCTTGATGGGCCTGATCGAGCCACGCCAGCAGCACGTCGCGGTGCCATTCGAGCCGGTGCGTGGCTTCGCGCTTGGGCTTGTCGCTCTTGCCGAAGCCGATGAGGTCGGGCACCAGCGTGCGCAGGCCGGGCCTGCCGACGAGGTGGCGGAAGAAGTAGCCCCATTCGCCTGGGCCATGCAGGCACAGGCAATCGGCCACGCGGCCGTCGCTGCCGATCGGACCGGTCTCGTCGACCCAATGCAGGCGCCAGCCCTGCAGGACCAGCAAGTCCTGGGCGTGATGCGGCGCGAAGTCGAAATCGACGAGCGCCGCAAAGCGTTCGGTGGGCGTGCGCAAGGCATCGTCGCGCAGCGGCTCTGCCTGCGCGCGCGCGACGCTGCGGCGCTGCTGGAAGAAGCGCTGCAGCACCGCGCTGCAGTCGTCGGCCAGCACGCCGCCCTGCACGCGCGTGTGATGGTTCAGCTTCGGCTCGGCGAACAGATCGAGCACCGAGCCCGCGGCGCCGGTCTTGGGGTCTGCGGCGCCGAACACCACGCGCGCCAGCCGCGAATGCAGCATGGCGCCCGCGCACATCGCGCAAGGTTCAAGCGTGACGAACAGCTCGCAGCCGTCGAGCCGGTAGTTGCCGAGCGCGGCGGCGCCGGCGCGCAGTGCGTTGATCTCGGCGTGCGCGCTCGGGTCGTGCTGCGCCACGGGCGTGTTGCGGCCGGTCGCGATGACCCGGCCGTCCTTCACCAGCACCGCGCCCACCGGCACCTCGCCCGCGTCGGCTGCGCGCTGCGCTTCCTGCAGCGCGAGCGCCATCCAGTGCGCGTCCGATGTCGATGCGGCCGGCTCAGTTGTCATCGGGCATCTTGCGGGCCTGGGCCGCAGCGTCGAGGGCGTCCTTGACCTGTTGCTGGACCTGCTGCGCCTGCGTGCGCGCATCGACAGCCGCAGGGGCCGACACGCCGGGCGCGGCCGGTTGTTTGGCAATGGCGGTGCGGGAAAGCTGCTGCTTCGCCAGCAGGCCGACGACGACCAGCGCGAGCACGAGACCGATCAAACCGAACATCCGCATCTCAGCGTGCCTCCGGTGCGACGGCCATGCCGAGCCGGTCCATCCACACGGCCAGCGCCTGCTCGTCGGCCGAGCCGGCGCGGTAGAGCTCGCGCATCGCCGCATGCGATTCGGGCCGGTGCTGGTTGAGCTTGATCTTGCATTGCAGCGCCGTCACGTGCAGCTCGAAGCCCATGATGCCGGCCAGCATCTTGTGCTGGAACTCCTCGCCGAGGTCTTTCCACTGCTGGGCATACGCCGGCTCGTGGTCGCCGATGAGTTTCTTGAGCAGCGCGTCCTTGGCCTCGGGCGTTTCGACGAGCCGGGCTTCGACGGTGCAATGGACCGCAAGGTAGTTCCACGTCGGCACCCGCGCCAGATCGGGATAAACCGAGGGCGACAGGTAGGCGTGCGGTCCCTGGAACACCACCACCGCGCGTGGCCGCGCCTGCAGGTAGCGCCAGTGCGGGTTGGGCTTGGCGCAGTGGCCGAGCAGCACCAGCGCATCGCCCTCGCGCGGCTCGGCCACGATGGGCAGGTGCGTGACGAAGGGCAAGCCATCGTCGTCGTTCGAGATCAGGTTGGCAAAGGGGTGGTCGCGCATGAGGCCCAGCGCGACGGCCGGGTCCTTGGCGTTGAACTGCGGAGGCATGTACATGGGGCGGATTCCTCGTGGGGAGGTCCGATTGTCCCCGAGTCGCCCCGGACTTCGGTGCGACAGGCTACTTGGCGCGTGCTGCTTCGAGCTGCTTCACCATCGCCGTGTAGCCGCGCGCCTTTGCGAGCTGCAACGGCGTGAGGCCCTGGCGGTCGGCCAGTTGCAGGTTGGCGCCGCCGGCGATCAGCGCGGCCAGCGTGCGCTGGTGACGGGCGCCGCCATCGCCGAGCACGATCGATTCGATCACCGCCGTCCAGTGCAGGTTGTTCACGTGGTCCAGCGGCGCACCGGCCGCGACCAGCCGACGCACGACCTCGTCGTGCCCCAGGTGCGCAGCGGCAATCAATGCGGTGCCGTCGTAGCGGCTGGTGACCTGCCCGGGCTTGGCGCCCAGTTGCAGCAGCAGCGTGAGCGTGGTCACGTCGTCGGCCACGGCCGCGATGGTGACGGCGTCGTAGCGGTCGTCCTCGAGCAGGTCGATGTTCGCGCCCGCCTTGGCGAGAAGCGTCACGGCGTCGCGCTGTCGCGCGTAGGTGGCGACCTGCAGCGGCGTGCGGCCGCGTGCGTCGCGCACATCGAGGCTGGCGCCGGAGGCGATCAGGCTCTTGAGCTTGGGCAGGTCGCCGTGCCAGGCGGCACGGTGCAGGCCTTCGTAGGCCAGCACTTCGGCGGCCAGCGGCGGCACCTGGGCCGCCGCGCCGGGCGCGGCGCTCCAGCCGATCGCGGCGGCGAGCACCGCCGACCAGAGACCGCGCGCCGTCATCAGAGCTGGCCCTTGACCTTCTCGAGCGCGGCGTTGGCGCACTGCTCGTCGAGGTGGCCGCCGGGCGCACCGCCCACGCCCACGGCGCCGATCACTTCGTTGCCCGACTTGATCGGCACGCCGCCGCCCAGCAGCAGGAAGCCCGGCAGGTACACGAGGTTGGCGGCGCCGGGGTTCTTCTGGGCGCCTTCCATCATGGCTTGCGTGGGGCTCTTGGCCGAAGCCGAGGTCCAGGCCTTGCGTTCGCTCGACGACAGCGTGTGCGGGCCGGCGTTGTCGGCGCGCTGCACGGCGCGCACGGTGCCGGCGCGGTCGACCACGGTGGCGGCCACGTTGTAGCCGTTGGCGGCGCAGGCGGCCACGGTTTCTGCGGCGATCTGGTTGGCCAGCGCGAGCGAGATGTTCTTCTCGGTGCGAACAGCGGGGGCCGGCGTCTGGGCCTGGGCGACGGAAGCAGCGAGCAGAACGGCGAGGCCGCCAACGCGGATGATCGATTGCATGGTGTTTTTCTCCAGTGATGAGAGGGTTCGTGCCGGCCTGTGCCGACCACGGTGTCACTGTAAAAAATACGGTCCGCTGCAACCATTCGTACGGCTACGCCCGGCACTCCGTAGAACTACGGAGCGCCCTCTTCTCCCGCATCCGACGCCAGCACGGCGTAGCGCCGGATCAGCTGCGCCAGCGAGTCGCAGTCGAGCTTGGCGAACAGGTTGGCACGGTGGGTTTCGACGGTGCGCGGCGACAGCGCCAGCACGCGCGCGATCTCCTTGTTGGTGAGCCCCTGCACGATGAAGGCCAGCACCTCGCGCTCGCGCTCCGACAGCTGCGCCACCCGCTCGCGCGCGGCGTTGTCGGCCTGCGAGCGCTCGCGTGTGCGCACGTGCTGGCGCACGGCCTGCTGCAGGGCTTCGAGCAGTTGCTCGTCGTCCACCGGCTTCTCCAGGAACTCGGCCGCGCCGGCCTTGAAGGCGCGGCGGCACATCTCGACCGTGCCGTGGCCGGTCAGCATGATCACGGGCTGGTCGACGCCCTGCGCCACCAGCCGGTCGAGCACCGTGAGGCCGCTGATGCCGGGCATGCGCACGTCCAGCACGATGGCGCCAACGCTCGCGCGGTCGAAGCCGTCGATGAAGGCCTGCGGATCGGCCCAGCCCTGCACGCGCAGGCCGACGGTGCCGATCAGCAGCGACAGGCTGTCGCGCACGGCCTGGTCGTCGTCAATCAGGTGGATCAGGGGCGATTGCGGCTGGTCGGCGGTCAACGTGGTCATGTCGAAGGTGCCACCAGCGGCAGCAGCAAGGTGAAGCGCGCACCGCGCGGCGAGGCATTGGCAGCGCTCAGGCTGCCGCCCATGCCGCTGGCCAGCGTTTCGCTCAGGCTCAGGCCGAGGCCCAGGCCGCCTTCGCGCGTGCTGAAGAAGGGTTCGAACAGGCGCGGCAACGCCTCGGGCGCGATGCCGCGGCCGTTGTCGGTGACGGTCAGCACGCCCTCCTCGCCGTTGCGCCCGACCGAGACCACGAGGCGCCGCTCGGCGGCGGGCACGAGGTCCAGCGCCTGCATCGCGTTCATCAGCAGGTTGTGCACGATCTGCTCCAGTGCCACGGCCTCGGCCTGCACGCGCACCGGCGCCTGCGCGCTGGCGTCGAACTGGGCCGCCACGCCGTGGCGCGCGAACTCGGGCGCCAGCAGGTGCATGGCGCTGCGCACCACTTCCTGCAGCACCAGCGGTTTCACGTCGCCGCCGGCCTCGGGGCGCTCGATCACGCGACGCAGGCGGCCGACCACACCGGAGGCACGGCGGGCCTGCTCGACGGCCTGCCCCATCGCATCGCGCGCGGTGGCGAGGTCGGGCGGGTCGTCGTCGAGCAGGCGGCGCGCGGCCTGGGCGTTGGCCAGCACGGCCGTGAGCGGCTGGTTGAGTTCGTGCGCCAGCCCGGCCGACAGCTCGCCCAGCGCATTGAGGCGCGCCACCTGGCCCAGGCGCAGCAGCTCTTCGGCGCGGCGCCGCGCGATGCGCTGGCGCTGCGCGGCCCACAGGCCCGCCAGCAGCAGCGCCATCGCCACCGCCCAGCCGCCGATGGTGCGCCACGGCAGCTCGGCCCAGCCGACCTGGCGCTCGGCCACCAGCTCGAAAGGCTGGCTCGGCGATGCGAGCGCCTTGCTCAGGCTGTAGCGCCAGCCATGTTCGGCCGACTGGCCGGGTTGCAGTACCAGCTGCTGGCCGTCGCGCTGCAAGACCAGGCGCACGGGGCTGCGCTGCGGATTCATCGGCCAGTCGCGCCAGGGCACCGAGCCGACGAGGTCGATCTCGAGCGCGTAGCTGAGCGGTTCGGAGCCGATCACGAGCTGGTAGCGGCCATGCGCCAGGTCGAGCACGGCCAGGTCGGCGCGGCGTTCGGCGCGCGAGCGAGCCTCGGCGGCGGCCAGCGCGTCGGCGTGTTCGGCATCGGGCCAGGGCTCGTCGGCCGCGCGCCGCTGCACGCGCAGGATCGACGAGTACACCGACGGCAGGCGCCGCTCCGGGTAGTCGGCGCCGGCGTTGGGCTCCAGCAGCGCGAGCGTGGCCAGCACCGCGTCGTACTGCACCACCTGCTGGCTCATGAGCCGGTGCGCGATGCGCGCATCGGTCTCGAAATCCTGCTGGAGTTGGGTCAGCTCGGCGCGCGCGAACCACACGGCCCCGGCGGCCGTGAGCACCACCCACGCCAGCCACCAACCACCCCGCGTACGCAACCACTGTGTCATGGCGCGGATTGTGCCCGGCGCCGACAGGCCTCCCCGCTTGGCCGAAAATGCCGACCCAGACATGGCTGACGTGCAGGACTCCCTCTTTTCCGACCTCCCCGAACTTCCGCGCCCGGCCGAAGCGGCCGACGCGCCGGCGCCTTCGCCGAAGAAATCGCGCGGTGCCACCGTGAAGCCGGTGCCACCCGACGCGGCGCTGGTCGCCCTCGCCGCCGAGTTGCCGCCGAAACTGCGCCTGGGCACCTCGTCGTGGAGCTACCCGGGCTGGGCCGGCCTGGTCTGGGACGGCGACTATGCCGAAACCGTGCTCTCGAAGAACGGCCTGTCGGCGCTTGCGCAGCACCCGCTGCTGCGCACCGTGAGCCTGGACCGCAACTTCTACCGCGCCCTCACCGCCAGCCAGTACGCGCGCTACGCGGCCATGGTGCCGGACGACTTCCGCTTCGTCGTGAAGGCCCCGAGCCTGGTCACCGACGCCACCGTGCGCGACGAAAGCGGTCGCGGCACGCAGGCCAACCCGGTGTTCCTGAGCCACGAGATCGCGCTGCAGGAGTTCGTGCAGCCGGCGCTCGACGGACTGGGCCACCGCATCGGCGCGCTGGTGTTCCAGCTGAGCCCGATTCCCGCGCACCTGCTGGCCGACCAGCCCGCGCTGATCGCACGCATCGGCGCGATGCTGGCGGCGATGCCCGACCTGAAACCGACCGCGCCCGATGCCGTGCTCGCCGTCGAGGTGCGCGACCCGCAGCTGCTGTGCCCCGCCTTCGCCGACATGCTGCGCAGCGTGGGCGCGACCTTCTGCATGGGCCTGCACGCGAAGATGCCGCCCATCGAGGACCAGCTGCCGATGCTGCGCGCCCTGTGGCCCGGGCCGCTGGTGTGCCGATGGAACCTGCACCGCCGCCACGGCCGCTTCGGCTACGAAGACGCCGAGAAGCTCTACGGCCCCTTCGACAAGGTGCTCGACCCCGACCCCGAAACCCGCGCCGCGCTGGCCAAGGTGATCGCCGGCACCACGGGCGCCGGGCAGAACGCCTTCGTCACCGTGAGCAACAACGCCGAAGGCTGCGCGCCGCTGACCATCGCCTCGCTGGCGCAGGACATCGTGGACCGGATCTCCCGCTAGAGCGCCCGCCATGCATTCGATCTCGTTCCGGCCCCTGCAATCCACGGATTTCGCGATGCTTCACGAGTGGCTGTGCCGCCCGCACGTGGCCGAATGGTGGACGCCCGTGCCGACGCTCGCCGAGGTCGAGGCCGACTTCACGCCGATGCTGGCGCCCGACTCGCCCGACCGTGGCTACATCTCGCTGCGCGACGGGCAGCCACTGGGCTTCATCCAGTCGTACGTCGTGATGGGTTCGAGCGACGGCTGGTGGGAAGACGAGCGCGACCCGGGCGCGCGCGGCATCGACCAGTTCCTGGCCCAGGCCGACCAGTTGAATCGCGGGCTCGGCAGCGCGATGGTGCGCGCCTTCACGGACCAGCTGTTCGCCGACCCCGCCGTGACGCGCGTGCAGACCGATCCGTCGCCGCGCAACACCCGAGCGATCCGCAGCTATGCCAAGGCCGGCTTCCGTGCGCTGGGTGAGGTGGTCACGCCCGACGGGCCCGCGCTGCTGATGGTGCGCGAGCGCGACGCCTAAGCCGCAGGCGGTGCGGCCTCGAGGTCGCACCACATGTGGACCTTCGACGAGAACACGCCATCGAGCACGGTGGCCATCGGTTCGACGCCGAAGACCTGGAAGCCGCAGCGTTCGTACAGCGCCTGCGCCGGGCGGTTGCCTTCGGTCACCGTCAGCTGCACCACGCGCACGCCATCGAGCGCACGTGCATGCGCGAGCAAGGACCGCACGAGTTGTCGCCCGGTGCCCGCGCGCCGTGCCGATTCCGCCACCACCATGCCGAACAAGCTCGCCTTGTGGCGCGTGCGCTGCCGCGATTCGCGACCCAGCCCCGCCGCGCCGATCAGCGCGCCGGTGGCATCGAAGGCGCCGTACACCACCTCGGCGGCATCGGCGTCCGTGCGCAGGCGCGTCTCCCACCACGTCGGCGGCAGGCTGGCGCGCTCGTCGACCGTGGAGGTGAAGGCTTCGGGGTGCCGCGCGTAGGCTTCGAGCATCAGCGCACGGTAGGCCGGCGCATCGGTGGGAACCAGGCGGCGAACGCTGGGAACGGCTTCAGAAACGGGCACAGACGGACTGCCTTTCCTGCAACACCGCCTCTTGCGCGAAGCGCTGGCGGTAGGTGTCGATCAAGGTGGCGATGGCCGCGTCGGCCTTGGCGTCGCGCGGGTGCAGCAGCACGACCAGCTTCGAAGGCTCGCGCACCACCTGCCCCGACGCGCCGCGCCACTGGCCGGCGGCGTCGATCACGGTGAAGCCTTGCGGAAAGGCCGGCGTCACGCGGGTCTCGAGAAAGTCGGCCCAGTCGGCGTCGGACACCTGGCCGCCCGTGGGGATGGCGCGGCCGAAATAGAGGGTGTCGCGCTCGAAGACTTCGAAGCCCGCGGCGCAATGGCCGGACGGCCCTGCGGCGCAACCTGCAAGCACCGCAGCGGCCAGCGCGCCTGCCATGCCTGCGCGAGACAGCCTGTGGCGTGCGACGTTGCTCATGCAGGCCCCTCGGTCTTGGTTCAGGCCTCGGGCGCGATCGACTCGGCGTACTCGTACAGCGCGCCCAGGATTTCCTCGCCGCGCTCGTCAGCGTTCTCGGACAGCGCATCGACTTCACTGAACAGCGCCTCGATGGTGCGCGCCCCGCCCTCGCCCTTGAACAGGCGCGCCACGCGCAGTGCTTCCCAGCGCTCGGCTTCTTCCTCGTTCAGCGACTCGGGCCAGTTGCGCGCGCGGTAGCGGAAGAGGATTTCTTCGAGCCGCCCGTCGTCGAAAGCCACGCGCTCCTTGGCGAGCCCCTCGGGCGACAGCCCGCGCAGCTGGTTCAGGCGCCGGCGGTCGCCGTTGCCGACAAAGCCGCCGTAGAGGTCTTCATCGACATCGGGCGTCGCCTCCTTCGGGCGGGAAAAAACCTGCGACCAGATCGCGCTCATGTCGGGCAGGTCGCGCGCGATGGCGGCGTGGCGCATGGCGGTGTCCATGTCGACGCCCCAGCGCTCGGCCATGGCCGGCGCCAGCGTGCGCAGGTTGCCGACCACCATCGGCGATTTGTTCAGGTGCACGCTCTTCATCGGCAGCCGCGTCATGCCCTCGGGCAGGTCGGCGGTGCGCGTGAACAAGCGCAGGCGCAGCGTCTCGGCGTCGAGGTCGCGCAGTTCGCTCGGGTCTTGCGACAGATCCCAGGCCAGCAGCTCGTTCTTGTTGGTCGGGTGGCTGGCCAGCGGCCACATCACGGCCAGGCAGCCGCGCTCGACCGGGAACATGCCCGACGCGTGCAGGAAGGGCTTGGCGGTCTCGCGCATCGCGGGCAGGCCGAGCTCGATCGCCACGCGGTCCTTCTTGTGCAGGCTGAAGGCGAAGTCGAACAGCTTGGGCTGCTTGTCGCGGATGAGCCGGGCCAGCGCGATGGTGGCGCGCACGTCGGACAGCGCATCGTGCGCCGACTCGTGCAGCAGGCCGTTGGCGCGTGCCAGGTCTTCGAGCTTGAAGCTGGGCTTGCCGTCTTCCTTCTTCGGCCACTCGATGCCGTCGGGGCGCAGCGCATACGTGAGGCGCACCACATCGAGCAGGTCCCAGCGGCCGCAGTCGTTCTGCCATTCGCGCGCATAGGGGTCGATGAGGTTGCGCCAGAACAGGAAGCGCGTGACTTCGTCGTCGAAGCGGATGGTGTTGTAGCCCACGCCGATGGTGCCGGGCTGCGAGAAGGCCTGCTCGATGTGGGCCGCGAACTCGTGCTCGGGAATGCCGCGCTCCAGGCAGACCTGCGGTGTGATGCCGGTGATCAGGCAGGCCTCGGGGCTGGGCAGGTAGTCCGGCGCGGGCTTGCAGTAGATCATCAGCGGCTCGCCGACCTCGTTGAGCTCGGCGTCGGTGCGGATGGCCGCGAACTGCGAGGGACGGTCGCGGCGCGGCACGGCGCCGAAGGTTTCGTAGTCGTGCCAGAGAAAGGTGTGGTTCATTCAGAGCAAGGGAGAAAACAGTCGCGCAATGGCATCGCCGAGGCGGCGCCAGAAAGTCTGCGGGCGGTGGGCGCGCACGGCGCCGGAGCTGTGCAGGTCGGTTTCGAACTGCGCCGCCAGCGGCTGGGTCAGCGCGGGCCCGTAGACCACGGCGCAGACCTCGAAGTTGAGCCGGAAGCTGCGGTTGTCGAAATTGGCGGTGCCGATCATCGCGCAATGGTCGTCGACCACCAGCGTCTTGGAGTGCAGCATGCGCTCCTTGTACTCCCAGATCTTGACGCCCGCGGCGATCAGCTCGTCGAAGTACGAACGCGCGGCGGCGCTCACGATGGCCGAGTCGCTGCGGCGCGGCACGAGCAGCCGCACGTCGACACCGCGCAGCGCCGCGCTGGTCAGCGCCATCAGCGCGGGCTCGCCCGGCACGAAGTACGGCGTGGTGAGCCAGGCCCGGCGCGTGGCCGAATGGATGGCCTCGACGTGCATGCGGTGGATGGCCTCGAAGGCGTTGTCGGGGCCGCTGGTGACGATCTGCACCGGGATGTCGCCTGCTTCCACCTGGGGCAACAGCGCGTCCAGGACGGCGTCGGAGCGGTGCTGCTTTTCGCCGGTGGCGTAGCTCCAGTCCTCCAGGAAGGTGGTCTGCAGCCAGCGCACGGCGCTGCCTTCGATGCGCACATGCACGTCGTGGTACGCATCCTTGGGGTTGGTGCGCTTGTCTTCCTCGTCGGTGATGTTCACGCCGCCCGTGAAGCCCACGCGGCCATCGCACACCACGATCTTGCGGTGGGTGCGGTAGTTGGTCACGGGGCGCAGGCGCCGGCCGATCTTGGTGTCGTGAAACAGCGCCACCTCCACGCCCGCCGCGTGCATCGGCGCCATGAACTTGCGGCCGATGCGCTTGGAGCCGAGCGCGTCGAGCAGCAGGCGCACCCGCACGCCGGCCTGCGCACGCTCGATCAGCAGGTCGCGCAAGGCGGTGCCGATCTGGTCAGGCTCGAAGATGTAGTACTCGAGGTGGATGTGGTCGCGCGCCGCGCGCACGGCTTCGAAGATCGCATCAAAAGTGCGCGCGCCGCCCGACAGCAGCTCGACGCCCGTGGCGCTCGACACCGGCAGGCCGCAGGCGGCCGTGCCCAGCCGGGCCATCTGCTGCAGCGCCGGCGGCGCGTGCTGCGAGGCATCGCGCAGCCGCGCCAGGTCAGCCTGCGCATGCGCGTTCGCACGGTTGCGCAGGCGCTTGAGCCGCTGCTTGCGCAGCCGCTGCGGTCCCAGGAAGTAATAGACGATGAAACCCGCGAATGGCAGCAGCGCCAGCGACAGGATCCAGCTCATGGTGGACACCGGCGCGCGCTTTTGCATCACGATCCAGATCGACAGCACGGCGATATAGCCGCTCCACGCCAGGGAGAGGCCGGTTTTCCATTCGTGGCTGAGTTCGGGGAGGATCAAGGCAAAAGCGGTTGAAGGCGGAGTGTTTTCGGCCGGCCCAAAGAAAAAGGCCAGCAGCGAATGCTACCGGCCTTTGACTTCGTTCCTCAGAGAGGCGGGATCAGCCCGTGGCTGCTTCCTCCGCTTCGGGCTTCGACTTGCCTTCCTTCTTCGGGATCGGCTGGATGTCGAGCAGCACTTCGTCCTTCTCGTCGAGGTCGACTTCGAGGCGACCGCCATCGGTCAGGCGACCGAACAGCAGCTCGTCGGCCAGTGCACGACGGATCGTGTCCTGGATCAGGCGCTGCATCGGACGTGCGCCCATCAGCGGATCGAAGCCCTTCTTTGCCAGGTGCTTGCGCAGCTTGTCGGTGAAGGTGACCTCGACCTTCTTCTCGCTGAGCTGGGTTTCCAGTTGCAGCAGGAACTTGTCGACCACACGCAGGATGACCTGTTCGTCGAGTGCCTTGAAGTTGACGATGGCGTCCAGGCGGTTGCGGAATTCGGGCGTGAACAGGCGCTTGATGTCGCCCATTTCGTCGCCGGCCTGCCGCGCGTTCGTGAAGCCGATGGTCGCCTTATTCATGGTCTCGGCACCCGCGTTCGTCGTCATGATGATGATGACGTTGCGGAAGTCGGCCTTGCGCCCGTTGTTGTCCGTCAGCGTGCCGTGGTCCATGACCTGCAGCAGCACATTGAAGATGTCCGGGTGCGCCTTCTCGATTTCGTCGAGCAGCAGCACCGCGTGCGGCTTCTTCGTGACAGCCTCGGTCAGCAGACCGCCCTGGTCGAAACCGACGTAGCCCGGAGGCGCGCCGATCAGGCGGCTCACCGCGTGACGCTCCATGTACTCCGACATGTCGAAGCGGATCAGCTCGATGCCCATGATGTAGGCCAGTTGCTTGGCCGCTTCGGTCTTGCCGACGCCCGTGGGGCCGGAGAACAGGAACGAGCCGATCGGCTTGTCGCCCTTGCCCAGGCCCGAACGTGCCATCTTGACCGCGGAGGCCAGCACTTCGAGTGCCTTGTCCTGGCCGAACACCACGCTCTTGAGGTCGCGCTCGATCGTCTGCAGCTTGCTGCGGTCGTCGTTGCTGACGTTGGCCGGGGGAATGCGCGCGATCTTCGCGACGATTTCCTCGACCTCGGTCTTGCTGATGGTCTTCTTGCGCTTGCTCGGCGGCAGGATGCGCTGGGCGGCGCCGGCTTCGTCGATGACGTCGATCGCCTTGTCGGGCAGGTGACGGTCATTGATGTACTTGGCGCTGAGCTCGGCCGCGGCCTGCAGGGCTGCCACGGCGTACTTCACGCCATGGTGTTCCTCGAAGCGCGACTTCAGGCCCTTCAGGATGTCGACGGTTTCCTGCACCGACGGCTCGACCACGTCGACCTTCTGGAAACGACGCGACAGGGCCGCGTCCTTCTCGAAGATGCCGCGGTATTCCGTGAAGGTGGTCGCGCCGATGCACTTGAGCTGGCCGCTGGAGAGCGCCGGCTTGAGCAGGTTCGACGCGTCGAGCGTGCCGCCCGAGGCTGCGCCCGCACCGATCAGGGTGTGGATTTCGTCGATGAACAGAATGGCGTTCGGCTTGTCCTTGAGCGACTTGATCACGCCCTTCAGGCGCTGTTCGAAGTCACCGCGGTACTTGGTGCCCGCCAGCAGCGCGCCCATGTCGAGCGAGAACACTTGCGATTCGGCCAGGATTTCCGGCACGTCGCCCTGGGTGATGCGCCATGCAAGGCCCTCGGCAATCGCCGTCTTGCCCACGCCAGCCTCACCCACCAGCAGCGGGTTGTTCTTGCGCCGGCGGCACAGGATCTGGATGACGCGCTCGACCTCGTACTCGCGGCCGATCAGCGGATCGATCTTGCCGTCCTTGGCCATCTGGTTGAGGTTTTGCGTGAACTGCTCGAGGGGCGAGGCCTTCTCGTTGCGTTCGCCACCGCCCTCCTCGCCTTCACCTTGAGGCGCTTCGCCGCTGCCCTTGACGGCTTCCGGCGGATCGCTCTTCTTGATGCCGTGGGCAATGAAGTTGACCACGTCCAGGCGCGTGACGCCCTGCTGGTGCAGGTAGTACACGGCGTGCGAGTCCTTCTCACCGAAGATCGCGACCAGCACGTTGGCGCCGGTGACTTCCTTCTTGCCGTTGCCGGTGGACTGCACATGCATGATGGCGCGCTGGATCACGCGCTGGAAACCCAGGGTGGGCTGGGTGTCTACATCGTCGGTACCCGCCACTTGCGGCGTGTTGTCCTTGATGAAGTTGGTGAGCGACGCCCGCAGGTCGTCGACGTTCGCCGAGCAGGCGCGCAGAACTTCCGCGGCGCTCGGGTTGTCCAGCAAAGCGAACAGCAGATGTTCCACGGTGATGAACTCGTGGCGTTGCTGCCGGGCCTCGACGAAGGCCATGTGCAAGCTGACTTCCAGTTCCTGGGCAATCATGTGATTTCCTTTTGCCTTGCTGTAAATAAGTTCTCAGATGGGTTGGAGCGCATGCAATTCAACTGGTTCACGCCACCGGTTCGCTGACACATTGCAGCGGGTGCCCTGCCTGCTGCGCGGCCTCCATCACCTGGTTGACCTTGGTGGCCGCCATGTCGCGGGAATAAACCCCACAAATACCCCGGCCATCGAGGTGGATCTTGAGCATGATCTGGGTCGCCGTTTCTCGGTCCTTGCTGAAATATTCCTGCAGGACGACGATCACGAACTCCATCGGCGTGTAGTCATCGTTCAGCATGACGACCTGGTACATCTGGGGCGGTGCCGTTTTTTGCGGGCGGCGCTCCAGAACGACCGAATCTCCGTCGTCGCCCGCCGGTTTCTGCGCCGGCGGGGTGTTGGGAGTTTTGGGAATTCTCGTTGCCATGAAAAAGATTCTATAGAGCGTGCAAGCACCGTGCCGACGCCAACAGACTTGGTGACGCCTATTCGACAAATCAAGAGGCGTGCGTCGTGTACGACAGCACGAAGACAGACGTAAAAAAACCGGCAGATTGCCGGTCTTTTTTAAAGATTGCGCAGAACGGGGCCTTTGGGGGCCGGCAACTTCCGGCCCGGCACCCGGGTCGCGACGGGTAGATCGGGCGGCAAGGCGTCGATTTCTTCATCGGTGAGTTCGCGCTCGGGTGCCGGCTCTGCCTCCCGGTGAACAGCGGCGGGCAGCGCGAGCGGAACCGGTGCGGTTTGCGGCTCCGAATCCTCATGCAAGACGGGTGCTGGTGGCGATGCTCTCGGCCGCTGCGGGGGTGAAGGTGCAGCGGGCGACACAACCGGCCCTCCTCTTCTGCCCGGCAAGGTAGGGGGCGCTGGCGACAACGCCCGCCATTCGACCAGCCGTCGCGCGTCCTGCTCTGCCTGCCAGTGCGCCAGCGCCAAGCGTTGCGCTTCCTGGTGCATGGCCTGTTGCTGCCCGAGCAGCGCCAACTCGGCGCGGATCGCCTGCCGCGTCTGTTCGCGCTCCGCATCCCAGGCACGGCGCTGCGCGTCGATTTGCCTGCCAAGCCTGTGCGAGAACGCCCAGAGGCCCAGCAAGGCGCCCGCGGCGCCGACCGCGAAGCAGACGACAAGGAAATTGGCCTGGATCAGCGTCACAGCGAAGCCTCCTCGTCGGCATCCCATTTGCGCAGCAAGTCGAATGGAATGGCATCGGCCACCTGGGAGAACCGCAAGCCGGTCATGCGTTCGGCCTGCTTGAGCAACACGGCGACAGGACTGCTCGGTTCGTGGTTCTCGAACCATCGGCGGGCCTTGCGAATGCCACGCAGGATGTCGTCGCGTGTATCCAGGCCCTCACCGGCTGGCGTGCTTGGCCGATCACGCGGGCCTCCAGCCTGGATTGAAGTGCGACGACGGCCGCAACTTCGTCCGTCACCATTCGCCCCACGGGAATTCCCGTCCAGTCGGCCACGATGCTCGCAACCACGGCCTCATCGACCTGGGGAAAAATCAGAGGCAGCTCCTTCTCGTGTGCGACAAGCTCTCGCTCCAGGGTCACCAGCTGCGCCGAGGGTGCATTCCCCTCGGCGCAGCTCGGCCCTCCCGCCTCCTCCCTCTTCTTTGTTCTCAATCCATGAATCGTGCGAACCAGTGCAAGCTCTTCTTGCCATCGCGCCTCGTGCTGGGACAACGTGTGCCGCGCGGCGTCGAGTTGCGTTCTGGCGGCATCAAGGCGCAGCACTCTTTCCTCGCTGCCGTGAACGACAACGCCCTCTTGGACAAGCAGCTCAAGTTCGACCTCAAGCGCTGTGATGCGGTGCCGCCATTGCTCGACTTCAGGCGGCGGCGCATGAAGCGACATGGCGACACGCGCGCATGCAGTGTCCAGCAGACTGATGGCCTTGTCAGGCAGCTGACGTGCCGGGATATAGCGATGTGACAGGGTCACAGCGGCACGCACAGCTTCATCGAGCACGAGCACACCGTGGTGCTCGGCAAAGGTGGCGACAAGGCCGCGTACCATCTCGATCGCGGAAACTTCGTCGGGCTCTGCGACCTGAAGCGTCTGAAAGCGCCGCGTCAGTGCGGGGTCCTTCTCGATGTGGCGCTTGTATTCGCTCCAGGTGGTGGCACCGATCGTGCGCAACGTTCCTCGTGCCAGCGCAGGCTTGAGCAAGTTGGCGGCATCGCCGGTTCCCGACTGTCCTCCCGCGCCAACCAAGGTGTGCACCTCATCAATGAAGAGGATGACGGGCTGCACCGACTTGCCCGCCTCTTCCAGCAATGCCTTGAGGCGCGACTCGAATTCTCCCCGCATGCTCGCGCCGGCCAGCAGCGCTCCGACATCGAGACTCCAGAGTCGGCAGTTCTGCAGATCGGGAGGAACTTCGCCTTGGGCGATGGCCAGTGCCAACCCTTCGACAACCGCCGTCTTGCCGACGCCCGCATCGCCCGTGAGCAAGGGATTGTTTTGACGACGGCGAAGCAGAATGTCAACCATCGTGCGGATCTCGTGTCCGCGCCCTATGACGGGGTCGATTTGCCCTTGAGATGCGCGCT
The DNA here is from genome assembly GCF_058788795.1 of Variovorax sp. FW301-JW7. NCBI lineage: Bacteria > Pseudomonadati > Pseudomonadota > Betaproteobacteria > Burkholderiales > Comamonadaceae > Variovorax > Variovorax sp. FW301-JW7. The sequence goes on from NZ_JBYTBC010000024.1 coordinate 33,909, forward strand.
CCGTCAAATCCGTGCAGTAGCGTCGCAATGCCGACTTGCCGTCCGACGTCGCATCCGCGAGCGCCCCGCTGGCCTCGCCAGGCAGCGCCGACGGCAGACCGGAGCCGTCGTGTGGTCCTTCCTGCGCTTCGGGAGAGTCAGTCACGATTGCGCTGACGGCCTCCGTCAATTGATCCGCAGGGATGCGCTGGAATGCAGGCGAGATGCCAAGAAGCACGCGCCGCAGTTCCGGCGTCTGAAGCAGCGCGGCAAGCAGCCAGGCACCGCGCACGCAGTGCGCGCCGAACTCGAGGCTGGACAGCACCCACGCGCGCTCGATGGCAGCTTCGATGTGGCTGGAAAAATCGGTCAGTGACGTTGCACCGGATGGCAGGCTAGACAACGCCGATGCAAAGTCTCTCTCGATGGCTTGCGAGTCGATCTGGTAGTGCCGGCAGATCCGATGCAGATCGCTGTCGTTGAGCTGCCAGAGCTGGTGAATCCAGTGTGTCAGCTCAACGTACGGATTGCCACGCAGCTTGGCAAATGCGGTGGCGGACTCGATGCCGCGAAACAAGGTGACATTGAGCTTGCCGAACAGCGCGCGCCGAGAGATCGTCATTGCGCGATCTGTCGTGCGGTGTGCACGCCTTGCTCGACCGAATCATCTGCAACGCTCGATGTCGTCGAGCAGATTTCTGCGTTCTTTTCCCCCACTTCGCGCCCCCTATGCTTCTTGGAATGGGCGCGATTCTGGCGGCTCGCTGCAGGGCAAACACAGCACAGTTTCTACCAATGGTTAAACGAACGATGGAGCCCATTGATCTGTGATGTTTGCCCGTCGCTCCTTACGTTCGGAATACAAAGGGAGTAATTCAATAACGATATCGAAGCCGTCGCAGGCAAGAAAAAACCCTCGAGTCCTTTCGGAAGCTCGAGGGCTTGATCGGCATCTGACGTTTCTCAACGTCTGCGATTGCAATTACATATTGTCGATCATGACCTGACCAAAACCAGAACAGCTCACTTGCGTCGCGCCGTCCATCAGGCGCGCGAAGTCGTAGGTGACCTTCTTGCTGGCGATCGACTTTTCCATCGAGCTGATGATCAGGTCAGCTGCTTCGGTCCAGCCCATGTGACGCAGCATCATTTCGGCGGACAGGATTTCGGAACCCGGGTTCACATAGTCCTTGCCGGCGTACTTGGGCGCCGTGCCGTGAGTGGCTTCGAACATGGCAACGGTGTCGCTCAGGTTCGCGCCCGGGGCGATGCCGATCCCGCCGACCTGTGCGGCCAGCGCGTCGGACACGTAGTCGCCGTTGAGGTTCAGCGTGGCAATCACGCTGTACTCGGCGGGACGCAGCAGGATCTGCTGCAGGAACGCGTCGGCGATGCTGTCCTTGACGGTGATTTCCTTGCCCGTCCGGGGGTTCTTGAACTTCATCCAAGGACCGCCGTCGATCAGCTCGGCGCCGAACTCCTTGGCAGCCAGGTTGTAGCCCCAATCACGGAAGCCACCTTCGGTGAACTTCATGATGTTGCCCTTGTGGACCAGGGTCACGCTCGGCTTGTCGTTGTCGATGGCGTACTGGAAGGCCTTGCGCACCAAGCGCTCGGTGCCTTCGCGCGAGACGGGCTTGACGCCGATGCCCGAGGTGTTCGGGAAGCGGATCTTCTTGACGCCCATCTCGTCCTGCAGGAACTTGATGAGCTTCTTGGCCTTGTCGCTCTCGGCTTCGAACTCGATGCCGGCGTAGATGTCCTCCGAGTTCTCGCGGAAGATGACCATGTTGGTCTTGTGCGGCTCGCGCACCGGGCTGGGGACGCCCTCGAAATACTGGATGGGTCGCAGGCAGACGTACAGGTCGAGCTCCTGGCGCAGTGCCACGTTCAGCGAGCGGATGCCGCCGCCGACGGGCGTGGTCAGCGGGCCCTTGATGGACACCACATAGTCACGCACCGCGTGCAGGGTTTCCTCGGGGAGCCAGACATCGGGGCCGTAGACCTTGGTCGATTTCTCGCCCGCGTAGACCTCCATCCAGTGGATCTTCTTCTTGCCGCCGTAGGCCTTGGCCACGGCAGCGTCCACCACCTTGAGCATCACCGGCGTGATGTCCAGCCCGGTGCCGTCGCCTTCGATGAACGGAATGATGGGCTGATCGGGCACATTGAGCGAATTGTCAGCGTTGACCGTGATCTTCTGGCCTTCGGTCGGGACTTTGATGTGCTGATAGCTGGACATGAGGGGGCTTGACTCCGGGAGTGACGTAATTCGAACGACTGTCTGCGAATACAGACAGCGAGGGAGAATCGCTGTACAGCGCGCTAACAAATCGCTGTACATTTTAGACGCAACCCATCAGCGAGTAATTGTCAACCGTAGGGCGATAGCGCCCGTTACTGGCTGACCTTCTGCTCGCCGGGAGGCGTTTCCAACCAATTCTCGATAGAGGAATCATCAATGAGCAAACTTCTCGCAGTCATGATCGCTGGCCTGTTCGCCGCTGGCGCGTACGCCCAGAACCCGGCCGGCACCACGCCCGAACAAGGCAACGCGACCAACAGCAAGCCGCAAGCTCGCGCTGAAGCCAAGAAGGAAGCCAAGCCCGCTGGCCAAGTGGCTCCCGCTGCTGGCGACATCACCAAGACGCCCGAAGGCGGCGCATTCGGCGCTGACAAGGCTGGCGTTGCTGGCGAAAAGCGCGCCAAGACCCGCGACGATCGTCGTCGCAACAAGGACGGCAGCGTGAAGCGCAAGGCCACCCAAGGCGGCACGCCTGACATGCCCGGCGCCAAGTAAGCCGGTCTGCCCCCCAAAAAAAGCGCTCTACGGAGCGCTTTTTTTCGTTTGAAGTTTTGTTCAGTCACTGTCAACCGGGGTCTCGGAGGCCCGTTGAATGGAGACCTTCCGCAGGGAGGTGATCCAAATCAACAATCTCAAAGGATTTCTCATGAACAAGCTGATCGCAGCCCTGGTCGCCGGCCTCTTCGCAGCCGGTGCATTCGCCCAAGCCGCCGAACCCGCTCCTGCAGCGCCGGCCGCTCCCGCCGTCCACAAGGCCAAGGCCAAGCACACGGTCAAGAAGCACAAGGTGCGCCACGTCTCCAAGGCCCACGCCGCCGCCAAGAAGGTGTAAGCTTTCAAGCTCCCGGCAATGCCCGCTTCAGCGGGCATTTTTATTGGTCACGGGCCGACCCTCATGCGTCCCGCCCCCGAAAGAGTCATCCGATGTTTCAGCGTCTCGCCGCGCTGCTTCTGGTGTCCGCGTCCTTCCTGGCGCCGGCCCACGCGCAGCAGCAACTCCAACCGCAACCCCAAACCGATCTGGCACGCACGCAGTTGTCGGTCGGCCTCTACAAGATCGATGCGCAGGTAGCGCAATCGCCCCGCGAACGCGAGATCGGCCTGATGTTCCGCAAGACGATGCCGCAGGCCGAAGGCATGATCTTCGTGTTCGAGCAACCGGCCACGCAATGCTTCTGGATGCGCAACACGCTGCTGCCGTTGACCGCCGCCTTCGTGGCCGACGACGGCCGCATCGTCAATCTGGTCGACATGCAACCGATGACCGAGAACTCGCATTGCTCCGAGGAGCCGGTGCGCTACGTGCTCGAAATGAACCAGGGCTGGTTCGCCAAGAAGAACATCAAGAAGGGCGCCAAGCTCGGCGGAGAGCTGTTCTCCGCCGCCAAACGCTGAAATCAGCGCCCGTAAAAAAGCCGACCCGCAGGTCGGCTTTTTTCATGGCGAGCGCCGGGTCCGGCTTCAGCCGAAGTTCTTCGCAGCGAAGTCCCAGTTGGCCAGCTTGGCCAGGAAGGTCTCGACGAACTTCGGGCGCAGGTTGCGGTAGTCGATGTAGTA
>NZ_JBYTBC010000025.1:0-32744 GCF_058788795.1 Variovorax sp. FW301-JW7
AGCACCGTAACCAGCGTCAGCGGCTGGTCGATCAGCGAAGACAGCGCCAGGTCCGCACGCAAGCTCAGGCACACGATGCGCAGCTCGAACAGCTGTGACACCGCCTCGCGCTGCACCCAGCCCTCCACGCGCAGGGCATCGATGCTCTCGCGCGCGGCGGACGAAGAAGATGAAGCAGCGCTTGGTGCTTCGAGGCGGTACAGCCGAGCCGTCTGGCTCAGCTCGGCCCACAGGGCGCTGCGGTCAGCGGAAGGCATCGGAAATTCGCTCAGGTTCGGATGCTCAAGGTTTGCAAGGTGCGCCCGGCTTGCAGTCCGCCGTTGCGGCAGTGGCCTGCGCCGACGGTGCGGGGTCGGAGGTCTTGCTGCGCTTGAGCAGCGCGGTCAGCAGGTCGGTGTCGGGATCGGGCCCGCGCGGACGTGCCGCTGTTTGCGTGACGTTGGCGCGCGTCGCGGGCTTGCTGCCGTTGGCGGCGGTCTTGACGGGCTTGCCGTTCGCGGCCGTGCGCACGGGCTTCTTCGAACCCGACGCGATGCGCTCCGGCTGCTTCTTTGCGGCGACGCCGGTCTTGCTGTCAGCACCCGATTTTTTCGCAGGCGACGCGGCGGCCACGCGCGCCGACTTCGCAGCCGGCGGCACGGCCATGGGCTGTGCCCCGATCGCGGCGAACGGCGTCGAGGCCGGCTGCTGTTGTGGTGGTTGCTGTGGCGGCGGCGTGCTGTCGCCTTCGACGATGCGCGCGGGCGTGGGCTCCGGCGCAGTGGCTGCAACAGGCGCCTGCGGCTTCGGCGGTTCCACTGAGGCAGGTGCGGCCACGGGTGCAGGCACCACTGCCGCCACGGTCGCTGATGCATCCGCGCGCTTCGACTGCAGGTGGTAGGTCGTGGCACCCGCCACGCCGATCAACACTGCGAGGGAGGCCCACACACCGGGCCGTGCAAAGAAGGAACGCGCCCCGCTTTCGCGGCCACCGAACTGTGCAAGCACACGCGTGGACTCGCCTCCGGTCGCGGCAGTCGATGTGGCCGTGGTGGGTGCGTTCGAACCGAGCAGGCTCGGTCGGTCCTTGTGGGCGTCAGACGCGCCCGTCATGGATGGGTGGTCCGGCTGGCTGCGGGCATGTGATTTCTCCCCTCGGCTTTATGTGGCGTGATCAACGCGATATCGCAATTGGGATGCAACAAGGTGTTGCGTGCGATGGGTTCAAATTTTGGAGCGACTCATACAATTGAGTGGCTCTCATTGAACACCGTTGATCTTCTTCACTCTCTTTTGTTATTTTGCCTTGATGGTGGCAGCACTTGCCATCTTCTTGTTCCCTTCTTTTCGTGACCGTGTGTTGCGAGCGACGGTCTCCATTTCTACTGCTATTGCATTCTTTTTTATTGGAATAGGACGCCGTCTCGGTTTTGTGTCCGAAGCAAGTTTTCAGTTGATGCGCGACAGCGGTTCAGGAGTGCGTACTTTTGCCGTAAGGCATCGCTACTTGTTGCTGTCGGGCATGGGTCTGCTTATCGTGCCGGTGTTGTTAAGTGTGACTTTCGGAAGTGGCAGGGTTCTGTTCTTCGACGACTGGGCCGCCACAAGCGACCCGAAGATCGAGGCCTTGCTCAAGGGCGAGCAGCTGGTGCCGCCGCAGCCGTTGCCGCCCGAGGTGTTTGCGACGGCAGAGGTCGAGCAGATTCGTCCGCTCACGAAAGAAGGCAGTCGGGACTGGGCTGTTCTCGATGTGGACTTTCGTAATCGTTTGCTGCTCGTCTACAAGATCATGAAAGAAAAGCACGGCTACGACCTCGCATTGCTCGAGGGTTATCGCAGCCCCGAACGACAAGCCAAACTCGCTGCATTGGGCAATACAGTGACCATGGCGAAGGCCAATCAAAGCTATCATCAGTATGGACTTGCGGCAGACAACGCGTTCTATCGCAATGGCAAGCTGGTGATCTCTGAAAAAGATCCATGGGCCATGGAAGGCTATCGCCTCTATGGTGAAGCGGCCGAGTCCGTGGGCTTGGTGTGGGGTGGTCGATGGTCCTTCAGGGATTACGGTCACGTGGAGTACCGCAAGCCGGGATTTAAATTGTCACGCAACTGAATGCCGGGACGACATCTGTCGCACCGGCACACCACGAGGCAATCAAGGGGGAGAGTTCAAATGGGTGAGGATCAACCCGAGGCGGACAACGACCGCCCGTGGATCGTTCTGCATGACAAGACCGACCACGGTGGCTTCGTGATCACCGCATCCGAAAACACGCACATCGACGAACGGCGCGTGGCGCGCATCGGCGACATGGTGTCGTGCCCACGGCCCGGCCATGGCATCAACCCCATCGTGACGGGCAGCGAATGTGTGTCGATCGATGGCCGTCGCGTGGCGCGCCACGGCGACCGCGCGGCCTGCGGTTGCAGGCTGCTGTCCAGCCAGATCGCTTCCGCCTCCGAATGACGGCGGTGTCTCCTTCTTCGGCTGCAGGCATGGCATGCGGTCACGCGACCGCGTGGGCCATCGCCATCTCGTGACGCAAGCGTTCGAAAACTCCGGATGCTGTCGCGACTGATCAAGCCCGTTCTTTTGGCCTGCGCCGTGTTCATCACGGTGTGGGTGCTCGTGATCGTCTACTGGCAGTACACGGCGCGCATGCCGAGCACGAGCGACATCGTGCTCTACCTTGTCGTGCTGCCGCTGGCGTTGATGCTCTTCTATGTGGTGCTGCGCCGCATCTTCACGGCCGCGCCCGCTGCCGCGTTGCCCGCAGCTGGGGCGACAGTGGCCGCAGGCGCCGCCGCCTCATCGAATGCCGTAGCAACCGAGGCCTCGCAAGAGCGCCTGCAAATGGCGGTGCTCGCCTTCGCCCTTCGCACGCCGCGCGGCAGCGATGCCGACACGGTGGCCACGGCGATCGGCCAGGCGCAGACGCCAGAGCTGGTGCCCGAACTGCGTGACGGCGAAGGCTTCCCCGTCATCGCGGGCCGCGTCGATGGCATCGACGAGAACGAGCTGCGCGAGCATCTGCGCGAAAGCCTGCAACCGACCGGCGAAGCTTTCGATATCGATGCGCTGCCCGACGACCGGCTGCGCGCGATCCATCTCATGTCCGACGTGCTGCAGGAGCTGCTGGCGTCCGCGGCCGAAGCCATCGCCAACGCGGGCGATGCGCTTGCGGTGCGTGCGCCGGGTCGCTTCGTGTCCAGCGGCGGCGTCATCCCGGGGCCGGCGGCGGCGCCGCAGCTGAACCTCTCGCTGCTGTTGCCGGGCGCATGGAGCGAGAGCGAACGCGTGATCGCCACGCAGTGGGTGCAGCAGCGCGTGCGCGAAGGCGATGCGTCGCAGCGCTGGCATGTCGACTGCTTCAAGAGCGAAGACGGCGTGTCCGCGATGGCGCTGCTCGACCGCATCAGCCTGTCGCTGCATCGTGAGCAGCGGCCCGCGCTGTGGATCGCGCTGGCGGCCGACTCCTCGGTGTCCGAAGCGAGCATCGCGCGCTGGGAGGCCGATGGCCTGCTGTACACCGCCACGCGCCGCAAGGGCCGCGTGCCCGGCGAAGCCGCCGCGGGCCTGTTGCTCGTGCGCGCTGGCGATGCACTGCTGGCCCCGGCCGAGGCCGTGCGGCTGTCGCGCAGCGCGAGCGGCCAGCGCGAGGCCTCGGCCGACACCGCGCGCACGCCCGATGCCAGCCTGCTCGATCGCTTCGCCCAGCAACTGCTCGCCACCTCGACGCTCGAGACCGCCCAGGTCGACTGGGTCGTGAGCGACGCCGACCACCGCACCAGCCGCGTCACCGAAGTGGCGAAGCTCGTGCAGGAGCGGCTGCCGCATGTGCCCTTCGAAAACAACCTCTCTGTCTGCGCCACCCTGGGTCACCTGGGGGCCGCGGCCGACATGAGCGCCGTCGTGCTCGCATGCCATTTGGCCGCACGCGATGCACGGCATGTGCTCGCCATTTCCGTGCAGGACGCGCTCGCGCGGACGGCCCTCCTGGCCGGCCCGGCGAGCCCCGCGTCACCCGCTACTTAAACAGGACCGATTCCAGAAACTTCTATGCGGCGATTCTTCAGTTTCCTGGCCGATCCGCGCACCTTGTCGGTGATCGGCGCCATCGCGCTCGGCGCGTTCCTGCTGCTCGGGGCGCAGACGCTCGAAGTCGGCGCGATCTGGGCCGTCGGCATCTTCGTGGTGCTGCTGCTGTTGTGGCTGCTGGTGTGGTTCGTGCGGCGCATGCGCACGCGCGCGGCCAACCGCAAGCTCGGCGACATGCTCGAGGACCAGGCCGACGCCGCCGTGCGCGACAGCGACCCCGAGCGCAAGGCCGAGATCGACGAGCTGCGCGGGCGCATGGTCGAGGCGGTGAAGACCATCAAGACCTCGAAGATCGGGCAGATGTCGGGCAGCGAGGCGCTGTACGAGCTGCCCTGGTACATGGTCATCGGCAACCCGGCGGCGGGAAAGAGCAGCGCCATCCTGAATTCGGGCCTGCAGTTCCCGTTCGCCGACAAGGGCAACGCGGTGATCCAGGGCATCGGCGGCACGCGCAACTGCGACTGGTTCTTCACCACTGAAGGCATCGTGCTCGACACGGCGGGCCGCTATTCGATCCACCAGGAAGACCGCAAGGAGTGGTTCGGTTTCCTCGACCTGCTCAAGAAGTACCGGCCGAAGGCGCCCATCAACGGCATCATCATCACGGCCAGCATTCCCGAGCTGATCGGCAGCCGGCCCGACTTCGCGATCCAGCTCGCCAAGAACCTGCGCCAGCGCATGCAGGAACTCACCGAGCGGCTCGAAGTGTTCGCGCCGGTGTACGTGATGTTCACCAAGGCCGACCTGATCACCGGTTTTGCCGAGTTCTTCGGCGACAGCGACAAGATGGAGCGCGACCGCGTGTGGGGCGCCTCGCTGCCCTACGACGGCGACGAGAAGCAGGACGCGGTGGCGCTGTTCGACAAGCGCTTCGACGAGCTCTACATGGGCCTGAAGGAAATCAGCGTCTCGCACTTCGCGAACCACCGCAGCAGCGACCCGTCGCCCGAGCTGCTGATCTTTCCGCTCGAGTTCGCGGCCATCAAGCCCGCGCTGCGCGCCTTCCTGGCCACGCTGTTCGAGAGCAACCCGTTCCAGCACAAGCCGGTGTTCCGCGGCTTCTACTTCACCAGCGCCTTGCAGGAAGGCACGATGCGCAGCCTGTCGACCGAGCGCATCGCCAAGCGCTTCGGACTCACGCTGAGCAACGCGGCCACCAAGTCGAAGGAAATCTATTCGCAGAACGGGTTCTTCCTGCGCGACCTGTTCTCCAAGGTGATCTTTGCCGACAAGAAGACGGTGCGGCAGTTCTCCAGCCCCGTGAAGGCGCGCGTGCGCTACGTGAGCTTCTTCGCGTTCGTCACCGTGCTGGGCCTCCTGCTGGGCGGCTGGACCTGGTCGTACCTCGGCAACCGCCAGCTGGTGGAGAACGTGCAGGCCGACCTCGACAAGGTGGTCAAGCTGCAGGCCAGCGACAACGGGCTGCGCACGCGCTTCGAGGCGCTGGGCATCCTGCAGGACCGCATCGAGCAGCTCGAGAAATTCCGCAACGACCGGCCGCTGTCGCTGTCGCTGGGCCTGTACCAGGGCAACCAGCTCGAAGACAAGCTCGTGGCCGAGTACTACGGCGGCGTGAAGCAGCTGATGCTCGCGCCGGTGTCCGACAACCTGCAGGCCTTCCTGCGCGAGGTCAACGCGCACCCCGACCGCCTGAAGCGCGCCGATGCGGTGGCTGCACTGACGGGCGGTGCCGCGCCCGCACCGTTGCCGGTCGCAGGTGCCGCGACCACCACGGCACCCGCCGCAGCGCCGGAGGGTGGCGGCCTGTATGCCGGCTCCTCGCCGGCCGACGTGCAGGACGCCTACAACGCGCTCAAGACCTACCTCATGCTGTCCGACAAGCGGCAGGTGGAAACGGCGCACCTCACCGACCAGATCTCGCGCTTCTGGCGCGGCTGGCTCGAGAGCAACCGCGGCGACATGCCGCGCGCGGCGGTCATCCGCGATGCCGAGCGCATGATCACCTTCTACCTGCGCCGCGTGGGCGACGACAACTGGCCCGCGCTGGCCGACACCAACCTGGCGCTGGTCGAGCAGACGCGCGACAACCTGCGCCGCGTGGTGCGCGGCATGCCGGCGCGCGAACGCGTGTACGCCGAGATCAAGGCGCGCGCCTCCACGCGCTTCGCGCCGATGACGGTGGCGCGCATCCTCGGGGCCACGGCCAGCAGCGCCGAAGCCGAAGGCACCCTCGCCGGCAGCGTCGCCATCTCGGGCGCGTTCACGCGCGAGGCCTGGCAGCAGTACGTGGACGACGCGATCCGCGACGCCGCGAACAAGGAAACCTCGAGCAAGGACTGGGTGCTCAACGTCGCCGGCAACGACGACCTGACGCTCGAAGGCAGCCCGGAGCAGATCCGCAAGACGCTGGCCACCATGTACAAGCTGGAGTACGCCAAGGAGTGGCAGCGCTTCCTGCAGGGCATCGCGGTGAAGGACATGGGCAGCTTCGAGCAGGCCGTGGTGGCGATGAACCAGCTGGGCGATCCGCAGAACTCGCCGATCCGCAAGGTCTTCGACACCGTGTACGACCAGACCTCGTGGGACAACCCCTCGCTGGTCAACGCCGGCCTGCAGCAGGCGCGCACCGGGGCCTTCAACTGGTTCAAGCGCCTCTTCAGCCGCGCCACGCCGTCGCAGGTCAACGTGAACGTCGACCTCAACGGCGGCGCCACGGAAATCCCGATGGGCCCGATCGGGCGCGAGTTCGCGGGCGTCGCGCGCCTGGTGGTCGAGCGCGACAACACCTCGCTGCTGCGCGGCTACCTGGGCACGCTGTCCAAGCTGCGCGGGCGCTTCAACCAGATCAAGAACCAGGGCGACCCCGGACCGGGCGCGCGCCAGCTCATGCAGCAGACGCTGGAAGGCAACGGCTCCGAGCTGGCCGACGCGCTCAAGTACGTCGACGAGCAGATGCTCACCGGCATGGACGCCGCACAGCGCCAGGCACTGCGCCCGCTGCTGGTGCGCCCGCTGCTGCAGGCCTATGCGGTGACGGTGCAGCCGACGGCGGTGGAGGTCAACAAGATCTGGAGCGCGCAGGTGCACCAGCCCTTCCAGCAGTCGCTGGCCACCAAGTACCCGTTCTCGGCGAGCGCGAAGATCGAAGCCTCGCCGGCAGAGATCGCGCAGTTCTTCGGGCCTGAAGGCGCCATCGGCAAGTTCGTGACGACCACGCTGGGCTCGCTGGTGATCCGCCGCGGCGATCTGCTGTCGCCGCGCGCCTGGGGCGACCAGGGCCTCACGCTGAGCCCCGACTTCGTGAACGGCTTTGCGCAGTGGGTGGCGCCGCTGTCGGGTGGTGCCGCGGCCGGGGCTGGCGGCAGCGCGCAGCCGCAGACGCTGTTCCAGATCCTGCCGCAGCCCGTGTCGGGCCTGACGGAATACATGGTGGAAATCGACGGCCAGCAGCTGCGCTACCGCAACACGCCGCCGCAGTGGTCCAACTTCGTCTGGCCCAACGCGCAGGGCACGCCGGGCGCGAAGATCACCGCCGTCACCTTCGACGGGCGCACCGTCGAGCTGATCAACGAGCCGGGCAACTTCGGCCTGGAGCGCCTGCTGAGCACGGCGCAGCGCACCAAGTTGCCCGACGGCAGCTTCGAGCTCACCTGGGCGCGCGACAACGCGAGCGTGACCGTCAAGCTGCGCGTGATCCAGAACACGCAGTCGGCCGGTTCGGGCGGCGATTCGCCGCAGGGCAAGGGCCTGCGCGGCACGGTGCTGCCGTCGACGGTCGCGGAGATCGGTGTGCCGCGCGCAGCAGCACCCGCAGCGGTTCAGGCACCGGCCCAAGCGCCGGTGCAGGCAGGGGGAGCAGGCAAATGAGCGCGCCACAACAGCTGTGCTACTTCGGCAAGTTGCCCGGACGCGGCGACTTCGTGAAGGGCCTGTACAACCCGCAGCTCATCAAGGTGTTCGACCACTGGCTGTCGCAGACCATGGAGATGCTGTCGGAAGACCCGCGCTGGAAGCTGATCTACGACAACGCGGCGCCGATGCACTTCGTGTGCCTGGGTTCGCGCAGCCGCGTGGCCATTGCGGGGCACGTGCGCCCCAGCCGCGACGAGTCGTCGCGCCGCTACCCGTTCCTGGCGGCCACCTCGGTGGACGTGGACGAGGCGCTCGACTTCATGCGCGGCGCGCCGATGCTCATCGGCCCCTACTGGGACCGCATGGCGGTGCAGGTGCAGTCGCTGGCGGCCGGCACCGACCTGGACAACGAGCTGAAGAAGTTCGAGGCCATCGACCCGGCCATCGAGACCGGCTTCAAGAAATCGGCCTCGCGCGCCACCTATGCGGCGTTCACGCGCGACACCAGCCTGCTGCGCATCGAGCAGATGCTCAACTTCGACGGCCACAAGGTGTCGCTGCGCCGCGCCATCCTGGCGCTGGGCCTGCTGCTGCAGCCGGTGATGGCCAGCGCGGTGTCGCACCTGGAAAAGGGGCTCACGCTGCCGCTGCCGCGCGACCCGGTCGACCGCTCGCTGATCGCCACCTTCTGGCTCGAGATGGTGTCGCAGTTCCTGGCCAAGGCCGACTTCGAGCTGGTGCTGCTGGTCACCGAGATCGACGGCCGCTCGCGGCTGGTGATCGGCTTCAACGGCCTGTCGCCGCGCAGCCTGCAAAGCGTGCTGCATCCGCAGGTCTACACCGAGCACAACATCGACATCGACAACCCGGAGTGGGTCGAGGACACCATCCACAGCAACTACGCGATGTTCAAGCTGGTGAGCTACCTCGACCAGCCGCAGCTGCCGCTGGACATCGTGCTCACCGCCTTTCGCGAAGTCTTCATCGGGGAATGACACGGTCATGAATTGTTCTTTGCGCGTTCTCGTGCTGTCCATGGCCTGCGGGCTCGCGCTCGTGCCGGCCGTGCAGGCCCAGCAACCACAACAACCCGCAGCGGGCGCCACCGCCGCCCGCGTCGAGACCACGGCCGCGGCCGTCGGCAAGGGCGAGCCGGTCGTGGCCGGCGGGCAGGTGCCCGACGAAGCCACGCGCGCCGCCGTCATCGAGGCGCTGCGCCGCATCTACGGGCCCAGCGGCGTGATCGACAAGATCGAGGTGGTGAGCACCGTGAGCATGCCGGCCAACTGGGCCGCCAACGTGCAGCGGCTGATCACGCCCTCGCTCAAGGACATCCACCGCGGCCAGTTCCAGATCGAGGGCACGCAGATGGCGCTCAGCGGCGAGGTCGGCAACGAGGCGCTGCGCCAGAAGATCGTGAGCGACATGGCGAATTCGCTCAACCCGACCTACACCATCAAGAACAGCCTGCGCGTGCCCGTGTCGGAACAGATCGCGGTCGACCAGGTGCTGGGCAACCGCACCATCGAGTTCGAGCTGGGCAGCGCCACGCTCACGGGCAAGGGCCGCGCCATCCTCGACGAGATGGCGCCCATCCTGCAGAAGCTCACGAACAAGTCGGTGGCGGTGGTGGGCCACACCGACAACGCGGGCAACCGCACGTCGAACCTGGCGCTGAGCCAGTCGCGTGCCGAATCGGTCAAGGGCTACCTGGTGGGCAAGGGCATCGATCCGATGACGCTCACGACCTCGGGCGTGGGGCCGGACCAGCCGGTGGCGAGCAATGCGACCGACGAGGGGCGCTCGCGCAACCGGCGCATCGAGTTCCGGGTGGGACGCTAAAGAAGAAAGGCCCGCAACGCGGGCCTTTTTCTTTCAGCGCAAAGTCAGCGCGACTCGTCGTCGCCCTTGGGCAAATCTAGCAGGTCCACCAGCTGGGCCAGCTCCTGCTCGTTCTTGATCACGTTGCGCAGCCACGCATGCAGCGGCATGTCGGCCCAGCGCGCGGCCTTGTTCGCCATGTAGGCGGCCGGGCTCGAGGGCTCGGTCTGCTCGAAATAGGCCGCCACTTCCTTGAGCTGCGCGATGGCCTGTGCGCGGCTGTGGATGCCGGGTGGCAGCGCGGCGGGCACATGCACCGCGGCGTGGTAGGTGGGAGATGAATGGGGCATGGCGGCGTCGAAGACGGGTTCGATGCGGGTCGGGGCAGCCGGTGCGCTGGCGGCCGGTGCAGCGGCGGTGGCTTGCGGCGCCACGCCGTTGTCGATCGGAACGCCGGCCTCGCGCGCAAAGCGCTCGACGGTCTGGCGGATGGCCGTGGCCGCGTCCTTCGCGGCGCGAAAGCTCGGGCCATTGGAGGCGGTGCGTTCGTCGAACACGGCCTCGAACTCGGCCAGCGCCTGTTCGCAGGCCTGCACGTCGCGGTGCGTCTTCTGCAAAAACTTCGCGGGCGTGGCGCGGCGCAGGCGGTCGAACTGGTCGACCGTCACCTTGTTGCGCTGCAATTCGTCGGCCTGCGCCGGCGTGCGGCGGATCGCCTGGTCGAGCGCCAGCGCGGTCTCCCAGACCAGCGCGCTGTGGCCGGTGTGGCCGTCGCTCACGATGGGCGCGCGCTGCAGCAGCTCGACCGAGCGCGAGATCAGCCAGGTGACGGTGCCGATGCGCATCTCGATGTCGCCGCCTTCGGGCTGCGGATGCAGTTCGTCCCAGTACTGGCGGCACAGGCCGCTGAGCAGGCGGTAGCCGTCGGCCAGCCCCTCGAAGCCGCGCTGGCTGGCCAGCGCGTCGGTGAGCCACACGCCCAAGCGCAGGTCCTTGGTGGACGCGCGCAGCAGCTTGTCGCACTCGGCAATCACGAAGGGCCAGTTGGCCTCCTTCAGTTCGATGACCCATTCGCCCTGTTCGAGCGAGGGGTCGTCGTGCTTGCGCGCTTCCTGGATGGCGTCGAACTCGCGCGAGAACAGCATGTCCTCGCCGCAGGGCTTGGCCTCCGAGATCGGGGCCAGCAGGGCCGCGAGGTCGAGGCGGTTCGTCGCGGCCGTGGTCATGGCAGCGAGATCGTCAGGTTGGCCTGGCGCGGACCGAGCTTCACGATGTCCTGGTAGCTCGCGAGCGCGCCCTGCGTGGTGCTGCCCAGGTGCGCCGACAGGCCGATGAAGCCCAGCAGCCCGATGAGCGCGAACAGCGCGGCCACCACCCACTGCGGCGCCTCGCGCTTGAGCGAGTGCGAGATCAGGTCGGGCAGCGGCCAGTGCGGCGCGAAGGGCGTGCGCTTGCCGCGCGCGTTGGCGATCTCGTCGCCCACGCGCGCCGTGAGGTAGGCCAGCTTCTCGGTGCCGTCGATGGCGTACTTGCCCTGGAAGCCCAGCAGCAGGCACATGTAGAACACCTCGAGCGTCTGGATGCGCGCGGCGCCGTGCGCCCGCTCGACCTCGAGCATGTTGAAGAAGTTCTCGCCTGCCAGCTGGTCGCCGAACAGCGTGAGCTGCAGCGGCCGGCGCTCCCACTCGGAGCGGATCGCGAACTCGGGCGCCGAGAGCACGAACTCGTCGACCGTGGCGCAGAAGGCGTACTTGGCCGCGTGGATCTGCTCGGCCGTGGCGTCGAGCTTGCGCGCGTTGCGCTCGAACTCGCCCAGGTAGTTGCGGATGCCCGTGAGGAACTGCTCGGTGGTGGCCGGCTGTTGCTTCTTCTTCAGCAGGAACAGCATCACGAAGCCATCGTACAGCAGGTCGAGCAGGCTGGAGTCGGCGTCGGGCGCCACGCCGGCCGGCGTGAACGAGGCCGGCGGCGCGTCGGCGCCCAGCAGGGAAGGGGCCTTGTTGAGGGTGGTGGTGTTCATACGATCGGGCGGGTGATCAGCCGGTCACGGCGATCAGTTCGAGTTGCATGTCAGGAATGCCGGCCGGCGCATAGATGGTGACGCTCTGCGCCTGCAGCATGCGGTCGTACAGCTGGCTCTTGCTGTCGATGGAGAAGTAGCAGGCGCCCGCGCGGATCGGAATGGCCGGCGGCACCTGCGGCGCGTAGACGATGCGCACACCCGGCATGGCCGAGAGCACCAGCTTGTCGACGTCTTCGGGTGCGCCGATCTTGAAGCGCTGCGGGACCACCTCGGCCAGCTCGGCGGCCGGCATGCCGGCGGTGACCGACATGTAGAACACGGTCTTCTCGTCGATTTTTCCGGAGTCCAGGCGCCCCAGGTAGAAGGCGTTGCGCGTCTCGGTGAGCGCAATGGCGAAGTAGCGCGTGGAGATGACGGTGTCGAGCAGGTCGCGCACGATGCGATCGAGCTCGGCGAAGGCCGGGCCGGGCTTTTCGTGGTCGTACACCGGCAGGTCGTTCAGCGAGTAGGTCTTGGCGAACGTCATCAGCGCGCCGGCCAGGCTCAGCAGTTCCTGGAACAGCCGCTCCGGGTGCAGCGACGGGTGATGGAACAGGTGCGAGAGCGAGGCGAACGCCGAGTTGGCCGTGTGCAGCAGCCAGAACGAGGCGATGTCGCCCGAGCGGAACTCGATGATGTTCTTGCTCGGCTCGCGGTGGATGCCGTACAGCGAATTGACCTTGGCCTGCAGCACGTCGAGCAGGCGGCGCAGCTGCTGGAACACGGTGGGCGAGGCGTCGATGCTGGTGCACGGCGGCACGAAGCTGCGGTCGATCTCGAAGCCGCCCGCGGCGGTGCGGCGGATGCGGATCACCGGGATCGACACGAACTGCTCGCGCGGCTCGGTGTCGGCCAAGAGCTTCACGCTCTTGCGCAGGAACACCACCTCGGCGCTCACGGCGTTGGTGTACAGGTCGAGCGACTGCGTCGCGTCGCTGGTGTAGCGCGCGGCAAAGCCTTCCTCGTTGGGGTCGGTGTAGTTCTTGCCGAGCTCCTTCACCGGGTGCAGCACCAGGTAGAAGGTGATCTCGTTCTGGCCCGGGCTCAGCGTGTCCAGCGAGATGGGCGGGGGCAGCGCATCGGCCTGCGGTGCCGCGTAGGGCTCGCCGTCGGGGAACACCAGCGACAGCTGCGAAGCGCGCAGCATGCCGCTGGCCAGCGCATCGAGGTCGAAGCTGATGGAGCGCACGCCCCAGAAGTACGGATGCAGCGTCTGCGCCGTGGCGCGCAGGCGCGCCTCGTGGTACGCGTCTTGGCGCTGGAAGTGCTGGGGGCGTAGAAACAAGCCCTCTCCCCAGAGGACCTTGGCTGCGTAGCTCACGTCGGATCAACTCCCCACAATTTTTTTTGAATGTATCGCATCGTCGTGTCGACTCGGACAGGCCCGCCGTCGGTGCAGATCAGGCGGGCGAGGGCCGGCAGGTCACCGGCCCCAACAGGTTGAGCGCGCCCGTGGGGGCCGCGCCTTGTGCGTTCTGCTGGCCCACCACCGCGCCTGTCGTGACGGTGAGCGCGCAGGCATGCGCGCCCATCACGATGCCGGTCTTTTCGGCGTCCGCGGCATTGAAGGCGAAGCGCCAGCGCTGTGCGTCGGGCGAGTGGAACAGCACCACCACGGCCACCGCGTTCGCGGTGCGCGGCACGGTCTCGGTCCAGGTGTATTGCTGGTCGGGAATGAGCGTGATCTCGCGGCTCTCGACGAGGTCGTCGCCCAGCTGCGTCTTGTCGCGACCCGGCGTGACGAAGGCATCGAAGGACGACTGGTAGAAGCCCGTCGTCTCCTTCAGCTTGTAGATGCGCATCACCACGGCCAGCGGGCGGTTGCGGCTGTCGGCGTTGAGGTTCTTGCCCGCGGCGATCGACATCGTCACCTTGCGCGGGGGCTTCTGCGACTCGGGCAGCTCGGGCTTCTTCAGCCCGCTCGCCTCCAGCGCGATGTTGGCGATCGTGAGCGCCGGCGAGCTGCACCCGCCGAGCATCAACGCGGCCAGCAGCGCGCCGGATGTAATTAATGTTTTCATTAAAAGACGAGTCGTAACAAAATTCCGATGGACCAAATAGGATTACGTCATTTCAAACATGACTTTCGATTAGGAAATTAGCATTCATCCTCTCCCGTCATTTGCCATCAATGCCGATGTAGTATCGTGTATTGTTATTGTCACCGGTCGCAAATTAATGAATGATTGCGGCCTGCCAAAAAAAGTCAGACCAGGGGGGAATGTGTCGATTCGAAAAATCATGACTCGCACGATGATTGCCGGTGCCATTGCGAGCACCGTCTTTTTGTCGGCCTGTACCACCACGCCGGACGCGGCCGTTGCCCAGGCCACCGCGGCCTACAACAAGAGCCTCGCCGACGCCGATGCCGCCGCGGCTGCCGCCACCGGCGACAAGGCGCCCGTCATCCGCCAGTACCAGCAGCTCGCCACCGACAACCCGACCCGCGGTGAGCCGTGGTCGCGCATCGCGCAGATCTACTTCAACGAAGGCCGCTACAGCCTGGCCATCTCGGCCGCCGAGGAATCGCTGCGCCGCGACCCGTCCAGCCGCCAGGCCAAGAGCATCACCGCCGTGGGCGGCCTGCGCCTGGCAGCCCGCTCCATCGAGGACCTGGGCAAGGACAGCAGCCTGAGCGGCGACGCCAACGCCGACGCCTACCGCCTGGCCGCCCTGCTGCGCGAAACCCTGGGTCTGTCGGTCCTGGTGCCTGCCAGCCCCGAAGCCCGGCCGACGCCCGCGCGCCGCGCCGCGGCCCCCAGCCCGGCACCCGCGCCGTCGTCATCGTCTGCCGCAGCGCCGACCCCGGTCGCCGCCGCACGGCCGGCCCCGGCCCCGGCCCCGGCCCCGGTCGCCGCGCCGCGCCCGGCACCTGCCGCGCCCGCCCCGCGCGCCGGTGGCGGCAATCCATTTGACGCCCTCAAGTAATTATTTTGTTTTTGAATTGGTTTCTTAAACCAATGTATTAACGAATGGGTGTGCGGTTTCCAAATGGGCCGTACAACTTTTTAATTCGTTTCTCAGTCCTATTGCGAAGGTATTGAAACTTATGGCGACCAAAAGACAGAGCGTGCAGAAGCGGCTTCAAAAAGTGCGCCCGCCGCGCGTGCAACTCACGTACGACGTGGAACTCGGTGACGCCATCGAGAAAAAGGAATTGCCTTTCGTCGTCGGCGTGATCGCCGATCTGGCGGGTCAGTCCGAGGTGGAGCAGCCCAAGCTCAAGGACCGCAAGTTCGTCAGCATCGACCGCGACAACATGGACGACGTCATGAAGGGCGTGGCCCCGCGTGCCGCCTTCCAGGTGCCGAACAAGCTCGACGGGCGCGGCGGCAGCTTCGGCGTCGACCTCACCTTCAACTCGATGGACGCCTTCTCGCCCGAAGCCGTCGTCGAGCAGATCGAGCCGCTCAAGCGCCTGCTCGACGCACGCACCAAGCTGGCCGACCTGCGCAACAAGATGGCCGGCAACAGCAAGCTCGAAGACCTGCTGGCCGACGTGCTGAACAACACCGAGCAACTCCAGCGCCTGGGACAGGGCGTTGGCAAGAAGGACGAAAGCTGACCATGACCGCGCAAGCACTATCGGCATCGGGCGGTGCCTCTTCGTCCCAGGTTTCGTCTGAAGCCTCCGTCGACCTGCTCGACCAGATCGTCGAGAAGAGCAAGGTCGCCAAGTCCGACGTGGAACACACGCGCACCAAGGACCTCATCGGCGAACTCGTCAGCCAGGTCCTCGAAGGCTCGGTGATCGTCTCCGACAACGTGTCGGCCATGATCGACGCGCGCGTGGCCGACCTCGACGCGCTCATCTCCGCGCAGCTCAGCGCCGTGATGCACGCGCCCGAGTTCCAGAAGCTGGAGAGCACCTGGCGCGGCCTGGAGTACCTGGTCAAGGAAACGCCGACCGGCACCATGCTCAAGATCAAGGTCATCAACGCCACCAAGCGCGACCTGATCCGCGACTTCAAGGCCGCCGTCGAGTTCGACCAGAGCGCGATGTTCAAGAAGGTCTACGAAGAAGAGTTCGGCACCTTCGGCGGTGCGCCGTTCGGCGCGCTGGTGGGCGACTTCGACGTCACGCGCCAGCCCGAAGACATGTACTTCCTGGACCAGATGGCGCACGTGGCCGCTGCCGCCCACGCGCCCTTCATCGGCGCGGCCTCGCCCGAACTGCTGGGCCTGGAAAGCTTTGCCGACCTGGGCAAGCCGCGCGACATGGCCAAGGTGTTCGACACCGTCGAGTACGCCAAGTGGAAGTCGTTCCGCGATTCGGAAGACTCGCGCTATGTGGGCCTCACGCTGCCCCGCTTCCTCGGGCGCCTGCCCTACCACCCGCGCGAAGGCACGGTGGTCGACAGCTTCAACTTCGTGGAAGACGTCGACGGCACCGACCACGCCAAGTACCTCTGGTGCAACGCCGCCTGGGCCTTCGCCACGCGACTGACGGCCGCGTTCGACGACTTCGGCTGGTGCGCGGCCATCCGCGGCGTCGAAGGCGGCGGCCTGGTCGAAGACCTGCCCACGCACACCTTCAAGACCGACGAGGGCGAGATCGCCCTGAAGTGCCCGACCGAGATCGCCATCACCGACCGGCGCGAAAAGGAGCTCAGCGACCTGGGCTTCATTCCGCTCGTGCACTGCAAGAACTCCGACTACGCGGCGTTCTTCGGCGCGCAGTCGCTGCAGAAGGCCAAGAAGTACAACACCGACAGCGCCAACGCCAACGCGGTGCTCTCGGCGCAGCTGCAGTACATCTTCTCGGTGTCCCGCATCGCGCACTACCTCAAGGCCATGATGCGCGACAAGATCGGCAGCTTTGCCTCGGCCCACAACGTCGAACAGTTCCTGAATCGCTGGATCGCGCAGTACGTGCTGCTCGACGACAACGCGACGCAGGAACAGAAAGCCCAGTTCCCGCTGCGCGAAGCCGCCATCCAGGTCGGCGAAGTGCCCGGGCGGCCCGGCGTGTACCGCGCGGTCGCGTTCCTGCGCCCGCACTTCCAGCTGGATGAACTGTCTATTTCACTGCGCTTGGTCGCCGATCTGCCGAAGTCAGTGAATAAGTAAGGAGGCAGATCGGGTGCGCGGCCGAGGGGCCGTGCTGCAACACGTTAACTGTCAGTAATCAATCAAGAAGGGGAAGAAACATGAAAGATATCTACGTCAAGTTCGGCAGCCCGGCCATCAACGGCGAGTCGCAGGACAAGGACCACAAGGACTGGATCGAAGTCAGCTCGTGGCAGCACAGCATCGTGCAGCCGCGCTCGGCCACCGCGTCGACCGCCGGCGGCCACACCGCCGAGCGCTGCGAGCACGGCGAGATGATCTTCACGAAGGACATGGACGTCGTCAGCCCGCTGCTGTACCAGCACGCGTCGGGCGGCACCACCTTCGACGAAGTCACGGTGCAGTTCTACCGTGCCGACGGCGAAGGCAAGCGCGTGCAGTACATGGAGATCAAGCTCAAGTACGTGCTGATCGCCAGCGTGAACCCGAAGGTCGTGAGCACCGACGTGGCCAGCGTGCCGAGCGAGACCTTCTCGCTGAAGTACGCCGCCGTGCAGTGGAAGTACACGCAGCAGAAGATCGGCGGCAACCAGGGCGGCAACTCGCAAGGCGCCTGGAGCCTCACGAAGAACGACAAGACCTACTCGGTCTGACGCCAGTCGGGCGATGTCGACCGCGGCGCAGGCCGCGGTTTCTTTTTGGCGCCGCGCCCCTCGCGCGGCGCCTTGCCCGTTGCTCGACGCGAGAGACAGGGAGTGACCCATGACAGGATTCGAACCGGGCCTGCTCGACAAGCTGTTCGATGACGACTGGCGCGGGCCGGCTTCGCCGGTGCTGCGGCATTTGTCGCTTGACGAGGTCAAGAACGTGGTCGCACGCGACCTCGAATCCCTGCTCAACACGCGCATGGTCTTCGACGACGCCAAGCTCCAGGCCTACCCCGAGTGCCGGCGTTCCGTCATGACCTACGGCCTGAGCGATTTCTCGGGCCTGAGCCTGGCCAGCCACTACGACCGTTCGTTCATCTGCCGCTCGCTGGAGCAGGCCATTGCCCGCCACGAGTCGCGCCTGCGCGATGTCTCGGTGTCGCTCGAGGTCGACGGCCAGGCCAGCACCCACATGCTCTATTTCGGAATCACCGCCCTGCTCGTGCTGCCCGAGCTGGCCGAGCCGGTGAACTTCGACGCCATGCTGCAGCCCACGACGCTGCAGTACTCCATCACCCGCGGCACCGGCAAGAGCCGGTACGCCTAGCGCCACGATCCGCGCACACGACGCACACCATGGACGAGTTGCTGCCCTTCTACGAACGCGAGCTGGCCTTCCTGCGCGGCTACTCGCAGGAGTTCGCCAAGGGCTACCCGAAGATCGCCGCGCGCCTGGCCATCTCGGCCGACGCCAGCGAAGACCCGCACGTCGAACGCATGATCCAGTCGTTCGCGCTGCTCACGGCCCGCATCAGCAAGAAGCTCGACGACGACTACCCCGAGCTCACCGAAGCGCTGCTCGAGGTGATGTACCCGCACTACCTGCGGCCTTTTCCGTCGTGCTCCATCGCGCAGTTCGACGCCGGCGGCGCGGCGCTCGCCAAGCTCAGCAAGCCCGTCACCATCGCGCGCGGCACCGAGCTGACCTCGCAGCCGGTGCGCGGCGGCGCCTGCCGCTTTCGCAGCGTGTACGACGTCACGCTGGCGGCGGTGCAGGTGTCGAACGTGGTCTACCACTCGGTGGTCAACGCGCCCGCGCAGGCCTCGCTGCCGCGCAACGCCACGGGCTGCCTCTCGGTCACGCTCGAGGCCACCGGCGAGCAGAAGTCGCTCGGCACCCTGGCGCTCACGCTGGCGCGCCTGCGCACCTTCATCGACGCCGAGCCCTCGCTGGCCACGGCGCTGGCCGACGCCATCTTCTTGAAGACGGCCGCCGTCTTCGTGGAGCCCGAGCGCAGCGGCAAGTGGACGCTGGTGCAGGGCGAGGCGCTGCACCCGGTCGGCTTCGAGGAGGCCGATGCGCTCATCGAACTGCCGGCGCGCTCGCACCCGGCCTACCGCCTGCTGAGCGAGTACTTCGCGTTCCCCGAGAAGTTCAACTTCGTCGACATCGACCTGGCGAACGCGCTGCGCCACATCGGCTCGTGCCGCTCGATCACGCTGCACCTGGTGATGACCGGCGTGCGCGCCGATTCGCCCACGGCGCGGCTGCTCGAGGGCGTGTCCAGCCGCAACCTGCGCCTGGGCTGCACGCCCGTCATCAACCTCTTCAAGCAGCGCAGCGACCCGATCCGCGTCACGCATGCCGCGGCGGCCTACCCCGTGGTGGCCGACGCGCGCCGCGCCTTCGGCTTCGAGGTCTACAGCATCGACTCGGTCAAGCTCGTGAAGCAGACCGCCGAGGGCGACGCGTACATCGAGTTCCGGCCCTTCTATTCGCTGCACCACGGCGAGCATCCGAAGGAGGCCGAGCACTACTGGTTCGCGCGGCGCAACGAACTCGTGGCGCAGCGCAGTCCGGGCTACGAGACCGAGCTCTCGATCGTCGACATCGACTTCCAGCCCTCGCTGCCGCAGACCGAAACGCTGAGCATCGACCTCACCTGCACCAACCGTGACCTGCCGCATTCGCTGGCCTTCGGCCTGCCCGGCGGCGACCTGTTCATCGAAGGCAACTCGGTGGCGCGCTCGATCCGCATGCTGCGCCGCCCGACGCAGACGCTGCGCATGCCGCGCGGCAAGGGCGTGCAGTGGCGGCTGGTGTCGCACCTGTCGCTCAACCACCTGTCGCTGGCCACCAGCGGGCTGCCGGCGTTGAAGGAAATGCTGCGGCTGTACGACCTGGGCCGCTCGGCCGTGTCGGCGCGGCAGATCGAGGCCATCACCGCGATCGAGCAGCAGGCCACCACCCAGTGGTTGCCCGGCAAGCCCTTCGCGACCTTCGTGCGCGGCATCGAGCTCAAGCTCACGGTCGACGAGACCGGCTTCGTGGGCAGCAGCCTGCAGGCCTTTGCCCGCGTGATGGACCATTTCTTCGGTCTCTATGTGCACCTGAACAGCTTCACCCAGCTGGTGATCGTTTCGGCGCGCGACAAGGAGGAGCTGGTGCGATGCAAGCCCCGCAGCGGCGAATCGATCCTCCTGTAGCCGAAAGGCTGCTGCGCGAACCCTACCGCTTCGAGTTTTTCCAGGCGGTGCGGCTCATCGAGCTCATGCTGCTCAAGCGGCAGGAGCGCGACGTGCACCAGCGCCTGGTGCCCGGCGAACGCATGGTGCCGCGCTGGGTGCGCTTTCGCAGTTCCACGAGCCTGAACTTCCCGCCCAGCGAGATCGAAGCGCTGGCGGTGCGCGACGCCGTGGGCGAGCTGATGTCGGGCGCGCAGCTGTGCGAGCCGCCGCTGCCGCACGAGGACGACCACGGCCTGAGCCGCATCGAACTCACACCCGCGTCCTTCGGCATGCTGGGTGTGTCGGGCGCCTTGCCCATCGTCTACACCGAGATGCTGATGCGCCGCGAGCAGCATCTGCGCGACAGCTCGGCGCGCGCCTTTCTCGACGTGTTCAGCAACCGTGCCGCCGCGCTCTTCTATGCGGCCTGGCGCAAGTACCGCCTGCCGCTGCACTACGAGCACGAGCGCAGCCGCGCCTACCTGCCGGTGCTGCTGTCGATGGCCGGGCTGGAGCACACGGCCCAGCGCGATCCGCTGACCGACGGCACGGGCACCGTGTTCGACGAGACCGTGGCCGGCTACGCCGCCGCGGTGCGCCACCGGCCGATGTCGGCGGCGTACCTGCAGCGCGTGCTGTCCGATTACTTCCGCAGCCACATTCGCATCGAGCAGTTCCTGGGCAAGTGGTACGACATGCCCGTGCAGCAGCGCTCCAGGCTGGGCGAGGGCAACGTGAGCCTGGGCCAGAACGCGATGGCGGGCGAACGCATCTGGCAGCGCGACCTGCGCATCCGCCTGTGGATCGGCCCGCTCAAGCGCAGCGCGCTGCGCGAGTTCTTTCCGGGCCGCGCGCATGCGAAGGCGCTCGAAAAGATGCTGGCGCTGCTCGCCGGCGTGACCTGCGAATACGAAGTGCGCCTGATCCTGGCACGCGAAGAAGTGGCCGCCGTGCAGCTCAGCGACAGCGGCGGCAGCCACCTCGGCTGGGACAGCTTCATCACCACCCGCGAGGCCGAGGGCGACCGCAGCGACACGCAGTACGAGCTTCAGCCCCTGCAGTGACCCTTTCAACGAACACGACCGACAGAAGAACACCACCGCTCATGAGCACCTCGCTGAAGACACTGATCACCAAGCTCAACGCCAGCGCCCGCATGGCCACGCAGCGCGCCGCCAACCTGTGCCTGGCCCACGGCCACTACGAGGTCGACCTGGAGCACCTGTTCCTGGCGCTGCTGGAGCAGACCGACAACGACCTCGCGCGCGTGCTGCGTGCCAACCGCATCAGCGCCACCGCGATCCAGTCGGACCTGGAGCGCGAGATCCAGACCTTCAAGAACGGCAACACGCGCACGCCGGTGTTCTCGCAGCACCTGCAGCAGCTGTTCCAGCAGGCATGGCTGCTGGCTTCGCTCGACGCGCACGCGGCGCAGATCCGTTCGGGCCACCTGCTGCTCGCGCTGCTGACCCAGCCCGACCTCGCGCAGCTCGCGCAGCGCGGCTCGCCGCTCTTTGCCAAGATCCGCCTCGAAGACCTGAAGCACGACTTCGACAAGCTCACCGACGGATCGAGCGAAGCGGCCGAGGCCGGCGCCTCGGGCGCGGCCGCCGAGGGTGATGCGCAGCAACCGGCGGCCGACCCGCTGGCCGCGGGCGTGCCGGGCAAGACGCCCGCGCTCGACCAGTTCACCACCAACCTCACGCAGCGCGCGAAGGACGGCGCGCTCGACCCGGTGATCGGCCGCGACACCGAGATCCGCCAGGTCATCGACATCCTGATGCGCCGGCGCCAGAACAACCCCATCCTCACGGGCGAGGCCGGCGTCGGCAAGACGGCCGTGGTCGAAGGGCTGGCACTGCGCATCGCCGCGCAGGACGTGCCTGAGTCGCTGCGCGCCGTGGCGCTGCACACGCTGGACATGGGCCTCTTGCAGGCCGGCGCGAGCGTGAAGGGCGAGTTCGAGAACCGCCTGAAGAACGTGATCGCCGAAGTGAAGAAGAGCCCGCACCCGATCGTGCTCTTCATCGACGAGGCCCACACCATGATCGGCGCGGGCGGCCAGGCCGGGCAGAGCGACGCGGCCAACCTGCTCAAGCCCGCGCTGGCGCGCGGCGAGCTGCGCACCATCGCCGCCACCACCTGGGGCGAGTACAAGAAATACTTCGAGAAGGACGCGGCGCTCGCGCGGCGCTTCCAGGTCGTGAAGGTCGAGGAGCCCAGCGAGACGCTGGCCGCCGCCATGCTGCGCGGCATGGTGCCGCTGATGGAGAAGCACTTCAACATCCGCGTGCTCGACGAAGCCATCACCGAGGCCGTGCGCCTGTCGCATCGCTACATCAGCGGGCGGCAACTGCCCGACAAGGCCGTGAGCGTGCTCGACACCGCGTGCGCGAAAGTGGCGCTCGGCCAGAGCGCGACGCCGGCGTTGATCGAGGAAGCGAACCGCGGCCTCGAGCGCATCGAGGCCGAGAGCGCCGCGCTGGTACGCGACACCGCGGCCGGCGGGCGCCATGAGGCGCGCCTGGCCGAACTGGCGGAGCAGAAGAGTGCGTTGCAGGCCGAGTTGGCCGCGAGCCAGCAGCGCCTGGCCGAAGAGAACGCGCTGGTCGAACGCATCCGCGCGCTGCGTGCGCAACGCGACGAGTCGGCTGCGCAGCCTGAAGCCGCACCTGCCGTGGCGGAGAAGGCACCGGTCCGCGCCGCCAGCCGCAAGAAAACCGCTGCCGCCGCCGACCCCGCGCGCGACGAACTCGACGCCCTGCTCGCCGAACTGCGCGCACTGCAAAGCACCACGCCGATGGTCCCGCTGCAGGTCGACGGCCACGTCGTCGCCGAGATCGTCTCGGCCTGGACCGGCGTGCCGCTGGGCCGCATGGTCAAGGACGAGATCAAGACCGTGCGCGCCCTCGACACCCTGCTGGCCGAGCGCGTCATCGGCCAGGACCACGCACTCGCCGCCGTGGCCCAGCGCGTGCGCACCGCGAGCGCGCGCCTGGAAGACCCCAACAAGCCGCGCGGCGTGTTCATGTTCGTCGGCCCCTCGGGCGTGGGCAAGACCGAGACCGCGCTCGCGCTGGCCGACATCCTGTACGGCGGCGAGAAGAAGCTCATCACCATCAACATGAGCGAATACCAGGAGGCGCACAGCGTCTCGGGCCTGAAGGGCTCGCCGCCCGGCTACGTGGGCTATGGCGAAGGCGGCGTGCTCACCGAGGCCGTGCGCCGCCAGCCCTACAGCGTGGTGCTGCTCGACGAGGTCGAGAAGGCCCACCCCGACGTGCTCGAGATGTTCTTCCAGGTGTTCGACAAGGGCATGATGGACGACGCCGAAGGCCGAGAGATCGACTTCCGCAACACGTTGATCATCCTCACCTCGAACATCGGTTCGTCGCAGATCATGCAGGCGTGCCTGAACAAGGCCGACGACGAGCGCCCCGCGCCCGACGCGCTGGCCGACGCGCTGCGCCCCGTGCTCATGAAGGCCTTCAAGCCGGCCTTTCTCGGCCGCATGAAGGTGGCGCCGTTCTATCCGATCACCGATGCGGTGCTCGAGCAGATCATCGCGCTCAAGCTCGGGCGCATCCGCGACCGCATCGCGACCAACCACAAGGCCGTGTTCGAGTGGGACGACGCGCTGGTCGAGGCCGTGCTCGCGCGCTGCACCGAGGTCGACTCAGGTGCGCGCAACGTCGACCACATCCTCAACGGCACCCTGCTGCCCGAGATCGCCGAGGCCGTGCTCACGCGCATGGCCGACGAGACGCCGCTGGCCAAGATCAAGGCCAGCTGCGGCAAGGGCGGCGAGTTCCGCTACCGGATCACCTAGGCGCGGCAGCCGCGCGTGCCCACGGGAGAACCAGAACAATGACGACGACCTTCACATCGGCCTCGCTCGGCGGGCTCATGCGCGCGGGCACCACGCAGCGCGATCGCCTGCTGGTGCTGCACACGCCGCTGGGCGAGAACAAGCTGCTGGCCGAGCGCCTGGACGGCGTGGAGTGCATCGACGGCGGCGGCTTTCGCTTTGAACTCACCGCGCTGAGCGACGACGCGCACATCGAGCTCAAGACCCTCATCGGCCAGGGCGTGCGGCTCGATCTGCAAACCGCGCAAAGCCGCACCGAACTGCGCCCCTTCCATGGCCATGTGAGCGAGGCCGAGTGCGTGTCGAGCAACGGCGGCATGGCGCGCTACCGCATCGTCATCGAGCCGTGGATCGCCTTCCTGCGCTACCGCCAGGACAGCTGCCTGTTCCAGCACCAGAACGTGTTCGACATCGTCGATGCCGTGTTCGGCCGCTACCAGAGCCAGGGCCAGCTTGCGCCCCAATGGCGCTGGGAGATCGCCCAGCGCGACATCTACCCCGTGCGCGGCATCACCACCCAGTACCAGGAAAGCGACTTCGAATTCGTCGCGCGCCTGCTGGCTGAAGAAGGCCTGTGCTACTGGTTCGAACACGCCACCGGCAAAGACGGCGCACTGGGCAGCCACACCCTCGTCATCGCCGACCACAACGGCGCTTTCCGCGCCAACGCGCAAGCCACCATCCGCTTTCACCGCGCCGATGCCAGCGAGCGCGAGGACACCATCCAGCAGTGGCGCGGCCACCGCCAGCTGCAGACCAACAGCCTCGCGCAGCAAAGCTGGGACTACAAGAGCGTGAACGCACGCCCCGTGCAGCAGCAAAGCCGCGCCGCGGGCCAGCGCACCCTGCACTGGAGCGATGACCCCGGCGCCTACGGATGGGAGACCAGTGCACAAGGCGAGCGCCTGCTCGCCAACGCCCTGCAGGCGCTGGAACTGCGCAACAAGCGCTTCGAAGGCCGCAGTGCCGTGCGCACCCTGGCGCCCGCCACCACCTTCACGCTGAGCGGGCACGAACAGCACGACAAGGACAGCGAGCAGGACCGCCGCTTCGCCGTGCTGGCCGTGCGCCACATCGCGCGCAACAACTTCGACGAAGACCTGAAGACCGGCATCGGCGAGCGACTGGGTCTGCCCGACATCGCCACCGTGTTCGACAGCGGCAACGGCGACACGACCGCAGACGCCGTCACCCACTACCGCAACGAATTCACCACCGTGCGCGCGGCCATCCCTTACCGGCCGCTGAGCCTGGACGGCCACGGCCAGCGCATCCACCCCAAGCCCAGCGTGCACGGCAGCCAGAGCGCCATCGTCATCGGCGTGGGCGGCGGCGATGCCCCGGTGCACACCGACCGCGACCACCGCATCAAGGTGCAGTTCCACTGGCAGCGCGGCAGTGCGTCCAGCGCACGCCAGTCGCGCACCGACGGCCAGGACAACGCCCCCGCCGCCGACCGCCTGGGCGCCTGGGTGCGCGTGGCCGCCAGCGCCGCCGGCGACAACTGGGGCCAGATGAGCCTGCCGCGCGTGGGCCAGGAAGTGCTCGTCGAGTTCCACCACGGCGACATCGACCGCCCCGTGGTCGTCGCCGCGCTGTACAACGGCGCCGGGCAGGTCGACGCCCAGCACAACCAGAAACCCGCGGGCGCTGCTCAGTCCACCGGCAACGCGCCCGCGTGGTTCGCCGGCGAAGGCAAGGGCGCCAAGGAGCATGCGCACAACGCCGTCTTCAGCGGCATCAAGACCCAGGAACTGAGCGCCAGCCAGAGCGGCGACGGGGGCTACAACCAACTCGTCTTCGACGACACCCCCGGCCAGGGCAGCACCAGCCTGGCCACCACCCAGGCCAGCAGCCGCCTGCACCTGGGCCACCACAAGCAGCAGGACGACAACGCCCGCGGCAAGGGCCGCGGCCACGGCGCCGAACTGGCCACCACCGCGCAAGGCGCCATCCGCGCGGGCGCAGGCCTGCTCGTGAGCGCGTATGCGCAGCCGAACGCCAAGGGCGCGTTCATGGCGAGCCGCGAAGCGCGGCAGCAGACGAAACAGGCCGAAGAGCTGGCCACCTCGCTCGCCCAGAGTGCGCAGACGCAGAAGGCGCAGATCAAGGGTGAAGGGGCTCCTGGCGAGCTGCCGGCGATCGCGGCGCTGAAGCATGTGGCCGAGGTGTTGGAGGCGAAGCAGGAAGGCGGTGCTGCGGCATCGGGCAGCACTGGGGGTTCAGGCGGCGGCGACATCAAGGCCACCGAAGGCGGCCACGGCAGCGTCACCGCGTACAGCGAGCCGCACCTGCAGTTCAGCGCGCCGATGGGCATCGGCTTCGTCACGCCGAAGGAAGTGGTCGCCGTGAGCGGACAGCACACCGCGATCGTCGCGAGCCAGGATGTCGACCTGCCCGCGCAGGGGCAGATCGCCCTGA
This sequence comes from Variovorax sp. FW301-JW7, assembly GCF_058788795.1. Lineage (NCBI taxonomy): Bacteria > Pseudomonadati > Pseudomonadota > Betaproteobacteria > Burkholderiales > Comamonadaceae > Variovorax > Variovorax sp. FW301-JW7. The sequence goes on from NZ_JBYTBC010000025.1 coordinate 26,232, forward strand.
GCGTGGCCAGCGGGGTGAGCCTGTACACGGTGGGTGCGAAGGCCGGCGAAGGCGGCGAGCCGAACCAGGAGCGCGGCATCGCGCTGCACGCGGCCAGCGGCAAGGTGAGCCTGCAGAGCCAGGCAGGCGCCACGAAGATCGCGGCGGACAAGAAAGTGACGATCGCCAGCACGGCGAAGGACGTGGCCGTGGAAGCGCCCAAGCACGTGCTGCTGACCAGCGCGGGGGCGTACATCAGGCTGGAAGGATCGAGCATCAAGATCCATGCGCCGGGGAAGGTGACGTTCAGGGGGATGCACAACTTTGTGGGGCCAGCGGGGGACAGTGCGAGCAATGCGGCTGCCAACGGAGCATTGAAGTTGTGTGACTACAAGATGAAAAGTGCCGATGCGGGCGGTGATGCGCTTGTGTCGTTGCAGGCATAGCGAGCGTCATGGACCATCGGTTTCTTTTTTCCCACGACTACGCGTTGGTCAACCCTTTGCAGGTTGAGACGCCTGCATGGGCGACCTGGCCTTTCAGGTCGATGGTGGTGCCCCAACTGGGCGCACAGGCTGTCGTGTTGCCCCATCTATTGAATCTGCGTGCCCTCTCGGAGGACGAGTCCACGGCGTTGTATGGGCAGCTTCTCCAATGGGAGCAAAACAACCCGGATCGACCCTTTTTTACCGGTCTGCTGCTCAGCGAGTTGTCTGAGGAGAGCGTGGTGATTCGCTTGGGAAAACAGTTCATGCTCCGTCGTTCGCCGCAAGAGCCTGTGCTGCTGCGTTGGTATGACCCTCGCGTTTTTTGTCATCTCTTGTGGTTGCTCGATGAAGCTCAGATGGCTCAATTGCTCGGACCGGTGCGTGCCTGGTCGTGGCGCGACGCCGCAGGCGCCTGGCACCAGTGCGTACGTGCAACGGGTTCCGCGAGCCTTACCCCGTTCAGTCCGAGTCCTGCGCAGTGGGCGACGCTGGGGCGCCTCGGGGTGTTGAATCGCATCTTGGTCTATTTGGCGAGAGAGCACCAAAGCCTCCAGGTGAAACCTGCACAGGTGGATCAATTGCTGGCCCAAGCCTATGAGACATGGGACATGGAGGATGAAGCAGACTGCCGCCTCTTTGTCGAGCAGGCACTGTGCGTTCATCTGGACATCCACCAGCATCCCGAAATGCGCATGCGTTTGCAGCAGGTGAAAAGACGCGAGTGCAGCTATAGCGGTGTTTGTGCCGATCTTGACCTGAGCGACTTGCGAAGCTTCGCGAATCACCAGCCTCGCCTGACGACCTTTAATGCTTGACGGAGTGCAAATGGCTTGCGACCCCTCTAAAAAATGTCCGATCTGCGACCAGCAAGGCTTGGTCTTCTTGCCGGTGCGCTACAACGTGGCGCGCACGGATGATGTTCCGGAAAAGGCCGCAGCACCGAACTTGAAGGCCCCTTTCAACGCATCGGACATCGAGTTGCCTGCGACCTATGCGAAGTACGCCCTTCGCCTCTTGCGAGCGGGTTTCCTCTATGTCTATAACGAAAAGCGCAGGGAGTGGAAGGGCTACGTCGTCAGCGACGATGCCCATCTGGTCGAGTACGACATGCATTCGGAACCACCGAAGCTCAGCGGGGCTCAACCCTGTGCGCGCATGGCCGCCCAGCAAACGGGGCGCTACTTGGTGATCCCTGATGCCCATCGACCGGAATTGCTGGGCAACATCTGGCTGGCCTTTTCATCCTGCGCATGGACAAAGGACACGTGGGACAAGCACAAGTCGCAAAAGCACCGGGAAATGCACATGCGCCGCATCGACGCGAAAGCATGGGCGACAAACGCCGCTGCGCAGCCGCATCTGGATGCCCTGTACGGCACCATGAACCAGGTGGCGGAATTTCACCTCGCCTCGGCCTACCAAACCATCACTCGCAGCGTGGATCATCTCCCGACGACGGCAACAGTTGTCGTGTACCCCGGCAATCAGCCGTTTGCTCATAGCCTCACAGATTGGGGGCCGTGGAATCGCATGCAGGTGGATGTACTTGCTACATCGGCTCGGGTCGCGGCAGGGCAAATCACTCCTGACGACAAGAAGCCACCACCGGGCTTGGTCGCGCTGGATGATCCCATCGGCTTGGCGGCAGACCTCAACCAGCTGATCATCCAGCAAGGGCTGGATTGGGTCGCCGAGCCGGAGCGGAAAGAGCGATTTGAAAGCGCGCAAAGTGTCATGGCCCTGCGGGAGGCCATCAAGAACGGCGCGGTGACTTCCGAAGAAGTCTCGCGTAAGGACCGAGCCTTGATGGGGCGCGCCGTGATGGGCACTCTTTTCGGTAGCGCTCACACCCAGCAGTTCGCTCGGCCCGTGCAGGAATGGGATGACGCCTGGTTCAAGGTGGAGGATGAAGAAGAGGTGCGACGGTTGGGGAGCGAGGCGTGGGAGAAATACCCCAAGCATCTCAAAGGCAGGAATGCCTACGAAACCTATCTCAATACGACCTACCCCGACGAGCTGAAAAAACTCAGCAGGGAGGTGCTCCAACCATTGGATACCGCCTTCGTCGCCTGGCTCGCCAGCGACACGCTCAAACGCCACATGATCTGCAACTTCGATCCGAAGAATGCCAGGAACGGCATGCAGTACCAGGAGGCTGCGGTACTCATTCTGAGCGACGCGCTGGGGCGTACGACGGTGTTTGAGCATATGTGCAAGGCGCTTCAGGAAGACCCAGAAAAACCCGAAGCCTTTTTCATGCGCGCCTTTGTATGGAACCAGGACGTTGCCATCAAGCAATGGAAGGTTGTCGCTGAAAGGCCTGCCGAACCTGCCGAATGGATGGCCATGACCGGCACTCTTTACAACGGGCTCAAGGACGCGATTGAAAAAGGTGCGGCTGGCGAACTCAACGGCGCCATGAGCGGCGCCGCCAAGTACATCTATCAATTGGCGGGGCCTCTTACTCGCATGATGGGCGATGTGGTGAACAGCGTTGCGGGTGAGGTCGCCATCCGGATGCCTCACAAGTTCCAACTGGCGCTCTTGGGCGCAGTGGCCAAGTCTGGCAACCCAAAGATGGAACTCATTGACTTGAGTGGCTATGCCCATCCCAAGCAGGCTACGCGCGCGGTCGCCGCACAACTGGCCATCAAGGCCGGCATGTCATCGTCGCAGAGCATGCGCAGTGCAGCGCGCACAGCGCTGGAGCCCAGCGTAAGCACGGACCGAGTCACCGGCGGCAAGCTGTTCAAGTTCAGCACGATCGTGCTGATGGAGAGCGACAAGCTAGACAGGATGAAGTCCATGGCCCAGCCGCTGAATCTGGAATCCAGGGTCATGCGCAGCGTGCGCGCTGACGCCGTGGCCCGAGCTGTACGTGTAGAAGATCTTGACCAATTGATGTATCACAGCGTGGGAAAGTTGGGCGGACTGGAATTCAAGACCGGTGTGGTGGCAGTCATTTTTGCTGGGGCCAGCTTGCCCAAGCTCATTGGCGATCAAGGCAAGGCTGCACCCGACGCCAAGCTCGCTACGACCACGGCACTCATTGCGGGCATCACGGCTTTGTTGGGCAATAGTGCGGAAATGGTGGGGACGCTGTCGAAAAACCTCCCCTGGGGCTCTCAGAAACTGGCGCAACCCTTGGGCCGGTTAATGCTCAACGCAGGCACGCGTGCGGAGATGGTCATTGCAGGCGGGAAATGGCTGGGGGCTATCGGCGCATTTGTAGCGGGAGCGCTAATGGTGAAGGACGGAATTAACGACTACAGCTTGAACAAGTCATATGGAATCGTCGTCAGCTTGATAGGGGTCGCGTCAATGGGGCTGGCAATTGCCGTGCTATTTGGCATAGCAATTCCTTTTTCCATCATCGCGTTCATTGTGGTCGCCATCGTCACAGTGGTAGTGGGATTTTTCAAGCCAGATGACATGGAGCGCTGGCTCGACAAGACCATGCACTGGGGAAAAAATGCCAGTGGAAAATTCTCCTCCATGACAGAACAGGGCAAGGCGATAAAGGCGCTTCGAGAAGCGGCTCATGCAGCAGCGCGTGAAGCGGCAAAGGCGGGCTGACCATGTTGACAGGCTGGTATCCACGGTTTTCCAAGAATCGCCCGCTGACTGTGCAGGAGAAAAGAGATCATTTGCCAATTGGGGAGAGGCAAAACGTCATACCTGAAGATGGCGTGGGGTTGACGCACTTCAATTCGACATGCATGGAGTTTGTGGATCGAAGTTTCAAAATAAAAGGAATGTCGGCAACGCTTGTGTTTGGCTTGTTCTCTCTTTTTTGTGTTGGCCTTTATTTTTATTTGGTTTGTTTGTTCTTTCGGGGTGGTGGCGGCGATTCCGTTGGGGAGGATGTTTTCATAAATATTCTCCAATTGGGATTTCTGTTGTTTCCACTTGGCATCTGGAGATACCTCCTTCGGTATGACCTGTTTGCGTATACCCATAACCCGGTCCGCTTCAACCGCAAGACCGGCAAGATTCACGTCTTTCGCGACAACGGGCCTGGCGGCGTACTGAGCGTGTCTTGGGGCGATCCCAGATTGCATTTCCACATTGGTCATGGCGCGCAGAACAAGGCGTTGCACGACCTGCGCTGCCACGTGCTCGATTCGAATCAATCGGTTCAAGACACTTTCACGGTGGGCCACAGCACCGATGAAGACCTGCGCATTCGGGAGCAATGGGAGTTCATCCGCCGCTACATGGAGCAGGGCCCGGCCGAGGTGGTGGATGACCCGCTCGATGGCGTCATCACCCTCTCACTCAAGCCCAGTTGGAAGAACTGCTACATGTGGGTGTGCTTTGCTTTGGGGCAAAGTCTGTTTCAGCTTCGGCGTGCGCTGTTCCCGTTGTATGGCTTGCTCACCTTGAGCCGTTGGCTGACCTTCAAGACCTGTAAGGAGCCCGTGTGGCCCGCCGACATAGAAGCTGAAGGTGTGATGGATCCAGGCGATCCGCACCATTGGCCTGAGCCCGAGTTCATGGGCGCCTTTGCTGAAGACAGCGCCATCTACCAGCGCGCCGTACGCAGGAACGAGTTGCGCAAGCAAGGGCAGCCGTGACGTTGGTCGCCGCTGTCAATCGCCGAAATGTCCCCGCCAACTTCGCCATGCATGCGACGACACGCTATCGAAGATGGGGCGCTGTCAGTGCTGCGGAGAAAAGCACGAGTACGGCTGCGATTTCAAATCACCCGAAGACCAATTCGACGGCACCAGTGGCGCGTGGCGCCCCGGGGAAACAAGCCGTCAGTGACCGAAGCGACCGGCACATTGTGAATGGGGGTTCATCGCAGACGGGCCAAGACGTTCCCCGATCTCGGCTCCGCGAACGCAGGTTCTTACCATTTGAGAAATTGCGCTGAGTTCAGGAAAACAAATGAAAGCGAATGTCGATCAAATCGATAGCAACGAATCCTTGAACGATCGGCCGCCGGTAGCACGTCAATTTTTCTTGGCGTTTCTGTACCTTCTGGCGTTCATCGCTTGTGGGTTGGCTGCTTGGTTCGCATTTTCGGCGAACGCCAAGGCAGCTTTGGTCTCGGGTATTGCTGCGTTGGTTTTGCAAGCGATTGCGCATTTCTACGCAAAAGCAACGGGCGCTTCGGCTGCCGAAGGCAGAGGTCGGGAATTGCAAGCAGGAGCTGACGTTATGGAGCTGTGCTCCGCTTGCTACGCACAAGTTCCGATGGAAGCACCGGCGTGTCCTCATTGTGGAAAACGCCGCCCCGTCTCATGAAGCGATTGCTCCTGCTTGTTGCGATGGTTGTAGCAGTCCTCGTTGCATCGGCGGTGGCCTATCGCGGCTATAGGGTGAACACGAGCACCTCCGATACATCCACCGCGGTATCGAGCGACGAGAGCCAGGCCCAGGGACGGCTGTTGGCGAAGCTTCGTTTTGATGCACCGTCCTTTGGCGATTGCTCGGTCCATGACGCGTGGCTGGAAAAGTCCTCCACGTTCGTGAAGCGCAGCTGGTTCGGAATCCGTCTTGGAAATGAAACTATTCCGACAGCCGCCATCCATGTGGTCCTCAACATTCCCAAAGATCCGTTCCTGCCTGCGCAGATATTGAGCTTCGATGAGACGAACCCGACCGCGTCCAGCCTGGGGTTGACCGGCTCGTTCACCCAGACCGTCACGATCAATGCCAAGCGCTACTGGCTGTTCGGATCGAACACCGTGTTTCCGCCGCCTGCGGTCATGACATTCAGCTGTGGCACAGCAAACGCACATGCAACGTTGGCGAACTAGGATTTTTCCGGTCCACGCGATGTCGATCGGCCAGCCCCTGAACCGACAGGGCGGGAAGATCGCGCGCGGCCATGCATCGAACGAAGGCCGGCGCGACCGGCACTGACACCAGGGAGGTGGATATCCATGTCATCAGACACATCAAGCAGCTTCATGCCGACGCCATGGAAGCTCGAAGGCCTGAACGTCGCGCGGCTCTCGGAGCAGGCGCGGCTCATCAAGCTGCAGCTGCCCGCGTCGGCGCCGCAGAACGCCGTCGTCGTCGAGCGCTTCACCGG
>NZ_JBYTBC010000026.1:0-24043 GCF_058788795.1 Variovorax sp. FW301-JW7
TGAAGCCTTCAGGCTCACAAAGCGGGTGGGTCAGTATTCGACGGAAATCTAGGGTCAGAGATTGGCGGAATCCAACATCGTGGTATTTATTATGGTATTTGAGTCGTAAGTCGTTGCAAGGAAACGATTTGTCGCTCTCACACTCTCCGCCATCAGCCTGCTGCTCACGCAGGCGCGCGATCAGGGCAAGCCGTTTGCCCCCTCACGCAACCTACCTCCCTGACCCGTACCTCCGCACCAGAATGCGCGTCCCATTCGCAGCCTCAAACTGCTGCCAAGCCAACACCGCATTCCCCACTTCATTCATCGCCAGATCCGGCGAAGTCGCAATCTCGTCCGTGCCCTCCTGAGCCACAGGCGTCCCCCAGCCATCCGCCAGCGTGTGCCGGGCCGCATAAAGATCGCTCGTCCCCACCCCATTGCCCTGCGCCCACGCCACGAGCGCATTGGTCGCGTCGTCCACGCCCAATGCAGGCAAGCTCGCCAACGCCTGTGAAGCCGCTGCCCGCACCACACGGTCCGCGCTGAAAGCAGCCCCCGGTGCCGCCGTCGCCGCCATGAGCGCGTTGTCCTGCCGCCCCCAGCTCACGACCGCCGCACCCGCCGCATTCATGCGCAGCACGGGCGTGCTCAACAGCGCCTGCGTGGCGACGAACGGTGCGCCCACCCGCGCGGTGCCGACCTGCCAGGCACCCCCCGAGAAGCGCTTGAACCACACGGCGCTCTCCCACTGGTTGCTGCCGCCGGGCAGGTCGGCTTGGCCCCAGGCGAGTAGCGCGTTGCCGGCGGCGTCGATCGCCAGGTCGTGGGCGCCGATCGAGTGGCCGGTGCCGGTGTCGGGCACGAGTTCGGTGGCGGTGGTCCAGGTGCCGCTTGCGTTGGCGCGGTTGGTCCAGAGCGAGGCGCTGCTGCCGTCGGAGCGCTTCCACACCGCGACCGATTCGCCCGACCCCGCGACCACGACGGCCGGGTCGCCGTCGACGCTGCCCACGACCTCGTTGGTCTCGATGAGCGCGGCGGTGCCCCAGCCGCCGGCCGGGGTGTAGCGGTTGGCGTAGATGCTGAAGCGCGTGCTCGGGCCGATCTGCGACCACACGGCGACGGCGTTGCCGTTGGCGTCGATGCCCACGCTGGCGTTGCCGACGATGCCGGTGCCGGTCTCCAGCAGCGCGGGGCTGCCCCAGCCGCCCGCGGGGTCGACGGGCAGTGCCCACAGGTCGTAGCCGGTCACGGAGCTCAGCTGGGTCCACAGCACGACGGCGCGGCCGCTGGGCTTGTCGATGGCGATGCGGATGTCGCGCACGCCGCCGGTGTTGGCCTCGAGGCGCTGCGGCGCGGTCCAGCCGCTGCCGGGCAGGTAGCGGCTGCCCCACAGGCGATCCACCTGGGGGTTGCCTTCGACCTGGCGCCACACGACCAGCGCGCGACCCTCCGCGTCGATCGCGGTCTTCGGCAGGCTGGCGCCGCCGGCCGACAGCGCCGACGCATCGCCCCAGCCGATCACCGGTGGTGCGGCGACGAAGGTGGCCGTCACGCCGAGCGCTGCGTCCATCCGCACGGTGCAGGTGCTGGCGTTGCCGCTGCATGCGCCGCCCCAGTTGCCGAGCACCTGTCCCGCGGCCGGCGTGGCTGCGAGGACGACCTCGGTGCCCGCATTGAAATCCGCACTGCAGCGGTCGGTGCAGTCGATGCCCGCGGGCTGCGATCCGACGCGGCCGTTGCCGGTGATGCCGACCTCCAGGCGATGCGTCACTGCCGCCGGCGGGGGCGCGGGCGGAAAGACGCCCAGGGGCGGCAACGCGCCGCCGCCCGATCCCCCGCCACTACCTCCGCAGGCCGCCAGCAGGGCCAGCACCCCTGCGCACACCATCCACCGTCCGTAGCTGCTCGTCTTCGTCATGTCTGTGTTCCTCCTCATCCGCTGGCGCCGGGGCCCGGCGCCTTCTGTGCTTGCTTGTTCGTTCAAGAGGGGCGGATCGTAGGGACGGCTGCCCGTGTGGCCCATAGCACCTTCGGGCACCTGCCCGAAGGTGCTATGGGCCGCTGCAAGGTGTCCCGATAGGCTGCTGGCATGACCTCTTCACGCACGCTCTTCTGCCTGCCCTGGCTTCTCATGGCTGCCGTTCTGGCAGGCGGATGCGCTTCGCATGCCGTGACCGACGACGCCATCGTCACGAACACCTCGCGTGCGTTGGGCCTGCCGCCGCAGGCGTTCACGATCTCGAACCGGGCCGACAGCGGTGTGCAGACGACCTTCCAGGCCCGCACCGACGGCGGGCGGGTCTACAGCTGCTACGTGGAAGGTTCGGTGTCGGTCGTGGGCCGGGTGGTCAGCGATGCCATCTGCCAGGAGATGCGCCAGAGCGACGCACCCGCGTCCGCACGCCGCCCCGCCACGCGGCCGACGACCAGCCCCGCACCGGCGTGCAATGCGCTGCTGCGCGCTGCCGGTCGCTGCAACTGAGGCTTCGCGAAAGCCGGCGTGGCACCGACGCGCCGGCGTAGACAACAATGGCGCCCTACGAGGAGAGGGCGCGGGCCGGGCCCGCACCCGAGGATCACGGCACCATGAAACTCCTGCTTGTCGACGATCACCCGCTGTTCGGTGTCGGCTTTGCGCATGCACTGACGCACGCCCGCCCCGACTTCGAAGTGCAGACCGCGCTCTCGCTGGCCGAGGGCGTAGCGCGGGCCTCGCAATGTGCGCCCGACATCGTGCTGATCGACTACCGCCTGGGCGATGAAGACGGCCTCGAAGGCCTGCGTCTCTTCGGCGCCCGGCATCCCCTCGTGTCGCGCCTGATGATCTCGGGCGACGAAGAACCCGCACTCGCCGCCCGCGCACGCGCTGCGGGAGCAGCGGGCTTCATCGGCAAGTCGCGCTCGGTGGCGCACATCGCGGCGGCGCTGGACGAGGTGGCCGCCGGTGGCGAGGCTTTCGATGTGCTGGCCTCGCGCACCGGCCCACAGGTCGCGAGCCTCACGCCGCGCCAGCTCGAAGTGCTGCTGCTGGTGGCGCAAGGCCGCCAGAACAAGCAGATCGCCGCCGAGCTGGCGATCGCGGAGCGCACGGTCAAGCTCCACATCACGGCGCTGCTCGACACGATGGACGCGCGCAACCGCACCCACCTGCTGGTCCAGGCGCGGCGCGCGGGGCTGTGGCTGGCGCAGGAATGAGATGAGCGCGTCGTCTCCGGTGCAGGCGCCTTCCAAAACCGACATGTTGGCGGAGGAGGTCGCGGCGCCCGCCCCGCACGCACGCCTCCGCGCGTGGTCGGCCCTGTCGGACCTGCAACTCGAGCAGCTGACGCAGATGATCCGCTCCACGCCGTGGTCGTGGATGCTGGCCGCGGTCGGCGGCTTGCTCTGCTACCTCGAGTACGCAGCGGGCCCCGACAGCCCGCGGGTGCAGGCGTGGCTCGTCGTCTACGGCCTGGTCATCGCGGCGCGGATGGGCCTCTGGCTGGCCTGGGCGGTGCGGCCCGGGCTGCGCGCGAACCTGGCGGCGATGGTGTGGCCCGTCATGACCAGCAACCAGCTGCTGGCCTTGCTCTGGGGCGTGCTCAGTGCGCTGCTGTGGCACGAGGGGCCGGCGCAGGCCGAGGCCATCCTTCACATCGCGATGGTGACGGTGTCGCTGGGCGGCGCGATCCGCCTCTCGACGATCGGGCGGGCGGCCGTGGCCTATGTGGTGCTCATCCTCGGCCCGCTGGTGCTGCGCGACATCTGGTTCGGCGGCAGCTACCACCTGGCCATGGCGCTGATCGTGACGCTCATCGGCGTCTACACGCTGCTGAGTTCCCGCGAGCTCTCTCGTGCGCTGCACGAGATCCAGGCGCAGCGCCGGCGCAATGCCGAACTGGTGACCGCGCTGAGCGCCGAAAACGAGCGCAGCCGCTCGGCCCGACAGACCGCCGAAGAAGCCGTGGCCGCGCGCATGCGCTTCTTCGCCTCGGCCAACCACGACCTGCGCCAGCCGCTCAACGCGATGGCGCTGCTGGCGCAGACGCTGCACACGGTCAGCACGCAGCCGCAGGTGCAGGCGCTCTCCGAGCAGCTGGTGGCCTGCGCCGACGGCATGACCGACGTGGTGGACGACCTGCTCGACATCACGCGCGCCGATGCCGGATCGATCAGCCCGCAGTGGTCGCTCTTCGCCATCGACGCGCTGCTGCGCGACTGCTGCCGGCCGCACCAGGCTGTGGCCGCGGCCAAGGGGCTGACGTTCGAACTGGCCATCGACCCCGCCACCGTCCGCAGCGACCGCGCCTTGCTCACGCGTGTCGTCACCAACCTGCTGGCGAACGCCATCCGCTACACGCACCAGGGCACGGTGCGGATCGGTGGCCGGGTCGACAACGGCCGGCTGCGGCTGGCCATCGAAGACACGGGCATCGGCATCGCGCCCGAGCACCTGTCGCACGTTTTCGACGAGTTCTATCAAGTCGACAACCCCGCGCGCGACCGGCGCCTGGGCTACGGCCTGGGCCTCGCGACCGTGAAGCGCCTGAGCGAGCTGCTCGACCTGCGCGTGACCGTGCGCTCGCAGCCGGGGCAGGGCAGCGTGTTCGACGTGCAGGTGCCGTTGGCCGATGCGGCCGAGAGCGACCGGGCGGGCGACGCCGAACGGCTCGCCGCGTCATCGACCGCTGCATTGGCCGCGCGCGTGCTCGTGCTCGACGACGACCAGAGTTCGTTGCAGGCGCTGCAAGGGCTGCTGGCCTCCTGGGGCGCGGAGGTCCGCGCCGCGAGCGACATGGCGAGCGCACTGGCGTGCCTGCAGGCGGGCTTCCGGCCCGATGCGCTGGTGGTGGACCTGCGGCTCGGCCTGCAGGCGAGCGGCCTCCAGGCCATCGCGGACCTGCGCCTTGCGTTGAACGAAGCCGACCTGCCCGCGTTGATCGTGACCGGCGACGTCGGCGGCGATTCGCTGGCGGCGGCACGCGAGGCCGGCCTGCCGGTGCTCGTCAAGCCGGTGCGGCCCTCGCAGCTTCGCGCCTTCCTGGGCCATGCGCAGGCCTGGCGGCGAGAGCGCGCGCCCGACTGAACGCTGGATCAGCGGCCCACGACCGCGTGCCCCGCAATCGCATCGATCACCGGCGCCCACGTCACCTTCGGCAGCGCGTGCCCCATGCCCTCAATGGTCACCATCCGCGCGCCGGGCACGTGGCGCGCCACGTCCTTCCCGCATTCGATCGGCACCAGCGGATCGACATCGCCATGGATCACCAGCGTCGGCGCCTTCAGCGACGCCAGCCGTTCCCTGCGGCTGCCTGACGCGATGATGGCCGCGAGCTGGCGCGCGTAGCCGGCCGGGTGCAGGCCGCGTTCGAAGCTGCGTTCCGCGCGCGCGGCGTCGAGCGCCTCTTCGTCCGGATGCGAGCCGGCACGCAGCACCTTCATCACCTGCTGCTGGCGCGCGATGTAGCCGTCGCGGTCCAGCGGCGTGGGCGTGAGCAGAACCTGCAGCGCCTGCGGTTGGGGCGGCGGCAGGTCGGGGGCGCCGCTGGTGGCCATGATCGACACCAGCGTGCGCACGCGCGCCGGATGGCGCAGCGCGATCTCCTGGCCGATGGCGCCGCCCATCGAGGCGCCGACGATGTGGGCGCGATCGATGCCCAGCGCATCGAGCAGGCCGACCGCATCGTCGGCCATGTGGGCCAGCGTGTACGGCACCTGGCTCGCGCTCACCGGCACGCCGGCCAGCGCCTGCCCGAGCAGCTTGGCCATGTCGGGAATACCCGCGGCGCTCAGGCGCGTGGACTGTCCGATGTCGCGGTTGTCGAAGCGGATGACGCGGTAGCCGCGACCGGCCAGGCGCTCGCAGAAGGCTTCGTCCCACGCAATCATCTGCGTGCCCAGGCCCATGATGAGCAGCAGCGGTGGCGCCGCCGGATCGCCGAAGCAGTCGTAGGCCAACTCGATGCCGTTGGACGAAGCGAACGAAGGGGAAGAGGGGTCGCGTTGCATGGGGCGTGGCGGTGAAAAGGAAGGGGAGAGAAAGGAAGAGAAGCGAAAGGCAACCGTCGCGCGTTGCGCTTTGTGCCCTGCGGCCGGGACGGTGTTTCGTGGACGATCTTTCCGTGGGGCCCCGCAGCGAGAAAGGTTCGTTCAGACCAACCGGGAGTGACTTCGGGACAATTTGGCGCTATCGGGAAACTCCGAGTCTGCGCGTGCGGAACGCTTCGATATCCTGCGACGACCTTGGAGTGCGAGGCCAGTGGCGGCCCGCCATCGAAGGCATGTGTTCTGAAGGGATTGAATCGTCGTGCATCGTTCGCCACCCGACTTCGCGTCACGCGTCTACGGACCCCAGCGCGTCGCAGCCATCGTCGCCACCCTGGTCGAAGAAGGCATCGCACCGGAACAAACCCTGAGCGGAAGTGGCCTGACGGAAGACCAGCTGCGCGCACCGGCGACGCGGATTTCCTACGAGCAGGCGGCCGTGGTCTTCCGCAACGCGGTGCGTCTGGCGCCCGGTCCCAGCATCGCCTTTCGCGCGGGCATCCGCATGCACCTCACGGCCTACGGCATGTACGGCTACGGGCTGCTGAGCAGCCCCACGCATGCCGACCTGATGGACTTCACCATCAAGTACAACCGCGTCATGGGCCCCGTGGCCGGGCCGGTGTCGTACACCTGCAGCGGCGGCACCGCGGTGCTGCCCTACGAGGTGCTGCTGTCGTCCGACCCGCAAGACCCGCTGTACCGCTTCGCGCTCGAGTTCGCCTTTGCGGTGCACCTGCGGCTGGGGCGCGATCTCTTCGGGCCGTCGTTCGGTCTTTCCGCATTGCATGTGCGCTTTGCCGAGCCCGAAGATCTGAGCGCCTATCGCACGCTGTTCTGCTGCCCCGTGGCGTTCGGCCAGCCGCGCGACGAACTGCATGTGGGCTCGCCGTGGGTGGGCCATCCCTCGCGGCTGCCCGACTCGGTCACGCATGCGATGGTGAGCGAGATGTGCCAGCAGGTGCTGGCCGATCTGCCGCGCTCGGGCGGTGTCTCGTCAGTGGTGCGGCGCACGCTGATCGACCACATGCCCTGGCGCTTTCCGACCATCGAGCCGATGGCTTCGGAGCTGTCGATCCATCCGCGCACCTTGCGCCGACGCCTCGAGACCGAAGGCACGACCTACCGTGGCATCCTGGCCGACGTGCGCCGCGTGCTGGCCATCGAGTACCTGCGCACCACGCGCATGACCACCGAGGAAATCGCTGAGCGGCTGGGCTACAGCGACGCCTCGAACTTTCGCCACGCCTTCGTGCGCTGGACCGGGCGCAGCCCGCAGGACTACCGCGCGGCGAAGGCCTGAGCCACGCCTGCGCGATGCCGCATCGGGCATCGTGAATCACCGCTGATCCGCATGCGCGCGCCCTCGTGCGGCGTTCGCGTGGCCGTCGATCCACACATCTGTTCGCAGTTGTGAGACGCGCCTGCGCGGCGTTCGAACACGCGTCCCGAAATCACCGCGAAGTGGTCGCATCGCACCTTTCCTTGTCGACGTCGCCGCGAAAAGATGGCGCCCAGAGCAACGACAACAAAGTGCCCGATCCGAGCCTCGCTGAAGGCCCGGACGAGGCCGACAGGAGACAACAACATGGATGCACCTCGCGCGTGCCGGCATGCCCGGCACGGACTGGACGCACGCGGCGGGTTCACACCATGCATGCGAGCCGACTCACAGGCAGGGCGCCGCCGTTGCGCGTCGCCTGTCTCTCTTTTCCCCGATCTCGATCCTCTCTCGAACGACCGCCCGACCGGGTAGCCGTGTGCATCGCGTCTGCACGTCGGGCTTTTTCTTCGCCTCTCTTTTTCTCTTTTTCCTTTCCCTCCACTCCCGAGATGACCATGACCGAATCTTCTTCGATGGCCCCGCCGTCCCGCCGCCTGCTGATGCTCGAGTGGCGCGCCGTGGCGGAGCTGTCCGCGTTCTTCACCATGGCCCCGATGCTGCGCATGGCGCCTGCGGGCGACGGGCATCCCGTGCTCGTGCTGCCCGGCCTCTCGGCGAGCGATGCCTCGACACAACCGCTGCGCGCCTTCCTGCGCGACCGCGGCTACCGCGCGCACGGATGGAAGCTCGGCCCCAACTTCGGCCCGCGTCCCGGCGTGGAAGACCAGATGCAGGAGCGCCTGGCCGAGCTGCACGAACGCTACCAGCGCAAGGTGAGCATCGTCGGCTGGAGCCTGGGCGGCGTGTTCGCACGCGAGCTGGCACGGCGCGCGCCTTCGCAGGTGCGCAGCGTCATCACGCTGGGCAGTCCGTTCGCCGGTGAGCCGCGCGCGAGCAACGCGTGGCGGCTGTACGAGATGGTGAGCGAGCGCAAGGTCGAGGACTGGCCCGAGCGCGAACGCATGCGCACGCCGCCGCCCGTGCCGGCCAGCGCCATCTACAGCCGCAGCGACGGCATCGTGGCCTGGCAGGGCTGCCGCGAACGCGAGACCGCGACCTCCGAAAACATCGAGGTCGAGGGCAGCCACTGCGGCCTCGGCCACAACCCGGTGGTGCTCTACGCCATTGCCGACCGGCTCGCACAGCCCGAGGGCCAGTGGAAGCCCTTCCGCCGCGAAGGCCTGCGCCGCCTGCTGTACCTCGATCCGCACCGCGACGTGCGCAAGGCCGCCTGACGCGCCGCACCACAGACCGACTCCGTCACTCATTCACTTCCTGGAGACGCACATGAACAGCAAGCCCTGGCTGGCTTCCTACCCCGAAGGCGTGGCGTGGGACCACGCGATTACGCCCACCTCGGTCCAGCAGATCCTGGCCGACGCCGTGGCCGGTTTTCCCGACCGGCCGGCCATCGACTTCATGGGCAAGCGGCTGAACTACCGCGAGCTCGGCGCGCTGGTCGACCGCGCCGCCAAGGGCTTGCAGGCCCTGGGCGTGCGCCCCGGCGTGCACGTGGGCCTGTTCCTGCCCAACACGCCGCACTACCTGGTCGCGCTGTTCGGCGTGCTGCAGGCGGGCGGCACGGTGGTCAACTACTCGCCGCTCGATGCTGCGAAGGTGCTCGAGCACAAGATCGAGGACAGCCAGACCGACTTCCTCATCACGCTCGACCTCGCGGCGCTGTACCCGCAGATGGCCGCCATGCTCGGCAAGACACGGCTGAAGAAGCTCATCGTCGGCAACCTCGCCGAGATGACGGGCGCGCCCGAGCAGGTGGCCGCGCAGATGAAGGCGAAGAACGAGACGGTCGAGATCTCGGGCGACGAGCACCACCTGCGTTTTTCCGAGCTGCTCGACAACGACGGCCGCTACACGCCGCACCCCCTCGGCGATCCGCGCGAGGCGCTGGCCATCCTGCAGTACACGGGCGGCACCACCGGCCTGCCCAAGGGCGCGATGCTCACGCACGCCAACCTGTCGTCGGCCTGCGAGCAGGTGGTGATCACGCAGTCGGGCACGCCGCCCGTGCTGCAGATGGGCACCGAGCGGCTGCTCGCGGTGCTGCCGCCGTTTCACATCTACGCGCTCACGGTCAACCTGCTGCTGGGCGTGCGCCTGGCGGCCGAGATCGTGCAGCACCTGCGCTTCGACCCCAAGGCCGCGCTGCGCGACATCGCCGAGAAGAAGCTCACCACCTTCTGCGGCGTGCCCACCATGTTCACCGCGGTGATCGGCGACCCCGACACGCCGCAGTACGACCTGCATTCGCTCAAGCTGTGCAACTCGGGCGGTGCGCCGCTGCCGATGGAGGTCGGCGAGCGCTTCCGCGCCATCACCGGCACCTGGCTGGCCGAAGGCTGGGGCATGACGGAAACATCGCCCACCGGCACTTTCTCGCCCGCGCACGGCCAGCGCAAGGCCGGCTCGTGCGGCATTCCGCACCCGGGCGTGGTCATCAAGATGCTCGACCTCGAAGACCCCACGCGCTACGTGCTGCTGGGCGAGAAGGGCGAGATGTGCATCCAGGGCCCCAACGTGATGAAGGGCTACTGGAACAAGCCCGAGGCCACGGCCGACAGCACCACCTTCGACGGCTTCTTTCGCACCGGCGACGTGGGCTACATGGACGAGGACGGCTTCGTCTTCATCGTCGACCGCTGCAAGGACATGCTGCTGTGTAGCGGCTACAACGTCTATCCGCGCGTGCTCGAAGAGGCCATCTACCAGCACCCGGCCGTGCATGAGGTGGCGGTGATCGGCGTGCCCGACGAATACCGCGGCCAGTCGCCCAAGGCCTTCGTCACGCTCAAACCCGGCGCCGAAGCCTTCGACATCAAGGCCCTGCAAAGCTTTCTCAAGGAGCGCGTGGGCAAGCACGAGATGGTGCAGGCCCTGGAGATCCGCGCCGCGCTGCCCAAGACGGCGGTGGGCAAGCTCTCCAAGAAAGACCTCGTGGACGAAGAGCTGCGCAAGCAGGCCGTCGCCGCGGCCACCGCCTGAACGGCACCCCCCAATCCCACCGACGAAAGAGGCCACGCCATGGACCACCTGAGCAGCATGGACGCGTCGTTCCTGCACCTTGAAACCCCCGAGACGCCGATGCACGTCGGCAGCCTCATGCTCCTGGACCTGCCCGAGGGCTACCGGGGCGACTACTACGAAGACGTGAAGGGCATGCTGGGCAAGCGGCTGCACCTGGCGTCGGTGCTCACGCGCAAGCTCGCGCAGATGCCCTTCGAGCTGGCCGAGCCGGTGTGGATCGACGACGACGACATCGACCTGGACTACCACGTGCGCAGCCTCACGCTGCGCCGCCCCGGCACCATGGAGCAGCTGCACCACCTCGTGGCGCGCCTGCATTCCAGCCTGCTCGACCGCAGCCGCCCGCTGTGGGAGATGTACGTCATCGAAGGCCTGGAGAACGGCCAGGTGGCCTTCTACACCAAGGCCCACCACAGCGGCGTCGACGGCAAGGCCGGCACCGAGCTGGCCAAGGTGCTCTACGACACCACGGCGCAGATGCGCGAAGTGCCGCCCGCGCGCCGCAAGCGCGGCAGCGGCAGCCAC
The DNA here is from genome assembly GCF_058788795.1 of Variovorax sp. FW301-JW7. Lineage (NCBI taxonomy): Bacteria > Pseudomonadati > Pseudomonadota > Betaproteobacteria > Burkholderiales > Comamonadaceae > Variovorax > Variovorax sp. FW301-JW7. The sequence continues at coordinate 10,958 of NZ_JBYTBC010000026.1, forward strand.
TACCAGCTCGGCGTGGCCGAGCTTCTGCAGGCGGCGGTGTCCAACTCGGCGCGCCAGTACCGCAAGCTCGCCGAGCTGCTGCCGGCGGCCGCGCGCGCGCTCACGGCGGCCGGCAGCGTGCTCGCGAGCCAGCAGACCGGCAAGGGCGAGCGGCGCCTGAGCCTGGGCATGGCGCCCAAGAGCATGTTCAACGACGCCATCACCAACCAGCGCTCGTACAGCACGATGTCGTTGCCCTTCGACGAACTCAAGGCCCTGGGCAAGCGCGTGGGCGGCACCGTCAACACCATCGTGATGGCGATGTGCAGCGAGGCGCTGGCCCGCTTCCTCAAGGACCGCAACCTGCTGCCGAAAGAGGCGCTGATCGCCGGCGTGCCCGTGAGCCTGCGCGCGGAGGGCGACGACGCGATGAACAACCAGGTGTCGATGGTGCGCGTCGACCTGGCGACCGACATCGGCGATGTGGCCGAACGCTTCAAGGCGATCCATGCCTCGTCGGAGGCGGCCAAGGCCGTGGTGCGCGAGCTCAAGCCCGTGCTCGGCGTCGACATGCCGATCACCGGCTCGCCCTGGCTCATGACCAGCCTGGCGTCGCTGTACGGCCGCTCCAACCTGGCGCGCCGCGTGCCGCCCGCGGCCAACGTGCTGATCTCGAACGTGCCGGGGCCGGGCGCCACGCTCTACGTGGCGGGCGCGCGGATGATGCACTTCTACCCGGTGTCGATCCCGTACCACGGCAGCGCGCTGAACATCACGGTGCAGAGCTACGCGGGCTCGCTCGACTTCGGCCTCACGGCCTGCCGCCGCATCCTGTCGCAGGAAGAGTCGTACGAGCTGATCGGCCACCTGCGCGCGGCGCTGCGGCAGATCGAGCGGCTGCCCAGCGTCGAGGCGACGGCCAAGCCGGCGGTCGCGAAAGAGGTGCAGGCCGAGGCCGTGCCCGCCAAGGCCCCGCGCCGCGCGAAGGCGCCGGCCGCCGCCAAGCCGCGTGCCACCGCTGCGGCGGCCGCACCCGCCAGCAAGAAGCCCCGCGCGCCGCGCAAGACGGCCGCTCCCGCCAAGGGCAAGCGCGCCGCCGCCGCTGCCTAGCCGTCCCGCGATCCCTTCACAGACCGACCCCAAAGGAAAGCAAGACCATGACCCCCACTTCTGCGCAGGCCCCCGCCCGCGCGCCGTACAACGCGGCGGATGAGGCTTTGTTTTCGAAGGTCAGCTGGCACCTGCTGCCGCTGTTGATCCTCTGCTACATCGTCGCCTTCATCGACCGCATCAACATCGGCTTCGCGCAGCTGCAGATGAAGCAGACGCTGGCCTTCAGCAACGAGGCCTATGCGCTGGGCGCGGGCATCTTCTTCATCGGTTACTTCCTCTTCGAGGTGCCCAGCAATCTCATGCTCGAGAAGATCGGCGCGCGCAAGACGCTGCTGCGCATCATGTTCTGCTGGGGGCTCGTGGCCTCGGCCATGATGTTCGTGGAGACGACCACGCAGTTCTACGTGCTGCGCTTCCTGCTGGGCGCGTTCGAGGCGGGCTTCTTCCCGGGGATCATCCTGTACCTCACCTACTGGTACCCCTCGGCTCGGCGCTGCAAGGTGATCTCGATCTTCATGACGGCCACGGCCATCGGCTACCTGCTGGCCGGCCCGCTGTCGGGCTGGATCATGAAGTACATGAACGGCCTGGGCGGCCACCACGGCTGGCAGTGGCTGTTCGTGGTGCAGGGGCTGCCGGCCTCGGTGCTGGGCCTCGTCGCGTTCTTCTACCTGAAGGACAAGCCCGAGCAGGCCAACTGGCTCACGCCGTCCGAGAAGGTCGCGCTGCGCCACCACCTGGACAACGAGCCGCATGCAGTGGAGACCGCCTCGCACGGCTCGTTCTGGGCGCTGCTGCGCGACCCCAAGGTGTTCACGATGGCCTTCGTGTACTTCCTGTTCCTGGGCGCCAACTACACGCTGGTGTTCCTGGTGCCCACGCTCATCAAGAACTGGGGCGTGGGCGACGTGTTCATGGTCGGCCTGCTGTCGGCCATTCCGGCAGTCTTCGGCGCCATCGGCATGGTGTTCGTCGGGCGCAGCTCCGACAAGCACCTGGAGCGGCGCAAGCACTTCTTCTTCTGCGTGGCGCTGGCTTCGGCCGGCCTGCTGGTGGCTGTCTTCAGCGGCGGCAACCTGGTGCTGGCGCTGGCGGGCCTCGCGGTGATGAGCATCGGCCAGTCGGCCAACACACCGATCTTCTTCGCGGCCATCAGCGAGTACCTGCCGCGCAAGTCGGCGGCTGGCGGCATCGCGTTGATCAGCAGCCTGGGCAATCTCGGGCCCGCCGTGATGCCGGTGATCACCGCGTGGATCACCACCGCCTCGGGCAGCTCGGACAACAGCATGTTCCTTGCGATCGGGCTGTGGCTGTCGTCCGGCGTGGTTCTGCTGCTCGTCATGCGGCCCGCCGCTGCGCGCCGCTCGCAGCTCGCGACGGCCTGATTTTTTCGTTACCTGCTATTTCACTCACCAAGGAGATTCAATTCATGGCAACCAGCAAGAACGCAGCCAACGCCAACCCGCTCTTTCCGACGGCGCTGCCGTCGATGGAAGACTTCAGCAAGCTGATCGAGCAGCTCAAGCTGCCCGGCGTGGACGTCGGCGCGCTCGTGGAGTGGCAGCGCAAGGACATGGAAGCCCTGGCCGAGGCCAACCGGCAGGCCTACGAGGGCATCCAGTCGCTGGCGCAGCGGCGCGGCGAGATCCTGCGCGACACGCTGGCCCAGTGGCAGGACGCACTGAAGGACGCCACCGGCAAGGACGCCATCTCCAAACAGGCCGAGGTCGCGCAGCGCGGCGTGCAGCAGGCCGTCGACAACTTCCGCGAACTGGCGCAGCTGGAGGCGCAGGCGCGCAACAACAGCTGGAAGGTGGTGCAGGACCGCCTGAACGAGAACATGGCGAACCTGCAGCAGCTGCTGCAGCCGAAGAAGTAAACGCCAGAACGCCACGCAGGATGTCTGCGTGGCGTCCGTTCAGAACGCGTGGCGGATGCCGACGTCGTAGCCCATCGACGAGCGCGGCGCCCAACCCGCGGCCTGCGCGGTGCCGCCCGCGAGGTAGCTGGGCGAGCCGCCGGTGATCGCGCCCATCACACCGGGGTTGTTCCAGCCGTTCTTGATGCGGATGCGCGACACCGAGGCATACAGCGCGGTGCGCTTCGAGAGGTTGTGCACATAGCCCAGCGCGATCTGGTTGGCCGTGGTGTCGCGGTGGCCGTTCAGGCCCCACAGCAGGCTGTTCAGGTCGGTCGCAGCCGGCGCACCGTTCTTGTACTTCACCGAGGCGTACGACGCGCGGATGAGGCCGGCGCCCACGGGCACGCTCACGCCGAGCAGGTAGCCGTCGTACCGGTCCTTGCGCGTCGTGGTGGTCATGAACGGAACGGCCAGACCCGGCAGGTTCTGCAGCGCGCCGGTCTCGTTCTTGTCCTGCACGCGCGAGACTTCGGCGAACAGCTTGGCGGGACCGAAGTCGTACGACGCACCCAGGTTCAGCGAATTGATCTTGCGTTCCTGCGCGGCGGTCACGAGGCCCAGCGCGTTGAGCGTGGTGCTGTCGGCGGCCGTGCTCTGGCTGTAGGCGATGGCCATGTCGAGCGGACCGTTGGCGTAGCCGAAGCGTCCGCCCACGAAGCGGCCCTTGGTCGACGGCGTGCCGGCCTGGTCGCTGCGCTTCGTGTTCTCGTGCAGCGCGTACTGCAGCTGGCCGTAGACGCCGCCCAGGTTCGGCGGCAGGAAGTAGCCGATCGAATTGCCGGTGCGCACGTAATTGTCGGTCGCGCCCACCACCGAGCCGGGCCCGGCGACGGCGGCCAGGCGGCTGTTGATGTTGGCCATGAGGTTGGTGCCCACGCCCTGCGTGCCGAAGGGGCTGAACACGGTGTCGTTCCAGAAGGTCGCGGCGTAGTCGCGGCCCAGCCGCACTTCACCGAAGGGCCCCGACAGGCTCACGGTCGAGCGGCGGTTGAAGTTGTCGATGCCCTTGGCACCGTCGTCGTTCGAGATGCCCGACTCCAGCCAGAAGCTGGCCGCCAGGCCACCGCCCAGGTCTTCCGTGCCGCGAAAGCCGATGCGGCTGCCTGCATAGCCCGAGTTCGACAGGGCGGTCTGGCTTTTCTTCACGCCGCCTGCTGCGTTGGCCGGCGGCACCGCGAAGGGGTTGGGGCTGTGGTACGTGCTCTTCGACGTGTAGCGGCTGATGCCGACGTCGACGATGCCGAACACCGTGACGGACGATTGGGCCGATGCGGCACCAGCGGCGGTGAGCAGGGCGAGGGCGGACAGGGCGTGATGTTGCTTCATGGCAGGTCTTGCGTTGCGTGCTTCTTCAGGGATGAACGAGGCCGCTGGTGCGCATTGCTGCGTTCCAGGGCTCGGGAGTGCCGAAGGGCGTGTGCCCTTCGATGACTTCGGTGCGGTGGGGGAGGCGCGCGTCAGGGCGCGCCGTGGGCGCTCAGGCCGCGGGTTCGCTCGCCGCGCCGTCGGCGAACATGGCGGCGATGGTCGATGCCTCCAGCCCGGCTCCGGCGAGGAGGCGGCGTGTGTCCGCGCCGCGACGCACCGGTGCGCGCAGCGAGGGCGTCAGCGGTTCGCTCGACGTGAAGCCGATGCCGGGAACCGGCACCCGCCGCGAGGTGTGGGACAGCGACAGTTCCACATGCGGCCAGTCGCGCGCCATCTGTGCCGCCGCCTGTGCGGGGCGCATCACCGGCGTGGCGGGCACCTCATGGCGGGTCAGCAGCGCATCCCATTCGGCCACGGTCCGTGCGCCCAGTGCCTGCCCCAGCAACGCCTGCGCGCGCGTCACATCGCGCTGCTCGGCGGCCTCGTGCAATGCCGACAGCAGCGATGCGTCCGTACCGGCTTCGCGCAGCGCGTTCAGCAGCCCCACCGCCTGGTTGGCCGCATTGCAGACGATGGCCAACTGGCCGTCGGTCGCCTCGAAGGTGCCCGACAAGGGGCTGCCGGAAAACGCGGTCGACGCACTGCGCGGCATCTCCATGCCGCTGACCAGCGGCCCGGCGTAGGTGGGCGCCATCAGCGTGAGCGCCGCGCCCATCATCGACACCTGGAGCCACTCGCCGCGTGTGCGTGCCTCGCCGTTCGTGCGGTCGCGCCGGTAGAGCGCGCTCATCACCGCCAGCGCGGCCTGCTGGCCCACGGCGTAGTCGACCAGGGGGAAGCCCACCCGCTGCGGCTTGCCGTCACTGCCGGCGTTGGCGGCCATCAGGCCGCTGGCGGCCTGGATGACGTGGTCGTAGGCGCGCCGATCCGAGTCAGGCCCGAAGCCGGTGATCGAGCAGACGACCAGCTGCGGATGGCGTTCGATCAGTTGCTGCGGATCGAAGCCGAGCGCCGCCAGCTTGCCGGGCCGGAAGTTTTCCAGCAGCACGTCCGCACTGCCGATCAGCGCTGCCAGCGCCTCCTTGGCCCGCGGGTCGCGCGCATCGAGGGCCAGCGACCGCTTGCCCGCGCCCTGCGTCACGAAGGTCTCGCCCAGCCCGAGGGTGGTCAGTTCGGCGTCCAGGCCCTTGGCGCGGATCATGTCGTCGCCGTCGGCGCGCTCGATGCGGATCACCTCGGCGCCGAGCAGGCCCAGCTGGTAGCCGGCGAAGGGCCCGGCCAGCACGTGCGTCCAGTCGATGACGCGCAGGCCTGCGAGGGGTGTGGTGGTGTTCGATGCCATGACGTCACTCCGGCTTGACGCCGCTGCTCTTCACGTAGCGCGCCCAGCGCGCGATCTCTTCCCTGGCGAAGCGGCGGCTTTCTTCCAGCGTGAAGGCCAGTGGCTGCGTCCCGTTGCTGGCGCGCAGCTGCACCGACTCCGGCGACGCCAGCGATTTGCGGACCGCGGCATTCAGCATCTCGGCGACAGGCGCCGGCGTGCCGGCAGGCACGAACACGGCGGTCCATCCGGCGAGCTCGAAATCGGCCATGCCTTGTTCGCGGAACGTGGCCACGTCCGGCGTGGCCGGATAGCGCTGTGCGGCGGCCACGGCCAGCGGCTTCAACTTGTTGCCGTCGATGAAGACCTTGGCCACCGACGCGTCGGAAAACGCGAAGTCGATGTGCCCGCCTGCCAGGTCCGTCAGCGATTGCGGGTTCGACTTGTAGGGGACCGTGACGGCATCGATGCCTGTCGCCTTGCGGAAGATTTCGCAGGCCACCTGCGTCACGGCGTTGCCGCTTCCGCACCGCAGTTCGTTCGGATGGGCCTTGGCGTAGGCCCGCAGGTCGGCCAGGTTGCGCCACTTGGCGTTGCCCGCGACGTACAGCGAGATCGGGCTGGTGCCCAGGCCCGCCACCATGTCGAACGACCCGGGCTCATAGCCCAGCTTGGCCGGGAAGAACGAAAAGTTGACGGCGTTGGTCGTGGCCGAGCCGATCAGCAGGGTGTAGCCGTCGGGTTTGGCGCGTGCGACCGTGGCCGCCCCCAGCGCACCGTTGGCCCCCTGCTTGTTGTCGATGACGACGGGCGTCTTCAGCAGGTCCGTCAGGTCCTTGGCCAGCACGCGCGCGCCGATGTCGGTGCCGCTGCCCGCGGCGAACGGCACCACCAGCGTGACGGGGCGCGAGGGGTAGGGCGCCTGCGCCCAGGCGGAAGCGGTCCCCAGGGCGCACAGGGCACCGAGGAGGAAGGAACTGCGAAGCATGGTGGTTGTCTCCTGGTCTTGTGGGCTGAACGATAGGTTGCCGACCCGCACGCAGCAACCTACATTTCATGGGGACCTTTTCCACTTTGGAAAACCATGAACTTGAACGACCTCCATCTGGCTGTGGTGATCGCGCGCGAAGGCGGGCTGAGCAGCGCCTCGGCCTGCCTCGGCATTTCACCGGGCACCCTGAGCAAGGCCGTGACCCGGCTCGAGCGCGCCACCAAGGTCAAGCTGTTCGAACGGCTGGCCCGCGGCATGCGCCCCACCGAGCTGGGCCAGGCCTTCCTGAAGCGCGCGCAGCGCATCGACCTGGATGCCTCCGATCTCTATGCGGAACTGCGCGACCTGCGGCAGGCACGCACCGGCGTGCTGCGCTGTGGGGTCGGCAACGGCATCCCCGACCGCTGGGTGCTGCCGGTCGTGTCTGCGCTCATCGAGCGCGGCATCAGCGTGGACCTGTCGGGCGGCAACTCCGACTCGCTCACGCGCGGCGTGGCCATGGGCGAGCTGGAGTTCGCCTTGACCGGCCTGCACAAGAAGCCGCCGGCGCCCCTGGCGTGGGAAGGCCTGCGGGACGATCCCCTGGTGCCCATGGCACCGATCGGCCATCCGCTGGCGCGCACGAAACGCGAAGTTGCATGGGAGCAGTTGGCGCAGGCGCGGTGGATCGTCATGGCGCCCGGCACCTCGACCCACACCGAGTTCGAAGCGAACTTCCGTGCGCACCGGCTCGACCCGCCCGAACCTGTGGGCACCTCGCGTTCGGCCCAGCGCGAGCTGGCGCTGCTGCGCACGCTGGGCGCCTTGATGCCCGTGCCGCGTGCGGTCCTGAAAGAGCCCCATGTCGCGGCGCAGTTCGTGGCGGTCAGCCCCGCAGGCGGATGGCGCTCGACGCGCCGGGTGGGCATCGTGCGGCGCGCCGGCGGCTACCTCAGCCCGTCTGCGTCGCAAGCCATCGAGGCACTGGAAGGCATCCTGCGCAAGGAGCGCTGAGGGCGGCCTGCGCGCGGCCGTTCCTGCGGACGCAATGTCCGCACAACGACTGCTGGTAGCCTTGCCGGATTGCTCAGGCGCGCCTCGCCCCGCGAGGTCGCGCGATCCGGATGAATCAGAAAGGACTCAGCGCGTGGTTGTGACAGGGAGAAGATGGGGCGCGTGCGCCGCGTTGATGGCGGCATTGCTGGTGGGCGCATGCTCCACCACGCCCAGCACGCCGGTGGCGGGCCCCGGCGAGTACGTCGTGCAGACGGGCGACACGCTCTACCGCATCGCGCAGCGGCACGGCCGGACGACGGCCGAGATTGCCCGCTGGAACCAGATCAAGGACCCCGACCAGCTCGAAGCCGGGCAGGTGTTGCGCGTGGTGCCGCCCGGCGGCGCCACGACCGGGGCTGCCACGCCCCCGCCGCGCAGCAGCGGCGGCAGCAGCAGTGCAGAAAAAGCCAAGCCCGCGCCCACGCCCCGCGAGCGCGACCCCGTGGTGCCACCCGCCTCGCGGCGCAGCGACTGGGGCTGGCCGACGCAGGGTGCGGTCATCGCCGGCTTCAACGGCAACAGCAACAAGGGCCTGGACATCGGCGGCAGCAGCGGCGAGCCCGTGCACGCGATCGGCGCCGGCTCGGTGGCTGCGACGGAGACGATGCGCGGCTACGGCAGCGTGATCATGGTCGACCACGGCGGCTCCTACATGTCGATCTACACCAACGTGGGCACCGTGGGCGTGAAGCAGGGCCAGCGCGTGCAGCGCGGCCAGAAGATCGCCGAGATCGGCCCGGCGGAGGGCGGCCGCGCCAAGCTGCACTTCGAGATCCGCTACCGCGGCAAGGCCGTCGATCCGCGCCTGTACCTGCCGGCGAAGTAAGCGAACGGGGCCCTCAGCCCTGCGGCCGGGTGAGCAGGTCGAGCTCGGCCCGCAGGCGGCGCACCGCCACTTCATGGCGCCGCGTCTGCGGCCCGCGCCCATGCGTGCCGGCCTTCAGGATGAGCCGCAGCTGCTCGCGCTGCAGCTGTGCCTTCAGGCGCCGGGCGCGCTTGCCGAATTCCTTGCCCATGTCGCGGCGCACGCGGTAGCGCAGCAGCGGCGCGCCCAGGCGCACCCATTCGTCGTCGCGGATCAGCTCGCGCTCGGGCACGAAGTAGGCCGCCAGCGCGTGCAGGTAGGTGCCGTTCTCGCGCGCGGCGGCGCGCCAGACGAAGGCCGCGGCGATCACCACCGGAATGCCCTTGACGATGAGCAGCAGCGCGATGCCGACAAAGCCGTCGTCGAAGCGGTCTTCCAGCAGCGGCGAGTTCCAGATGAAGTGCATCGCCCACGCCAGCGCGAAGTAGAAGAGGGCGCAGCCGATGCGCGCCGCCATCGGGCGCTGCGGGTTCAGCAGGAACCACGCCACGCCGAACGAGGCGATGGTGGTGTAGGCCGCATGGCTCCACAGCCCGCTCAGCAGCCCGCGCATGAGCAGGTGGTAGAGCACCGGGTACACCTGGTTCTCGAGCGGGAAGTTCACGGCGCTGTTCACCGTGTAGCTCAGGTTCTCGATCACCTGGAAGCCCAGCCCGGCCATGGCGCCGACGATCAGCACCGACAGGTACGTTTCGAACTGGTTGCGCGCGATCAGCACCAGCAGGATCACGCCCGCGAGCTTCAGGAACTCTTCGGTGATCGGCCCCGCGATGGCCGGCCCCCACGCCGCCACGAACTCCGGCGACACCAGCTTGGCGCACAGACTCTGGATGGCGATGTTGGCCGGCGCCGCGAAGTACACCGCGCCCAGCCCGCCCCATGCAAAGGCCAGCACGTAGGCTTCGGGCGGGTGCTGCTCCAGCAGGTCGAGCGTGCGGAAAAACAGCACGAACGCCGCCGTGTAGCCGCCCCACACCAGCAGGCCCAGCAGCGCGGTGACGGGCACCACGCGAAAGCCCAGCGAGAACATCGACACGGTGTAGAACAGGCCGTTGAGGATCAGCGCCGCGAGCAGCCAGAACGCGGCGCGCTGTGGCTGGAAGAACGAGTCGGTGCCGATCGGCCAGTCGGCGTCTTCCTGCGTCGCAACGGTGGCGTCGGTGGCGGTGCTCACAGCGGTGCCTCCAGGTCCATCGAGTCGAGCATCTTGCGGGCGTCGGCCAGCGCTTCGTTGAAGCCGTCGGTGGGGCCGTACACGTCGATCTGCACCAGCGAGCGGCGCGGCGCGTCGACCACCTGCCAGAAGCGGCCGGCGAGCTTGGCGCCGTAGTAGGCAAAGGTCTTGCCCTGCAGGCCCCAGCCGGTGACGAAGTCGGACACGTCGCCCTCGACGGTCAGGCCCTGGCCGCGCTCCATGAGCCGCTGCTGGCGCACCATGGGGCCGTCGGGCCCGCCCATCCACAGGCGCGTGGTCACGAGGAACTTGTGGCCGCCCTTGAAGAGCATGAGCGACTGGCCGGCCTTGGAGCGCGACACGTCCATCTGCCAGCCCGGCGCGGGCTCGAAGCGCGCGTGGGCGACCGACACCGTCTCGCCCGCGGGCAGCGGCCGGCTGCCGGGCGTGTGGTTGTTCCAGAAGGTCAGGCCGCCGACGTACGCGGCAATGGCCAGGAGGATCGCGAGCGCGCCCGGCCAGGTGCGGTACGGGATGCGGCGGGACGGTTGAAGCATCCGTGGATCGTGCCACACCGAGGCGACGGCGCGGGGGCGCCGCCGCTGTTTTCAGGCCGTCAGAAGGCCATGCGAATGCCAACGTCGTAGCCCAGCGCGCGGTGCGGCTGCATGCCGTTCGTGGTCGCGTAGGCCGGCTGCGGGAAGATCGCCGGCAGGCTCAGCACCAGCGGCGTCACGCCCATCACGGTCGGGTTGTTGCGGCCGTTGGCGATGTGGATGTGCGCCACCGAGGCATACAGCGCCGTTCGCTTCGACAGGTTGTGCACGTAGCCCAGCGCCAGCTTGTTGACCGACGAATTGCCGTCCGGCAGGCCCAGCCCGTTGACGAAGCGCACGCGTCCATACGAGGCGCGCAGCATGCCCGCGCCCAGCGGCACGTTCACGCCGGCCATGAGGCCGTCGTAGCGGTCGCTCAGGCGCAGCGAGGCGTTGGCGAAGGGCGTGGCGCTGTGGCGCACGTCACGCACGCGCGACCATTCGCCGAACACCTTCACCACGCCGAAGTCGTAGGAGGCGCCGAGGTTCAGGCTTTTGATCTTCTCGCTCTGCGCGGCGGCGCTGGCCAGCGTGCTCTCGCCGTAGCCCAGCGCCACGTCGGCCGGGCCGCTGGCCCAGCCGATGCGACCGCCCACGTAGCGCCCGCGCTGCGAGGGGCTGTCGGGCGTGTTGCTGACCTTGGTGTTCTCGTGCAGCGCGTACTGCACCTGGCCGTAGAAGCCGCCCAGGTTCGGCGGCAGGAAGTAGCTGATGGCGTTGCTCGTGCGCAGGTAGCTGTCGGTGCCGGCAGAGAGCCCACCGTTCAGCAGGCCGCCCGTGGCCAGCGCGCGCGAGGCCGCGATGTTGCTGTTGACCACCGCGATCAGGTTGGTGCCCACGCCGTTGACGCTGAAGGGGTCGAACACCGCGTCGTTCCAGAACGAGGCCGTGTAGTCGCGGCCCAGGCGCACTTCGCCGAAGGGACCGCTGAGGCTGAGCGTGGAGCGGCGTCCGAAGTTCGTGATGCCGCTGCCCGTGTCGTTGCTCAGCGGCGCTTCCAGCCAGAAGCTCGCGGCCAACCCGCCGCCCAGGTCCTCGGTGCCGCGAAAGCCGATGCGGCTGGACGCATTGCCCGAGGGCGACAGCACCGTCTGGCTCTGGCGCAGCTCGGCCGGGCGCAGCGGGTTGTACGAACTGCTGGTGGTGCGGTAGTGGCTCACGCCCGCGTCCATCACGCCGAACAGCGTGAGCGAGGACTGCGCGAGGGCGGTGCCGGCAGCGAGGGTCGCGGCTGCGGCGGCGATGAGGGTCTTCTTCTTCATGGTCTTGTCTCCTGGTTGTTGTAGGTGTGTGTCGTCGTCGGGATTCGAAACGCGTGTCAGGGAGCCCAGCGCAGCAGCGCGAGCACCAGCGCGGCGATGAAGACGGTCTCGCCGACCATCAGCACCACCGGCTTGAGGCCCACGTCGACCAGCTCGCGCAGCTGCGTCTTCATGCCGATGCCGGCCATGGCCGCCACCAGGAACCAGCGCGACAGGTCGCTGCCCGCGGTAGCGAGGGACGGCGGCAGCCAGCCCGTGCTGTTGAGCGCCACCAGCGCGGCGAAGGCCACCGCGAACCACGGCAGCAGCGGCGGGCGCTGGCCGCCCACGGCCTTGCCGGTGGCGCGCGTGAACATCACGGCGAACAAAATGACCGGCAGCAGCGCGGCCACGCGCATCAGCTTGACCAGCGTGGCCGTGTCGCCCGTGGCCTGCGACATGCCGTAGCCCGCGCCCACCACCTGCGCCACGTCGTGGATGGTGGCGCCCAGGAACACGCCGGCCGTGTGCGCGTCCATGCCCAGGGCGCGTGCGATCAGGGGGTAGGCGATCATCGTGAGCGTCGACAGTGCCGACACGCCCACCACCGTGAACAGCGTGGCGCGTTCCTTCAGCGGATGCGGCGGCAGCGCCGCGGCCAGCGCCAGCGCGGCCGAGGCGCCGCAGATCGCGGTGGCACCGCCGCTGAGCAGACCGAACAGCACGTTGAAACCCATCAGCCGCGCCACGACCATCGACACGCCGATGGTCAGCACCAGCGACACCGCCACCAGCAGCACCGGGTGCCATCCCAGCGCCACCACCTGCGCGGCCGTGATGCGCAGCCCGAGCAGCGCCACGCCCCAGCGCAGCACATGGCGCGCGGTGAACTCGATGCCGGGCTTGCATGGGCCCTCGGCCGAAAGAAAGTTCATCGCCATGCCGAGGATGAGCGCGAACAGCATCACCGGCGCACCGTAGTGCTGCGACAGGAAGGTGGACGCGGCGGCGACCACCGCGCAGGCGAGCACGCCCGGAAAGAGCAGGCGGCCGCGCGCCGGCCATGCGGCGACAGACAGAGCGGTCATGAAAACCTCAGGGCACGAGCACGGTGGCGCCGGTGGTCTTGCGGCCTTCGAGCGCGCGGTGCGCCTCGGCCGCGTCGGCCAGTGCGAAGCTCTGCTGCGGCTCGCTCACGATGCGGCCGGCCAGCACGTGGTCGAAGAGTTCGTCGGCCATGCTGAGCATGTGCGGGCGCGGGTGGATGTAGTGCACCATCGCGGGCCGCGTGAGCCAGATCGAACCCTTGGCGGCCAGGACCTGCGAATCGACGACCACGGCGCCAGATGACGTGCCGTTGCTCACCAAGGTACCGCGCGGCTGCAGGCAATCGAGCGAAGCCTCGAGCGTGTCTTTGCCGACCGAGTCGTACACGACGGGCACGCCCTTGCCGTCGGTGATCTCGCGCACGCGCTGGGCGAT
>NZ_JBYTBC010000027.1:0-21254 GCF_058788795.1 Variovorax sp. FW301-JW7
GGGGCGCGCTGCAAACCAGCCAAGCGCCGGCGCGCCGTATGCAACGCGCGCTCGACATCGACGAAGACGCCTCCATGCCCCGGAATCACTCGCCGCGGCGACAACTTCTCGATCAGATCGAGCGTTGCCGCAATGTCCCCGAACGAGGGCTCGCCCATCAGCTCCGGAAATGCGATGCCAAACCCGTTTTCCCAGAGCGCATCCGCTGAAATCAGGGTTCGCGACACTGGGTCGAACAGGATCACCGAATGCGGATCGTGGCCCGGAGCGCCATGCACTTGCCACGCACGATCTCCCAGCAGACATTCAGTGCCTGGTTCGAGCAGTCCGGTGAAAGCAAAACGCGGGCAACTCTGCCCCGTCGCAAGAAAACTCAGGCCTTCGGCATCCCATCGCTCAACCAGCGCCGCCTCTCCAGGCGGAATGTCTGTCCGAAGTGATGGATAACGCTGCTGCAACGCCGCGTTCCCCCCGCAGTGATCGCTGTGCAGATGCGTGTTCAGCACCCGATCAAGCGGACGTTCGCCCAACACCGACTCCACCAGCGCCAGCGTCTGATCGGCATGCGTGGCATAGCCGGTGTCGACCAGCACCGTCTCCTCGGCTCCGACAAAGAGGATGTTGTTCGAAGACAGCCAGCCCCGCTCGAACACGACAACATTCGCCGGCAGCCCGGCGCTGGCTTCCCCGCGGTGCCCCACCCGCTCAGGCACCGGCGCTGGTGCGCAGCTCGCGCCGCAGGATCTTCCCCACGTTGGTCTTGGGCAGCGACTCGCGGAACTCGATGTGCTTCGGCCGCTTGTAGCCGGTGAGCTGCCCGTTGCAGTACTGGAGCACGGCGTCTTCCGTCAGCGTCGGGTCCTTGCGGACCACGAAGACCTTGATGGCTTCGCCCTGCTTCTCGTCCGGCACGCCGACGGCCGCGCATTCGACGACGCCCGGGCACAGCGAGATCACGTTTTCCAGTTCGTTGGGGAACACGTTGAAACCGCTCACGAGGATCATGTCCTTCTTGCGGTCGACGATCCGGCTGTAGCCGTCTTCCTGCATCACGGCGATGTCGCCGGTGCGCATGAAGCCGTCGGCCGTGAAGGCCGCCGCTGTTTCGGCCGGCTGGTTGTAGTAGCCGGTCATCACGTTCGGCCCCTTGATGCACAGCTCGCCCGCTTGGCCGATCGGCAGCGATTGGCCTTCATCGTCCTTGATCGCGATCTCAATGCTCGGCAACGGCAATCCGATGGTGCCCGTGAACTTCGTGTTCGACACCGGGTTGTTGGTGCCGATCGCGCAGGTCTCGCTCATGCCCCAGCCTTCGATCATCGGGCAGCCGGTGGCTTCGAACCACTTGCGCGCCGTGCCTTCGGAGGCGGCCATGCCGCCGGCCTGCGACACGAACAGCGTGGAGAAATCGACCGTCTTGAACTCCGGATGCATCAGCAGCGCGTTGAACAAGGTGTTCACGGCCGGCAGCATGTGGAAGGGGCGTTTCTTCAACACCGCGACGAACTTGTTGAAGTCACGCGGGTTCGGAATCAGCGTCATGTGCGAGCCCTGGCGGATCACCAGCAGGCACAGCGTCAGCGCGAAGATGTGATACAGCGGCAGCGCGGCGATGCTGTTGACCTTCGCCAGGTCGCCGGCCCGCGCCAGCGCGGGCGTGAACCAGGCTTCGGCCTGCAGCGTGGCGGCCACGATGTTGCGGTGGGTCAGCACCGCCCCCTTCGACAAGCCGGTGGTGCCGCCCGTGTACTGCAGGAAGGCGATCGAATCGAGCGTGCTCTGGTCGGGCCCGAGCGTGCGTCCGCGGCCTTCGGCAAGCGCCTGTTTGAACGGCGTGACCGTGCGGCCGTCGCTCAGCGGCAGCTTGTAGGGCGGCACCATCTTGGCCAGGTGGCGCACGGCCACCGTGATCCAGGCGCCGTACAACCCGCCGAGCAGGTCGCCCATCGCGGTCATCACCACGTGCTTGACGGGCGTGCGCTCGATCACCTGTTCGAGCGTGGCGGCAAAGTTCTCGAGGATGACGATGGCGGTGGCGCCGGAGTCCTTGAGCTGGTGCTCCAGCTCGCGCGCCGTGTACAGCGGATTGACGTTGACGCAGGTGTAGCCCGCGCGCAGCACGGCGCACATCGTGACCGCGAACTGCGGCACGTTGGGCAGCATGATCGCCACCCGCGCACCGGGCGCGAGGCCCTGCGATTGCAGCCAGGCACCCATCGCCTTGGAGAGCGTGTCGAGCTCGCCGTACGACATCCAGCGCTCCATGCAGACCGAGAACGGCCGGTCCTTGTAGCGGCCGAAAGCCTCGTCGAACATGTGAGGCAGGGAGCGGTACTGCTCCGGATGAATCTCGTGCGGCACGCCGGCCGGGTAGTTCTGTCGCGCGGATGTCTGCATGCAAGCTCCTTTGGCGCGGATTGTGGGAGCCAATGCCTCCCACCCGCCAGCGGGCTTGTCCTAGGGGCGCATACCCGGTGTCGCGCAGGCGATAGCCGCCGTGCGCGCCCGGGTCACTGCGATGCGATCAGGCGTTGCCGGATTCGCCCGGCAGCAGCACGCCCGCCGGGATGTCGGGCTGCACCTCGAGCGCGCGGTACAGCGGCGTGAAGTCGGGTGCCGTGAGATCGAAGAGCTGCGCGAAGTTCTCGATCACGAAGTAGTTGGCCTGGTAGGTGTCGATCTTGTATTGCGTGCGCATGGTGCGCAGCAGGTCGAGCGGCAGGCGGTGCGGCTCAGGGCTGCGCACCGCGTGCTGCAGCTCGCCGACCGAGCTCAGGATGCCGGCGCCGTAGGCGCGCAGGCCCTCGGGCTGGCGGATCAGGCCGAACTCGACCGTGTACCAGTACAGCCGCGCCAGCTTTTCGCCCGCGCCCAGCTCGTGCGCCTTGATGCCGCCCTGGCCGTAGCGCTGCACGTAGTCGGCGAAGGTCGGGTCGAACAGCATCGGCACATGGCCGAACAGGTCGTGGAACACGTCGGGCTCGACGATGTAGTCGAACTCTTCGGGCTTGCGGATCCAGTCGGTCACCGGGAACTTGCGGTTCGCCAGCAGCGTGAAGAAGGGCAGCTCGGGAATGAGCCCCGGCACTGCGACGATCTCCCAGCCGGTGGCGCGGTGCAGGCGCTCGTTGAGTTCCTCGAAGCGCGGGATGCGGTCCTTCACGCCGAGCAGCGGCAGCGACTTGATGAAGGCGTCGCAGGCCAGGCCCGTCAGCTGCGCGGCCTGGCGTTCGTACAGCCGCTTGTAGGTGTCGTGGTCGGCCGCCGTGTAGCTGGCCCAGTCCTGCGGGCAGGTGTAGTCGGCTTGCACCGAACCGCCGCGCGAGTAGTCGCCGCGCGGCGGGCGATCGGAGGCGCCATAGACGGCGGGGGTGACAACGGCGGCGGGGGAATCCATGGGGCGTTCGGTTTCTCGGGTTACTTGAGCCAGCGGTCCATCACGCGCTGGAAGTCGCCGCCGGCTTGCTGCAGGTGCAGCCATTGGTCGACATACGATTTGAAGGCCACGTCGTCGCGCGGCAGCATCCAGGCCATCTCGCCGTACTGCAGCGGCTTGTCGGGGTTCACCGCGCACAGCCCGGGCTTGAGCTTCTGCTGCGTGATGGCCTCGGCCGATTCGGTGACGAACACGTCGGCGCGGTTGGCCAGGATCTCGTCGAAGATCGTGACGTTCTCGCCGTGCAGCGTGAGCCTGGCCTGCTTGAAGTTGGTGCGGGCGAAGCGTTCGTTGCTGCCGCCCGGGTTGAAGATCACGCGGGTCGACGGCTGGTCGATGGCCGCCACGCTCTGGTACTTGGCCACGTCGGCACAGCGCGCGATGGGCGTCTTGCCGTTGACCATGTAGGGCGCGCTGAAGAAGGCGCGCTTCTGGCGGTCGGTGGTCACCGACACGCCGCCCACGGCGATGTCGCACTTGCCGGCGGCCAGGTCGGGCAGCAGGTTGGCCCACGTCGTCTTGACCCATTCGGGCTTGGCGCCGAGGCTGGCGCTGAAGCCCGTCATCAGGTCGACGTCGATGCCTTCGAACGAGGCGTCGGCCTTCTGGAAGCTGAAGGGCCGGTAGTCGCCCGGCGTGCAGATGCGCAGCACCGCCGCCTTCTGTACCGTGTCCAGGTGCGAGGCGCCCGCGCCGGCCGCGGGCGGCGCCGAAGCGCAGCCCGAGAGCACGACCGCAGCGGCAACTGCCGCGACGAAGGAAGTGACGACAGTCGAAGAAGACGCGTGGCGCATGCCGGGCTCCAGGGCAGTGGTGAAGCGCCTTATTTTGCGGCGCTCAGCACGCCACGGCGCATCTGGTCGAGCTCGATGCTCTCGAACAGCGCCTTGAAGTTGCCGTTGCCGAAGCCGTCGTCGCCCTTGCGCTGGATGAACTCGAAGAAGATCGGGCCCAGCTGGTTCTCGCTGAAGATCTGCAGCAGCAGCGCGTCCTTCTTGCCGTCGATCAGGATCTTGCGGCTCTTCAGCTCGGCCACGCTTTCGCCGTGGCCGGGAATGCGCTTGTCGATCAGCTCGTAGTAGGTGTCGATGGTGTCCAGCAGCGTCACGCCGTTGGCGCGCAGCGCGTCGACGCTCTCGTACAGGTTGTCCGAGCCCATGGCGATGTGCTGGATGCCCTCGCCCTTGTACATGTCCAGGTACTCCTGGATCTGGCCGGCCTGTTCCTTGCCTTCTTCGTTGATCGGGATGCGGATCTTGCCGCAGGGGCTGGTCATGGCCTTGCTCTTCACGCCCGTCACCTGGCCTTCGATGTCGAAGTACTTCACTTCGCGGAAGTTGAAGAGCTTTTCGTAGAAGTTGGCCCACACGTCCATGCGGCCGCGGTACACGTTGTGCGTCAGGTGGTCGATGTAGGTCAGGCCGTTGCCCTTGCGCGCCAGCGCGTCCTGCGACGACACGCCCGGCAGCGCCTCGAAGTCCACGTCGTAGAAGCCGATGTTGCCGATGTCGCCCGGCTGCGCGCCGTTCTTGCCCGGCCAGCGGTCCACCAGGTAGATCAGGCTGTCGCCGATGCCCTTGATGGCAGGAATGTTCAGCTCGCCCGGGCCGGCCTTGTCGGCGAAGCCCCAGGCGCCCAGCGCGGTGGCGCGCTCGTAGGCCTGCTTGGCGTCCTGCACGCGGAAGGCGATGGCGCACACGCTCGGGCCGTGCTCGCGCGCAAAGCGCTGCGCGAACGAGTCGGGCTCGGCGTTCAGGATGAAGTTGATCGTGCCCTGGCGGTACAGCAGCACGTTCTTGTGGCGGTGCTTGGCGATGGCCACGAAGCCCATGCGCTCGAACACCTTGCCCATCGCGACCGGATCGGGTGCCGCGTACTCGATGAATTCGAAGCCGTCGGTGCCCATCGGGTTCTCCCAGGGCGTGAAGGCGGGGGCGTCGGCGTGGCTCATGGATGCTGTCTCCGAAAAGTGGGGAAAGTTGTGCAGAAAGGAAAACAAAGACCCAGATTCGGGCCGTGCTGCACTGTAGGTCGGAAGGCGTTCAGGTTTTCTGCGTTTCTGGGCGCCCTGGGTGGCCATGACGCAGTAAAACTGCAAAAATGGCGAAATGGAAGCACTCGACAAGATAGATAGGCTCATTTTGCGCATGCTGCAAGCAGACGGCCGCGCCACCTACGACCAGATCGCGGAGCAGGTCAGCCTGTCGCCCAGCGCCGTGCTGCGGCGGGTCAAGCGGCTCGAGGAGCACAAGGTCATCGACCGCTACGTGGCCCTGGTCCAGCCCGAGGCGGTCGGCCTGGGTCTCACGGCCTACCTGAACGTGCGGCTCGAAAAGCACACCGAAACCCACAAGCGCAACCCCATGGACCTGTTCCGCGCCAGCGTGCAGACCTGGCCCGAGGTGGTCGAGTGCGCGGCCCTCACCGGCGACATGGACTACCTGCTGCGCGTGGTGGTGGCCGACATGGCGCACTACAGCCGCTTCATCATGGACACCCTGCTCAAGCACCCCAGCGTCGAAGACTGCAAGACCAGCTTCGTGCTCGATCGTGTCAAAGCCACAACATCTGTGCCCGTTTAACCACAAATTGGTTGCGTAAACACCACGGACTCTGGTATCGAGTCACGAATGCGTCCTGAAAGTGTCCTTGCGGGCTTGGTGATTAAGGGAAAACCCTTACATTGGAGCCATGCTTACCGCCAAGACCCTCCTCAAAGCGTCTCTCGGCCTCGGCTCTTTCCTGAAGGCGCCGATGGTTGAGGCGCAACCGCGCGCCGTCAGCGCGCCCCCACCCGTCATGGTGCCGATCCGCTCGATCGGCCCGCGCGAACGCGAACGCATCGCGCGCCACCTGCTGGATCTGACACCGCACGACCGCTACCTGCGCTTCGGCTATGCCGCGGCCGACGAGCAGGTCCTGCGCTATGTCGAAGGCCTGGACTTCGACCGTGACGAACTGTTCGGCATCTACAACCGCCGCCTCGACCTGATCGCGATGGCGCACGTGGCCTACGCGCCCAGCGACCAGCACAGCGACTGCGCCGAGTTCGGCGTGTCCGTGTCGTCGCACGCCCGCGGCCGCGGCTACGGCGCGCGCCTGTTCGAGCGCGCCGTGGTTGCCGCGCGCAACGAAGGCGTGGGCATGCTCTTCATCCATGCGCTGAGCGAAAACGCCGCCATGCTCAAGATCGCCCGCAACGCCGGCGCCACCGTGGTGCGCAGCGGCTCGGAGTCCGAAGCCCACCTGCAGCTGCCCACCGCCACCTTCGACAGCCGCATGAGCGAGATCGCGCTGGAGCACTACGCCGCGGTCGATTTCGCGCTCAAGAGCCGCGCCAAGCAGTTCTGGGCCTTCCTGGCGAGCCTGCAGGAAGTGCGCAGCGGCATGCGCGACGCAAGAAGCAAATCGGCGCCCTGAGCGGGCAGGGCCGGCCTATGCCGGCCGGACGGTAGAGCCTGTCATGCGCAATCCGTTATCCTTGTCTCTCTTCAACTCCGCCCTCCCGCAGTGGCCGACCCTCACCCTGAACGCGCTCCCGTTGAACGGGAAGACAAGCGTGGCTTTCTCCAGAAGCTCGCCGAATTCATCCACCCCGGCCCCGATTCACGCGACGAGCTGATCGAAACCCTCGCCGATGCCGAGGACAACGAGGTGATCGGCGCCGAATCGCGCGTGATGCTCGAAGGCGTGCTGCGCATGGCCGACATGACGGCCGGTGACGTGATGGTCGCGGCGCCGCGCATGGACCTCGTGAACATCGACGCGCCCTTCGACGCGTTGCTGCACGCCGTGATCCAGACCGCGCACTCGCGCTTTCCGGTCTACGAGGGCGAAAAAGAAAACATCATCGGCATCCTGCTCGCGAAGGACCTGCTCAAGCTGCAGCGCGCGCCGGGCCTGAACATCCGCGCCTTGCTGCGCCCGGCCACCTTCGTGCCCGAGAGCAAGGGCCTGAACGACCTGCTGCGCGAGTTCCGCGGCAACCGCAACCACCTGGCCATCGTCATCGACGAGTTCGGCCGCGTGGCCGGCCTCATCACCATCGAGGACGTGCTCGAGCAGATCGTCGGAGAGATCGAGGACGAGTTCGACATCGCCGAAGACGAGGGCGACATCTTCGGCCTGGCCGACCACACCTACCGCGTCTCGGGCGACACGCCCATCGAGCGCGTGGCCGAGGCCTTCGGCATCGTCTTCAACGAAGAACAGCTGAGCGAAGACTTCGACACCATCGGCGGACTCATTGCGCACGAGATGGGCCACGTGCCCAAGCGCGGCGAGCACCACGCCATCGGCGGCTTCGACTTCGTCGTGCTGCACACCAAGGGCGGCGCGGTGCGCTGGTTCCGGGTGTCGCCGGCGCGCGGCGGCGACGCGGCCGACTGATGCCGGCGCCCGCAGCAGCGGCCCCGGCCCGCGTCTCGCCCACCTCTCCCCCTTCCTCCGCCGCCTCCGGGCTGCTTCGCCTGCTCGGCTTCGGCCTGGCGGGCGTGGCGCAGGCCCTGTCCATCGCCTGGCCGGGCGACGGCCGTCCGCTGTGGTGGCTGCAGCTGCTGTCGCTGGCCGGGCTCGTCTGGCTGCTCGACGGCCTGCGCGCCCAAGGCGCGGGCTGGCGCCGCGCCGGCCTGCACGGCTGGGTGTTCGCGACCGCCTGGCTCACCGGCAGCTTCTGGTGGCTCTTCATCTCGATGCACACCTACGGCGGGCTGCCGGCGCCGCTGGCGGTGATCGCCGTGCTCGCGCTGGCGGCGGCGCTCGGGCTCTACTACGCCGTGGCCTGCGCCTGGTTCGTGGTGCGCGGGCCGGCGGAGCGCGTCGCGGGGGCCTTCGTGTTCGCGGCGCTGTGGACGCTGGCCGAGCTCGTGCGCGGCAGCTGGTTCACCGGCTTTCCCTGGGGCGCGGGCGGCTACGCCCATGTCGACGGCCCGCTGGCCGCGTTGGCGCCGTGGGTCGGCGTGTACGGCATCGGCGCCGCGGCGGCCCTGGCCGTGGCGCTGGTCGCGCGACGCCTGCCGCTGCGCGGCGTGGTGCCGACGGCGCTGGCCGCGGTGCTGCTCGCCGTGGTCTTCGTGCTGCCCAACGTTGTCTCGCCGCTGCCTGCCGATGCGCGCGGCGTGCAGGGCACTGCCGGCACGCTGCAGGTCGCGCTGCTGCAGGGCAACATCCCGCAGGACGAGAAATTCATTCCGGGCGGCGGCATCGAAACCGCCTTGCGCTGGTACGCCGAACAGCTGCGCGACGCCAAGGCCCAGCTCGTGGTCACGCCCGAAACCGCGCTGCCGCTGCTGCCGCGCCAGCTGCCCGCCGGCTACCTCGACGCGATCCAGGAACGCTACGGCCAGCCGGGCTCGCAGCAGGCCGCCATCGTCGGGCTGCCGCTCGGCGACGGGCCGGGCACCTACCGCAACGCCGTGCTCGGCTTCATGCCCGGCGGCGCGGCGCAACCCTACGCCTACAGCAAGCACCACCTCGTGCCCTTCGGCGAATTCATTCCGCCGGGCTTTCGCTGGTTCATCCGCATGATGAGCATCCCGCTGGGCGACTTCGAGCGTGGCGGCCTCGCGCAGGCGCCCTTTGTCTGGCAGGGCCAGCGCATCGCGCCCAACATCTGCTACGAAGACTTGTTCGGCGACGAGATCGGCGCGAACTTCCGCGACGAGGCCACGGCGCCGACCATCCTGCTCAACGTCAGCAACATCGCCTGGTTCGGCGACTCGGTCGCCATCGACCAGCACCTGGCCATCTCGCGCATGCGCGCACTCGAGTTCGCGCGGCCGATGGTGCGTTCCACCAACACTGGCGCCACAGTGGTGATCGACGCCGCGGGCCGCGTCACGCACCAGCTGCCGCGCCTCACGCGCGGCGTGCTCGAAGCACCGGTCGAGGGACGGCGCGGGCTCACGCCCTTCGCGCGCTGGGTCGCACCGTTCGGCCTGTGGCCGCTGTGGATCGCGGCGCTGGCGATCGTCGCGCTGGGCGCGGTCTTCTTCCGGCCCGGGCGCACCCGGGGCTGAGGCGCACCGGCGGATGTGCATTCGACGTCATCGTCCGTGAAGCACCACCACCACCGCCCCAAGCATGCCGCCCCGCCACCGGCCATTGACGGCGTGGGCGCCTCGCCTGCCAGGGGCTCGGTGCTCGAGGTCTTTCTCGCTTTCCTGAAATTGGGCCTGACCTCCTTCGGCGGACCGGTGGCGCACCTGGGCTACTTCCGCACGGAGTTCGTCGAACGCCGCAAGTGGTTCGACGACAAGAGTTACTCCGACCTCGTGGCGCTGTGCCAGTTCTTGCCCGGGCCTGCGAGCAGCCAGGTTGGCATCGCCTTGGGGCTCGGCCGCGCGGGGTGGGGCGGGGCGCTGGCGGCGTGGCTCGGTTTCACGCTGCCGTCCGCCGTGGCGCTCATCCTCTTTGCAGCTGGTGTCACGCATTGGTCGGCCCTGGCGCAATCGGGCGCGGTGCACGGGTTGAAGGTCGTCGCGGTGGCCGTCGTGGCGCAGGCGGTGTGGGGCATGGCGAAGTCGCTGTGCCCCGACCGGTTGCGCGCAGGCGTCGCCATCGTCGCGGCGCTGTTGGTGCTCGCGGTGCCTTCGGCCATGGGGCAGATCGCCGCCATCGTCGCCGGGGGCGTCGTCGGCCGATGGGCGGTGCCGTCCGGCCACCTGCCCGCCGCGCAGCACCGCGACCACGGCGTGAGCAAGGCGACCGGTGCCGCGCTGCTGGGCCTGTTCGCCGCGCTGCTCGTCGCACTGCCGATGCTGGCCGCGGCGACGCAGTGGCCGCCGCTGTCCGTCATCGCGTCGTTCTACCGATCAGGCGCGCTGGTGTTCGGCGGGGGCCACGTCGTGCTGCCCTTGCTGCAGGCGGGCGTGGTGCCGACAGGCCTGGTCTCGAACGACGTGTTCCTGGCGGGCTACGGCGCAGCGCAGGCCGTGCCGGGGCCCTTGTTCACCTTCGCGGCCTTCCTCGGCGCTGCCATGCCGGCGCCGTTCGGCGGCTGGGTGGGCGGCTTGGCGCTGCTGCTGGCCATCTTCCTGCCGGCCTTCCTGCTGGTGGCCGGCGCGCTGCCGTTCTGGGAGACGCTGCGCCAGCGCGATGGCGTCCAGCGGGCGATGGCGGGCGTCAACGCGGCGGTTGTCGGCGTGCTGCTCGCCGCGCTCTACGACCCGGTGTGGACGAGCGCGATCCACTCGAAGGCCGACTTCGGGCTGGCGCTGGCGGCGTTCGGCTTGCTGGTCTACGCGCGCCTGTCGCCGGTGTGGGTCGTCGGGCTGGCGGCGGTGGCGGGCTGGCTGCTGACCCTCTAAGGCCGGCGCATGACCGCATGCCATGCCGGCATGCAGCGGCATGGCATGCGGGCATGGTTCATGTATCTTCCTCGCCGCCTCGAGAAATCATCCTCAAACCAAGGAGCCCGTATGTACTTTTCTACCCATTTCCGTGCCTTTGCGGCCGGTGCCGCACTGCTCGCGGCCAGCGCGCTCGCGCAGGCCCAGCAGGCGCTGCCCAACGTGGTGATCCTGGCGACCGGCGGCACCATCGCCGGTGCCGGCGCGTCGGCCGTCAACAGCGCGACCTACGCGGCCGCCAAGGTCGGCGTCGAGAAGCTGATCGCCGGCCTGCCCGAGCTGGCCAAGGTCGCCAACGTGCGCGGCGAGCAGGTGTTCCAGGTCGCGTCGGAAAGCCTCACCAACGACAACCTGATGACGCTGGCCAAGCGCGTCTCGGCGCTGTCCAAGCAGGCGGACGTGGACGGCATCGTGATCACCCACGGCACCGACACGCTGGAAGAAACCGCCTACTTCCTGACGCTCACCGTGCACACCAACAAGCCGATCGTGGTGGTCGGCTCGATGCGCCCGGGCACGGCCCTGTCGGCCGACGGCGCGCTCAACCTGTACGACGCGGTGAACGTGGCGGGCAGCAAGGACGCGATGGGCAAGGGCGTGCTCGTGACGATGGGCGACAACATCGACACCGGCCGCGACGTGAGCAAGAACGTCAACATCAAGACCAGCGCGTTCTCCAGCCAGTGGGGTCCGCTGGGCATGATCGTCGAGGGCAAGAACTACTGGTTCCGCGCGCCGGTCAAGCGCCACACCATGAACTCCGAGTTCGACATCGACAGCATCACCGCGCTGCCGCCGGTGGAGATCGCCATGGGCTACGAAGGCGTGTCCTCGGTGGCCATCGACGCCATCGCCAAGAGCGGCGCCAAGGCGCTGATCCACGGCGGCACGGGCAATGGCTCGGTGGCCGACCGCATCGTGCCGAACCTGCAGAAGGCACGCACCGACGGCGTGATCGTCATTCGCAGCTCGCGCGTGCCCGACGGCTTCGTGATCCGCAATGCCGAGCAGCCCGACGACAAGTACGACTGGGTGGTGGCACACGACCTGCGCCCGCAGAAGGCGCGCATCCTGGCGATGGTGGCCTTGACCAAGACCAACAACACCAAAGAACTGCAACGCATCTTCTGGGAATACTGATCGACGGTCAGCGCGCGGTGCGGCGCTTGCGGTGCCGCGCGTATTCCAGGCTGCTCACGCACACCAGCAGCCAGCCCAGGCCGGTCAGCAGGCCGGCCGCGACATCGCTCGCGAAGTGCACCTGCAGGAAGATCCGGCTGCAGGCGATGGTGACGATGGCCGCCACCGCGGCCATGGCGGCCGGCACATGCCAGCGCGCCGGCAGCAGCCGCAGCGCCAAGTACAGCAGCATCCCGTAACTCACGATCGCGCCCGCGCTGTGGCCGCTGGGAAAGCTGAAGCTCGTTTCCAGTGCCAGCCCGTGGTCGTGCACCGGCCGGGCCCGCGCAAAGATGTGCTTGAGCGCGGGGTTCAGCACCACGATGCCGCCGAGCGCGGTCACCCAGCCCAGCGCCAGCCCGCGGTGCGCATTCCGCCACAGCAGCAGCGCGACCAGCCCGCACACGGGCGCGAGCAACTGCGCGTCGCCCAGGTGCGTGAGCCAGCTGAAGCTCACGAGCGCGCCCCACGGCACATGGGCGGCGATGGCGTCGGCGAGCGCCTGGTCGGCGCGGCCCATGGTGCGGCCGTCGCCCAGGTGCGAGGCGATCCACGCGACCAGCACCGCCGCCGCCAGGATCAGCACGAAGCCCAGTCCCAGTCCGAGCGCCAGGCGCGATTCGTCAGGCTCGCCGGTGTCGGGCAGCGGATGGCGCCGTTGCAGCATCCGGCAGGCGAGGCCGGCGCCGAGCACCGACACGGTCAGCGCGAGCGCGAACCAGGCCAGGGCGTGTTCGCCCAGCTGTTGTGCGAGAAGAACCAAGGGGGCTGAAGAAGAAAGGAGAAGGGTGTCCGCAGGAGGCATGCGGCGCAACCCTAAGGGGCCGTCGCGCGGCTGGCAAGCGGAAGCCGTAACAGGTCAACGGGCATGAAGGCCTTGTCGGCCGCCGAGTGGTCCCAGCGCTCGACCACGCACACACGCTGCGCGCCGTCGCCGGACGCCTCCGCGCGCAGCACGTTCACCGAGTTCGGCGCATCCCAGCGCACGCGCGTCGACACGGCGGTGCCGGCCTGCACCGCCCAGGCCGTGGGCGGGCAGCCCGGAAAGCGCTCGTCCAGCGGGCGCACGAAAGGCAGGTGGATGTGGCCGCCGACGATCAGGTCGGCGCCCGCCGCCGTCCAGCGCGCCACCGCCGCCTCGCGCCCGTGCAGTCGGTTCTGTCGGTCTTCAGGCCGCGTCACCAGCACCGGCTGGTGCGTCACGACCACGCGCACCTGCCGGGGCGTGGCGCTCGCCAGCCGCGCGGCGACGCGCTCGACCTGCGCCGGCGACACCTCGCCGTCCTCGTGCCGGTACCAGCGCGTCGTGTTGACCGTGACCACCAGCCAGTCGTCGCAGGCGAACACCGGCTCCAGGTCAGTGCCGAAGGCCTCGGTGTAGCGGCCGTAGGGCGAGAAGACGCGCGCCGCCAGCTGGAACAGCGGAATGTCGTGGTTGCCCGGAATCGCGACCACCGGCGCCGCCAGCCGGTCGGCGAAGGCGCGCGCAGCCTTGAACTGGCGGCGCGTGGCGCGCTGCGTGATGTCGCCCGACAGCAGCACCGCCTGCGGCGCCAGCGCGTGCGCCAGGCGTTCGAGCGCCTGCAGCACCTCGGGCTGCTCGGTGCCGAAGTGCGGGTCGGACACTTGCAGCAGGCAGCTCATGGCCGTGCCGCCTCCAGCTCGGGCGCGCTGTCGGGCCGCACCAGCCACAGCGGGTCGGGCGCCACCCGGAACAGCAGGGGCATGTCGACCCAGTCGATCTCGCCGTCGGTGGCGATCTTCACTCGGCGCGGCGAGCGCAGCCGGCCGGCCTTCACCGTCATCGACTCGAAGGGAAAGCTCAGCACCTCGTCGGCGTCGCCCAGCCGCCCGAGCGCGCCGCGCACCAGCAGCCCCGGCATCGCCAGCAGGCCGACCGGCTTGAGCGCCACCGCGGTCAGCCGGCCCTGCTCGGGCGCCTCGGCGTGGTCGACGCCCGCCTGCATCAGCTGCAACGGGTTGTTGCCCACGAACAGCGTGGGCGTGCGGATGTCGCGCTCGTGGCCGTGCGAGGCGATGCGCAGTTGCCAGTGGCGATGGCGCCCGCGCAGCACCGTCACCAGGCCCGAATAGAAGGCGATCCACCGGTGGCGGCCGAAGCGTGCCTTGTGGCTTTCGCGTTCCTCCAGCAGGTCGGCATACAGGCCCATGCTGGCATTCACCAGGAACACGCGGTCGTTCACCAGCCCCACCTGCACCGCCCGCGGCTGCTGCGTCAGCAGCACCTGCAGCGCCTGCGCCGTGTCGCGCGGGATGCCGTGGGTGCGGCTGAAATAGTTGAAGGTGCCCTGCGGCAGCACGCCGAAGGGGCAGCCGCTGCCCAGCGTGGCCTGGGCGACGGCGTTGATGGTGCCGTCGCCGCCCGCGGCCACCACCACGCCGCCCACGGCCCGGGCCCGTTCGACCGCTTCGCGCGCCAGCGCCTGCACGCGGCCGGGGCCGTCCACGAGGAACACGCGGTGCCGGCGGCCGTCCGCGGCAAAGGCGTCGTCGATGACCTGGCGGGCCTGCGCAGTGCTCTCGCTGCCGGAGCCGGCGTTGAGCACGATGAAGAAAGGAGTGTCGGGGCCGATGTGGGGCGGTGCCATGCAGTGAGAGAGGGGGAAAGCGCAGGAAAGTGCCGAAAGCGGCGGGAAACGCAAAAAAGCGTGCGGGGCCGGGCTTTGTCCCACAGCCGCACGGGCTGTCGCGGCAGCCGGCATCCCGAGCGGCTGTGGGAGAGATGCCCTCCCGCGAACGTAAAATCGTCCGCTTTCGCGGCCTGTGCCGCGCCACCGTCCCGTCCAATGTCCGGCCCCCGACGCCGGCCAGCTTCATGTTGACCTTCCAGCAAATCATTCTCAAACTGCAGTCGTACTGGGCCGACAAGGGCTGTGCGCTCCTGCAACCGTACGACATGGAAGTGGGCGCAGGCACCTCGCACACCGCCACCTTCCTGCGCGCGCTCGGCCCCGAGCCCTGGAAGGCCGCCTACGTGCAACCCAGTCGCCGCCCCAAGGACGGCCGCTACGGCGAGAACCCCAACCGCCTGCAGCACTACTACCAGTACCAGGTCGTGCTCAAGCCCGCGCCCAGCAACATCCTCGAGCTTTACCTCGGCAGCCTGGAAGCCCTGGGCTTCGACCTGAAGAAGAACGACATCCGCTTCGTCGAAGACGACTGGGAGAACCCCACGCTCGGCGCCTGGGGCCTGGGCTGGGAGGTCTGGCTCAACGGCATGGAAGTGACGCAGTTCACCTACTTCCAGCAGGTCGGCGGCATCGACTGCAAGCCCATCACCGGCGAGATCACCTACGGCCTGGAACGCCTGGCCATGTACCTGCAGGGCGTGGACAACGTCTACAACCTCACGTGGACCGACGGCCTGAGCTACGGTGACGTCTACAAGCAGAACGAGGTCGAGCAGTCGACCTACAACTTCGAGCACAGCGATGCCGAGTTCTTGTTCACCGCCTTCAATGCGCACGAAAAGCAGGCCAAGCACCTCATGACCGAGCAGCTCGCGTTGCCGGCCTACGAGCAGGTGCTCAAGGCCGCGCACAGCTTCAACCTGCTGGACGCGCGCGGCGCCATCAGCGTGACCGAGCGCGCGGCCTACATCGGCCGTATCCGCAACCTCGCGCGCAGCGTGGCGCAGAGCTACTACGACAGCCGCGAGCGCCTGGGCTTCCCGATGGCCCCGCGCGAATGGGTGGCGCAGATGCCCCCGAAGAAAGCCGCCTGAGCGATGACGACCCCCATGAACAACAAGAACTCCCTGCTGGTTGAACTGTTTGTCGAAGAGCTGCCGCCCAAGGCGCTGAAGAAGCTCGGCGAGGCTTTCGCGGGCGTGCTGCGCGACCAGCTCGTGGCCCAAGGCCTGGCCGAAGCCGGCTCGGTGCTCACGCCCTACGCGTCGCCGCGCCGCCTGGCCGCGCACCTCACGCACGTGGCCGAGCGCGCCGCCGACAAGGCCGTGTCGCAAAAGCTCATGCCCGTGGCCGTGGGGCTCGATGCCTCGGGCCAACCGACGCCCGCGCTGCTCAAGCGCCTGGCCGCCCTCGGCGCCGACGCCTCGGCCGTGCCCGGCCTCAAGCGCGCCATGGACGGCAAGGCCGAAGCCCTGTTCTACGAAAGCACCGCCAAGGGCGCCACGCTGGCCGAAGGCCTGCAAAAAGCCTTGGCCGAAGCCATCGCCAAGCTGCCGATCCCCAAGGTCATGAGCTACCAGCTCGAAAGCGGCTGCGAGCTGCCCGGCTGGAGCAGCGTGAGCTTCGTGCGCCCCGCGCACGGCCTGGTGGCGCTGCACGCCGACACCGTGGTGCCCATCGAGGCGCTGGGCCTGAAGGCCGGCCGCGAAACGCACGGCCACCGCTTCGAAGCGGCGGTCGACCCCGTGGTGCTGCGCGATGCCAACAGCTACGCCCTGCAGCTCCAGGACGACGGTGCCGTCATCGCCAGCTTTGAGGCGCGCCGCGCCGAAATCGCACGCCAGCTCGCGGCCGCCGCCGTGACGGTGGGCGGCGGCTCGGTGCCGATCCACGACGACGCGCTGCTCGACGAGGTCACGGCGCTGGTCGAGCGCCCCAACGTGCTGGTCTGCAGCTTCGAGCGCGAGTTTCTCGAAGTGCCGCAGGAGTGCCTCATCCTCACGATGAAGGCCAACCAGAAGTACTTCCCGCTGCTCGACGCGCAAGCCAAGCTCACCAACAAGTTCCTCGTCGTCAGCAACATCAGCCCCGACGACGCGAGCGCCGTGACCGGCGGCAACGAGCGCGTGGTGCGCCCGCGCCTGGCCGACGCCAAGTTCTTCTTCGACCAGGACCGCAAGAAATCGCTGGCCTCGCGCGTCGAGTCGCTGGGCAAGGTGGTCTATCACAACAAGCTCGGCACGCAGGGCGAACGCGTGCAGCGCGTGATGCACATCGCGCGCGGCATTGCCGAGAAACTCGGCGACGCGACGCTGGCCGCGCAGGCCACCCAGGCTGCCCAGCTGGCCAAGGCCGACCTCGTGACCGACATGGTCGGCGAGTTCCCCGAGCTGCAGGGCACCATGGGCCGCTACTACGCGCTGCACGACGGCCTCGATGCCGCGGTGGCCGACGCCATCGAAGATCACTACAAGCCGCGCTTCGCCGGTGACGAGCTGCCGCGCAACAGCGTGGGCCTCGTGGTCGCGCTGGCCGACAAGCTCGAAACGCTGGTCGGCATGTTCGGCATCGGCAACCTCCCCACCGGCGACCGCGACCCGTTCGCGCTGCGCCGCCACGCGCTGGGCGTGATCCGCATGCTGATCGAGAAAGACCTTGCGCTGGGGCTCGATGCGCTGCTGCAGGATGCCGCCGCGCAGTTCAGCGCCATCGACGGCTTCGACAGCAGCAAGGCCACCGTCGAGCTGCGCGACTTCATCCTCGACCGCCTCGCCGGCAGCCTGCGCGAGCAGGGCGCCAGCGCCCAGGAAGTCGACGCCGTGCTGGCCCCGCTGCCGCAGCGCCTGGGCGAAGTGCCCAAGCTGCTGGCGGCCGTGCGCGCCTTCGCCGCACTGCCCGCCGCCGCCGCGCTGGCCGCTGCCAACAAGCGCATCGGCAACATCCTGAAGAAGGCGCCCGAGGCCGACGCGCACGTGAGCGAACTCCTGCTGCAGGAGCCCGCCGAGAAAGCGCTGCACGCCGCCATGGCGCAGGTCGTGCCCGCCGCCAACGCCCAGTTCGACGCGGGCGACTACACCGGCTCGCTGCAGACGCTCGCCGCGCTGCGCGAACCGGTCGATGCGTTCTTCACGGACGTGATGGTGAATGCCGAGCAGGCCGACCTGCGGCTGAACCGCCTGGGCCTGCTGATGTCGCTGCACAGCGCGATGAACCGCGTGGCGCAGCTCGAGCGGCTGGCCGTCTGAGCAGGGTCATTCGATAATCGGCCATGAACCGCCAGCAGCAACTCGACCAGTTTTCGCTCGCCCTGCATCGGCGCGCGATGGCGGTGTTGCGCCTGGAGCCGGCACAGCGCGAGCGTGCCCGTCAGACACTTGCGCGCTGGCGCCAGCAGTCGGGCGAGACACGCTCCGATGTCCTGTGGGACGAATGGGCGCAGTTGCTGGCCTCTGATCTCGATGTGCTGACGCACGCCGCGCTCGACGAATCCGAGCACGGCCAGCTGATGCGCAGCGTGTCGCCGCTCGGTGTGCTCGTCTCGCAGGCCGAGCGGATGACCTTGCTGCAGCAGGCGCGGGAAGAGGCCACCGTCCCATGAAGCTGGAAGAACTGCAGCACGTGCTGCGTGCTTCGGCGGCGATTGCCGAGGAGAACTCCTTCGTGGTCGTGGGCAGCCAGGCGGTGCTGTTGTTGCTGGAGCAGCCGCCTGAAGCCCTGCTCGTGTCGCGCGAGATCGATCTCTACCCGGCGCTCCACCCGGAGCGGGCTGACCTGATCGACGGCGCCATCGGCATGCATTCGAGCTTTCACGAAACCTTTGGCTACTTCGCCGACGGAGTGGGGCCCGAAACCGCCGTGATGCCGGCCGACTGGATGAATCGCGCCAGCCTGCACTACATCGGCGACGTCACGGCCATCTGTCCGGACCTGCACGATCTCGTCGTCTCGAAGTGTGTGGCCGGCCGTGAGAAAGACGCCGACTTTGTGCGCGAACTGCTGAAGAACCAGCTGGTGTCGGCGACGACACTGGCAGAACGCATCGCCATGCTCGATGCCTCGAAGTACCCGTTGCCCGCGCTGGTCGCCTGGGTGGAGCGGCGCAAGATCGAGTCTGAAAGGCCGACCCCATGAAGCTCGTCATCCTCGACCGCAACGGCACGATCAACGTGCACCGCGAAGACTTCGTCAAGAGCGACATCGAGTGGACGCCGCTGCCCGGGGCGCTCGAGGCCGTGGCGCGGCTCAACCATGCGGGCTGGCACGTGGTGGTGGCGTCGAACCAGTCGGGCCTGGGCCGCGGGCTGTTCGACATGGCTTCGCTCAATGCCATGCACGCCAAGATGCACAAGATGCTCGCGGCCGTGGGCGGCAAGGTGGACGCGGTGTTCTATTGCCCGCACAGCCCCGACGAGGGCTGCGACTGCCGCAAGCCCAAGGAGGGTTTGTTCCTTCAGATCGGCGACCGCTTCGGCATCGACCTGAAGGGCGTGCCGACGGCGGGCGACAGTCTGCGCGACCTGCAGGCCGGCGCCGCGGCCGGCTGCGAACCGCACTTGCTGCTCACGGGCATGGGCGCGGCGTGCCGCGGGGTTCACCCGCTGCCTTCCGAATATCCGGCGGACACGAGGGTGCATGAAGATCTCGCCGCCTTTGTCGACTTTTTGCTCGCGCGCGAAGCGCGGGCTGCACTGCAGGTGGCTGTCTGATGGCGTTTCTCCGTTCCGTTCTCCACGCCCTGTGGATGCTTGTCACCGTGGTGCCCTGGGGCATCATCATGTGCGTCAGCTCGCTCTGGAAGCGCGGCATTCCGCTGTACTGGATGGCCGCGCGCTGGCTCGGCTGGGCCGTCGACGGCGCGCGCGTCATCATGGGCATCCGCACGCGCGTGACCGGCATGGAGAACCTGCCGACCGACAAGCTCGCCGGTGCCGTGCTGCTGGTCAAGCACCAGTCCACGTTCGAGACTTTCCTGATGCCCACGCTGATGCCGCACCCGCTGGCCTACGTGTTCAAGAAGGAACTGATCTACGTGCCCTTCTTCGGCTGGGCGATGGCGCGGCTGGACATGATTCATATCGATCGCAGCCAGCGCGCGCAGGCCTTCAACAAGGTCGTGAGCCAGGGCCGCAAGCTGCTCGCGCAGGGCATCTGGATCATCATGTTCCCCGAAGGCACGCGCATTCCGCGTGGCCAGAAGGGCACCTACAAGAGCGGCGGCACGCGCCTGGCCTGCGAGACGGGCGTGCCCGTGATCCCCATTGCCGTCACCTCGGCCAAGGTCTGGCCGCGCAAGGCCTTCATCAAGCGCCCCGGCGTGGTCGACGTGTCGATCGGCCCGGCGATCTCGAGCGTGGGCCGCAAGCCCGACGAACTGATGCGCGAAGTCGAAGCCTGGATCGAGGCCGAGATGCGCCGCCTCGACCCCGAGGCGTACAGCGACACCCCGGCGCAGCCGCAGCAGACGTTGCCGCGCGAAGCGGGCTGACGCGCCACCCTCAGACCCGGGCCCGACATGCGGGGAATGCTGCAGTTCACGATGGACCTCTTCGAGGGGCTGGGGAGCACGCCGGCGCCTGCTGCTGCGCCGCCGCGGCGGCCGCGGAAGAAGGCGCCTGCGCCTGTGCCACCTGCTGCTCCTGTGCCGGTGGTGGATGCCACTCCTTCATCTATCGGGCCCGTTGATCCGCGTCCTGCGGTGCCGTTGGCTGACACGCTGACGCTGGCGAACTTCACGCATCCGCAAGCGACGCGTGAAGTGGTGTTGGGGTCGGCGCGGGTGGCCTACGAGTTCAAGCGGGGGCAGCGCAAGACGATCGGTTTTCTTGTCGGTGCCGAAGGCCTGTCGGTGCGTGCGCCGCGGTGGGTCACGCTGCGCGATGTCGATGCGGCGGTGCGTGAGAAGGCCGACTGGATTCTGCGCAAGCTGGCGGAGACGCAGCAGCGCAATGCGCGGGTCGAGGCGACGCGGATTGCGTGGGAAGACGGGGCGGAGTTTCCTTTTCTTGGTGAGCTGGTGGTGATCCGGCTCGATCCGAAGCATGGTTTCGCGAGCGTTGGCGGCACGCTCGACCCCGCTGTCGAAGGCGGCGGCCCGCGGACTCTGCGGTTGGCTGTGGCGCAGAACGCGGCGCCCTCGCAGATTCGGGATGCGGCGCAGGCCTGGTTGATGCGGCAGGCTCGGAAGCTGTTCATCGAACGGCTGGATCACTTTGCGCCGCTGCTGGGGGTGTCATGGCAGAAGCTGTCGCTCTCCAATGCGGCTACGCGGTGGGGGAGTGCGAGCGCGGATGGATCGATTCGGTTGAACTGGCGGTTGATTCACTTTCGATTGCCGGTGATCGACTACGTTGTGGCGCATGAGCTGGCGCACCTGCGGGTGATGGATCACTCGCATCGGTTTTGGGAAACCGTTGAGAGTGTTGTGCCTGACTATGGGGTGCTGCGGCAGCAGTTGAAGGATGAGGCTGTGCCTCGGTGGGGCTGACTGCGTTTTTTTGCTTCCCGGGGCCGGGTCTCGCCCCGGCGGGCGACTCACTTTCTTTTGCTTCGCCAAAAGAAAGTGAGCAAAGAAAAGGCGACCCCACTGTCTGCGACCCTCCGCTTCGCTACGGGCAACCTGCGGTGCTCGCGTTTCGCGGG
>NZ_JBYTBC010000028.1:0-13981 GCF_058788795.1 Variovorax sp. FW301-JW7
TGCAGGATGGGGACATCACCTTCGAGTGTCCGGGGAAGATCACTTATCACTCGGTGCAGCGGAAGTTGGCCGGGCCGACGAGTTCGCCGTATGGGCTGCCGCTGTTCCCGCAGAGCATCTGCATCGAGTGCATGCTGAAGGCGGCACAAAGCGGAGCCCCCTTCTCCGCCTTGCAGTGAGAGCGTTGCGTTGGAATTCGCGACCGATCCGATCGACCCCCTCCACCTTGCCCATGCCGTGCAAGCGATGGCCGACGCCCAACCGTCATCCGTCGGCCTCTGGTTGCTGATCGATGCGGCCTTGCTGGACCCGGCGCGCCTGGCGTCGGTGCTGCGCCGCAACGGGTGGCCGCATGTCAACGCACTGGCCAACACACCGCTGGAGGCCTACGGTGCGCAGGGACCGCAGTTGCTGGAACTGCCACGAGATGACGACGAGGTCCGCGCCGAGGGCCTGCGACGCCTCGCCACGATCGACCCGGCGGCGCCTGCATTCAGCTGGTTCGCTTCCAGCCATTCCGTTGCGCATCTGCAGGCCTGCTTCGGCTACCTTGCCCAGGCGCGGCACGATGGCCTGAAGCTGCACTGCCGCATGGGCGATGTACGCGTTCTTCCCACGCTGCTTGCCACGCTGTCCGTGCCTCAGACACAGCGCGTGGCCCAAGCCATTGCGCAGTGGCAATGGTTCGATCGCAGTGGTGCCTCGGTTGGCAACTGGCTGGCTGCTGCCGGGGAAGAGGGTGCTGCCGATGCCGGCGATCATCTCGAACTCGACGCAACGCAATTCGCAGCGCTTCTGGATGCCTCGGAGGCCGACGGCATCTTTGCGCAGCTGCTCGAGACGGTGTCGCAGCTGGTGCCGCAGACCGACCGGGCGGCGTTTCATCAGCGGCTCCAGCGCGCGCTCGAGGTCGCCACCCGCCTGCACGTAGCAGGCAATCCCGACCGGCTTCAGTTCGTGGTGCTGTCACTGACCTGTGGCGACAACTTCTACCAACACCCCGATCTGTCGGACACATGGAAGGCCGTCGCGCAAGGCACAAGCCTGTCGAGCCTGATGAAGGGCTGGAGCGACGAGTTGTGGAAGGCGTTGGAGGGCAAGGCTTCATGAAGCGCTTGGCTCTCTTGGCGCTTTGCGCGTTGGCGTTGCTGGGGGCTTGCAGCAGCAAGAAGCCGGCGGCTGAAAGCTACAGCGCCAACCTCAGTGCCTACAACCACACAGAGGACTACATCCATCAGTTCTATGTGGATGAGGCGGGTGGCGGGAATTCATACCCCTACGGTGGCGGCGGCAGCTTTGTGTGCTGCATCTCCTATCCGGCCCAGTGGCGTCCCGGGCTCAGCGCAACGGTGGAATGGACGACCTCGAGCGGGATTCCTGGCGACAAACGCCCCGAGGCCATCAAGCCCACATGGCACAAGAGGGTTGTCCCGATCGATCGATATGACGTCCCAGGCGGCACGCTCAACGTGCACTTCCTGGCCGAGAGCGATGTTCGATTGGTCATCTCCAACATGGGAGCCGGCGCCAAGGGCTACCCCGGCCCTGCCTATCCGGTGAAGCCATTGGATTGGAAATGGTGAGCCCGAAGCGAACAAGAGATTCGGCAAGAGGTCCGGGAGGAACAACCGATGAACGTATGGAAAGGCCACACGCCATGAAACGCACCACAACCTTGACGCTTTGCGCACTGGCACTCCTGACGCTGCCACTGGTGGCTTGCAGCAGCAAGAAGCCGGCAGCCGAAAGCTACAGCGCCAACATCAGCGCCTACAACCACACCGAGGACTACATCCACCAGTTCTATGTGGATGGGGCAGGCGGTGGCAACTCACGCCCCTACGGCGGCGGCGGCAGCTTTGTGTGCTGCATCTCCTATCCCGCCAAATGGCGTCCCGGCCTCACAGCAACAGTGAAATGGACGACCTCGAGCGGAATCCCAGGCGACAAGCGACCCGAGGCCATCAAGCCCACTTGGCACGAAAAGGTGGTCCCCATCGACAAGTACGACATCCCGGGCAGCACGCTCAATGTGCATTTCCTTGCCGATGGCGATGTTCGATTGGTCATCTCCAGCAAAGGCTCCGGCGCCAAGGACTATCCCGGCCCCGCCTATCCGGTGAAGCCTCCCAACTGGAAATGGTGAGTCAGTGCGAACACGTATTCATTCCTTCTGAAAGATCCCGGGGGAGCAACACATGGAAAAATTCAAAGAAGGCTGGTACGAAATCAGCTTTGACGCCAACACCCACGAGAAGCGCTATCTCTACTTCAAGACCGCCGTGCTTTGCACGGCCGAGTGCATCGTCAAGGAAACAGGGCTGCAGATACTGAGGTGGTCGGACGAAGCGGGCAGGGCCATCAAGTGTTTGCCCAGCTACAAGTGGACAGCCAATGCGCCGAAAGGCGACTGGTGGGACAACGACCCGGGCGGCAAGAACTACCAGCCCGCACTGCCTGGCGACCATTCGCGCGCCGACCGGACCCTGACCGCACGCGAACTGTGCCAACGCGCCGCCAGCGCCGACCCGAGCAAGGCCGATTCACTGAGTTGCGCCAAAGAGATTCACGTGGGCCTGTTTTTTGACGGCACCAACAACAACCTGATCCGCGACACGCCCGACCAAAGCCACACGAACGTGGTCAGTCTCTTCAACGCGCACAAGGACGACAAGGTCGAGAATTTTCGCTACTACATCCCCGGCGTCGGTACACCGTTCCCCGAGATCGGTGAGATGAAGGAACTGGACAACGGCAAGCGCTTCGGCACCGGTGGCGAGGCGCGCATCCATTGGGCGTTGATTCAGGTCTACAACGCACTGCATCGGGCATATCACACGTCCGACCTTGTCCAGCCGGACGAAATGAAAGACCTCTGCGTCGATCAACTGAAGACCTGGTGGCGCTTGAGCGACAACAAGATGGTCAGCATCTTCAGGGGCATTCAAGAGCGCCTGCTGAAAGCCATCAAGGACCAACGGCCGCGGGTGACCAAGATGCATCTGTCGGTCTTCGGCTTTTCGCGTGGTGCGGCCGAAGCGCGCGCCTTTTGCCAGTGGATCCAGCTGGTCGCCGAGAACATGACGATCGGCGAAGCGGCACTGGAGCTTCATTTCCTGGGCATCTTCGACACCGTGGCGTCCGTCGGGCTGGCCGATTCGTCACCCGTCGGCGAGGGCTTTCAGGACTGGGCCGACGGCACCATGGACATCAACGGCGTCAACCAGACCGTTCACTACGTGGCGGCACACGAAATACGCCAGTCGTTTCCGCTGTCCACGGCACGCATCAGGGCCACGAACTACCCGCCGAACACCAAGGAGTTCGTCTATCCGGGGGCTCACTCTGACCTGGGGGGAGGCTACCC
The DNA here is from genome assembly GCF_058788795.1 of Variovorax sp. FW301-JW7. Lineage (NCBI taxonomy): Bacteria > Pseudomonadati > Pseudomonadota > Betaproteobacteria > Burkholderiales > Comamonadaceae > Variovorax > Variovorax sp. FW301-JW7. The sequence goes on from NZ_JBYTBC010000028.1 coordinate 3,368, forward strand.
GTCGAAGTCCCAAGGGAAGGGTGTCGAGGGACGAACCGCATTGCTCTCGCAGATTCCCTTGATGGACATGTATTTCGAGGCCTTGGCCGCGGGCGTTCGCGTGGACAGCAAGTCAGAAATGCAAGGCGAAATACAAGCCGATTTCGAGGTCGCTCCTACCCTCGACAAGTCCTTCAGCGATTACGCAGCCTGGACCACGACAGAGGAAAAGCAGAACGTCGCCAACGGCGGCGAGCCTGTGCAAAACCGCATGCGTTATCACATGGAGTTGTATTGGCGCTGGCGTGCGTCCAAGAGCGACGAGGCCACCTTCAAGGCCATGGCTAGCTACGAGGCCTCCAACAAACAGGACCGACAGGATCTGTGGGAGTCGGAACTCGACTGGCGTGAAGACGTCAAGGCCGCCCAGGCGGCCAACCAGCCCAGACGGGTGTTCGTTCCCAGAGCGGGCGTCTACGTTGACCAGCCGCCCCGCGCCAACGAGGTGGAAAAGCGCCTCGTGCGCGCCGTGGCAGCCGCCAAGGACGTTCCGCAAGCCGCCAACGACTTCTTCGACAAGTATGTCCACGACTCGCACGGCGGGTTCTGGATGCTCGGCCCCATCACGAAGGAGAACCGCGAGGACTTCGTGGCCGCCATCAAGCAGAAGAAGGCCACGCACGACCGGTTGCTGAAGGCGGCTGACGAAGAGTCGATGCCCTCTGCCGCGGAGAACCTGCGCAACTTCGCCCGCGGCTATGAACTCAACAATTTCGAACACCGCGTGCTCGCACAGGATGCGAAAGAACCGGGGACACTGCCGCTGATGACGGATGCCGATGCGGCAGATCTGCGAGACAACGCGGGCACGATGGCATCGCTCGCCTTGAAGCTCCTGGGCACCGCCAGCCGGCGCGAACCGCGCGGCCACGGCCGCTACCGGCGCGTGTTCGACAAGAGTTGAAGAAGCCCGCTGCAGGTTCTGTCATCACCTCGCGGAACCTGCAACAGCCAGTTGCCTGTCCATCGCCGCCCGGTGACGTCGGCTCCAGATGAATCCGATCGCCCTCATCCTGGTCCTCGGCACCCTGCCGTCGGCGGTCTGCACGCTCTTCCTGATCGGCCATCGCGCACGCCCCGTCCGTCGTGGGCACCTCGCTTGAGAAAGGCCTGGCTGTACGTGCTCGTGCTGGCCGGCACCGCATTGCTTTATCTCGGCGCACGCCACCTGCTCATCGACACACGCGATACAAGCGCGCGTCTCGAGACCTACATGGCCGCCGTGACGTTCGCCCCCTGCATCGTTTCAGGACTCGTCGCCCTGTTCCTCAAGCCTTGACAGCCGCCCTCATTTACCCGATGCGCGCGATCGCCGTCCCGGCTGCCACATAGCCACCCGCTGCGGCAGCGAAGGTAATGCGCCCCGCGCGGTGCGCGACGACCTGCATCTCCATCTTCATCGCCTCCATCACCGCGATCACCGCACCTTCGGCGACCTCATCGCCGTCGGCGACTTTCCATCCTTGCAGCGTGCCCGACACCGGCGCAGCCACGGCGGCGACATCCGCTGCAGGCGCGTTCGCAACAACGCCAGGCGCAGCAGCACCACCACCCGCCGACGCCAACCCGCGCAGCAACTCCGCCGGCAGCCCCAGCGACATGCGCCGCCCGTCGATCTCGATGGCCGTGCGGTGCAGCGAGGCGTCCGGCAGCGGATCGGGCCGCATGCCTGCCGTCTCATCGTTCGCAAAGTCCGTCTCGATCCAGCGCGTGTGGACCTTGAACGTGTCTTCCGACACGAAGTCGGGGTGCGCCATCACCGCGCGGTGAAACGGCAGCACCGTGGCCAGGCCTTCGATGCGGAATTCCTTGAGGGCGCGGCGTGCGCGCGCGATCGCCTGGGCGCGCGTGGCGCCTGTGACGATGAGCTTGGCCATCAGCGAGTCGAAGGTGCCGGGCACCTGCGAGCCGGCGTCGACGCCGGTGTCGACGCGCACGCCCGGGCCCGAGGGGGCGTCGAACACATGGACGGGGCCGGGTGTCGGCAGGAAGCCGCGGCCCACGTCTTCGGCGTTGATACGGAATTCGAAGGAGTGGCCGCGCGGTGCGGGCGTTTCCTTGACGGACAGCGGCAGGCCTTCGGCGATGCGCAGCTGCTCGATGACAAGGTCGATGCCGGTGGTTTCCTCGGTCACGGGGTGCTCGACCTGCAGGCGCGTGTTGACCTCGAGAAAAGAGATCGCGCCGCTCGCGCTCAGCATGAACTCGACGGTGCCGGCGCCGGTGTAGCCGGCGGCCGTGCAGATGTCGCGCGCCGACTGGTGGATGCGTTCGCGCTGTGCGTCGCTCAGGAAGGGCGCGGGCGCCTCTTCGACCAGCTTCTGGTTGCGCCGCTGCAGCGAGCAGTCGCGCGTGCCGAGCACGACGACGTTGCCGTGCGTGTCGGCGATGACCTGGGCCTCGACGTGGCGTGGGCGGTCGAGGAACTGCTCGACGTAGCATTCGCCGCGGCCGAAGGCGGTGATGGCTTCGCGCACGGCCGATTCGTAGAGGCCTTCGACCTCGTCGAGCCGCCACGCGACCTTGATGCCGCGCCCGCCGCCGCCGAAGGCCGCCTTGATGGCGATCGGCAGGCCGTGCTGTTCGGCAAAAGCGAGCACCTCGCCCGCGTTGCTGACCGGGTCGGCCGTGCCCGCAACGAGCGGCGCGCCGACCTTCAGGGCGAGCTTGCGGGCCTGCACCTTGTCGCCCAGCGTGGCGATGGCCGAAGGCGAGGGGCCGATCCACGTCAGGCCGGCGTCGATCACCGCCTGCGCGAAGGCTGCGCTTTCCGAGAGGAAACCGTAGCCGGGGTGCACGGCGTCGGCGCCGCTGCGCTTGGCGATGGCCAGCAGCTTGGGAATGTTCAGGTAGGTGTCGGCCGGGCGGTGGCCGTCCAGGCCGTAGGCCTCGTCGGCGCGGCGCACGTGCAGCGCATTCAGGTCGGGATCGGCGTAGACGGCGACCGACTGCACGCCGTGGTCGGCGCAGGCGCGCGCGATGCGCACGGCGATTTCGCCGCGGTTGGCGATCAGGACTTTTTTCATCGCGGGACTCTCGATCTCAAATCAAAGTTCGATGGGACCGTGGCCGGCCATCGGTTGGAAGCGGACGCGGGCGTTCACGGGGATCTGCCCCGCACGGTCCAGGTGGTGGGTCGCGACCGACGCGATCACGGGGTAGCCGCCGGTGAGCGGGTGGTCGGCCAGGAACAGCACGGGCTGGCCGCTGGGCGGCACCTGGATCGAACCGCGCGCCGTGCCCTCGCTGGGCAGCTCGGCGGTGTTGGCACGCACCAGCGGCTGCTCGCCGTTCAGGCGGATGCCGACGCGGTTCGATTGCGGCGTCACCACCCACGGCTGGCTGCACAGGCGCTCGACGGCGTCGGCGGTGAACCAGTCGGTGCGCGGGCCGAGCACGATGTCGAGCACGACTTCTTCCTGCACGGTGGGCAGGTCGGTCGGCGGTGCTTCGATGGCACCGACGACGGCGCCAATGGCAACGCTGCGCACTGGCAGCACATCGCCTGCCGCCACGGCGGGCGGGCCGATGCGGGCCAGCGTGTCGGTCGCGCAGCTGCCGAGCACGGGCGCCACGGCAAAGCCGCCGCGCACGGCCAGGTAGCTGCGGATGCCGGCGACGGGCTCGCCGATGGTGACGGTGTCGCCGTCGGCCAGCGCGACGGGCTGGTAGCGCGGCAGCGGCCATTGCGCGCCGTCGACGCGGGTCAGCGTGAGCGGGCCGTCGGCGCCGGTGACGGCCATCACGGCGTCGCCGCGGCAGACGAACTGGAAGCCGCCGTAGGCGAGCTCCAGGCAGGCCACGTCCGACGCATTGCCGACCAATCGATTGGCCGCCTGCAGCGAGCGCTGGTCCATCGCACCGGAGGCGGACACGCCCTGCCGCGCCTGGCCATGACGGCCACCGTCCTGCCACAGCGCTTGCAATCCAGCGGCACGAACTTCAAAGGCGCTGCCGCCTTCGACGGCCGCAGGCGCGGGCGCCGCAACAACGCTCTCGACGACAGGCAACGCCACCTTCAACGACGTGGCATCGACAAAGCGCACCGCATCGCCCGGCTGCAGCAGCGCCGGCGTTTCGCGCGACAGGTCCCACATGGGTGTGTCGGTCACGCCGATGATCTGCCAGCCGCCGGGGCTGGCCTGCGGGTACACGCCGCTGAAGCTGCCCGCGAGCCCGACGGCGCCCGCGGGGATGCGGGTGCGCGGCACGGCGCGGCGCGGCACGTTCAGGCTCGGGTGGCCGCCGCTCAGGTAGGCGAAGCCGGGCGCGAAGCCGGTGAAGGCGACGGTGTAGTCGCTGCCGGTGTGGCGGCGCACCAGCTCGTCGGGCGTGATGCCGAGCAGGCCCGCCACTTCGGCAATGTCTTCGCCGTCGTAGCGCACGGGAATCTCGATGCGCTTGTCGGCGCGCGTCTCGCGGGCGTCGAGCTTTCGCTGGCGCACGGCGTGTGCCAGCGCAGCCGCCGACAGCACGGCGGGGCGGAAGGTGATGAGGATGGTGCGCGCGGCGGGCACCAGCTCGTCGATGCCGGCAAGGGGCTCGGCGCGCAGCGAGGCCAGCAGCGCGAGCGTCTGCGCCAGGTCGTCGAGCTCGACCAGCACGGCATTGAGGTTGACGCGAAGAAAGCGCATCGAGGTCGTCATGCGGTGGTGGCCTCGGCAAAGGGGCGGATCGTCACGCCGGCCTGCACGAGCCGCTCGCGCACGCGGCGCGCCATCTCGACCGCGCCGGGGCTGTCGCCGTGCACGCAGATCGAGTCGGCGCGGATGCGCACCACGCTGCCGTCGATGGCGGTGACGGTGCCTTCGTGGGCCAGGCGCAGCATGCGCTCGGCCACGTCGTTCGCGTCGTGCAGCACGGCGCCGGGTTCGCGGCGCGACACCAGCGTGCCTTGCGGTGTGTAGGCGCGGTCGGCAAAGGCCTCGGCCACCACGCGCAGGCCCTGGGCCTCGGCCCAGCCCACGAGCGGCGAGCCTGCGAGCGCGACGAGGACCAGGCTGGCGTCGATCTCGCGCAGGGCGGCGATCACGTCGCGCGCCTGGCGCTCGTCGTGCGCGATGGTGTTGTACAGCGCGCCGTGCGGCTTCACGTAGCGCACCTCGGTGCCGGCCGCGGCGGCCAGGCCCTTCAATGCGCCGATCTGGTAGATGACGTCGGCACGCAGGTCGGCGCTGTCGACGTCCATGTTGCGGCGGCCGAAGCCGACGAGGTCGCGGTAGGCCACGTGGGCGCCCACGGCCACGCCGCGTTCCTTCGCCTGGCGCAGCGTGCGCAGGATGCCCGCGGGGTCGCCGGCGTGGAAGCCGCAGGCCACGTTGGCGCTGCTGACGATGTCGAGCATGGCGGCGTCGTCGCCCATGCGCCAGACGCCGAGGCTTTCGCCGAGGTCACTGTTCAAGTCGATGTTCATCGGGGGTCTCCGGCGTGCACGGCACGCCTCAGGAATCAATGCAGCCGGCCGGCGGTTTCGCGCACGTCGTGGCGCACGGTGAGCGCGGTGCGGATCGCCACGCGGAACGCCTCCACCTGCGCGTCCAGCGCCATGCTCGCCACGCCGGGTTTGGAGGCCGCCTGCTCGGGCAGGTAGGGCACGTGGACGAAGCCGCCGCGCGTGTGCGCCAGCGCCGGGCGCGTCGCGAGCCGGTGCATGAGCGCGTAGAAGATGTGGTTGCACACGAAGGTGCCCGCGCTGTTCGACACGGCCGCGGGCAGGCCCGCCGCGCGCATGTCGCGCACCATGGCCTTGATCGGCAGCGTCGAGAAGTAGGCCGCCGGGCCGTCCCTGACCACGGGCAGGTCGATGGGCTGCTGTCCGGCGTTGTCGGGAATGCGCGCGTCGTCGATGTTCAGCGCGGCGCGCTCCATCGAGATCTCGGTGCGCCCGCCCGCCGCGCCGATGCACAGCACCAGCTGCAAGGGCGAGCCGATCAATGCAGCGTCGAGCGTGTCGATGGCGCGGCCGAACACGCAGGGCAGCTGCACCGCCTGCACCACGGCGCCTTCGCAAACCCAGCCGTCGAGCGCGCGGGCGATCTCCCACGCGGGGTTGACCGGGTCGTTCTCGAAGGGCTCGAAGCCGGCGAGCAGCACGCGGCGTGCCTTGGCATCGGTGGCGGTGGTCATGCGCGGTGCCTCAGCGGAACATCAGGAAGTACAGCAGGAAGATGTTGACCACCAGCAGCGCGGCCGCGGTGGGTATCTGCACCTTGATCACCGCGTTCTTGTCGGGCAGCTCCAGCAGCGCCGCGGGCACGATGTTGAAGTTGGCCGCCATCGGCGTCATGAGCGTGCCGCAGTAGCCCGAGAACATGCCGATGGCCGCCATCACGGCCGGGTCGCCGTGGTACACGCCCACCAGCACCGGCACGCCGACACCGCCCGTCATCACCGGGAAGGCCGCGAAGCCGTTGCCCATGATGATGGTGAACAGGGCCATGCCCAGCACGTACACCGCGACGGCGACGAAACGGATGTCCATGTTGATGTAGCTGGTGGTGATGTGCGCCACCGCCTTGCCCACGCCGGCGTCGGAGAACACCAGGCCCAGCATGCCCAGCATCTGCGGCAGCACCACGGCCCAGCCGAGCGCGTCGGTCAGGCGGCGCGACTCGCGCATGCCCTGCACGGGCGTCTCGCGCGTCAGCCAGCAGGCCAGCGCCAGCGCCACCACGCAGCCGATGCCCAGGCTCACCAGCGTGGTGTTCTTGGGGTCGAGCAGCAGCGTGCCGCCGAGCTTGATGTGGCTCATGCCCACGGTGCCGATCACGGTGACCAGCGGAATCGCCAGCGCCGGAATGAACAGCTTGTTGCCCAGGCGCGTGGCGCTGGCCTGGTACTGCTCGGGCGTGGGCTCGCGGTGCTTGCCCGCGCCGACGCCGCGCAGGCCGGCAATGACGGCCATGCCGATGGCGCCAACGCCGACCAGTGCCGGCGGCAGCTTGTCGCCGATCAGGAAGACCAGCGCATAGATGCCCCAGAAGAGCGCGCTGGTGTAGCGCTTGGGGTGCTGGCGGTCGGCCAGCGTCATCACAGCCGTGACGGCGAGGATGAAGCCGACCAGGAGGTACAGGTGCTGGATCGAGAGAATCATGATGCTCAGCGTCCTTCCTTGGCGGGCACGGCGGTGGCGGGCACGTCGGCTTGCGCGGCGCCGCCCAGTTCACGGGCCAGTGCCTGGTCGAGCCGGCGCAGGCGCCAGGCGTGGATGATGAAGGCGGCAATGGCCGTCGGAATGCCCCACATCGCGATGTGCAGCGGCTCCACGTCGATGCCCGCTTCGTGCAGGAAGGTGGTCATGAGCACGATGGCGCCGAAGGCCACGAAGATGTCTTCGCCGAAGAACAGGCCCACGTTGTCGGTGGCCGCGGCGTAGGCGCGCAGCTTGTGGCGGATGCGGTCGGGCAGCTTGCCGTAGCGCGTCTCGGTGGCGCCTTCGGCCATCGGCGCGAGCAGCGGACGCACCATCTGCGGATGACCGCCCAGGCTGGTCAGGCCCATGGCCGCGGTGAGTTCGCGTGCCGCGAGGTAGACGATCAGCAGGCGACCGGCGGTGGCCGACTTGATGCGGCTGATCCAGTTCTGCGCGTGCTGGCGCAGGCCGTGGCGCTCCAGCAGGCCGATCACCGCCAGCGGCAGAAGAATGATCAGCGGCAGGTTGCGCGTCTTGATGAAGCCGGTGCCGATGGCCGTGAGGATCGCCATCGGGCCGAAGCCGGCGGCGAACGCCGTGACGATGGCCGTGACGATCACCACCAGCATCGGATTGAAGCGCAGGATGAACCCCGCAATGATCACGGCCACGCCGATCAGCGGCCACAGAGGGACTTCAGGTGTCATGGTTGGTCTTTCGTTGCAATGCAAAACACCGGCGCAGGGGCACCGGTGCGGTCGATTGATGCAAACCTCATGCCAATGAATGAGCAATTCATTTCTTATGAATCACTCATTTCAAACAAGTTGTTGAACAATTTCATGTAGTGTGCCCAACAACAGTGCCTGAATACCCCCATGGAAACCCTGAAACGGGCGCGTTTCGGTGCATCGGCGCGGCATGGCACGGGAGCCGTCTGTTACAACGCAGGCTCGCTGCGCCCCTCTCTTTTCCCCTCCGACCGACCGGCATGACCCGACTGGATTCCCCTGCTTCCCCCGCCTCGCCGGCCGCCGGCGCGCTCACGCTCAACGACCGCGTGGCCGAGCTGATCCGCCAGAAGATCGTGAAGGGCGAGTTCTCGCCGGGGCAGCGGCTGTCGGAGGCCGCGCTGGCCGACAGCCTGGAGATTTCGCGCAACACCTTGCGCGAGGTGTTCCGCACGCTGACCAAGGAAGGCCTGCTCAAGCACGCGCCCAACCGCGGCGTGTTCGTGGCGGTGCCGAGCATCGCGTCGATCATCGACATCTACCGCGTGCGCCGGCTCATCGAGTGCCAGGCGCTGGCGCAGGCCTACCCGCGCCACCCCGCCAAGAAGCACATGCGCGAGGCGGTCGAGATGGCGCTGAAATGCCGCGACGCCGGCGACTGGCTCGGCGTGGGCACGGCCAACATGGAGTTCCACAAGGGCATCGTCGAGCTGGCCGACAGCGAGCGGCTCAACGTGCTGTTCGCCCACATCCTGGTCGAGCTGCGGCTGGCCTTCGGGCTGCTGAAAGACCCGGAGTTCTTGCACGCGCCCTACGTGGACATGAACACGAAGCTGCTCGAGCTCATCGAAGCCGGCAAGTTCGCCGAGGGCTCGGCGGCGCTGAACGACTACCTCATCCACTCCGAGCGCATCGTGCTGGCGGTGTATGCGCGGCAGATGCCGGATGGCGGACTCGACAACTAGTTGAACCAGCCCGCGTCGCGCCGCGCGGGCTGCTGCGCTAGCGCTCCTTGCCCATCACCAGGTCAGGCAGGATCGTCACGATCGACGGGAACAACGTGATCAGCGCGATGCACAGCACGAGGCAGAAGAAGAACGGAATCGCGGCCTTGGCGATCACGTTGCTGTCTTTTCCGGTCATGTTCTGCAGCACGAACAGGTTGAAGCCCACCGGCGGCGTGACCTCGGCGATCTCGACCAGCAGCACGATGAAGATGCCGAACCAGACCAGGTCGAAGCCCGCCTTCTGGATCATCGGCAGCACCACCGCGCTGGTCAGCACGATCATCGAGATGCCGTCCAGCGCCGTGCCCAGCACCAGGTACACCACCACCAGCGCACCGATCAGCGCATAGGGCGACAGCTGCATGCTGTCGACCCACTCGGCCAGCTCGCGCGGGATGCCGGTGAAGGCCATGGTCTTGGTGAGGAACGCAGCCCCGGCCAGGATGAACATGATCATGCAGCTGGTGCGCGTGGCGCCCATGATCCCGTCCTTGAAGTTCTTCCAGGTCAGGCTCTTGCCGTAGGCGGCGATGGCCAATGAGCCCAGCACCCCGAAGGCCGCGCACTCGGTGGCCGTGGCCCAGCCGGCCACCAGCACCCAGACGATGAACACGATCAGCAGCGCGCAGGGAATGAGGTTGCCCGACAGCCGGATCTTCTGCATGAAGGTGGTGGGCGGGTCGGCCGGCGGCACCTTGTCTGGATGGCGCAGGCTCCACCATGCGATGTAGCCCGAGAACAGCAGCATCAACAGGAAACCTGGAAGGAAGCCGGCCAGGAAGATGCGGATGATGGAAGCGTCGGCTGCCACGGCATACACCACCATCGTGATCGACGGCGGGATCAGGATGCCCAGCGTGCCGGCCGTGGCCAGCGAGCCGATGGCCAGCTTCTCGTCGTAGCCGCGGCGCTTGAGTTCGGGCAGCGCCACCTTGGCGATGGTCGCGCAGGTGGCGGCCGAGGAGCCCGAGACCGAGCCGAACACGCCGCAGCCGAGGATGGTGGTGTGCATGAGCCGCCCGGGCACGCGGTTGAGCCACGGGCGCAGGCCTTCGAACATCTCCTCGCTGAGCTTGGTTCTGAAGAGAATTTCTCCCATCCAGATGAACAGCGGCAGCGCCGCCAGCTCCCAGCTCGCATTGCTTTCCCAGAAGGCCGAGAACAGGTTCTTGCCGGGCAGGGTGTTGGTGAAGAAGGCTTGGCCGACCCAGCCGACGATGGCCAGGGTCATGGCGATCCACACGCCACCGGCGAGCAGGAGAAGCATGATGGCGAGCAAGAGCGCGCCCATGAGCAGTGTTTCGAGCATGGCGTGCGTTCAGACGTCGGAGGAAAAATCGCCGGCAGCGTGCCGTTCTTCGATGGCGCGCTGGTAGCTGGGCTTTTCGCCGCGCACCACGCCGACGAGCTCGTCGACCATCGCGATCAAGAGCAGCCAGCAGCCGATCACGAAGGCGGACTGCGGAATCCAGATCGGAATGACCACCAACCCTGTGGCCATCTCCGCGAACTCGTAGCTTTCGTACGTGAAGCTGGTGGCCCAGTAGGTGAGGTAGGCCACCGACACTGCCGCGATCAGCAGGCACATCACGTCCAGCACACGCCGCACCTTCAGCGGCACGGCATCGAGCAGCAGCGTCACGCGAACGAAGTCACCATGCCGGAACGCATGTGCCATCGCAAAGAAGGCCGCCGCCGCGCACAG
>NZ_JBYTBC010000029.1:0-13574 GCF_058788795.1 Variovorax sp. FW301-JW7
GCTCCAGTGCTTGCATATCGCCCCGAAGCATCGACAACCGCCCGGCGTCGCCCCATGACCGTGCTCAATCATTCTACAACTTCATGTACGCAACGTATATAGTTTTAGTACGTTTCGTACTTATTTGGGGGGAGGAATGAGAGAAACTGATGCAGAGACTCTGCTTCAATTGAGGTCGAAGAGAGAAACCTTGCAGGGTTCGGCGACCTCGCTCAGATCCGGCTGGCACTCCGCGGCGGCGACCATTCAGCGTCAGCGGTATATCACCCAAAACTGCGACAACAACCAACGAGGCCAGTCGCAGAACGGGACTGAGCGACAGCTCGTCGACCAGGTCGCGTTTCGCCGTACTGCCCTTCCTCAAAGGGTGTGCGCGAGCCAGGGCTTCTGCGCCAGGCGCTCGGTCTCGAAGGCCTTGATCTCGTCTTTGTGGCGCAGCGTCAGACCGATGTCGTCCAGCCCGTTGATCAGGCAGTACTTGCGGAAGGCCTGCACGTCGAACGCGAACTCCTGGCCGTCGGGCTTCACGACCACCTGGCGTTCCAGGTCGATGGTCAGCGTGTAGCCCGGGAAGGCGAAGGCTTCATCGAACAGCTGCGAGACTTGCGCCTCGGGCAGAACGATGGGCAGCAGGCCGTTCTTGAAGCTGTTGTTGAAGAAGATGTCCGCGTAGCTCGGCGCAATGAGCGCGCGAAAGCCGTACTGGTCGAGCGCCCACGGCGCGTGCTCGCGCGACGAGCCGCAGCCGAAGTTCTTGCGCGCCAGCAGCACCGAGGCGCCCGCGTAGCGCGGCTGGTTCAGCACGAAGTCGGGATTCAGCTTGCGGCCTGTCAGATCCATCCCCGGCTCACCATGATCGAGGTAGCGCCACGCGTCGAACAAGTGCGGGCCCAAGCCGGTCTTCTTGATCGACTTGAGGAACTGCTTGGGAATGATCGCGTCGGTGTCGACGTTCTCGCGGTCCATGGGGGCCACGAGGCCCTTGTGCACGGTGAATTTCTGCATGTGATGTCTCCAGATCAGGCGAAGGTGCGCACGTCGACGAAGTGGCCGTGCACCGCGGCCGCGGCGGCCATGGCCGGGCTCACGAGGTGGGTGCGGCCGCCGGCACCCTGGCGGCCTTCGAAGTTGCGGTTGCTGGTGGAGGCGCAGCGCTCGCCGGGCTCCAGGCGGTCGGCGTTCATGGCCAGGCACATCGAGCAGCCGGGCTCGCGCCATTCGAAGCCGGCGGCCTTGAAGATCAGGTCGAGGCCTTCGCGCTCGGCCTGTTCCTTCACCACGCCCGAACCGGGCACGACCATCGCGAGCTTCACGTTCTTCGCGACCTTCTGGCCGAGCTTCTTCACCACGGCGGCGGCTTCGCGCATGTCCTCGATGCGGCTGTTGGTGCACGAACCGATGAACACCTTGTCGATGAAGATGTCGTTCATGGCCTTGTTGGGCTCCAGGCCCATGTAGACCAGCGCGCGCTCGATGGCGCCGCGCTTGCTCGCGTCCTTTTCCTTGTCGGGATCGGGCACGCGGCCGTTGATGTCGACCACCATCTCGGGCGAGGTGCCCCAGGTCACCTGCGGCGGGATCTGCGCGGCGTCGAGCTCGACCACGGCGTCGAAGGTCGCGCCCGGGTCGGACTGCAGCGTGCGCCAGTAGCTCACGGCCTGGTCCCACTCGACGCCGGTGGGCGCGAGCGGGCGGCCCTTGACGTAGCTGATGGTCTTCTCGTCGACCGCCACCAGCCCGGCGCGCGCGCCGGCCTCGATGGCCATGTTGCAGACCGTCATGCGGCCTTCCATGCTGAGGTCGCGAATCGCCGAGCCTGCGAATTCGATCGTGTAGCCCGTGCCGCCGGCGGTGCCGATCTTGCCGATGATGGCCAGCACGATGTCCTTGGCCGTGCAGCCCAGCGGCAGCTTGCCTTCGACCTTCACGAGCATGTTCTTGGCCTTCTTGCCCAGCAGCGTCTGCGTGGCCATCACGTGCTCGACCTCGCTGGTGCCGATGCCGTGTGCAAGCGCGCCGAACGCGCCGTGCGTGGAGGTGTGCGAGTCACCGCAGACGACCGTCATGCCCGGCAGCGTCGCGCCCTGCTCCGGCCCCATCACATGCACGATGCCCTGCTTCTTCGACAAGAACGGAAAGAAGGCTGCAGCACCAAACTCCGCAATGTTTGCATCGAGCGTGGTGACCTGCGCCCTGCAAATGGGATCGTCAATGCTGTCGTAGCCGCGCTCCCAGCCGGTGGTCGGCGTACTGTGATCAACCGTTGAAACTACCGAACTCACGCGCCAGAGCCTGCGTCCGGTCTGCCGCATGCCTTCAAAGGCCTGTGGACTTGAAACCTCGTGCACCAAATGCCGATCGATGTATAGGATCGCAGTGCCATCCTCCTCGGTGCGGACTACGTGTTCGTCCCAAAGCTTATCGTAGAGCGTGCGGGACAGGATGGGTTCAGATTTAAGCATTGGAGAAGATCAATTAGGAATCGAGCCGAAGGCGGGGAAACAAACGCCGACGAATAATTGAGAAGGCTTTCATTTTCTAAAAAACACCAAGTTACAAGCCAGACCGCGTCTACGGCTTGCAAAAAATTCAATCACTCCTTCTCGCCCAAGAATTCACTCACGACCGAAACAAATTCTTCAAACTGATCCCAAGGAATCATGTGCCCGGAGTCTTCGAATTTCCTCACCTGACAGTTACTTATATTGGACGAAATTTCCACTGCATCCGCATCAAGAACTGTTTCGCCATGCCCAGCATATAACAAAAGACACTTGGCAGAAATGAATTGAAGATCTTCATGAATACTTTCCTCATGAAAAGAACGGTGAGATTCAGCGATGGCAAATGAGTCGCACGTTGGAAGCCACTCCATGCGATCGTTGATCTGCTCTTCGGTCCATCCGAATTTTCGCTTGATGCCCTCATAGCCCAAGCCCTTACCAACTTCATCAAGCGACTCAAGGTAATATTCCAATGGGATTGGGTACTTTCTTCTATTCGGACCCGAAACCGGCGGATCTACCAAAACAACACTTTCAAGGATTGCAGAATTTTTTGAAGAAAATCGAATGGCGACTCTAGCTCCCATTGAATGACCTAAGATCACCGGGCGATCGAGCTTTAACTCCATTATCAAATTAAATAGGTCTGCAGCATAATCATCCAACCCATAGGTCAGAGCTTTCCCACCTTGCGAAAGACCGCGACCACGCACATCGAGAACATAGACATCTCGAAACTTGGCCAGTTCGCGCGCGACAAATTCCCAAGTCGCGGCAGGACTCGTAATTCCAGGAACGATCACCAATGGGCGACGCCCCTCTCCGATCTTTACGTAATGATGCCTAATACCATTCAATAGAACGTGCCGCCCGATTCTTGGAGGTTCGACTGCATGATTGTTCATTTTTTCCTTCCAGCAATTTTCTTCAAATGCTTTTACTCTCGATACCTTGACCCAGCCTCAATCAAGCTTCTGAAACGATTTTTTTCGGTATGATGTCGTTCACTGCGACTCTTTGAGTGAGACTGCCCATGCGCCAAAAAAACACCCTATCCGTCCGCGAACCCAATTCGCCGACCACAACTTTTGTTCCCAGCCTTTCCATCTCTCACGAAGAACTTCTATTCGACGGAAATGACGAAAAATTTCGTCGAGTTCTTTTTTTGTCACGTCTTTTTGCTGATCGCCTGGCAATTTTTCGCGATGCAGTAGCCGAGTCTATTGATCTGAGTGGAAATCAATACGTGATCTTGCTTGTCATTGCACATGCGCAAGGCAATGGTGGAACGACCGTTCGCGAAGTTGCCAAGTACGCACTCATGGCGTCCACTCATGTGACCACGCAAGTCGGATTCCTGGTAAAAAAAGGCTTGGTCTCCAAGAATCCAAACGAGAGCGACCGACGCAGCGTGCTGCTTCTGCTGACTAAAAAAGGAGAGCGCGCCATGTCGACAATTGCACCAATGCGACAAAAATTCAATGATGCATTCTTCGAGGATGTCTCCCGGCACATGCTGATTTCGGCGGAAAAATTCCTCCAAAAAGTGGTCGATAACAGTGGGCGCGCGCTCCCTCTCATCGAGGGAGCGCCAATCGAAGACTCGCTCGACTGAAGACCGATCAACGCTCCGGGTAGAAGTGCTCTGTGACGTTCATCAGATTGCTGATGAAGATCGTGAATCCACAGATCTTGACAATCTCCAAAGTAACTTCGCGCCCGAAGCGCTGAGCTGACTCTTCAAATGTTTCATTGCGAACACGTCCTTTTGCTGCAAGCTCTGAAACAAATTTGTAGATCAACGCTTCATCGTCAGCCAATTCCTTCGGTCGCTGCCCAGCCTTAAGGGCCTCCACGATCTCAATACGCAATCCACTGGCACCAACGGACTCTAGTGCCAGAAATGGAAGCAGATCTTCGGATTTATATCTGCCCGCGGCAACCAAAACACTCAAGATACGCAGGCGCTCGGGAATACGAAGATTGAAGCGTAAGAATTGATCCAATTCGTAAACAAGCCGTGCAATTTCAGGCGATTGAATTAATGCACCGTAGGGGCCAGCAAGCTCCCCTTGGCTCAATCCAATAGTGTTCGCGACCTGCCGTTGCCGCTCATTCATTTCTTCAATTGGGAGTAACGGATAACGCATGATGAAACTCATTCTTCAATGACGGTAAAGGCAGGCTTGAATCCAGCGAGGAATTTCGGCACGAGTGGGTGAGAGACATTCATGCTCAAGCCCAGCATTGCGTAATAGCCGCAGGTTGTCATCAGATCGATGATGACTGCCCTGCCGAATCTTTCCTTCATCCCTTGGAAGGTCGACTCCAAGACGCGCCCCTTTGCATGAAATTCGGTGCAAAATTCATAAACCAAGCGCTCGTCTTCGTCCATGTTTTCCGGTCGCTGTCGAGCAGCCACGGCGTCGATGATCGAGTTTGAAAGCCCAAATTCGCGAGCTTCCATCGCATGAACATGGAACTCCAAAACAGCCTCGACATGACGAGCTGTGATGATGATCCCGAATTCGCGCAGTTTTGCAGGTACTGCAGTGTGAAAACGACAATGCTCACCAAGGGCCTGCAGGCGATCCAGAATTCCGGGCACGTAGACCAACGGAACGAACGGACCTTCCACACCGCCTTCGGATGAAACAGAGGGCTTACGACGGCGCGAAACTGTGCGAACTACGCTTTGTTGCTCGTAGTTCATATCGCTGAGGGATAACGGCGGATATCGCATAGATTCAATAATATTTACTTGAACACTTTAAAAAATACTTTTACGCAATTCAATTGCTCAACTTCAGGTCAACAACCATTTTTTGAAACAATACGACCTCGCTCTTGGTGATTGATGCCAGTGCGCCCGGCGTTCCGCCTATGACGGTAGAACCTTGCTTTCGCATGGCTTCAATAATTTCGGGCATCGCAAGCACCTTGTTCATGTTTTCGTTCAAGGACGCCACGATGGTGTCACTGGTCCCCTTTGGAGCGAACAAGCCATACCAAGAGTCCAGACTCACTTTGCTGTAACCCATTTCGGTCAAAGTGGGGATGTCGGGTGCCAACTCTGTGCGCTTAGCACCCGTCGTTGCCAGCACCTTTAGCTTGCCGTTCTTGAGATAGGGTTCGATCGTGCTCAGTGCCCCGTAGGCATACTCCACATGCCCGCCAAGAACATCGGCAATAGCCTGAGAAGTTCCCTTGTAAGGCACGTGGCCCAGCTTGATGCCAGTTGCCTGGTTGACCAATTCGCCAACTAAGTGCGTGATGGAGCCAGCGCCAGCGCTGCCGAATGAGGCTGGCGTCTCTTTCGATGCCAGTAGCGCCTCTTGGAAGGTCTTCACACGGACCTTTTCGCCGCTGACGAGGAACATAGGCGTCTTGCAAACCTCGATGACCGGCTTGAAGCTGTCAACGGGGTTGTAGTTCGCCTTCGAATTCCCACCCGAAATCAGATGCGCGAACGTGAAGCTATTCGGGGTAAACAACAGCGTGTAGCCATCGGCCGGCGATTTGGCAACAAAGTTCGTTCCGATCAGGCCCGCAGCGCCGGGTTTGTTGTCCACGATCACCGCCTGACCGATCAGCTTCCCCAGCTTTTCTGCAATCGCACGTGCAACCAGATCGGTCCCGGCCCCGGCTGAAAAGGGGACGATCATTGTGACCGTGCGGGTCGGGTAGTCCGTCGCCTGCGCCCCACCCGCCCACCCGAAGAGAGCTAGGGCTGAGGCCAGCGCCATGGCCTTCCGGCGACTGACGAGGCACAAGGAATCAAGCATTTTGGTTTGAAGCACATTCGCTCCTAAAGTGTTGAACGTATTAGATACCATTTGTATATACATGGCGGTTTCAAAGTGCATGCTGTCGGGGCTAAACGATCAGCACGCATCCGATTCGCGCCTGCTTGGCTGCGCGGCGGCCCGATGAGGGCTTAGAAGCTATGCCGAATCCCGATGTCGTATCCAAAGGAACTCTTCGGGGCATATTGGGCACCTGCATAGCTCCTTGCATAGTCGACGCCACCGCCGACGCTAGCGGCCATCGCAGGATTCAATTCGCCGGAGGATTTCAAACGCATCTTGGCCACGGTCGCGTATAGAGCGGTTCGCTTCGACAGGTTGTGCACGTAGCCGATGGCGAACTTGTCCGTCGACGCGGTATCGGAGCTCATCGGGAGGTTGAGACCCTCCACTTGCGTAAGGCCTCGAGCCTTGTAGTTGACACGCACGTAGGAAGCACGGATCAGACCTGCGCCCACAGGTATGGTCACCCCCACCAACGCGCTGCGGTACTTGGCGGTTTCAGTCGGCCCAGGCACCGGTTGGAGCGAAGACACAGTACCGAAGGCACCCGGGGTCTGCTTGTCGGAGAGTTGTGACAGAAGGCCAAAGACCTTGAAACTACCGAAATCGTAGGTTCCACCGATATTCACACCAGTCAGACGAACCTTCGAGGTCGGCGCCGGCGAAAGGGCATCCTTGTAATCTTGGCCATAGGCGATCGCCAGATCCAGTGGACCATTCGCATAACCGAAGCGTGCACCGTAATACTTACCCGCTTTGCTGTTCTGGGCGAGTGGGCCGTCCTTCTTGTCGTTTTCATGCAAGGAGTACTGCAGCTGGCCATAGAACCCACCCAGGGTCGGTGGAAGGAAATAGCTGACGCTGTTACTGCTGCGGATGAAATTGTCAGACGCCACCAAATTGGCGGAAGCACGACCCCGGGCTGCGGTCGCATTTGGGTGGATGATCGAGATCGCACTTACACCCACGCCGGCGGCGATGAACGGGTCAAAAACCACGTGGCTCCAGAACGACGCTGTGGTGTCCCGGCCCAAGCGAACCTCACCGAAGCCACCAGACAAGCTGAGGGTTGAGCGACGGGAGAACACGATGCCCCCCGCAGCACCGTCGTCATTGGTAATCGGCGCTTCCAACCAGAAGCCTGCGGCGAGACCCCCACCCAGATCCTCTACCCCACGAAAGCCCAGGCGCGAGGTGTTGTAGCCAGAACTGGCGAGCTTAGTAGCGCTGCGCTTCAGCATCTGCGGCGCGACCACTCCAGATGACTCACCCAATCGAACGCTCTTAGTGCGATAGGAGCTAATAGAGGCGTCGACAATACCAAATAACGTTACAGAGGACTGCGCCCAACCAAACTGGGAAAATGCAAGAACAGCAACTGCAATGCCCGACTTTTTGATATTCATTATTTACTCCATTTTTATATTAACCGCCACCCACATCCCGGAATGGTGCGATTAGATTTATTCCTTTCGAACGCAACTTCACCGCATTCGACGGGATTTAGACCACTGAAGATAGAAACTCCGAACCCGATCAACGGGTCTCAATCGATGTTTTTGTCGCGACTGTACTTTTCGTCAAATGCGGCAACCTCATCGAAGCCCATTAAGGTGGAGAATTTTTGAAATTCATACAGCGCATGTCGGCTGTCGGCGGTCGAGCCGTCTTTTCTTATTTGAGAATAGACGCTCTCCAATGCGGCGCCAGCCGCAAGAAATCCAGTTGCTGGAAATATCGCTATGCCATATCCCAGCGCCGAAAGTTCGTCTTGGGTAAGCACCGGCGTTTTGCCGCCCTCGACCATATTTGCCAGTACCGGGGCATCAAAACGCTTGCCGATTTCCGCCATTTCTTCAACCGACTCTGGACTCTCAATGAAGAGCACATCGGCACCCGCCTGGGCATAGAGTTCACCTCGTCGCAAAGCCTCTTCCAGCCCCAAGGTGGTTCTTGCGTCGGTACGGGCGATCACCAGAAAATTGGGGTCTGTACGGCTTTCGACGGCGACCCGAATCTTTTTGACCATCTCCTCAACTGGCGCGACCTTTCGTCCTGGCATATGGCCGCATTTCTTGGGGAATTCCTGGTCCTCGATCTGGATCATGCAAGCGCCAGCCGCTTCATAGCCTTTGACGGTGTGCATGACGTTGAGCAAGCCGCCATACCCTGTATCGGCATCGCAGATCAGTGGAGTTCGCGTAGCACCGGCAATGGTGCGCACTCGTTCCACCATCTCCGCATACGAGGCCAGTCCTGCATCCGGCAAACCTAGATGCGAAGCGATCGTTCCGTAGCCTGTCATGTACAGCGCGTCGAACTGCATCGTGTCTGCGATCTTTGCGGAAATCAGATCGTAGACACCTGGTACAGAAATTATTTGCCGTCGCCGCAAACGGACTGCGAGATCTTCGCGTTTTTTAGCGACCGATATTTCCGAATAAATATTCAGCATGTAATACCTCATTGAAAAATGGGCAACAGAAGTCCCGGCTGCCGTCGAAACCGACGGCAGCAGAGAGAACTTCTGCGATGGGGGAAAAATTCAGACGCTGCCGAACGGCAGCAAGGTCAGTCCGCCTTGATCTGTAGATCGGTGATGATCTTTGAAAACTGCGTGTAAGTGGATTTGTAGAGTTGGTCCAAATTTTCCGGCGGACCACCAGAAATAGTCGCACCCAATGCACTCATTTTTGGAATGACGTCGGGCATTTTTATGATTTCATTCAGATGCGAATTCAGCATTGAAACCAGCTTGGGGTCCATGCCTTTCGGTCCGAACAGGCCATACCAAGTATTGATGTCGACTTGATAGCCCTGTTCCGTCAGCGTCGCGACCTGGGGCGCGAGTGGCGTGCGCACCTTTTCCATTACTGCCAGCGGAATCAGCTTGCCGCTCGCGAGATAAGGTCTGATAGTCCCCAGCGAGATGTAGGTCAGCGGGATGTGACCACCAAGCACATCAGATATTGCCGGCGCGACGCCTTTATATGGAACATGGTTAAGCTGAATACCAGCCTGCTTGTTGACCAGTTCCGCAATGATGTGGTGAATGCCACCGATGCCTGCCGTCGCATAGCTGACGGGGCCGCGCTTGGACGCCTGAACAACGTCATTGAAGGTCTTAAAACCCGAAGTCGGGCTTGCCACCAAGAACTGTGGCGAATTGCCGATGTGAATGATGGACGTGAAGCCGTTGAGTGCGTCGTAGCCGTTGTTCGGACTGGTCTTCAGCACGAGTTGCGCGTATGGCAGGCTCCCAGGCGACAGTAGCAAGGTGTGGCCATCAGGCGCCGCCTTGGAGACATATGCGCTGCCGATCACGCCAGTTGCACCAGGCCTGTTTTCCACAACAACTGGAACGCCGACGCGCAGGGCGAGCTTCTCCGCAAAAATGCGTGCAAGCTGATCGGTATCCCCGCCGGCGGGATATGCCACAACTATCGTGATTGGTTTGCCCGACAGCGACTGCGCTTTAGCTTCGCGAGGCGACCCGATAGCGAGCAGCATCGCACTTAAAACGATGGCAAGAAGAAATTTCATTTGTTTTCTCTAGCTGGTCTGAATCGTTTGGATGACTGCATCCGTTTAGACGTTGCTCAACTGAGCCAGATAGGCCATGACCTCCTGCTCGTCGACAACGTCTGCGTAT
This sequence comes from Variovorax sp. FW301-JW7, assembly GCF_058788795.1. Lineage (NCBI taxonomy): Bacteria > Pseudomonadati > Pseudomonadota > Betaproteobacteria > Burkholderiales > Comamonadaceae > Variovorax > Variovorax sp. FW301-JW7. Next base: position 9,966 of record NZ_JBYTBC010000029.1, read on the forward strand.
TTCGCGTTCATGTCGTAGAGGTTGGCCTGCTGAATGTCCGGATGGCGATCGCCGACCGCCTCGCGCACGACGATCGGCCGGAAGCCGTAGGAGATCGCGTCAACGCAACTCGCGCGCACGCATCCGCTCGTCGAGACCCCCGTGAGAATCACGGTGTCCACTCCCAGCGCAGTCAATGCCGGCGCCAGCGCCGTGCCAAAGAAGGCACTGGGGTATCGCTTGGAGATGACGATGTCTGAATCAGCTACCTGCAAAGCGGCGGGAAATTCACCCAGTGGATTGCCCGGCTCAAAGCTGACAAGGGCATTCCGAATCTTCTCGTAGAACACACCTCCACCAGCACCGCCCTTCTGCACCTCCATGCGGGTGAGTGCAACCGGCACTTTTGCCTCGAGCGCTCGAGCCTTCAGTCGGACGCCCGAGGCCAGGCTAGGCCCGAAGTCCGCGTGGTACAGCGGCGAGCCTTCCACGAAGTACGCCTGTACGTAATCGATCATCAACAACGCAGGCTTGCGGCCAAAGCCCAAGCGGGTGTTGAAGCCGGTGTTTGCATAGTTTGCATCGAGTGCGCTTTCATCCATACGACATTCCTTGGTGCTGGTTATAGATCGTAGTTAACTACATTTCGTACAAAAAGTACATACGACTTGTACCTATCTTTGTTACGCACGATGTATGCCAGACATGCTGAAGTCCCCCTCAGATGCGAGATCCAAGGCCCACAGGCGAGAGCGGCCAGTGGCATGCGAAGCGTTTGCATGGATTGACAGCTCGGCAGCGCGCGAAACGACGGGGCCTGAGCGGTCACAGGGCGAATGCGCGAACACGGCGACTGCACTGCGCTAGTGCGCGAAGTAGCGAACTTCGCATCATCTTGGGCCGCAGTGCATGCGTGTCGATGCCACTCCGAAACGCACATGCTGATGTCGATGCGGCGTTGATCTAGGGAGGAAGGAAATGCGGCTCATCGACGAGCCGCACTGGGATCAGGCGCAGGGCCTCAGCCGACGCCGCGACTGAATGCCTCAGCATCTAGGGCGAACCGTCACACACGGGTGGATTTGCTAGTCCTGGAGAGGCAGGGTTCTAAGCTGTGATGCGGATCCGTTGGGCAGCCCGAACTGAGTTTCGGGCACGTACAACTTCAGTCGGCCGTTGCGGCTCCGGCCTCCAGGAGCTTCATGACAACGCTTGGCGTCAGCGGCATCTTCGTGATCCGCGGTGGATTGTGGGATAGAGCATCCTCAACTGCATGGATGATCGCGGGCACCACCCCGATTGCACCGCTTTCGCCCGCACCGCGCATCCCACCCAGATTGAAAGTCGACGGCGTCTCCACGTGATCGAGCACGATCTCGGGAACGTCCATGGTGGTGGGAATCGTGTAGTCAAGAAGGGTCGTCGCCATTGGCTGGCCATCGGCACTATAGGACGCCGCCTCCATCAGAACGGCGCCGATTCCTTGGACGATGGCGCCTGCGACCTGACCGTCGACCAGCATCGGATTGAGAATCCGACCGCAGTCATGCGCCATGAAGAACCGCTCCACCGTCACCAAACCGGTTCCCGGGTCCACAGCAACTTGGGCAATGCAGGCGCCGAGCGCATAGCTTGACATCGGTGGATCGTAGAAATCGATCACGTCCAGTCCGATCGACTCGCCGGCTGGCATGTCTCCCAGGCCGATCATGTACGCAATGGCGGCGATTTGCTCCACCAGCAGAAACCTGCTTGGATCGTCCTCGTAAAAGACTCGCCCTTGCGCAAGTGCCATCTTCGAAACAGGCAGCTTGAATTGATGCGCCGCGATGCGCTTCATCTTGTCGCTAAGAGTCGTGCAAGCTTTGATGAGCGCCCCCCCCGCGCCGACGGTGCCACGGCTCGCGCCTGCGCCTGTCCCGAACGGCACACTCCCGGTATCGTGCGCCTCCAACGTAATGTCCTCCATGCGCATTCCGAGTGTGTCTGCAGCGAGTTGGGCGAAGACAGTCTGGTGGCCCTGTCCTTGCGATGCGACACTGAGGTGCACACTCGCTTTACCATCCGGCTCGATGCGCACGCGCGCCCCATCGTAGCCAGGCCAGCGAGAAGCTTGGCCTCGAGAGCGGGTGATGGACGTGCCCTGCCCCGTATGGTCCGCCATGCAGGCCAGGCCCATGCCACGCAGCTTGCCGTCAGTTCCCAGCTTGCCCGAGATCGTCTTTTTGAACTCCGCGTAGCCAGAGCGCTCCAGCACAATGTCTAGACACTGAAGACTGCTCGCAGTGTCGTGTACGACTCCCACTGCGTTCTTGTAGGGAAGGTCTGCCTGCCCGATCAGATTCATTCGCCGTATCTCGACCGGATCGATGCCGAGCTTGGCGGCAGCGCGCATCAACAGTGATTCCATTCCGAACGAACAGATGGGCGACGCAACCCCTCGGTATGAGCATGTGGGCGCCGTGTTCGTAACCACCGAGAGCGCCTCGTAGGCATAGTGGGGCACCCGGTAGGCGGCCATCATATGGTGGCCCGCGCCGCCCGAGTCGATACCGGCCGAGGCCACCCACAGTGCATAGGCACCGATGTTGGCAATCGGTCGGTTTCTGACCGCAAGGAGCTTGCCATCGTCATCGACTGCGATCGTGATCGTGAACTGGTAGTCGCGCCCATGCAACAACGCGAGGTCCTCCTGCCGGTCGCCGACCCATTTAACCGGACGGCAGTATTGGACGGCAAGGGCCGAGCCGACGACGACTTCTGAACGTGTCACGGTCTTCATGCCAAAGCTTCCGCCCACGTCCGGAGTCATGATGCGAACAGCCTTCTCTGGAAGGTCCAGGGCTGCCGCGATCTCCCAGCGCTCCTTGATAGGCAGGTGGGCAGACGACCAAAGTGTCAGCAATTCCCTCCCCTTGTCGTAGCTGGCAAGGAAGCCGCAGGTCTCCATCGCAACCCCGGCAAGCCGGGTGCTTGAAAAGGTGTCCGAGAAAACGTGCTGTGCGTTTGCGAACACCTCGCTCGTACCAGGGACCTCGTAGCTCGCACGGAAAACGACATTACTCGGCAGGTCTTCGTAGACTGGAGGAGATGCCAGGTCGAGTGCTTGATCGATAGAGACGACGGGTGTCAGAGCTTCATATTCGACCTCAACCAACTCAGCCGCGTCTTCTGCCACATATGGAGAGTTCGCCAGCACCACCGCTACCGGCTCTCCAACGAAACGGACCCGATCGATCGCGAGCACATGGCGCAAGATCTTGCGCCCGTCAGCCAACGGAGTCACCATGGGCTTCACCCACCTTGCGAGCTCCACACCTGTCACGACTGCGGTCACGCCTGCGAGCTTCTCTGCCGCCGCGCGATCAATGGAAACGATCTTTGCGTTCGGGTGAGCGCTACGCACAAAGGCAGCATGCAAGACACCTTCGGGCTCCGGAACATCGTCGATGTAGCGCCCATTGCCCTGCAAGAGCCGGTTGTCCTCGATACGCGACATCGGTCGACCGACATACGTTTCCCGGAATTTGATTTTCTCGTTTGGTGCGTTCATCTGATCACCTTTGTTCAGCTTGTATTCGTAGAGCAGCAGCGCGCACGGCACGCACGATGCTGTTGTAGCCAGTGCAG
>NZ_JBYTBC010000030.1:0-7935 GCF_058788795.1 Variovorax sp. FW301-JW7
AGCGCGAGCGGATAGCGCCCGGTGCGGAAGTAGATGTCGATGAAGTTGACCGCGATGAGGCTGTGGCGCACGCGCGCTTGCCCCGGGCCGGGCTCGCCGACCTCGACGTGTTCGAGCTTGAGCACGTCGGCGCTGCCGGTCTCGTGGAAGCGGATGGCTTGGACCATGGGAATTTCTTTCGGTAGGAAGGGCAGGCGGGCAGAAAGGGCTCAGCCCGCCGAGAGTTCGTCGATGAAGGCCTGCGCGCCCGGCCATTCGCCGTAGCCCGAGGCGGGGTTGAGGTGGCCGACCTCGCCGAGGTCGGCCAGGCGGCTGCCCCAGCCCTGCGCCATCTGCACCACGCGATCGAAGGGCGCCAGCGGGTCGTTGCGGCTGGCCGCCACGATGCTCGGGAACGGCAGCGGCCCGGTCGGCACCGGCAGCCAGCCGCCGGCGCGCAGGGCCTCGACGGTGGGGTAGCCCTCGGGCATCGGCCGCTCGAAGTCGGGCGGCGTGGCCAGCAGGGCGCCGCGCACCGGCCGGCGCGTGCGCTGCGCCCAATGAGCCAGCATCACCACGCCGCCGCTGTGCGCCACGATGACCAGCGGCCCCTCGACCGCCTGCGCCTCGCGCTCGATGGCCGCCACGCGCGCGGCGCAGTCGAGGTCGTCGCGGCCCATGGGCGGCACCGCGCGCACACGCGGCAGGCGTGCGGCGAGCAGGGTCTGCCAGTGGCTGGCGACGGCGTCGCGCAGGCCGGGAACGATGAGGACAGTGGGCGTAGTCATGTCGGCCTGCACCCTCACTGGTTGAGCTGGATGTTGTAGGTCTTGACGATCCGCGCGTTGCGCTCGTACTCGTCGTGCGTGATCTTCGCGAGCTGCTCGGGGCTCTCGCTGGTCATCGGCACGAAGTTCTGCGCGATGAGCCGCTCCCGCACCTTCGGCGAGGAGGCGGCCTTCGTGAGGACCGCATTGATCCGCTTGACGAGGTCGTCGGGCATCTTGGCCGACACGATGGCGCCGGCCCAGTTCGAGAAGTCGATCTCGTCGAAGCCCTGCTCGGCCATCGTGGGCACGTCCGGCAGCTGCGCCAGCCGGGTCTTGGCCCCGACCCCGAAGACCTTCACCTTGCCGGCCTTGATCAGCGGCAGCGACGTGACGATGCCGTCAAACAGGATGTCGACCTGGCTGCCCATCAGGTTCTGCAGCGCCGGCGGCGAGCCCGGGAACGGCACGTGCTGCAGGTCCAGCCCCGCCTTGCGGGCAAAGATGGCGCCGGCGTAGTGCGAGCTGGTGCCCGCGGAGTACGAGGCGTAGCTGCCCGGGCTGCCCTTGCCGGTCTTCAGGTAGGCGATGAGTCCCTTCAGGTCGTTGGCCGGCACTGACGGCGCGCTCACCAGCACCATCGCCGAGCGGGCCACCATGGTCACCGGCTTCACGTCCTTGACCGGGTCGAAGCTGGTCTTCATCACCAGGGGAATCTCGGTCAGGATGTTGCTGACCATGAACATGATGGTCTGCCCGTCGGGCGGCGCGCTGTTGAGCGCCTGCACCCCGATGGCGCCACCGGCGCCCGGCTTGTTGTCGACGATCACCGGCTGCCCGATCTCGGCCGAAATGGCATCGGACAACACACGGGCCACGACGTCCATGGTGCCGCCCGCGGGCGCCGGCACCACGATCCGCACGGGCTTGTTGGTCCAGGCATGGGCGAGCAGGGGCGCGGCGGCCAGGGCGGCTGCCCAGGGCTTCAGGCGGCGAAGGATGTTGTGGGTTTTTTTCATCGCGATGTCTCCAGGTGTTCGTGTGCCGGCGGTGTGGGGTGCTCAGGCTGCCTTGCGCAGGAAGCCCTGCTGCCGGCCCGGGGCATTGGGTGCAAAGCCGTTGGCCGCCAGCGACGCTTCGGTGGTGTCGTAGAAAACGCCGATCTTGGACATCTCGCGTGCCTGCTGGCCCGTGGCGATGGGGCGGCCGAATTCGCGCGAGATGCGAACGAGTTGCTCGACTTGCTTGGCGGTGCCGATCTTGGCCGAGCGGTCCTGGTTCCACAGGTTGTCTTCGGTGCCGGTGCGCACGTGCAGGCCCATGGCGATGCCCATCATGTTGATCGGCAGCACGTTGAGTACCGAGGCCTCCACCGTCACCACCGCGCCGTCGGGCACGGCGCGCATGAAGTTGGCCAGGCTGTAGATGTTGGGCACGTCCATGCCGCCGCCGATGGCCACCCAGTTCATCACCAGCGGGCCCTTGTAGATGCCGCGCCGCATCAGCCGCTCCACCGACTCGAAGCTGTTGATGTTGTAGCACTGGAAGGCGCTCTGGATGCCCGCCTTGGTCAGTCGTCGGATGTGCTCCTCGGCCCAGCCGGGCTGCGAAGGCACGGTCATTTCCTTGTAGGCGTTGAAGGTGGCGGGGTCTTCCATCGACGTGCCCTGGATGTCGCGCAGGTCGAACTGCTCCATCACGTTCATCTGCGAGGTGTTGATGGTCACCGTCACCTGGTCGGGCTTGGGGTCGAGCTCGGCCAGCATGTGGCGCGTGTCGTCACTCAGCCACTTGGCGGCCGCACCGTCGGTCTCGGGTGCGAAGCTGATCGAGCCGCCCACCTGGATGATCATCTCCGGCACGCGCGCGCGCACGCCGGCAATCAGCTCGTTGAACATGGACAGGCGCTTGCTGCCCCGGCCGTCGAGCTCGCGCACGTGCAGGTGCAGCACGGTGGCGCCGGCGTTGTAGCAGTCCACCGCCCGTTGGATCTGGTCCTCCATGGACACGGCAATCTCGCCGGGAAAGTCCGAAGGCATCCATGAAGGGGCGTAGGGCGCGGCGGTGATGATCAGCGGCTGCTGGTTTTCGGGGAACAGATGGCCGTCGAGAAAATTCATGGCAGGAACCTCGGTAGAAAAAGGGAAGAGAAGAAGGGAGGGCGCAGCGCGGCGGCGCCCGCTCAGAAGACCGCGTCGCCGACGATGCCGGCGCGTTCCATCTTTCGATGGCAGGGCGGGTAGTCCATGACCGCGTAGTGCTGGGTCGAACGGTTGTCCCACATGGCCACGTCGCCCGGCTGCCAGCGCCAGCGCACCTGGTACTCGGGGATCTGCACCTGGCTCACGAGGTAAGCCAGCAGCAGGGCGGCGCCGGGCTGGTAGTCCTGCCCGTAGCGCACGTTGGCCGGCGTGTGGAAGTTGGTGAAGTGGGTCGTGAAGCCGTTGACGAACAGGATCTTCTCGCCCGTGTCGGGGTGCGTGCGCACCACCGGGTGCTCGGCGTCGGGAAACTGGGCCTTCAGCGCCAGGCGCTTCTCGATCGGCATCGCGGCGCCGAAGGTGGCCTCGATGCTGTGGCGCGCGCGCAGCCCCGCGATCTGCTGCTGGATGTGCGCGGGCAGCTTCTCGAAGGCCAGCGCCATGTTGGCCCACATGGTGTCGCCACCCACCGGCGGGCATTCGACGCAACGCAGCACGCAGCCGAAGGGCGGCTTCTCGCGCCAGGTGGCGTCGGTGTGCCAGCTGTTCTCGTAGCGGTCGACCGGCGTCTCGGGGTTCTTGTAGATGCGCACCAGGCCCGGGTGCTCGGGGTCGCTGCCGACCACGGGGTGGTCTTCCAGCTCGCCGAAGTGGCGGGCGAAGGTGACGTGCTCGGCGCGCGTGAGTTCCTGCTGTCGGAAGAACAGCACCTTGTGCTGCACCAGCAGGGCGCGGATCTCGGCCGCCAGGCCGGCGTCGCGCGAGGCGTCGGCCAGCGACACGTGGCGCAGCTCGGCGCCGATGGCGCAGGTCACGGGGTGGACCTGGAGGCCGCGCGTGTGCACGGCGGGGGCCCCGTTCGAGAGGCCTGGCTGGATCGTGGAACCCATGTGTCTTGTCTCCTGTGCCGGTCGTGGGGTGCCGCTGTGCGGCGGTGACCGTGCTGGAAGCAAGAATAGGTCGAGGCCCCTGCGCGCGCCCCCTCCTCGCAGGAGGGGGCGGCGGCCCTGGAGGGGAGGGAGAAACCCTCAGTGCCTGGCGGCGAGCCCTCAGTGCCCCGCGGCGAGCAGCCCCAGGATGCGCGCGCGCTGCACCACCTGCGTGCGCGTGCCGGCGTCGAGCTTGGCGAACAGGTTCTTCACGTGCCACTTGACGGTGGTTTCGCCCACCTGCATGGCGCGCCCGATTTCCTTGTTCGACAGGTTGCGCGCCAGCAGCACCAGCACCTCGCCCTCCTTGGGCGTGAGCACGGCGCCGGGTGATGCGGGTGTTGCAGGCGCAAGCGCAGGCGGTACGGCGGGCGCAAGGGGCGCGACCGCGATCTCGGCCTGCGCGCCCTCGGCCGCGAGCGTGCCGACCCAGGCGCCCAGCTCGGGGTGCGCGTCGGAGAACACGCGCTGCAGCCCGTAGGCGCGCGCCAGGTCCATCGCTTCGCGCAGCAGCGCCTGCGCCGGCGGGCCGCAGCGCTCCAGCGCCAGCGCGCGCAAGCCCAGCAGCTCGATGTGCAGGCCGCCCTGCTTGCGCTGGCGCGCCTGTTCGTCGGCACGCGCCAGCTTCGCGAGGGCGTCGGGCCAGTCGCGTGCGGCAATGGCTGCATGGGCGCGCGCCACGTCGCGCAGTGCCTCCACGCTGCGCCGCCACAGCGGGCCCTGCGGCAGCGTGGGGTCGGCCAGTTGCGCGTCGATGCGCTCGCACAGTTCGCGGCAGGTCTGGGCGCGGTGGCGCTGCGCATGCAGGCGCACCTGCTCGGCCAGGCTGGCGATGCGCAGCCGCGGCAGGCGCCGCGCGGCACCGGCTGCGTCCAGCGCGTCCAGCAGTTCCAGCGCGCGGTGCTCGGCGCCTTCGGCCGCCGCGATGCGCGCCGCCGTGCGGTAGGCCTGCAGCAGCGATTCGGGCAGGCCGCTGTGCTCCAGCACGTCGAGGCGGTCGGCCAGCAGCGTGGCGGCGTCGCCCGGCAGGTCGCGCTCCCAGGCCACCGATGCGAGCAGCGCGGCCAGGTTGCAGCTGAAGCGGTGGCGCCGGCCCATCTCGGCCTCGGCGCCGGCCACGGCGGGGCGCAGCAGCTGTTCGGCCAGCAGCACCTGGCCTTCCCACGCATAGCTCAGGCCGATGACCAGCTCGCTCCAGCGCCGGATGTAGTCGACGCCGTGGCCCGGATGCCCGCGCAGGGCCTGCTGCTGGCGCAGGCGCGCCAGCGCCGGCTCGCCCTCGAGCAGCGCGCGGTAGGCCATGCGGTTGGCGTGCGACTGCAGCAGCAGCGGGTCGGTCAGCGGAACGGCCTCGGTCCACGGCGCGTGCAGTTCGACGAAACGGTCGGGGTCGTCCGCGAACACGGCCGCGCCGCCCAGGATCAGCGCGCATTCGCAGCGCAGCGCGTCGCTCACATCGGGTTGCGCCAGGATGCGCGCCACGAAGCGGCCGGCTTCTTCGTGCCGCTCGCTCGATGCGAGCGTCCATGCCGCGGCCAGCAGCAGGCGCGGGCGGCGGTCGAGCTCGTCGGCCGGCATCTGCGCCATCCATTCGAGCACCGTGGCCTGCCGGCCGCGCCGCATGAGCGATTCGTACAGGCTGCGCTCCGCGAGCTCGTAGGCGGTCTGGTGCTGGCCCGCGCTCAGCGCATGGTGGGCGGCCTCGTCGAGCAGCTCGTGCGCGGCCAGCCACTGCGCCGCGCGCGCATGCGCCGCCACCTGCTCGGCGGCGTCGAGCGCGGCGAAGCGCTGGCGCAGCACGTCGCGCGCCAGCGCATGCATGCGCAGCCACTCGCCCCCTTCGGCGGCGGCGAACACCGGCGTGTCGTTGCTCAGCCGCGCCAGCCGCGCCGCAGCGTCGTCGACGCCGGAGACGGCGCGGCACAGCTCGGGGTGCAGCAGGTCGAGCACGGCGATGCGGGCCAGGAAGTCGCGATCGTCGGGGTCGAGGTTGACCAGCAGCAGCCGCACCAGCTCGCCCTGCAGCTCGCCGGCGGCGGCCGTCATGTCGCCCAGCACCGTGTGCGCGGCGTGCGCGTCGGCCCCGCGCGCGATGATGGTCGTGGCCAGCTGCAGGCCCAGCGGCCAGCCTTCGGTCAGCTCGTGCAGCCGGGCGGCGGTGTTGCGGTCGACGCGCGCGCCGAAGCGCGCCTGCACCAGCTGCAGCGTCTCGTCGAGGCTGAACTTCAGCAGCGCCGGGCCGATCTCCACGCACTGCCCGTAGGCCACGAGGTCCTCGATATCGAGCCGGCCGTCGGGGCGCGTGGCAATGAGCGTGCGCACGTTGGGCGGCGCGTTGCGCAGCAGGTAGGCCAGCGCCTCGCGCGAGGCCGGCGGCAGGCGGTCGGCCTCGTCGATGACCAGCACCACGTTCAAGGCCGCCTGCGCCAGCTCGGCCAGCAGCGCGGTGACGCTGCCGAGCGTGCCGGGCCGGTCGTCCTGGAACAGGCTGCGCCCGAATGCGGGGCGGCCCATGGCGACGCGCAGCGCCAGCGCCAGGCTCTGCACCAGCCGGCCCGGATCGTCCTGGCTCTGCGCCGAGACCCAGCCGACCGGTACGCCCTGGCCGAGGTACTCCAGCCGCCACTGCGCCAGCAGCGAGGTCTTGCCGAAGCCCGAGGGCGCCTGCACCACGCACACGGCGTGGTCGCGCAGCGCGTCGGCGCTCGACAGGAGCCGCGCGCGCGAGACCAGGTGACGCGGGACACGGGGCGGCGTCACCTTGAGCAGCAGGTCGCGCGGGGCGCCGCTCGCATCGGGGGGCGGGAAAGTGGCCAAGGCTCGTTCGTGCTCGTGGAGGGAAGAACGGGCCCGATTCTCCACGTCAATCGCGCGAGGCCGAAGCGCGGCGCGGCACCCCCCGCCGCGCGCGGCTGGCCTTCGCGCTGCAGCCGTACTGCGCATGGAACCAGCGCGACAGCCCGCTGGGCGCGCAGAAGCCCAGCAGGCCCGCGACCTCGGCCAGCGGGCGGTCGCCCTCCAGCACGTGGCGCACGGCGAGTTCCTTGCGCACGTCGTTGACGATGGCCGAGAAGCTCTGCCCGTCGTCCGCGAGCCGGCGCTGGATCGTGCGGCATTCCACGCCCACGTGCGCCGACACCTGCGCGATGCTGCAGCGCCCGCTGGGCAGGAGCAGCAGCACCGCGCGCCGCACGTCGCCCGGCAGCGCGTCGCCGGGCGCAGGCGCCGCCGCGTCGAGCAGCTGCCGCGCATAGCGCGCCATGGCCGGGTCGGCCGAAGGGTTGGGCGCGTCCAGGTCGTCGCGCGCGCAGACGATGCCGTGGAAGTCCTGGTCGAAGGCGACGGCCGCGCCCAGCACGCGATGGTGCGTGCGCAGGTCGCGCGGCGCGGGGTGCGCCAGGCACACGCGCCGGGGCTGCCAGTCGGCGCCGAGAAACTGCCGCAGCAGCCGCAGCATCACGCCCAGCGCCAGTTCGATGCGCTGGCGCGTGGCGCGGTGCGCCTTGTCGGGCTGCACTTCCTCGCGGATGACCACCACCTGGCCGAAGGCCTCGACCATCAGCGACAGCGAGCCGTTGAGCAGCGGCTGGTAGCGCATCAGCACGTCGAGCGAATCGCGCAGCGTCGGCTGCTCGCGCACCAGCAGGCCGACGGCCCCGAGGTTCGACAGCCGCCGCCCCTCGGCCATGCACAGCCCGAAGCCCTCGTTGCCCGAGCGCTCGGCCGAGGCCTGCAGCAGCGCGGCGACGCGGTCGACCGGAATCATCAGGTCGGGCTCGTCCAGCATGCGGGGGTTCAGGCCGGCGTCCAGGAGCATGCGCGCCGGGTCCAGGCCGCTGGCGCGGGCGACCTCGCGGTAGTGGGTGAGGCTTGCCGCGCGGACCAGGGAAGACATCGCAAGTCCGCACGTGGCAGTTCTCAGGGCACGAGCACGGTGGCGCCGGTGGTCTTGCGGCCTTCGAGGGCGCGGTGCGCTTCGGCGGCGTCGGCCAGTGCGAAGCTCTGCTGCGGCTCGCTCACGATGCGGCCGGCCAGCACGTGGTCGAAGAGTTCGTCGGC
>NZ_JBYTBC010000031.1:0-5890 GCF_058788795.1 Variovorax sp. FW301-JW7
GCAAAACGAAGTAAACGATAAGTTGCTTCGGTGATCGTTAAAAAATTACAGCCGATAAGCGTGGGCGTTTGAAGGTAATTGCGTAAGTTCTTCGGAACAAGTCGCAAGACTTAAAAACGCTCATGAGATAGAAGTGAAGTTCACTTTAATTCTTTTTTTATGAGTTTTGCTTGACCGCGAGGTCAGGCGCAAAAATCAAGATCGAACTATAGAGTTTGATCCTGGCTCAGATTGAACGCTGGCGGCATGCCTTACACATGCAAGTCGAACGGCAGCGCGGGAGCAATCCTGGCGGCGAGTGGCGAACGGGTGAGTAATACATCGGAACGTGCCCAATCGTGGGGGATAACGCAGCGAAAGCTGTGCTAATACCGCATACGATCTACGGATGAAAGCAGGGGATCGCAAGACCTTGCGCGAATGGAGCGGCCGATGGCAGATTAGGTAGTTGGTGAGGTAAAGGCTCACCAAGCCTTCGATCTGTAGCTGGTCTGAGAGGACGACCAGCCACACTGGGACTGAGACACGGCCCAGACTCCTACGGGAGGCAGCAGTGGGGAATTTTGGACAATGGGCGAAAGCCTGATCCAGCCATGCCGCGTGCAGGATGAAGGCCTTCGGGTTGTAAACTGCTTTTGTACGGAACGAAACGGTCTTTTCTAATACAGAAGGCTAATGACGGTACCGTAAGAATAAGCACCGGCTAACTACGTGCCAGCAGCCGCGGTAATACGTAGGGTGCAAGCGTTAATCGGAATTACTGGGCGTAAAGCGTGCGCAGGCGGTTATGTAAGACAGTTGTGAAATCCCCGGGCTCAACCTGGGAACTGCATCTGTGACTGCATAGCTAGAGTACGGTAGAGGGGGATGGAATTCCGCGTGTAGCAGTGAAATGCGTAGATATGCGGAGGAACACCGATGGCGAAGGCAATCCCCTGGACCTGTACTGACGCTCATGCACGAAAGCGTGGGGAGCAAACAGGATTAGATACCCTGGTAGTCCACGCCCTAAACGATGTCAACTGGTTGTTGGGTCTTCACTGACTCAGTAACGAAGCTAACGCGTGAAGTTGACCGCCTGGGGAGTACGGCCGCAAGGTTGAAACTCAAAGGAATTGACGGGGACCCGCACAAGCGGTGGATGATGTGGTTTAATTCGATGCAACGCGAAAAACCTTACCCACCTTTGACATGTACGGAATTCGCCAGAGATGGCTTAGTGCTCGAAAGAGAGCCGTAACACAGGTGCTGCATGGCTGTCGTCAGCTCGTGTCGTGAGATGTTGGGTTAAGTCCCGCAACGAGCGCAACCCTTGTCATTAGTTGCTACATTCAGTTGGGCACTCTAATGAGACTGCCGGTGACAAACCGGAGGAAGGTGGGGATGACGTCAAGTCCTCATGGCCCTTATAGGTGGGGCTACACACGTCATACAATGGCTGGTACAAAGGGTTGCCAACCCGCGAGGGGGAGCTAATCCCATAAAACCAGTCGTAGTCCGGATCGCAGTCTGCAACTCGACTGCGTGAAGTCGGAATCGCTAGTAATCGTGGATCAGAATGTCACGGTGAATACGTTCCCGGGTCTTGTACACACCGCCCGTCACACCATGGGAGCGGGTTCTGCCAGAAGTAGTTAGCTTAACCGCAAGGAGGGCGATTACCACGGCAGGGTTCGTGACTGGGGTGAAGTCGTAACAAGGTAGCCGTATCGGAAGGTGCGGCTGGATCACCTCCTTTCTGGAAACAAGCAATTTAATTTAAACGCCCACACTTATCGGTTGTTGGAAGAAGTCGGTTGTCTTCAATTTTGAAGATGATTGGCGAATGGGTCTGTAGCTCAGCTGGTTAGAGCACCGTCTTGATAAGGCGGGGGTCGTTGGTTCGAGCCCAACTAGACCCACCAAATCTTCTGATATCTCGTGTGAGAGTTTGAGGGGGATTAGCTCAGCTGGGAGAGCACCTGCTTTGCAAGCAGGGGGTCGTCGGTTCGATCCCGTCATCCTCCACCAATAACTTCGATACTTATTCAACACCAAAGCAGCTTCCTGCGAAAGCATGAGGCTTCTTTGTTGTTGATCAGGATCTCTTGATCAATCGGCTGTTCTTTAAAAATTCATAGAGTCGAATCAGCGTTGCTGATGGAAACTGCACATTCGTAAAGGTTTAGTGCAGACCGTGCCATCAGCAACATAGAATTTTTGATTGCGTCAAAAGAAACTTCAATTTCGAGTCAAATCGATATTGGAAGTACGGCATAACGCGTCAGGTGAAAGACCTGACATATTCCTTGAGATGATTTTGTAGTTTCGCAAGAAACGTCAAAGTTATAGGGTCAAGTGAATAAGAGCACGTGGTGGATGCCTTGGCAATGATAGGCGACGAAGGACGTGATAGCCTGCGATAAGCTTCGGGGAGCTGGCAAATTAGCTTTGATCCGGAGATTTCCGAATGGGGAAACCCACCTGCAAAGGTATCGCATGATGAATACATAGTCATGCGAGGCGAACCGGGTGAACTGAAACATCTCAGTAGCTCGAGGAAAAGACATCAACCGAGATTCCGAAAGTAGTGGCGAGCGAAATCGGAAGAGCCTGTTAGTGATAGCACAAGACATAACGGAACAGCTTGGAAAGGCTGGCCATAGCGGGTGATAGCCCCGTACGTGAAATGACCTGTGCGGTACTGAGCTAACGACAAGTAGGGCGGGACACGAGAAATCCTGTCTGAATATGGGGGGACCATCCTCCAAGGCTAAATACTCATCATTGACCGATAGTGAACTAGTACCGTGAGGGAAAGGCGAAAAGAACCCCGGGAGGGGAGTGAAATAGATCCTGAAACCGCGTGCTTACAAAAAGTAGGAGCCTCGTAAGGGGTGACTGCGTACCTTTTGTATAATGGGTCAGCGACTTACATTCAGTGGCAAGGTTAACCGAATAGGGAAGCCGTAGAGAAATCGAGTCCGAATAGGGCGATCAGTCGCTGGGTGTAGACCCGAAACCAAGTGATCTATCCATGGCCAGGATGAAGGTGCCGTAACAGGTACTGGAGGTCCGAACCGACTAGTGTTGCAAAACTAGCGGATGAGCTGTGGATAGGGGTGAAAGGCTAAACAAACTTGGAAATAGCTGGTTCTCTCCGAAAACTATTTAGGTAGTGCCTCAAGTATTACCATCGGGGGTAGAGCACTGTTTTGGCTAGGGGGTCATGGCGACTTACCAAACCAAGGCAAACTCCGAATACCGATGAGTACAGCTTGGGAGACAGAGCACCGGGTGCTAACGTCCGGACTCAAGAGGGAAACAACCCAGACCGCCAGCTAAGGTCCCTAAAATTGGCTAAGTGGGAAACGAAGTGGGAAGGCTAAAACAGTCAGGATGTTGGCTTAGAAGCAGCCATCATTTAAAGAAAGCGTAATAGCTCACTGATCGAGTCGTCCTGCGCGGAAGATGTAACGGGGCTAAGCCAGTTACCGAAGCTGCGGATTTGCAATTTATTGCAAGTGGTAGGAGAGCGTTCTGTAAGCCTGTGAAGGTGCGTTGTAAAGCGTGCTGGAGGTATCAGAAGTGCGAATGCTGACATGAGTAGCGTTAAAGGGGGTGAAAAGCCCCCTCGCCGTAAGCGCAAGGTTTTCTACGCAACGTTCATCGGCGTAGAGTGAGTCGGCCCCTAAGGCGAGGCAGAGATGCGTAGCTGATGGGAAACAGGTCAATATTCCTGTACCGATTGTTAGTGCGATGTGGGGACGGATCTTAATAGGTCATCCAGTTATTGGATTATTCTGGTTTAGTTGGATGTAGGCGTGCATTAGGCAAATCCGGTGCACATATACCGAGGCCAACGATCGAGCGGACTTGTCCGTGAAGTGACTGAACGAGGTTCCAGGAAAAGCCACTAAGCTTCAGCTAACAACGACCGTACCGCAAACCGACACTGGTGCGCGAGATGAGTATTCTAAGGCGCTTGAGAGAACTCAGGAGAAGGAACTCGGCAAATTGACACCGTAACTTCGGAAGAAGGTGTGCCCTATTAGTGTGTAGTGAACAACGAAGCATGAATGGGTTGCAAAAAATCGGTGGCTGCGACTGTTTATTAAAAACACAGCACTCTGCAAACACGAAAGTGGACGTATAGGGTGTGACGCCTGCCCGGTGCTGGAAGATTAAATGATGGGGTGCAAGCTCTTGATTGAAGTCCCAGTAAACGGCGGCCGTAACTATAACGGTCCTAAGGTAGCGAAATTCCTTGTCGGGTAAGTTCCGACCTGCACGAATGGCGTAACGATGGCCACACTGTCTCCTCCTGAGACTCAGCGAAGTTGAAATGTTTGTGATGATGCAATCTCCCCGCGGAAAGACGGAAAGACCCCATGAACCTTTACTGTAGCTTTGTATTGGACTTTGAACAGATCTGTGTAGGATAGGTGGGAGGCTTTGAAGCAGGGTCGCTAGATCTTGTGGAGCCAACGTTGAAATACCACCCTGGTGTGTTTGAGGTTCTAACCTAGGTCCATTATCTGGATCGGGGACAGTGCATGGTAGGCAGTTTGACTGGGGCGGTCTCCTCCCAAAGCGTAACGGAGGAGTTCGAAGGTACGCTAGTTACGGTCGGACATCGTGACGATAGTGCAATGGCATAAGCGTGCTTAACTGCGAGACTGACAAGTCGAGCAGATGCGAAAGCAGGACATAGTGATCCGGTGGTTCTGTATGGAAGGGCCATCGCTCAACGGATAAAAGGTACTCTGGGGATAACAGGCTGATACCGCCCAAGAGTTCATATCGACGGCGGTGTTTGGCACCTCGATGTCGGCTCATCTCATCCTGGGGCTGTAGCCGGTCCCAAGGGTATGGCTGTTCGCCATTTAAAGAGGTACGTGAGCTGGGTTTAAAACGTCGTGAGACAGTTTGGTCCCTATCTTCCGTGGGCGCTGCAGATTTGAGGAAGCCTGCTCCTAGTACGAGAGGACCGGAGTGGACACACCTCTGGTGTATCGGTTGTCACGCCAGTGGCATTGCCGAGTAGCTAAGTGTGGAAGAGATAACCGCTGAAAGCATCTAAGCGGGAAACTCGTTTCAAGATGAGATCTGCCGGGGCCTTGAGCCCCCTAAAGAGTCGTTCAAGACCAGGACGTTGATAGGTCAGGTGTGGAAGCGCAGTAATGCGTTAAGCTAACTGATACTAATTGCTCGTGCGGCTTGACCCTATAACTTTGATCAATCTGATCAAGGTGTTATGCCAAGTTGACGCATTCAAAATAATTCGCCAAAAACTGATTCCAAACTCTATGAATTCGTTTGATTGATCGTGTGATCAGTCAGACAACCCTTTATGCCTGATGACCATAGCGAGTTGGTACCACTCCTTCCCATCCCGAACAGGACAGTGAAACGACTCAGCGCCGATGATAGTGCGGGTTCCCGTGTGAAAGTAGGTCATCGTCAGGCTCTTACAGCCCAGAAAACCCCAGTCAGCAATGACTGGGGTTTTTTGCTTTGCGCGAAGCAAAGACCAAACGCATAAAAAGCGCTGACTCGAAAGAATTGGCGCTTTTTTATTGGAGCAAACAAGCACCAATCAGCTATTACAGATCCTTGATGCATCGGATCGCGCCGTGCCAACCGCAACCAACTCGGCCAACAGCTCTCCCGTCAGAGCCTCCAGCGTCTCACCAGCAAAGAAACGAGCCCGGATCAGCTCGAAGTACGGCGTCCCAGCTAGCCACGCATCCCACTCAGCGTGCGACACCGCATGCAACTCCAGCAGCTTGAACTTCATCAGCACCTTCATCGCATGACGCGCGTGCTTCTCAGGGGCGCGCTGCAAACCAGCCAAGCGCCGGCGCGCCGTATGCAACGCGCGCTCGACATCGACGAAGACGCCTCCATG
>NZ_JBYTBC010000032.1:0-2700 GCF_058788795.1 Variovorax sp. FW301-JW7
ATCGTGTGCCTGAGCTTGCGTGCGGACCTGGCGCTGTCTTCGCTGATCGACCAGCCGCTGACGCTGGTTACGGTGCTGGCCAATGGCTCGCTCGCAAAGCGCACTGGATTGATTCGCGCAGTCGAGTCGTTGGGCTCCGACGGCGGCCTGGCCCGCTACCGCCTGACCCTGGTTCCCTGGCTCTGGCTGGCCACCCAGCAAGGCCGAAGCCAAGTCTTCCAGCAGCGCAGCATCGCAGACATCATCGAACGCGTGCTGGCGCCGTATGCGGATGCGGGCAGCTGGGCCTTCTCTTCCGAAGTGAACAGCTTCCTCGCCGACGCCCCCGTTCGCACCTACTGCACCCAGTACCGCGAGAGCGACTACGACTTCTTCTCGCGCCTGCTGGCCGAAGAAGGCCTGGCCTGGCGCACCGAGGAAGACGCCCAGGCCCCGACGGGCCACAAGCTCGTCATCTTCTCGTCCAACGACACCCAGCCCGCCGATGCAGGCTCGCCCGTTCGCTTTCACCGCAAGAGCTCCCAGGAGCGCAGCGACGCCGTGCAGGCACTGGTGCGCCGCATGCGCCAGTCGGTGGCCCAGGTGCATCTGAGCGCCTGGAACGTCGACGGCAAGCGCCAGCTCACAGGCAGCGCCCCGGCGCGCTTTCCGGTCGGCGGCAAGAACGCCCCGCGCCTGGAGTACGACGACGTGCTGGGCCTGAACGACCGCAGCCGCGGCTGGGACACCAACCGCACCGTCGAGCGCTACGCGGCCCTGATGATGGAAGCGGCCGAATGCCGCGCCGACCTGATGCTGGGCCACAGCACCGTGCGCACCTTGCGCGCGGGCACGCGCCTCGAGATCGACGACGCGCCCGCACTCGGGCTGCAAGCCAGGCCTGCGCTGCTGCTGGACACCGTCGAACACGTGGGCATCAACAACCTGCCCAAGGACACGGCGGCGTCGATTGCGGCGCAGCTGGGTGCGCTGACAGAACACCTCGTGTTCGACCAGCCCTGCGCCCCCGTGACGGCCGAGGCCGATGTGTTCGGGCTGGTGTCTGCAGCAACAGGCACGAACAACGACAACAGCATCTATCCGCAGCCCCAGAGCCTGGCCAGCGCCCAGGCCCAGGGCTACGCCAACAGCTTCTCGGGCGTGCACGCCCCGCGCCCCTGGCGCCCGGCCCTGGCCGCGGCCGATGGCGCACGCCTGCACGCCAGGCCCACGGCCAGCGGCGTGCACAGCGCCATCGTGGTCGGCCCTTCGGGCGAGACCTCACCCAACGGCGCCGACGAGCTGTACTGCAACGACCGTGGCGACGTGCGCGTGCGCTTCCACTGGCAGAACAACGCCAGCGACAACAGCAACGGTGACAACGCCCAGGACAACCGCAGCACCCGCTGGATTCGCGTGGCCCAGCGCCAGGCGGGCCCCGGCATGGGCTGGCAGTGGCTGCCACGCATCGGGCAGGAAGTGCTGGTCAAGTTCGTCGACCTCGATGTGGACCAGCCCGTCATCGTCGGTGCGCTGTACAACGGCCGCGGCGACGGCGGCCTCGCCCCCACGCCCGGTGGTGCATCGCGCGCCGGTGAAACCAATGAAGACGTCTTCGCCCAAGCGGGTAACGCCTCGCCCAGCGCCCAGGCCAACCTCGCAGCCGGCCATGCCCCGCCCTGGCACGGTGCCAGCGCCGACGACAAGGGCCACCGCAATGCAGCGGCCCTGAGCGGCTTCAAGACCAAGGAGTTCGGCGGCGAAGGCTTCAGCCAATTGGTGTTCGACGATTCGAACCAGCAGCTGCGCGTGCAGCTGCATGCGAGCACCGCCCACAGCCAGCTGAACCTGGGCCACCTGATCCACCAGGCCGACAACTTCCGGGGCAGCTTCCGAGGCCAGGGCCTGGAGCTGCGCACCGACGGCTATGCGGCCCTGCGAGGGGGCAAGGGCGTGCTGCTGAGCACGTACCACGGCGCAGGCGGCCAGAAGCTGGAGCCCGTGGGCGACTTCGCCGCCGGCATGGCGCTGCTCAAGCAGGTGCAGCAGCTGGGCCAGGCCCTCAGCGATGCGGCCAAGACCCACGAGACCGTGCAGCTGGCCGGGCACATCGGGGCGACCAAGGCCAACGAATCCCAGCTGGACAAGGAGCGCGCCCCCTACGTCGCGATGGAGCGCACCGCCAGCGGCATGGTCGCTGCCGATGCACTCGATGCCGCCTACGCGGACGCCGCAGACAAGGCCATCGCCACCGGCGAGGGCAAGGTGCCGCACACCAGCGACGCCGTGATCGCGCTGGCCGCACGCGGCGGCCTGGCGATGGTCGCGGGCCAGCAGCTGCAGGTCGTCAGCGGCGAGACTGCCACGCTGGCCAGCGGCGGCGACATCAACCTGGCGCTGGCCGACGTGCTGCGCGTGCACAGCGGACAGGCCATCGGGGTGCTGGCCGGGGCGCAGAAGGCCGATGCAGACACAGGCTTGTCGGTCATCGCGGGCAACGACGACCTGGACTTCCAGGCGCAGCACGACGAGTTGCGCGTGCAGGCCAAGGAGGCCCTGAAGATCGCCAGCACCGACCAGACGGTGGAGTTCGCGGCCAAGAAGAAGATCCGCATCGCGACCGCGCAGGGCGCATCGATCACGCTGCAGGATGGGGACATCACCTTCGAGTGTCCGGGGAAGATCACTTATCACTCGGTGCAGCGGAAGTTGGCCGGGCCG
>NZ_JBYTBC010000033.1:0-2694 GCF_058788795.1 Variovorax sp. FW301-JW7
GTAGAATGATTGAGCACGGTCATGGGGCGACGCCGGGCGGTTGTCGATGCTTCGGGGCGATATGCAAGCACTGGAGCGACCCTTTTTTGCGGGGCGTGCATAGACGAGCAAGGATAGAGATGACTCAGCAGAAGATTGCCGTGATCGGTGGTGGTATGGGTGGGCTGACGGCCGGCTCGCTGCTCCAGCGCGCGGGGTTCGAGAACGTGACGGTGTATGAGCAAGCCCCTGAGCTTGGGCGCATCGGAGCGGGCATCAACATTTATCCGAACGGAATGAATGTGCTGCGCGCAGCCGGTGTGGTGGACGAGATGCTGGTTCGGGGCCAAGTGCCAGAGACCTGGTTCAGTCGGGTCTGGGACACGGGCGAGATCCTGTACTCGCAACCGCAACGCGAATGGCGTGAGCGCTTCGGCGAGCCGCATGCGATCTTGCATCGTGGCGATCTGCAAGCGGCTCTGTTGCGTGGTTTGCGGCCGGGTACGATCCAGTTCGGCAAGCGCCTGGTGGGTATCGATCAGGCAGGCGAGGGGCTCAAGCTGAGCTTTACCGACGGGACGGTGGAAGAGGTGGCTGCGGTGATCGGAGCGGACGGAGTCAACTCGCGGGTGCGCGAGCTGCTCATGGGGGTGGAGCCTCCGAAGTACTCGGGGTTTGTCGCCTACCGCTCCGTATTTCCGACCTCACGGCTGTCGCGTCCGCTGGAGTCGGACGGAGCGAAGTTCTGGTCTGATCAGCGTCATTGGTCTGGCGAAGATCGCCACATGATCATCTACTACACGACCAAGGCCAAGGACGAGGTGTACTTCGTGACGGGCTCGCCTGATCCAGCCTGGGAGGGCACCTCGCCAGTGGATGTGACGATCAAGGAAGTCCAGGATCACTATGCGGGCTTTCACGAAGAGGTACAGCGGGTGATCGGTGCGTCGTTGCATATCAGCAAATGGCCGCTGCTCACGCGCGATCCGATGCCGCTGTGGAGTTCGGGGCGGGTCGTACTGTTGGGCGACGCGTGTCATCCGATGAAGCCGCACATGGGCCAAGGGGCGGGGATGGCGTTCGAGGATGCGGCGGTGCTGTCGCGGTGCATGGGCGCTCACCCGGAAGACTTCACGACAGCGTTTCGACGCTACGAGCTCACTCGTCAAGGGCGCGCCTCCAAGGTGCAGGCCATCTCGAATGCGAACACATTTCTGAAGTACGAGGAGGATCCGGCATGGTGCTTTGGCTACAACGCGATGACGGCGCCGCTGGCGGACCGGCAGGCGGATGCACCGCCGGCAGAAGCACTGGCCGGCTCGAAGTGAGCATGGTGCGCTCGGCACGGAGGTCGAGATGAAGCCGGCTGCGTTTGACTACCACGCGCCGCAGACGGTGGCGCAGGTGATCGAGCTGCTGGGCCACTATGGCATGGACGCACGCGTGCTCGCTGGCGGCCAGAGTCTGGTGCCGATCCTGAACCTGCGGGTGATGAAGCCCGCAGCGCTCATCGATCTGAACCGTTGCCCGGAGTTGGATTTCATCGAGCTGCGCGATGGGTATGTCGCGCTGGGCGCGATGACGCGTCAACTTGATGCAATGGAATCGCCGCTGGTGCGCAAACACTGCGCGCTGGTGGCCATGGCACTGGAGTGGGCTGGCCCGATCGCGGTGCGCAGCCGAGCCACGGTGGGCGGAACGATCGCACATGCAGACCGAGTGGCGGAGCTGCCGTCAGTGGCGATGGCGCTGGACGCGGTGATGGTGATTGACGGAGTAAATGGCGCGCGCGAAGTGACGGCGGCACAGTTCTTCCTTGGCGACTTGACGACCGCGGTCCTTCCTGGGGAGTTCCTGCGGGAGGTGCGATTTCCGATCTGTGGGGTGGGGTCGTACGCGCTGTTCCAGGAAGTGAGCGTCAGGCAAGAGGGGGTGGCGGTTGTTGGCCTTGCCGCATATCTGGAGCGCCAGGGCGAGCAGGTCACGAAGGTGGGGCTGGCGGCCATGGGCGTCGATGGGGTGCCGGTACGGCTGCGCAAGGCTGAGGCGCTGGTGCTGGCGCGCGGGCTGGGTGCGGATGAAGTGATTGAGCAGGTGGTGGCACAGGCGCGCGCGGAGATCGAGCCGATGTCCGATCCGTACGCGACAGGGGCTTACCGTAGGCACACGGTGGGAGTGCTGGTGGAGCGGGCCTTGCGTGGTGCAACTGGAGTAGATAACAGATGAGCGAAGCATTGAGTCAGATCGCGGTGACGGTCAATGGCGTGCGCATGGAGGCCCAGGCGCCATCGCGCATGTTGCTGGCGGACTTCCTGCGCCACAAGCTGAGACTGACGGGCACGCACGTGGGCTGCGCCCATGGCGCCTGCGGCGCATGTACGGTGGTAGTGGACGGGCGCCAGGCACGCAGTTGCTTGATGTTTGCAGTGCAGGCTCAGGAGACCTTCATCACCACGGTCGAGGGGCTGTCGACGGACGAGGGTCTGTCGACGCTGCAGCAGGAGTTCCAAAATCATCACGGACTGCAGTGCGGGTTTTGCACGCCGGGGATGTTGATTGCGGCGCAGGCCCTGCTGGACACGAATGCGGACCCAAGCGAGCAAGAGATTCGCAAGGCACTGGCAGGCAACCTGTGCCGCTGCACTGGCTACAACAGCATCGTGCGTGCCGTGCGCGCTGCTGCTCTACGAATACAAGCTGAACAAAGGTGATCAG
>NZ_JBYTBC010000034.1:0-309 GCF_058788795.1 Variovorax sp. FW301-JW7
AGACCCGTCGACAGACTGTCGATGCTGCTCGTGGCCGTGCTCAGACCGCTCGACGTCGAAGTCGACAGGCTGCTCACGTTGCTGTTCGTGGTGCTCAAGCCCGTGGACAGGCTGGAAATACCGCTGGTCGCTGTGCTGAGACCCGTCGACAGGCTGTCGATTCCGCTCGTGGCCGTGCTCAGACCCGACGACGTCGAGGTCGACAGGCTGCTGACGTTGCTGTTCGTAGTGCTCAGGCCTGTGGACAGGCTGGAGATGCCGCTGGTCGCCGTACTGAGACCCGTCGACAAGCTGTCGATGCTACTCGTG
>NZ_JBYTBC010000034.1:406-2087 GCF_058788795.1 Variovorax sp. FW301-JW7
GTGGCCGTGCTCAGACCCGACGACGTCGAAGTCGACAAGCTGCTCACGTTGCTGTTCGTGGTGCTCAAGCCCGTGGACAGGCTGGAGATGCCACTGGTCGCGGTGCTGAGACCCGTCGACAGACTGTCGATGCCGCTCGTGGCGGTGCTCAGACCGCTCGACGTCGACGTCGACAAGCTGCTCACGTTGCTGTTCGTGGTGCTCAAGCCCGTGGACAGGCTGGAGATGCCGCTGGTCGCGGTGCTGAGACCCGTCGACAAGCTGTCGATGCTGCTCGTGGCCGTGCTCAGACCCGACGACGTCGAAGTCGACAAGCTGCTCACGTTGCTGTTCGTGGTGCTCAAGCCCGTGGACAGACTGGAGATGCCACTGGTCGCGGTGCTGAGACCCGTCGACAGGCTGTCGATGCCGCTCGTGGCGGTGCTCAGACCGCTCGACGTCGAAGTCGACAGGCTGCTCACGTTGCTGTTCGTGGTGCTCAAGCCCGTGGACAGGCTGGAGATGCCGCTAGTCGCGGTGCTGAGACCCGTCGACAGGCTGTCGATGCTGCTCGTCGCCGTGCTCAGACCGCTCGACGTCGAAGTCGACAGGCTACTCACGTTGCTGTTCGTGGTGCTCAGGCCCGTGGACAGGCTGGAGATGCCGCTGGTCGCTGTGCTCAAACCGCTCGACGTGGAGGTCGAGAGGCTGTCCAGGTTGCTGTTCGTCGTGCTCAGGCCCGTCGACAGGCTAGAGATACCACTGGTAGCCGTGCTGAGGCCGCTCGACGCGGAAGTCGACAGACTACTTACGTTGCTGTTCGTGGTGCTCAGACCCGAGGACGTCGAGGTCGAAAGGCTGCTGACGTTGCTATTCGTGGTGCTCAGGCCCGTGGAAAGGCTGGAGATGCCACTGGTCGCTGTGCTCAGACCGCTCGAGGTAGACGTCGACAAGCTGCTGACGTTGCTGTTGGTCGTGCTCAGTCCGGTAGACAGGCTGGAGATACCACTGGTCGCCGTGCTCAAGCCGCTCGAAGTAGACGTCGACAGACTGTCGATGCTGCTCGTCGCCGTGCTCAGACCCGACGACGTCGAGGTCGACAGACTGCTCACGTTGCTGTTCGTGCTGCTCAGGCCCGTGGACAAGCTGGAGATACCACTGGTCGCCGTGCTCAGGCCCGACGACGTCGAAGTCGACAGGCTGCTCACGTTGCTGTTTGTGGTGCTCAGGCCCGTGGACAGGCTGGAGATGCCACTGGTCGCTGTGCTCAAGCCGCTCGAAGTAGACGTCGACAGGCTGTCGATGCTGCTCGTGGCCGTGCTCAGGCCACTCGACGTGGAAGTCGACAGGCTGCTCACGTTGCTGTTCGTCGTGCTCAGACCCGTGGACAGGCTGGAGATACCGCTGGTCGCTGTGCTCAGACCGCTCGAGGTAGACGTCGACAAGCTGCTGACGTTGCTGTTGGTCGTGCTCAGTCCGGTAGACAGGCTGGAGATGCCGCTGGTTGCAGTGCTCAAGCCGCTCGACGTGGAAGTCGACAGGCTGTCCAGGTTGCTATTCGTCGTGCTCAGGCCAGTGGACAGGCTGGAGATACCACTGGTCGCTGTGCTCAGACCCGACGACGCGGACGTCGACAAACTGCTGACGTTGCTATTGGTGGTGCTCAGGCCCGTTGACAGGCTGGAGATCCCACTGGTCGCCG
>NZ_JBYTBC010000035.1:0-2036 GCF_058788795.1 Variovorax sp. FW301-JW7
AGCCTGTCTACCGGACTGAGCACGACCAACAGCAACGTCAGCAGCTTGTCGACGTCTACCTCGAGCGGTCTGAGCACGGCGACCAGTGGGATCTCCAGCCTGTCCACGGGCCTGAGCACCACGAACAGCAACGTGAGTAGCCTGTCGACCTCGACGTCGTCCGGTCTGAGCACGGCGAACAGCAGTGTCAGCAGCCTGTCGACCTCCGCGTCGAGCGGCTTGAGCACGGCCACGAGCAGCATCGACAGCCTGTCGACTTCTACTTCGAGCGGTTTGAGCACGGCGACCAGCGGCATTTCCAGCCTGTCCACGGGCCTGAGCACCACGAACAGCAACGTCAGCAGTCTCTCGACCTCGACGTCGTCCGGTCTGAGTACAGCGAACAGCAACGTGAGCAGCTTGTCGACTTCGACGTCGTCGGGCCTGAGCACTGCGACCAGCGGCATCTCGAGCCTGTCTACTGGTCTGAGCACGACGAACAGCAACGTGAGCAGCCTGTCGACATCGACGTCGTCCGGTTTGAGCACAGCGAATAGCAATGTCAGTAGCCTTTCGACGTCCACTTCGAGTGGCCTGAGCACGACCAACAGCAACGTGAGCAGCCTGTCGACCTCCACGTCGTCTGGTCTGAGCACCGCGACCAGCGGTATCTCCAGCCTGTCGACGGGTCTGAGCACCACGAACAGCAACGTGAGCAGCCTGTCGACTTCGACGTCGTCCGGCTTGAGCACGGCAACGAGCAGCATCGACAGCCTGTCGACTTCTACTTCGAGTGGCCTGAGCACGACCAACAGCAACGTCAGCAGCTTGTCGACCTCGACGTCGTCGGGTCTGAGCACCGCGACCAGTGGCATCTCCAGCTTGTCCACCGGCCTAAGCACGACGAACAGCAACGTGAGCAGCCTGTCGACCTCGACGTCGTCCGGCTTGAGCACGGCGAGCAGCAACGTCAGCAGCCTGTCGACCTCGACGTCCTCTGGTCTGAGCACGGCCACGAGCAGCATCGGCAGCCTGTCGACTTCTACTTCGAGTGGCCTGAGCACGACGAACAGCAACGTCAGCAGCTTGTCGACCTCGACGTCGTCTGGCCTGAGCACAGCGAATAGCAATGTCAGTAGTCTGTCGACGTCCACCTCGAGCGGTCTGAGCACTGCGACCAGCGGCATCTCGAGCCTGTCGACTGGCCTGAGCACGACGAACAGCAACGTGAACAGCCTGTCGACCTCCACGTCGTCTGGTCTGAGCACGACGAACAGCAATGTGAGCAGCCTGTCGACCTCGACGTCGTCCGGTCTGAGCACAGCGAACAGCAGCGTCAGCAGTCTCTCGACCTCGACGTCCTCTGGTCTGAGCACGGCCACGAGCAGCATCGACAGTCTGTCGACGTCCACTTCGAGCGGTTTGAGCACGGCGACCAGCGGTATCTCCAGCCTGTCCACGGGCCTGAGCACGACGAACAGCAACGTCAGCAGTCTCTCGACCTCGACGTCGTCGGGCCTGAGCACAGCGAATAGCAACGTCGGCAGCTTGTCGACCTCCACGTCGT
Organism: Variovorax sp. FW301-JW7; assembly: GCF_058788795.1. Classification (NCBI taxonomy): domain Bacteria; kingdom Pseudomonadati; phylum Pseudomonadota; class Betaproteobacteria; order Burkholderiales; family Comamonadaceae; genus Variovorax; species Variovorax sp. FW301-JW7. Next base: position 1,547 of record NZ_JBYTBC010000035.1, read on the forward strand.
CTGGCCTGAGCACGGCGACCAGCGGCATTTCCAGCCTGTCCACGGGTCTGAGCACGACGAACAGCAATGTCAGCAGCCTGTCGACGTCCACGTCGTCGGGTCTGAGCACGGCGACGAGCAGTATCGACAGCCTGTCGACGTCGACTTCGAGTGGCCTGAGCACGACCAACAGCAGCGTCAGCAGCTTGTCGACTTCGACATCGTCGGGTTTGAGCACGGCTACGAGCAGCATCGACAGCTTGTCGACTTCCACTTCGAGCGGTCTGAGCACTGCGACCAGCGGCATCTCGAGCCTGTCTACTGGTCTGAGCACGACGAACAGCAATGTGAGCAGCCTGTCGACTTCGACGTCGTCCGGTCTGAGCACAGCGAACAGCAGCGTCAGCAGTCTCTCGACTTCCACATCGTCTGGCCTGAGCACGGCCACGAGCAGCATCGACAGTCTGTCGACGTCCACTTCGAGCGGTTTGAGCACGGCGACCAGCGGTAT
>NZ_JBYTBC010000036.1:0-1201 GCF_058788795.1 Variovorax sp. FW301-JW7
GAAAAATGGCAAAAGGTAAATTCACCCGCACCAAGCCGCACGTGAACGTGGGCACGATCGGTCACGTTGACCACGGCAAGACCACGCTGACGGCTGCGATCGCAACTGTTCTGTCGTCCAAGTTCGGCGGCGAAGCCAAGGCTTACGACCAGATCGACGCAGCGCCCGAAGAAAAGGCCCGCGGCATCACGATCAACACCGCGCACGTCGAGTACGAAACGGCCAACCGCCACTACGCACACGTCGACTGCCCCGGTCACGCCGACTATGTGAAGAACATGATCACGGGCGCCGCTCAGATGGACGGCGCCATCCTGGTGTGCTCGGCCGCTGACGGCCCGATGCCCCAGACCCGTGAGCACATCCTGCTGGCTCGCCAGGTGGGTGTGGGCTACATCATCGTTTTCCTGAACAAGTGCGACATGGTCGACGACGCCGAGCTGCTCGAGCTGGTCGAAATGGAAGTGCGCGAGCTGCTCGACAAGTACGAGTTCCCTGGCGACGACACCCCCATCATCCACGGCTCGGCCAAGCTCGCCCTGGAAGGCGACAAGGGCAAGCTGGGCGAAGAAGCCATCCTGAAGCTGGCCGAAGCGCTGGACACGTACATCCCCACACCTGAGCGCGCTGTGGACGGCACGTTCCTGATGCCCGTCGAAGACGTGTTCTCGATCTCGGGTCGCGGTACCGTGGTGACCGGCGCTGTCGAGCGCGGCGTGATCAAGGTCGGCGAAGAAATCGAAATCGTCGGCATCCGCCCGACCGTCAAGACCACCTGCACCGGCGTGGAAATGTTCCGCAAGCTGCTGGACCAAGGTCAAGCGGGCGACAACGTCGGCGTGCTGCTGCGCGGCACGAAGCGCGAAGAAGTCGAGCGCGGCCAAGTGCTGTGCAAGCCCGGCTCGATCAAGCCGCACGTGCACTTCACTGCCGAGGTGTATGTCCTGTCCAAGGACGAAGGTGGCCGTCACACGCCGTTCTTCAACAACTACCGTCCGCAGTTCTACTTCCGCACGACGGACGTGACCGGCGCGATCGAGCTGCCCGCGGACAAGGAAATGGTCATGCCTGGCGACAACGTCAGCATCACCGTCAAGCTGATCAACCCGATCGCGATGGAAGAAGGCCTGCGCTTCGCCATCCGTGAAGGCGGCCGTACCGTGGGTTCGGGCGTCGTGGCCAAGATCCTCGACATCTAAGC
>NZ_JBYTBC010000037.1:0-1148 GCF_058788795.1 Variovorax sp. FW301-JW7
GCCGTGGGCTTGGGTCGCCACAGCGGCACGACCTGCGCCTCGGCCGGCTGGGCTTCGAAGCTGTTGCGGTAGCTGCCCTTCTCGAGCTCGCCGGCCTCGAGCACCTGCGCGGCCTGTGCGCCGAGGTTGTTGGCCGCTTCGTGGCGCACGCGCAGTGCGAGGAATCTGCGGCCGTCGTAGCGGTCGTGCTGCGTGAGCGTGAAGCGCTCGCCGGCACCGAGCTGTCGCACGCTGCCCGCGGCGCCATAGCGCTTGATGCGCGATTCGAAAGCCACCAGCTGTTGCTCGGCGCGCCGGGCGGCGGTGGCGCTGTCGGCATAGCGTTGTGCACCGCTGCCGTCGTAGTGCTCCAGCACGGGCACCTCGCCCATGGCCAGCGCGCTCTGCACCGAGCCGGTGGGGGCCTGCAACACGCTGGCGTCCCAGGCGTTGCGCATGACGGCGTTGGTGGTGACCTGGCGCCGGCTGCTCCAGGCGGTGATGGCGTCGGTCGCTTCGGTGGCGTCGACGCGGTGGAAGCGGATCTGCGACAAGGCGCAGTCGGGCGGGGTTGCCGCGCGGTCGAAGATCACCAGGCGATGGTGCGAGGGCGTGGTGTTGCCGCTGCTGCCACCACTCGACTGTTGCTGCTGCTCGTGCTCGAAACGAAAGCTCAGGCCCTCTTCCGCCAGCAGGCGCAGCACGAAAGCCAGGTCCGATTCGCGGTACTGCACGCAGGTGGGCCGCACGGGCATCTCCTGCGTGACTTCGAAGCTGAAGCTGGCGGTCGTGTGGTCGGCGAACACTTCGCTGACGATGTCCTGCACGTGCTTGGCGGCGTACACGAAGCTGTCGCGGCGCAGGCCCAGCGCGGCGAGCCAGGGTTGCAGATGCAGCCGGTAGCGCGCCAGGCCGCCGTCACCGCCCAGCGCATCGACGGCCGTGAGGTAGCCGTGCCAGGTGCGAAAGCTGCCGTTGGCCAGCAGCAGGCGCAGGCTCAGCTCTTCGCCGATCAGCGCGAACGGATCGAACTCGCTCGACGTGGCGAGGGTGTCGATGGTGAAGTCGAAGAGTTCGTTGAGGCCTTCACTACCGGTGAAGCGCTCGACGACGACGGCGTTCTGCGGCGCCGACGCGGGCAGCTGCAGCTTGATGAGCCGCGCCTGCTC
>NZ_JBYTBC010000038.1:0-1133 GCF_058788795.1 Variovorax sp. FW301-JW7
AGCAGCAGCGTCACGCGAACGAAGTCACCATGCCGGAACGCATGTGCCATCGCAAAGAAGGCCGCCGCCGCGCACAGCCAGGCCACCGCATCGTTGAGCCCGCTCACGTGCCAGTTCATCTGCCGGCCCACGCCCGCCACGATCATCAGCACGAAGATCAGGAACACACAGAACGCACCCAGCGCGCCTGCACCGTCGTACAGGCGGTCGAGGAAGCGGCGCACGGCTCAGGCCTCCCGCCGGGCCGCCCCAAGGGAGGCCTGCGCCCCCTCGGGGGGCAGCGATACACGAAGTGATGAGCGTGGGGGCGTCATCACTTCTTCTTGTAGGCGTCGACGATGGATGCGCCGTCCGCACCCGCAGCCTTGAGCCAGTCGGCCTGCATGATGCCGCCGACCTGGCGCATGTCGGTGTCCAACTTGGGCGAGGGCTTGTGCACCTTCATGCCGCGCTCGGCGAGCAGGCGCTTGTACTCGTCGTTCTTCTCCTGCGCCACCTTCCAGCCGCGCACCTCGGCGTCGGCTGCGGCCTTGGTCACCGCTGCCTTGGTGGTCGCATCGAGCGCATCGAAGGCCTTGGCGTTCACGAGGATCGCGTTCTTCGGAATCCAGGCCTGCGTGTCGTAGAAGTTCTTGATGTGCTCGAAGGTCTTGGTGTCGTAGCCGGTGGAGCCCGAGCTCATGTAGCTCTCGATCACGCCGGTGGCCATCGCCGCACTCAGTTCGGCCTGCTGGATCTGCACGGGCTGCGCGCCGATGAGTTCGGCGATCTTGGCCGTGGCCGGGCTGTAGGCGCGCCACTTGATGCCGCGCAGGTCGGCCACCGAGCCGATCTCCTTCTTCGTGTAGATGCCTTGAGGCGCCCATGGCACCACGAACAGCACCTTGATGCCTTGCGCGGCCAGCAGCTTGTCCATCGAGGGCTTGGAGGCGTCGTAGAGCTTGCGGGCCTCGGGATAGGTCGTCGCCAGGAAGGGCACGCCGTCCAGCGCGTAGATCGGATTCTCGTTGGCGTAGTTGGCCAGCAGGATCTCGCCGGCCTGGGCCTGGCCGCTTTGCACGGCGCGCTTGATCTCGGGCGCCTTGAACAGCGACGCGTTGGCGTGCACCGTGATCTTCAGCTTGCCGCCGGTG
>NZ_JBYTBC010000039.1:0-747 GCF_058788795.1 Variovorax sp. FW301-JW7
GGTTGCCGCTGGCCTGGGCTCGGGCGCCCTGGGTGCGCAGTGCCTGCATGCGCAGCAGGGCAAGCAGACGGCCTTCGCCGTGAGGGTCGGTGCTTGTGTCTGCTCCTGCATTGGGCTGGGCGTAGTGGCTACCTCCCGCGGCGGATGCATGCCATTGATAGACCTCGCCATCGGCCTGCCCCGTGGGGCGCGGATCAGTTCTGGAGACACTCAGATCCGCCCTGGGGCGCGTGTAGTCATAGTCCCGGGTGGCGTACTTCCCACTGGTGAGCTGGTGCTGGGGAACGAAGCTGTGGATGTACTCGGCATCGATCTTCCAGCCCGGGGCGTGGTATTCCACCTGCTCGTACAGCGGATCACCCGCTGCATAGGCCCCCATGGCATCCGAGAGCACCAGGCGGTGTTTGCCGTCCGAATGCTCGAAGTGGTAGCTGATGCCCCATTCCTGGCACAGGCGGGCAAGGAAGGCGAAGTCGCTCTCGTTGAACTGGGTCTGGTAGTCGCGCACCGGGTAGTGCTCGATCAGGCGTTTGTCCACGGGGAAGGCGTAGCCGCCCAGGAGTTCGTCCAGGATCTGCACGACGCTGAGGTTCTGGAAGATCCTGCAGTCGGTGCGCAGGGTGGCCAAGTGCAGCCAGGGGCGCAGGGTGAGCTTGTACTGGACGTGGCGGCCTTCTTCGCCCCACAGGGCCGCGCCGGTGATCAGGGCGTTGATCTGGCGAGGGGCAGAACCATCGAGTTCGATCT
>NZ_JBYTBC010000040.1:0-653 GCF_058788795.1 Variovorax sp. FW301-JW7
AGGCCAGTCGACAGGCTCGAGATGCCGCTGGTCGCAGTGCTCAGACCGCTCGAGGTGGACGTCGACAGACTACTGACGTTGCTATTCGCTGTGCTCAGGCCAGACGACGTGGAGGTCGACAAGCTGCTGACGTTGCTGTTCGTGGTGCTCAGGCCCGTGGACAGGCTGGAGATACCACTGGTCGCCGTGCTCAAGCCCGACGATGTCGAGGTCGACAAGCTGCTCACGTTGCTGTTCGTCGTGCTCAGGCCACTCGAAGTAGAAGTCGACAGGCTGTCGATGCTGCTTGTTGCCGTGCTCAAGCCGGACGACGTCGAGGTCGACAGGCTGCTGACGCTGCTGTTCGTTGTGCTCAGGCCAGACGACGTGGACGTCGACAGACTGTCGATGCTGCTCGTGGCCGTGCTCAGACCAGAGGACGTCGAGGTCGACAGGCTGCTGACGTTGCTGCTCGCTGTGCTCAGGCCAGACGACGTTGAGGTCGACAGGCTGCTCACGTTGCTGTTGGTCGTGCTCAGTCCAGTCGACAGACTGGAGATGCCGCTCGTGGCGGTGCTCAGACCGGACGACGTCGAGGTCGACAAGCTGCTGACGCTGCTGTTGGTCGTGCTCAGGCCACTCGAAGTCGACGTCGACAGGCTGTCGATACTGCT
>NZ_JBYTBC010000041.1:0-608 GCF_058788795.1 Variovorax sp. FW301-JW7
AGCATCGACAGTCTGTCGACGTCCACTTCGAGCGGTTTGAGCACGGCGACCAGCGGTATCTCCAGCCTGTCCACGGGTCTGAGCACGACGAACAGCAATGTAAGCAGCCTGTCGACGTCCACGTCGTCGGGTCTGAGCACGGCGACGAGCAGCATCGACAGCCTGTCGACGTCGACTTCGAGTGGCCTGAGCACGACCAACAGCAACGTCAGCAGCTTGTCGACCTCCACGTCGTCTGGTTTGAGCACTGCGACCAGTGGCATCTCGAGCCTGTCTACTGGCTTGAGCACGACGAACAGCAACGTGAGCAGCCTGTCGACGTCTACGTCGTCCGGTCTGAGCACGGCGACGAGCAGCATCGACAGTCTGTCGACGTCTACTTCGAGCGGCTTGAGCACGGCGACCAGTGGCATCTCCAGCCTGTCTACCGGCTTGAGCACGACGAACAGCAATGTGAGCAGCCTGTCGACCTCGACGTCGTCGGGTCTGAGCACGGCGACGAGCAGCATCGACAGTCTGTCGACTTCCACGTCGAGCGGCTTGAGCACGGCGACCAGTGGTATCTCCAGCCTGTCTACCGGACTGAGCACGACCAACAGCAACGTCAG
>NZ_JBYTBC010000042.1:0-577 GCF_058788795.1 Variovorax sp. FW301-JW7
TGCGGGGCATGGTGCCCGGATGCACCTTCCAGTTGAAGAAGCACCCGAGGGAATCAGCCAATGCCGAGTACCTGATCCTGGACACCCACTTCCTCATCGAAGACGTCGCCGAAGACAGCCAGAACCGCGAAGCCAGTCCTGACCGGAAGCAGCAGTGGCGCGTGCAGGTCGACTTCACGGCCCACCCGGTCACAGAGCCCCTGCGGCCCGAGCCGACCCAACCCAAGCCCGCCATGGTCGGCCCCCAGGTGGCGCTGGTGGTGGGCCCCGAGGGGCAGAACCTGTGGACCGACGAGCTGGGGCGCATCAAGGTGCAGTTCCCCTGGGACCGGCAAGGACAGAAGAACCAGCACAGCAGCTGCTGGGTGCGGGTGAGCTCGCCGTGGGCGGGCAACCAGCTCGGGGGTATCCAGATTCCGCGCATCGGCCAGGAGGTCATCGTCAGCTTTATCGCGGGAGACGCAGACCTGCCCATCTGCATGGGCAGGGTGCACAACCAGGTGAACTTGCCGCCGTGGCAACTCCCTGGCCAGAGCGCATTGAGCGGGTTCAGGAGCCGGGAGCTGACGGAAGGTGG
>NZ_JBYTBC010000043.1:0-572 GCF_058788795.1 Variovorax sp. FW301-JW7
AGCGTGTCTTTGCCGACCGAGTCGTACACGACGGGCACGCCCTTGCCGTCGGTGATCTCGCGCACGCGCTGGGCGATGCTCTCGCGCGAGGTCACGATGGTGTGCGTGCAACCGTTGGCTTTGGCGACCGCAGCCTTCTCGTCGGTGCTCACGGTGCCGATCATCGTCACGCCCATCGCACGCGCCCACTGGCAGGCGATGAGGCCCACACCACCGGCGGCTGCGTGATACAGGATCGTCTCGCCACCCTGGAGCGGATAGACCTGGCGGAACAGGTACTGCGCCGTCATGCCCTTCATCATCAACGTGGCGGCGGTGCGATCCGAGATGCCATCGGGCAGCGGGATCAGCACATCGGCTGGCATCACACGCACTTGCGAGTACGCACCCTGCGGCCCGATGAGATAGCCCACGCGATCCCCCACGCGGATGTCGGTCACGCCCGGGCCCACGGCCTCGACCACGCCCACGGCGTCGGAGCCCAGGCCGTTGGGCAGCGCGAGCGGATAGCGCCCGGTGCGGAAGTAGATGTCGATGAAGTTGACCGCGATGAGGCTGTGGCGCACGCGCGC